>DXVF01000001.1:0-28095 GCA_019417465.1 Clostridiales bacterium
AAGGGATTTCCACCCTTTAAACTATACAACCTTCACGGTCGCACCACTCGGTGAATTTTTGCATCAGATCTGCATAAAATTTTTGTTTCTTTATTAACTCTTGAAGGCTTGTCCTTCAATGTGTATATGCGTTGCGTGATGCACGCTATCCTGCCCTCATTTTAATGAGGTATTTGGGTTATAAAATATATTTTTAAATTATTTATTTACTATCATATCAACCATTCCATCTTTCAAATAAATAATTTTATCGGCATTCTCAATCGTTGACTTTCTATGGGCAATTATAATAACAGTACTTTCTTTAGTAATTTTATCTATTAATTTTTGAATTCTATCTTCTGTTTTCAAATCTATATTTGAAGTTGGCTCATCAAATATGTAAATATTTGCTTTATGTAATATAGCTCTTAAAAATGCTATCATTTGTAACTGTCCATATGATAATTTGCTTTTTTCTATTTTTTCTTCTAAGCCGTTTGGAAATTTATCTAATACTTTTTTAAAACCTATTTCATTAGCTACATTTTCAATCTGTGCATTAGTAATTGAGTTATCGTCTAATATAATATTATTTTTTAATGTATCATTTAATATATAGGGTGTTTGTGATATATAAGAAATATTTTTCCTTATATCTTGTATTCTTATTTTTTGAATGTCTTTTCCTCCGATTAATATTTTCCCACTATGTATTGGATATAATCTCATAAGAATATTAGCAATTGTTGTTTTTCCTACACCTGTTTTCCCTACAATTGTTACTTTGTTTCCCTCTTTAATAATAAAAGAAACATTATGTAATACTTTATTGTTTCCATACTGCATATTTACGTTTTTAAATTCAATATCTCCTTTTAAATTATCTGCAAATTCGCCTATTTCAATATCTTCACTACCTTGTTCTTTTAATAATTTATTAATTCTCTTTAATGACATATATGATGATTGAATTTCTTCCAATTCTGTAAATATTTCATTTAGAGGAGATCTACAATTTTGTATATAATTAATTACAAGATATATACTTCCTAATGAAATTGAAATATCAATATTAAATACATAAATTAATATTATATATATAGCAAGTGCTTGTATAGTTACAGCAAGTGGATATATAAAACTTTCATCAAAAATCCATTTTTTTCTATAAATCAATTCTTCATCTAAAGTTTTCCATATCTTATCTTTATTCTTTTTCTGCAATCCAAATAAAAATGTTAATTTATGCTTATTGTACATTTCTGAAAATTGTCTATTTTCTTTATCCCTTTTATCTAAAATTATTTTATTACATTTTGCTACTTGATGAGTAAATATATAAGAAATTACAGCATTTAATAAAATTGCAATACTACCTATTATCGCTAATGTTTTATCTGCAAAAAACATAAAGACAACCATTGTAGCAATATAAATTACATCATTTAATACAACTTGTAATGTTCCTAAAAATAATGCTGATACATTATCTACATCTGCTGTTAATCTTGTATAAATCTCTGATGAATTATATTTTTGATATGTAGACATATCCCATTTTAATATATGACAAAATAGAAATTCTCTTAAATCTCTTAATATTTTTGACATTGCTCTATTTATAATGCTATTTCTCATATTTTTAGCTAAAACTAGTATAATATGTATTGTTAAATATGCTAAAAACAATTGTATCAATAACTCTTTTGAAGATATATCAATATCTAATATTTTTTTCATAACTAATGGATGTGATGCACTTAAAATATTAGCTATAATTAGTGAAATTCCAACTAAAATTAATATCTTAACATTCTTCTTTAGAATAAATTTCATCTGCTTCTTCCTTTCTTTCAAGATAATCTAGTTCCTTATAAAATTCATTTCTTTTAATCAATTCTTGATGTGTTCCATAATCTTGTATCTTCCCATCTATTAATATATAGATTTTGTCTAATTCTTTTAAGTTTGATATTTTATTAGATATTACTATTAAAGTATTGTTTGAAACTTTTTCTATTAATGTATCCATTATCCTTTTCTCGGTTTTAGAATCTAATGCAGAAAGAGTGTCATCAAAAATATTAATATCTCTAATCTTTCCTAAATTTCTAGCAATTGATATTCTTTGTTTTTGTCCTCCAGATAACTTAATTCCTTTTTCTCCAACAAAAGTGTTTTCTTTTTCTTCTAGCTTAGTTATATCTTCTTTTAATTCTGCACTTTGTATAATTGCTTCTAATTCATTATTTTTTAAATCTTCTCCTATATCTATATTAGATTTTATTGTATCATCTAATATAACATTTGACTGAATTGCATAATTGTATTTTTCAAAAACCGTATTTCTTTGGTATGTATTTATATCTTTACCATTTATATAAATCATATCATCTGGTATTTCATAAAACCCTGATATTATATTCATCAATGTTGTTTTTCCACTACCAACTTCTCCTACAATTCCTATTTTTTCACCTTTTTCTATAGTCATATTTATATCATTAAGTACAGGTTTTTTAGTATCATCATACCAATATGATAGATGTTTTATTTCAATTTCATCTATTTTATCTAATTTCTCACCATCGTTTGAACACTCTTCTAAATTAAAGAAATAATTAAAACGATTAAGAGATTGGCTTAAATATGGTATTTTTTGTAAAAAACTTTGAATAGCTGAAACAAAATCTCCTAAAATTTGACCTATATATCCTATCAATATTATAATTTCTCCTACAGATATTGCTCCTTGTCTTAAATATATGATTCCTATACCAAAACCTGCAACGTAACAATATGCCCATAATAAATTTATTACATTGCTAATTTTATTTTTTGCAACACCTATTTCGTAATCTGCCTTATACATTTTATCATTTATACTTTTAAATTTTTCTTTTTGCTCACTTTGCCTATTATATGACTTTACTAATAAAAATCCATCTGTATTTTGCTCTATATTTTTTGACAGTTCCACATAAGTTTTCCTTGATACTTCTACTTTTTCTCTTAACTTTTTATAATAGTAATACATAGCAGCAATTGCTATGGGGAAAGCTGGAATTAAATATAATGATAGTTCTTTATTTAAACCATTCCATATCAAAATTATTCCCATAATTGGAGTAACAAGCATTTTAGTAAGCCAAAACCAAAGGTTTCCTAAAACTTTATGGATAGATAATATTTCTTTTGACAAATATGCTAAAAATGCCCCTTTGTTTTCTTTTTCAAAATACTCTGGTTTAACTTTTTGCAAATGTTCTACTACTTTTTTTCTTAAATATGTATCTGACTTTCTTGAAACAGTAAAATATAATGTTCGATACAAAGTTCTTGGTATAAATACAAAACTTGAATAAAATATTAACCAATATACTTCATTCATTATTTGATTCTTATTTACAGTTTGTTCCATTAACATGTCTAAAATATTACCTACACATTCAGGTATTTTGAATGCCATATATATTACTACTGTATGTAAAGCCACTCCTAATAAGTGATATGGTAATATTCTGTTTAATTCTTTAGTTATTATTTTATTATATTTTTTCATATATTACTCCTAGTATATAAATAATTCTAATTATTAAAATAAATTTTTGTTCCTTATTTTTATATCACAAATTAACATTTTTTCATAGTATTTTACCAATATTTCCAAACATATTTATCCTTACATTTGCTTAATTGCAAAAAAATCTACAATAGAAATGATGTCAAGAGCGAGTGGTAACGAGTTCATTTTACTCTTGATATTATTTCTATTGTAGATTAAAATTGGTACGCAAATGATATAGGACGATTTTTCTTATTTTTTCGTCATCTAAATTTTTATAAGCCGAATTTCATTAAATTTTCGTCCTATAAAAATAAGCATCAGCACATATCTACCGACACTTAAATTTATAAAGATTCCCTATAACTTATTTTATAAATTCTTTCTATCAATTGAAATAACTGATAATTTTACATATCTACAATTCAACACAACCTATATATGTCATGCTTATCATAGACACAATCGCAAATTTCCTAGTATTTCAAGCACTTTGATCTATTTTCTAAAATTTCATTTATGTGTTTCCACTTACCACATTTGCAACTACTTTTACTTTCACATCCGAATTTTGATGTTTTTCTCTCACATATTTGCCTTTTTTCTCAAAAGTTATAATGTCTGAAACCATATCAAAATCAAGTATTAGTTGTCTTGTTCTAGTTGTAGCACTGCCACGCACTCCACGTGTGTGGTAAATATAGATATGTTTATTACATATCACAACTATCACTATTAATTACTATTACAAAAATCATTCTACCATAGAAAATAATAACTACAGGCATATAATCAAAACTATCTATTTTGATTATCTTCTATTAATATAAGTATTTAACTTTTTATCTGCTAATTAAGCATGTCTATATAATAATATAAAGGTAACCTATCAAGCTACCTTTATATTACTACTTTTTTATAATTTCAATCTTATCATTATTTACAATAGCTTTTGTGGCTTCCCCTGGTTTTACTATACCATCTAAAATACTTTCAGCTATTTTGTCTTCTAAATTGCTTTGAATTGCTCTTCTTAATGGTCTTGCTCCATAGTTTGTATCAATTCCTTTTTTAGCAATTAGTTCTTTTACAGAATCATCTATTTCTACAATCATATTTTGTTCTTCTAATCTCTTCTGAACTTGTTTTAGCATGATATCTATAATTTGTTTAATTTCTTCATCTATTAATTTATGGAATACTATAATTTCATCTATACGATTTATAAATTCTGGTCTAAATTCCTTTTTTAATTCTGCTAAAACGTCTTTTTTTACACTTTCATATTCTTTTTCCTTAGCTTCTTTACCGCCTTCATTTTGCATAAATCCTAATGTCTTTTTATCTGTTATCATTCTTGCTCCTACATTTGATGTCATGATAACAACTGTATTTTTAAAATTTACTGTTCTTCCTTGACTATCAGTTAATCTTCCATCTTCTAGTATTTGAAGTAACATATTCATAACATCTGGATGAGCTTTTTCAATTTCATCAAATAATATAACTGAATATGGCTTTCTTCTTATTTTTTCTGTTAATTGTCCACCTTCATCAAAACCTACATATCCTGGAGGTGAACCTATTAATTTAGATACAGAATGTGGTTCCATATACTCAGACATGTCAACTCTTATCATAGCATCTTCATTTCCAAACAAGCTTTCAGCTAGTGCTTTTGATAATTCTGTTTTACCAACACCTGTTGGGCCTAAGAATAGAAATGATCCAATTGGTCTATTAGGATCTTTTAATCCTACTCTTCCTCTTCTTATAGCTTTTGCAACTGCTTCTACCGCTTCTTTTTGACCAATAACTCTTTCATGCAAAGCATCTTCTAAGTGTTTCAGCTTTTCATTTTCATCCTGAGTTAATTTTTTTACAGGAATTTTAGTCCAGTTTGCAATAACATCTGCAATATCTTCTGTAGTTAATGTTGTTACACTACGATTATTTTTATTTTCCCATTTTTGTTTATCTTTTTCTAATTTTTCTTTGGCCATTTTTTCTTTATCTCTTAAACTTGCCGCTTTTTCAAAGTCTTGAGCTCTTATTGCTTCATCTTTCTCTTTTTCATATTGTGCAATTTTATCTTCCAATTCCTTTAAATTTTCTGGTCTGGTATAGGTTCTCATCTTAACTCTTGAAGACGCCTCATCTATTAAATCTATTGCCTTATCTGGCAAATATCTATCGTTAATATATCTTACAGATAAATTAACTGCTGTTTCTATTGCTTCATCTGTAATTTTAACATTATGATGTGCTTCATATTTATCACGAATTCCTTCTAAAATTTTTATTGTATCCTCTTTAGATGGTTCTTGCAAAGTAACTGGGCTAAATCTTCTCTCTAAAGCCGCATCCTTTTCTATATATTTTCTATATTCGTTTAATGTAGTTGCACCTATAACTTTAATTTCTCCTCTTGCTAAAAGTGGTTTTAAAATATTCGCAGCATCCACAGCCCCTTCTGCAGAACCTGCACCTACTATTGTATGAATTTCGTCTATAAATAAAATTACATCTCCTACTTTTTTTACTTCGTTTAAAGATTTTTTTATTCTTTCTTCAAAATCACCACGATATTTTGCACCTGCTACCATACTAGAAATATCTATACTTACAACTCTTTTATTTTTTAACATTTCAGGAACATCTTCTGCCACAATTTTTTGAGCAAGTCCCTCTACTACCGCTGTTTTACCTACACCTGGTTCACCAATTAGGCAAGGATTATTTTTAGTTCTTCTAGATAGAATTTGAATTACTCTTTCTATTTCGTCTTCTCTTCCTATAACAGGGTCTAGCTTCCCTTCTCTTGCTTGTTTTGTTAAATCTGTTCCAAATTGATTTAATGTACTAGTTGAATTATAACTTCCAAAACCTTTCTTATTATTCTGTTTTTCTCCTGAAAAACTTTCATCTTCGTTTATTACTTTTACAATTTCGTTATATAATTTTTGAGGATTTACATTTAAATCCATCATAATACGAACAGCTATACTATCTCCTTCTAGCATTATACCTATTAGTAAATGTTCTGTTCCTATATATTCTGTACCAAGTTTTCTTGCTTCTCTAAATGCATTTTCTATAACTCTTTTAGTTCTAGGTGTAAATCCTATAGTAATATCTCTTCCTTCTGTAACTTGTGCTCTACCTATTAATTCTTCTATTTCTTCTAATATACTTTCTGGAGTTATATTTTGATTTTCTAAAACTTTACTTGCAACACCTGTGCCTTCTTTAGAAAGTCCATACAAAAGGTGCTCTGTTCCTATATAATTATGCCCAAGTTCATTTGCAACATCATTTGCAAGTTCTATTGCTTTTTGAGCTCTATTTGTAAATTTATATGTCATACTTATCCCTCCTTAATTTAAACATTTTCTTCTTTTATAATTTTCTTTATCATTTCTGCTCTTCTTATATCTCTTTCTTCTCCTGTTAATGGTTTTCCAAAATATTTTTGTAAATTGCCTGGTTTAGTATATAATTGTAATTTATTAACTTGCATATCATTTAATTCTTTAATAATTCCTAAATCTGTACCAAGTTTTACATCTGATAGAAGTTCTCTACATTCTTCAGATGATAATTTGCTTGAATATGCAAGTAATCCATATGCTCTATAAACACGATTTTCTAAATCTAGTACTTTTTTGCCTAGATATTTTCTAGCAAGTCTTTCTTGCTCTATTACTTTTTCTGTGATTGCCTTTACATTTTTTATTATTTCTTGCTCTGTAATTCCTAATGATTGATTATTAAAAATTTGATATACATCCCCTTGGCTTTTTGTACCTTCTCCATATATTCCTCTTATATTCATTCCAAAATTATTTGCAGCTTGTAATACTTTGCCTATATTCCCTGTTATTGTAAGTGCAGGCAAATGAACCATTACAGATGCTCTCATTGCTGTTCCTACATTAGTTGGACAAGATGTTAAATATCCATATTGATTACTATATGCATAGTTTACTAGATTTTCTAATTTTTCATCAATTTCTATACTTAAGTCTAATAAGTTCTCTAAATCTAGTCCTGCTGAGAATACTTGCATACGTATATGATCTTCTTCATTAAGCATTATACATATATTTTCATCATCATTAATTAACATTGCTTTATTTTCTTTTTTGGACATTGCAAATTCTGGACTTAATAAGTGTTTTTCTATTAAACTAATTTTAGTAATATCGTCAATATCGTCCAAATTTATAAATTTTAGTCCATATCCTAAACTTGGAGTTATTTCTTTTATTTTTTCTAATATTTTTTTACCTTCCTCTTTACTATATTTATTCGGAAATTCAAATTCTTTTATATTTCTTGCAAGTCTTATTCTTGTACTAAGAACTACATCAGATTCTTTACCATTTTGTAAATACCAATTACTCATATACTTTAAACCTCCCTATTATATTTTAATTTCACCTTTTATTATTCTTTTTATTCTTTATTTAGTTTTTTAATTTCGTCTCTTATTTTAGCAGCGTCTTCATATCTTTCTTCTTTTATTGCTTTCTTTAGATCTTTGCTTAATTTATCAGTTTTACTTTCTTCTTTGCTTTCTTTTTTAGGATTTATATCGATTTTATTTTCTTTAATATATTTAGGCTTCCTTCCTGTATGCACCATTGATCCATGCAAATTTTTTACTAAATGATTAATTTTTTCATTAAATGTTTCATAACAATTTTCACATCCAAATTTTCCATTTTCTACAAATTCATTATATGTTAATCCACATTTATTACACTTTAATGTATTTGGTTTTATAAAACTTGGCAGAAATGAATCGTTATATTCTTCTAGTAAATCTCCTAAGAAACTAGAAAAGTTAATTGGCATATTAAAGTCCATATCATCAATTCCCATTTCCTTCGCACATTCTTCGCAAAGAATCATTTCTTTTTTTACACCATTAATTATTTGCGTATATTTTACATTTCCTTCATGATTCCCACAATTTTGACATAACATAATAATTCCTCCTTTTAATCTTCGATAAGATTTAATAACATATTTTTTAAGATGTTTGCTCTTAAACTGTCCTTATATTCATGTGGTATATTAAGCACATTATCACTTGTTGCTACTTTTAGAAGTTTTGCTTCTTTTTCTGAAATAATATTATATGATAAGAAGTTACTAATATAAATATCTACTTCTTGTGATGTTATTTTATCCTCAAGACTTGCAATAATATGCATAATATAATTGCTTCTTGTCATATCTATTTTTTTTATTCTAATATGACCACCACCGCCACGTTTACTTTCTACATAATATCCTTGAGAGGGCTTAAATCTAGTTGCTATTACATAGTTTATTTGTGATGGTACACAATTAAAATGTTCCGCTAGGTCATTTCTTTGTATCTCTATATATTCATCATCTTCATTAAATAATTCTTTTATAAATTCTTCTATCATATCTGACATTCTCATAAATTTCGCCTCTTTTCTTTCTTATTTCTTGAACTATTCTTTATATTAAATTTATCTTTAACTTTGTTTTTTGACTTTGACTTTCTTTGACCTACAATAATATTATACTCATATTTCTTACTTTGTCAATACCTTTATTGACATTTTTTCTGTTTTATGTTAATATCTTAGAACAGCTTTGCTGAATACTTAGAAAGGATGTGTATTCTTTATGGAATACTATACGTCTATTGATCCCATCTCTATCTCAAAAAACTTTACAGGACTATTTCTCACCAAGTGGGAGGATGGCATGTGGGTTTTGAAGCTCTTCGAAGATGGTAATCTCATCGATTATGTCGACAATATCGATCCAGAGGAAGTTTCTATTGATGGAATAGTCTCTAGATATCTTTCTTCTCTCGAAGATGATTCCACTAAAATGGAACTCTATGTAGACAGTTATATCTCTGATGAATTCGAGAGAAACCTCGAAGAATTTCCTTTTGAGGATATTGATCTCTTTGCAGATGATGATTACGATGATTTTATCCAATCACCTCAGGGAGCGTGCTGAGATCGAAGCAGAACTTGAGGACGAAGCCTGAAGATGTGTTTACAAGATTCTGTGACAACTGATTTTTTGACAGACGTAAAGCCTTTTAGCAGGTGTGGTTTTTTCCACACCTGCGTTTTTGCTTTTTTATGGTTTATTTTTTTTGGTCATATTATCCATATCTTCTGCTCTTTCTTTTTGTCTAGCAAGTGTCAACCAAGCAAAATAAGAAGAGACAAATTCGCCATATTTAGTAGCATCTTCTCTCTCTCCTATTTCATTTTTTAATCTATTTACTTCTTTATCATCCATATAACATGCACCTCTCTTTTATAATTATGTACATGTTATAGTTTATTATACTTTTATAATACTATTTGATATTAAGTTTTTACTTTTATAAAATTTTTTTAATTATTGGTTGATATTACATACTCTTCTATTGCTTCTGCTACACCATCTGAATTATTATCTGCAACAACTTTATTTCCATATTTTTTGACATATTCTGCACTATTTCCCATTGCAATTCCAAGACTTGCGTTTTGTAGCATTTCTTTGTCGTTTACATTATCTCCTATTGTTACAACTTCATTTTCTAAAATATTTAACCTATTCATCAAGACTTTAATTGCATTCCATTTATTTACATCATTTTTAGTAATTTCAGTATAATAATATTTTATTTCTATATCCTCATTATTTACTTTTATCATTTTTCTAGACATATGTCCCACATCTAATACATCTATATCATTTATCTGCCTTAATTTTTGTATTATTCGATTAAAAATAGATAAATTATCATCATATATAGTGACTTTTATATAATTATTGCTATCATTATTCTTCACAAAATTATATACATCATCTACTAGTTTTATATTAGTCTGATATTTGCTATTTATTTTTTCATTCTCCTGTTTATAAAACAAAGCACTATATTCTATTGTTCTTGTTAGTATTTCTGTTTCTGTATAAATATTATAATATATACTGTTTTGCTCACATGTTTCTATTATTTCTAAAATTTTTTCTTTTGCTATAAATTTATTGTATAAAATTTTATCATTTTTCATATCATATAAAATAGCACCATTACCACATATACTATAATTTTCTGAGTTTATTTCTTTCGCAAAACTTTTAACAGATGTTATATGCCTACCAGATGCTATTATAACTTCAATCCCATTATCTTTTGCTTTTTTTATTGCATTTTTATTTTTATTAGATATTTGACCATATGAATTTAATAATGTTCCATCCAAATCTATTGCTATTAGTTTATACATATATTTTCTCCCATATTTACTTTTTTATCATTATTTTATAATTCTATTATACTTTAATTTTTATTTCAACAAAATTTATCAAAAATTTCCAGTTTAAAAAATTAATATCTGCATAACATATATAATGTGAAAAGACAAACTGCTTTTTCACAAAGATAAAAATAAAATAAAACACGTTCTATAGGAGGTGAAAAATATGGCAAACTCATCAAGCAACAGTAATTATAAAGTAGTTCCAGAAGCTACAGAAGCTTTAAATAAATTCAAATATGAAGTAGCTTCAGAAGTTGGTGTTAACTTAAAAGAAGGTTATAATGGTGACTTATCATCAAGAGACGCTGGTAGAATCGGTGGTAATATGGTAAGAAAATTAATCCAACAAGCTGAAAGTCAAATGGCTAACAAATAGTTTTTGTACTAATATAGTTTAGTATATAAATTATTAACATCTAGCAGGAATATTTTTCTTGATTTTATGCATACTCTTTTTATATGAGCATACATAAAGGCAGGAATTGTGTTCCTGCCTTGTTATTTATTTAATATTTTCTTCTATTATTACATTAATTCATACTTTGCTTTTACTATTTGATGAAACTAAATGATTAACACATTTTTTGCATACATATATATTATTATATATTTGCAAATTTTTTTTATTTCCACAAAATACACAACTGTTTTCGTGCTTTTTTAAAGTTAATGATTTTCCATCTATGTGTAATTCTAATGCGTCTTTTTCTTTAATATTATTAATATCTCTCCATTCTTTTGGAAGAACAACTCTACCTAATTCATCAATTCTCCTAACAATATATGCATCCATAAAATTGACCCCTTTCGCATTAATTCGAGAAAATATACCTTTTCTTTACATATTTTACCAAATTAGGTTAGTTTTGTCAATCCATTGGTTGAATTATATTAACGTATTTATTATATCGTTTATACTATTTACATTGTTTTTAATTTTATTTATCTTTTCTATAATTACATCTGAATTATTTGTTATACCTTTTAATATAAAATCTGTTGAATATCCAGTTTTTTCAGATATTTCTATAATTTTTTCTATCGATAATCCTTTTTTCCCAACAATTATTCTTCCTAAATGCTGACCACTTATATTTATTAATTTTGCAAAATCTTCTTTGGTCATCTTTTTTTCATTTCTTATAAATTCAATTCTTTTTCCTATATCCTTTTTTATTACTTCTTTTTTCTCCAATTTCATCACCTATAAAAATATAATCTATTAAGCAAAAATCTTATGATGAATAAGTCATAAATTTATTGTAGATTTTTGTCGATTATTGTGTTATGATTTATAAAAAAGGTGAAAATATATGGAACAAAAAATCAAGATTATACTTCTCGAAGATAATAATGAAGAAAGTAAAATATTTCAAAATTTTATAAATAAACGAAATGATATAACATTAGTATCTAAAACTAAATCTAGTGATGAAGCTCTAATTTTAGTAGAAAAACACTCTCCAGATGCAATAATTCTAGACTTAGAGTTACATGAAGGTAAAGGCTCTGGTTTTGACTTTTTGCATAATCTGAAAAATTTATCATTACATTATAAACCTTTAATTATTGTAACTACTAATATTGCATCAAATATAATATACGACAAACTTCACAAAGATTTTGTTGATTTAATTTTTTACAAAAAACAATCAGATTATTCTCCAAAATTAGTCATAGATACTTTAGTTTTATTAGCACATGAACCATGCAAACAAACTACAGTACTTAATTCTTCTCCAGAAGAAAAAAATTTAGAGATTCGTAATAAAATTAATAAAGAATTAGATTTAATTGGTATAAGCTACAAACTTAAAGGTAGAGAATATCTTTTTGAAGGAATTTACTATTTACTTACAGACGATAATCCTAACATTTCTGTATTTCAATATTTATCTAATCATTATAAATTATTAACTAGTAGTATAAGTCGTGCTATTCAAACATCTATTAACCATACTTGGAGAACCTCTTCAATCGAAGACTTACGAATTAATTATACAGCTCAAATAAATTATAATACTGGAGTTCCAACTCCTACTGAATTTATATATTATATAGTAAATAAATTAAAATAACGACATTTATCCACATTTTTCTTATTTAAATGCATTCAAAATACCACCTAAAACATTCTGTTTAGGTGGTATTTTAAATTTATATATGTGTTCATATATAAATTTAAAATAAGGATGTGAGATTATGGATTGGTGGACAGAATTAATGAAAGCTTTATCTTACTGGTCTAGATAATTCAAACATAATTAAATAAGTAGTTAATTAAAGGATTATTCTTGTATCTCCTAAGATTGACTACTTTTTTATTTTCATATACAATATTTCATATTATTATTAACTTATGGAGTGTTTATATGGATCATATTGATTATTTAAATATTTTATTGAAATATACTTTTATAAATTTAATCATATGCTACTTATATATTAAAATATCTAATTTCAAATTATTAACTATAAAGAATAAATTAATAATTTTTTTAACTTGTATCATATTATCTATAATGATATCTCTTTGTAGTACATTTATTAATCCTTCATATACGCTTATAGCTTCCTATTTTACATTAAGCTTTTTATATACTTATATAACTAAATATAATATACACTATTCTATAGTTGTTACTTTTATCGCATCAGCAATCACAATTACTATATATGAAATAACTATATTTATTTCACTTCTTATATGTTTACCATTACTTCATTTAGATAGTAGAAACCCTCTCATTCTAGTTTTTGGTATTTTGCTTGAAATAGTTTTAGTATTTTTTATTTTTAAATTTAAAAGATTCAAAAATGGCTTTTCTTTTTTAAAATATAGAGAACATTCATCTAATTTAGCTATATTTTTATCTGGTACTGTAATATTAATTGTTACTAATTTAGGAAATTACATAAGCAATTTTATAAATGAATTTTCTTTATTAGGGTTAACTCTAATTTTATTAAGTATGTTCATATGGATAAAAGAAAAAATCACTTTGCATTATAAAAGTTTATTGGTTAAAGATACAATCCAAAACTTACAAAATAAATTAGATGAACAAATACATATAAACGAAACTATGAAAGATGAAATAGAGAAACTTTCCATAATAAATCATAAATTCAGTAGTAGAATATCTGCTTTAGAATTATATGTAGAAAAGTTATCATATAAATCAAATAACAATATTAAAATAAACAATGATATCGTGGAATCAAAAAAATTAATCAAAAGTTTATCTATCGAATTTTCCAATGAAATGCAGACAACCTTTAGAAGTACTTTTCTTATTAATAAAACTGGTATTTTAAATATAGATAATATATTAGAATATTTTGAACTAGAATGTAGAAACAAAAATATTTCTTTTAATGTTATTGTAAAGTCAAACATCCAATATGCAGTAAAAAAAGCTATTGCTTTAAATCTGTTAGAAACTTTAATTGCAGATACAGTAAATAATGCTATAATCGCTATAAATTATTCTACAAATAAAAGTCCTAAAATTTTACTTCAATTCGATGCTACTGATTGCTTTGAATTTCGCATTTATGATACTGGCATTGAATTTGAAATAGACACTCTTATTAAACTAGGTAAAGACCAAATAACTACTCACAGTTCTAGCGGTGGAAGTGGAATTGGATTTATTACAACTTTTGAAACATTAAATAAAACTAATGGAAGTTTTATTATTGAAGAATATAAGAATGATGAATCTGAATATTCAAAATGTTTAATTTTTAAGTTTGATAATAAGGGACAGTACATCATTCGTTCTTATCGTGCTGAAGAAATCAAAAAAGAATCTAATAATGAATTGATTGTACAAGCATTATTAACTAATATGTAGAGTTTTCTAGGTTTCTTTTCAATTTAGTTGAAAAATTATGTATTAGCACGAGCTATCTTTTTAGCTCGTGCTTTTAATCTTTCTTTTATAATAATTTTTCTATATTAGATTCTCCTATAATTTTAACTCCATTTTTTGATAATAGATCTGCTGTTACCCCATTTCCATCTATAAGAGACTTTGAAAATGTCCCATCGTAAATTTTTCCATATCCACAAGAAGGACTTCTTTCTTTTAAAATTGCATATTTGCATTCATAAAATTTTGCTAATTTTAAGCTTTCTTCTGCACCTTTTCTATAATTATCTGTAACATCTTCATTTTCCTTAGTTAATACTCTATCATTTACTATCTCTGCTGGATTTCTTGGAGTTTTTAATCCTCCATATATTTCAGGGCAAACTGGAATTAAATTATATTTATCTTTTAAACTGTCTAGTTCCTTCATTGTTTCACTTTTTCCATTATATCTACAATTTATCCCCATTAAACATGCACTAATTAAGATATTCATAGTACTAACACCTCTCTTTTTGACCAAACAAGGATGAAGAATTTTAAGTAGTTAACAAATTAAAATTTAACCAAATCTTCGTTCCAAAATTCTACGTCCTCGCTATGTTATTCAATTACATTTTTCTTATATGCTGAATACATAGCCCTTACTTCTTCCATTTTTTCTTCTAATTCTATAACTAGATCAGATGCGTTTTCCCATTCTTTTTTCTCAAAAGCATCATATATTTTACAAAATAATGATTTTTGATTATCAGTGTTTTTATAAATATATCTTCTTTTTTCATCAATTTCTTTCCAATCTCTATTGTCTTTCTCATCTATACTTTCTATTTTTTTCCATAAACTCATTTCTGCATAATATTCTTTAATTTTTCTTTTACATATAATTAATTCCCATTTTTCTAAAGTTGTAGTTTTAAAAGATTTTATCATTATATCTGTTAATATATCTCCATATTGTAATACCTCAAGCTTTTCTTTATTATTTAAAATTTTTACATTCTCCCAAACTGTTCTTGGAGATTCTCCAAATAATTTTTCTCTTTCTTTTTCACTATAATATTCAAATACATCTTCTTCACTTCTATAAACTCTATTTTTATCTAAATATCCATAATATTCATTCTGTTTTTTTGATATCTCTTGTAACAAATTTTCTTCTGTTTTATTATTTAAAATAGCGTTTCTTATTCCATCTAACATTGCTAGATATGATACTGCAATAGTAATATATAAATTAGAAGATGGATTTGGAGATCTTAATTCAAATCTAGTAGCTAATGGATTTTGTTTATCTTTAACTAATCCTATTAATACACTTCTATTTCTTGATGGCTCATCTTTTTCTTTTCCTAGAGATGTAACAATACATACAGGTGCTTCATATCCTGGCTTTAATCTTCTTAGTGAGTCATCTGTAGCAGATATAAATGGATTCATCACTTCATAATTTTTTAGTATTCCCATCAAAGCTCCATATCCTATAGTACTTAAAAAACTGTCCTCATAACTATTAAATAAATTTGCTCTTGTTCCATCTTTTCTTTTTATACTCATTCCTAAATGTACATGCATTCCACTTCCAGCAACTTTCTCTATTGGTTTTGCTCTAAATGTAGTTTCTAGTCCATATTTCATAAAGATTTTTTTTACTAATTCTTTAACAAAAATCTGATTATCTGCTGCTTGCAATGGGTCAGAATATTTCCAATCTATTTCAATTTGTTCCATTACGTGGTCATATTTACCAAAAAATCCTAGTTTTGGTTTTACTCCGCCCAACTTCTTTATGTCCCATTTCTGGCTCTAATTCATATTTTTCCATTGTAATTAAACATTCTTCTATTGCCGTTCTTACTGTTCCACTTATTTTATTCCAATATTGTTCATGCATTCCTTGTGATGTTGTAAGTTCTTCTATTTCAGTATCTTCATTTGGAGTTTTTACCCAAAACTCTAATTCTGTTGCTGTTGTATAATCAATATTTTCTATATCTTCTTCTGATATATCATATTTCTTAAATGTTTCTGCTTTATTTCCTATCAAATTAATTATCTCTTGTTTTGTATTATTAGTAGTAAGTTTTAGAATACTTCTTGAATCAACTGGTTTCCCATTATGGTATAAAAATGCTGGAATAATTATTGTTCCTACCAAGCGATTTGTATCTTCATCAAGTAAATCTTCATTATAATCTATAAACCAATCACAATCTATATCCACCACCATATCAACCTTTGCATCATTAATTGTTGCAATTTCTGGCAGGTCTACTGATGAGCCATCTGTTTGTACTGCTGTTTTGTATAAAAATTTTTCTAAATCTTTTAAAAAGATTTTTATAGGAATCCTTTCATCTGTTACATTCCCCGCTAAATCCACTGCCATTAGTGATACAAACTTTATCTCTTTATGAGATTCCAATATTCTTTTTAAGCTCTCTTCATTATGTTCTTCTTTTTTTATTTTATATACAAAATTAGCCCCCATAACTATACCTCACTTATATATTAATATTTTCTATTTATATTATATATGCTATAAAATTGTAAGTTAATATTAGCATATACTATATAAAATTAAAATATATAAACAAAAAGGACAAGCAAAATATTTCTAAATTGCTTGCTCCTTTCTATTTATGCTTCTGGTTCTACTAAACCAAAGTTTTTACCATCTTTTAATTTATACATTACATTTACTTTTCCTGTTTCAACATTTACAAATGCTAAAAATTTATTTTGTGGTTCTTCTTGTAACATAAGTTTAGCATCTTCTGGTGAAACTGGTTTTACATCATAGAATAATGTTTTCACAATTTCATTTTCTATTTCATTTTCTTTTTCGAAACTCATATTAGTTTCTTTTAAACGAATAGATTCTGTCATGTTTTGTTTATCTTTTTTTGTTTTCATTTTTCTAATTTGACCTTCAACAATATCTATATTTTTATCTATAGAAGCATATAAATCCTTACTACCTGTAACTGCTCTAAATACACCATTTTGTGTATTTACATGCATTTCTGCAACTTGATCTTTACCTTCTGTTTTTATTGTTGCCTGTACATCAAATTCTTCTCCAAAATATTTTACTAATCTTTCGCATTTTTTCTCAATATAATTTTTAATTGAATCTGTTGCCTTTAGTTCCTTTCCTGTTATTTTTATATTCATAAAAATCGCTCCTTCCTGTGCTTGTTATCATTCGTCTAGCCTAAACATAGTTGCTATATATTTTCATTATATATTGTTTATCCAATTTTTTCAAGCAATTTATCGATTTTTAGAGTAATTTAGTTACTGCTTAAAAGTTTTATCTCTATAGATGCCTGAAAGATATGATATATAAAACGATTTTTCTCCTAACAAACATACATTACTTATACAAATTATTTTCTTCTATAAATTTTAGCACTCTTGCATTTATCATAGTTTTTATACTATATATTTCTCCTGACTTTATTTTATTCCTTATATATGTAGAACTAATTTCTATTTCTTTAATATTACTCATACAATAAAAATTTTCCCTATATTTATTTAAAATTTCATTTTCACATATTAATTTTTCTAAATCTATTTTATTTCTATTTAGTAAGATAAATCTATATTCACTTATTAAGTCTGTAGAATCTTTCCATTTTAATATATTTTTAAAATTATCTGCACCCATTATAAAATATATTTCATCATTTGCATAAATACTATCTATCAATTTAAATATATCAATTGCTTTGAAATTAATATTTTTATTTAATTCTATATCACATACATCTAATTTCTCGTTATCTTTGCACAATAATTTTAGCATTTCATATCTATATTTTTCATTTATTAATCCATCTTTTTTATAACCATTACCTACTGGTACAAAAAACACTTTATCTAATTTCATTTCACTTAATATTGCTTCTGCACATTCTTTATGTGCTACAGTTGGCGGATTAAAACTTCCTCCGAAAAACGCATATTTTCTCATATTTTTCCTCACATTCTATTTATATAGATTAACATATATGTCCTTATTTTTCAATCTAACTATCCACATTTAATCTTATAACAACTATAATGCTATGCTTATAATTATTCATATACCAAGTTTTTTTAGTATACCCCTTGCAATTTTCATTTTCCCATGATATAATATTTTTCGTTATAATTTACTAACTTAAGGGGAGGTGCAAAATATGCCAAATATCAAATCAGCTATTAAACGTGTTAGTGTTATCGAAAAGAAAACATTAAGAAATAATATGATTAAATCAGGATATAAATCAGCTGTTAAAAAGTTTGAACAAGCTATAGAAGCTGGTAATGTTGAAGAAGCAAAAACATTATTCTCACAAGCTACAAGAAAAATAGATCAAGCTTGCAGTAAAGGTGTTATTGTAAAAAATACTGCTGCTAGAAAAAAATCTAATTTAGCAAAAAAATTAAATGCTGCTCAAGCATAAATAAAGTAAAAAATTGTGCACAGTTTTTTACTACAAAAAAGAATCTAGTATTTCTAGATTCTTTTTTATGTATTGTACCTAATTTCTAATAACTTTTACTCTGTATACTAAAATTTCATTAAATTAATTAAGAGAAAATCACTATAAATATTATACAAAATATACAATTAAACTATTATCTGTCTTAATATTACTGGTTAAAATTACCTTTGATTTTCCTTCTTGATTTATGTTAATATATATTTATAAAAATATAGAAAGCTGTGATATTATGAAAATAAAATTTAAAATAATATTAAATTCAATCCTCAATATAGATAAAAAAATACTTAAAATAATGAAAATGGGATTAAAATATTCTTTTTCTTTTTGTATTTTAGCTACTTTAGTTTTACTTACATACGAATTTTTTAGCTTTCCAACACTATTTTATGCTGGAATCTCATTGTTAAAATCTGGGCTTTTCTTTATAGTAGCTTTTACTATTTGTGGATTCGCTTTTGATAGAATTACACATGAAATTGGATAAAATTAAAATATAATGCTAGTAACCACTAGTGTTTCCATAGAAACGGAAACACTGGTTTGAGTTGATTTGCTAACAAAAAGAATGATTATATGTTTTTATTTTATAACACTAATCATTCTTTTATTATGTATTTAGCTCAAAATTGTTTATCTCTAGTATAATCTCATACTCACACTGATGATACATTTTCTAATTTTTATTTTTTCAATTCTTCTATGAACATTTTATTAAGCATCCCTGGATTTGCTTTACCCTTAGTTTCTTTCATAGCTTGTCCTACTAAAAATCCTAAAGCTTTATCCTTTCCACCTTTGTAATCACTAACTGATTGTGGATTTGCTTCAAGTACTTTTAGTACAACTTCTTTTATTGCTCCCTCATCAGATATTTGTATCCATCCATTTTCTTTAATAATAACTTCTGGATCACGTGGATTTTCAAATAACTCTACTATCACTTTTTTAGCAATAGCAGAACTAATTGTTCCTTTATCTATTAATTCTACTACTTTTGCAAGCTCCTCTGAAGTAAATGGTATTTGGTCTGCTTCCATTTCTTTTTCATTTAGTATTTTTGATATATCAGATAAAATCCAGTTAGCAACCGCTTTTGGATTTTTGCAAAGCTCTTGTGCTGCATCAAATAAATTTGATAAATATTTAGATGCTGTAAGAAGTCTTGAATCTTTTTCTGATAATCCGTATTTTTCCATATATCTTACTTTTCTACTTTCTGGAAGTTCTGGAAGATTATTTTTTATATTTTCGATATATTCTTCTGATAATCTAATTGCAACTAAGTCTGGGTCTGGGAAATATCTATAATCTTGAGCATCTTCTTTATCTCTCATAGGAAAAGTCCTTCCTGATACATCATCCCATCTCAAAGTAGTTTGTTCAACTACTCCTCCCTCTTCTATTAAATCAATTTGACGATTTGCTTCGTATTCAATTGCTCTTACTATTGAACGGAAAGAGTTCATATTTTTCATTTCTGTACGAGTACCAAATTTAGTTTCTCCTTTTTTTCTAACAGAAACGTTTACATCTGCACGAAGTGATCCTTCTTGCATCTTACAATCTGATACTTCAATATATTCTAATATTGATTTTATTTTTCTTAAATACTTCTCTACTTCACTACTTGTTCTTAAATCTGGCTTAGAAACAATCTCAATTAAAGGTACCCCTGCTCTATTTAAGTCTACTAAACTTCCTCCACCAAATTCATTATGATTTAATTTTCCTGCATCTTCTTCTATATGAATTCTTTCTAATCTAATTTTTTTCTTTTCTCCATTATCATCTTCGATCTCTACATATCCATTTTCACAAAGTGGTTTATCATATTGTGATATTTGATATGCTTTCGGAAGATCTGGATAGAAATAATTTTTTCTATCATTTTTGCTATCTCTTGAGATTTCACAATTTGTAGCAAGTCCAGCTTTTACTGCATATTCTACCACTTTTTCATTTAACACTGGTAGTGTTCCAGGCATCGCCATACAAATAGGACAACAATGTGTATTTGGTTCTCCTCCAAACTCTGTAGGGCAAGAACAAAATATTTTTGTTTTTGTAGAAAGTTCTGCATGAACTTCAAGTCCCATTACTATCTCATAATCTTGTCTTGACATATATTTTCCTCCTTTTTTTCTAATTGAAATGACTTATATAATAATTACAGTGTGCTACATATAAAACTTTTTCTTTATTCATTCACTTACTTTTCCCTTCATTAGTTTTTATGTAGTTTATCTATATTTTCTATTTATTTTTTAAATTCTGGTTTATTTTTTTCTCTAAAGTTTGTAGCTTGTTCATATGTATATGCTGCATTTAATATTGTTTTTTCTTGGAATTTATCACCAATTAATTGCATTCCAATTGGCATTCCTTTGCTATCTACACCACATGGCACAGATATTCCAGGTAATCCTGCAATATTAAGAGAAACAGTACAAATATCCGCTAAATACATTTCTAATGGATTATTTGATCTTGTTCCTATTTCAAATGCTACTGTTGGTGATGTTGGAGTAAGTAATACATCATATTTTTCAAACATTTTATCAAATTCTTGTTTTACTAATGTACGAACTTCCAAAGCTTTTTTATAGTAAGCATCATAATATCCTGAACTAAGCACATATGTCCCAAGTATTATTCTTCTTTTTACTTCTGAGCCAAATCCTTCACTTCTTGAATTTTTATAAATATCTTTTAGATTTTTAAAGTTTTGCGTACGATATCCATATCTAATTCCATCAAATCTTCCTAAGTTTGAACTTGCTTCTGCACAAGCGATTATATAATATGTTGCTAAGGCATACTCAGCAATATCTAAAGAGCATTCTTCTACTATAGCACCTAATTCTTTATATTTTTCTATTGCTTCATGTAACTTGTCTTTAACTTCTGGATTTATACCCTCTCCAAAAAACTCCTTTGGAACTCCTATTTTTAATCCTTTTACATCATTTTTTAGACATTTAGTATAATCTACTTTTGGACGATTGATTGATGTAGTATCTCTTTCGTCATGTCCTGCAATTAAATTTAGTAGCATTGCTGAATCTTTGACATCTTTTGTAATTGGTCCAATTTGGTCAAGTGATGATGCAAATGCAACTAAACCATATCTTGACACTAGTCCATATGTAGGTTTTAATCCAACTACACCACAAAAAGATGCAGGTTGACGAATAGATCCACCTGTATCACTTCCTAATGCCCATGGCACTAAATTTGCTGCTACTGCTGCTGCAGAACCACCTGAAGACCCACCTGGAACTGTATTTAAATTCCATGGATTTTTTGTTTTCTTAAATGCAGAATATTCTGTAGAAGCTCCCATAGCGAACTCATCCATATTAAGTTTTCCTAAGTTAATTAATCCTTCTGCATTTAGATTTTCTATAACTGTTGCATCATATGGTGCAACAAAGTTTTCTAACATTTTAGAACTACAAGTTGTTTTTACACCCTTTGTACACAAATTATCTTTTATTCCTATTGGAATTCCTGCAAATTTTGAATTTATCTCTCCGCTTTGCACCTTTTTTTCCACTTCTTGTGATTTAGCAATTGCTTCATCTGTAAGAATAGTAACAAAAGCTTCAACATCTTTTTCTTTTTCATTTATTCTATTTGCATATGCTTTTGTAATTTCCGTTATTGTAATCTCTTTTTTTTGTAACTTGTCCATTAATTCATGGACCGTATATTCATAAAGTTCCATTTTTTTAGCTCCTCTCTATCTTATACTCCTATATCTTTCCAACTATATATTCTTTGAATATTTCCTGAATCTATATTCTTGTTTAATTCAGTAGTCATTAGATATGTTTTTATTCCTTGACTTGCAACTTGCATGCAGTTTTTATAACTATCATCTATAAATACGTCTATTTTTTTACTTTTGCAAATTTTTGCTTTATTATCTGCATTTACAATAAGCTCATCAAAAGGAATATCATTCTTTTCTAGCCAATTTTTTGTTAAATCATTGACAGAAAATTTATCTGTTATAAATCTTGCTGTAATTAAATAGATATTATTCCCTTTTTCTTTAATTGTTTTAAATGTTTGTTTTACATTTTCTTTTACTTCAACATTTTCAATCATTTTTTTATAATATCCATATTCTTCTAAAAATTTCATTTGTTCAGATTCATTCCACCCAAATATATACTTTAAATAATAATGATCTGGTACTTGTGATAATTTATCGTTATATCCTCTTTTTAAGACTTGTTCATTAAATGCTTTTCCATATTCTATAAATTTATCTGCTGTTTTTGATATTGTATCATCAATGTCTATTCCATAGTTCATATATTACTCCTCATATTATTATAATTATTGTATTACTTTTGGTATTTTAAACATTCCTCTTTCTTGTTCTGGAGCATTTTGTAATAAAGCTTCTCTATCCTCAAACTGCTTAATCTCATCTTTTCTAAATACATTATAATTACTATTTGCACCTATTGACTCACTTAATCCTTCTACTGGAGCATTATTTACAATATTTGCAAAATTTAGAATATCTTGTAAATGTAGTAAATATGTATCCACTTCTTCATCTTTTAAATTTAGATGTGCTAGTTTTGCAATATGCAAAATTTCTTCTCTTGATACTTGCATTTAATCATCTCCTTTTTGAATTTGTGTCTTATTATATAGCGTTTTTGTTAAAAAAACAAGTTTATATAGTTAAAATTTTCCTTAATATGTAATATATTAAATAAAGATACTATATTTTTAGCTATATTTTTAGCTCTAATATAGTATCTTTATTTATAGTTTTCTATTTAATTGCTTCTCCATTTACATATATCATATAACCATTAAAATCAATATTATTATAACTTGTATCTTCATCTGTAAAGCTTGTAACATAAGCATCACCTGTTAATACTAATTTTGAAGTTTTATCCAAACTTAAACTTAAACTTTTTGCACTATTACTACTATTAATTTTTCCTTCTAAACTACTACTATCCTTTAGATTTATTTCCCCTGAACTTATATTATCTACTTCTATATCTCCATTTAATTTTTGATTACTAGCATTTAATGTTACATTTCCACCATTATTTCCAGAGTTTCCCCATTCATTTGTTGCAGCAACTTTTAATAAAAGATTACTTCCATATTCTAATGTATTATTTTTTAGATTAATAATTGCTGTAGTATTGGTAATAAAGAAAAATGGAGCAGATGAATAATATTTAGAATCTGATTGTATCTTTAAGTAAGAATCTGTGGCTGTAAGTGTTCCTGTTCCTTCTCCTGCATCACCAGACATACTTTGATAAATCATGATTCCACAATTATCCGCATCATTTCTATTACCTTTTCCTGATGCATTTAAAGTGACATTTGATACTGTTGCTGAATTCTTTCCTTCAATTACTATCATTTGAGAATTAGAAGCTTCTCCTTCCGAACTTTCTAGTGTAATATCTCCTGTTGAATATATAACTGGTGAACCGCTTCCATTTGTAGATAATTTCGAATTACTAGCTATAACCGTTCCCTCTCCTCTATCTGTTGCAAGTGTAGCCGAACTTCCACCTTGTGTAGTAATTGTTACATTATCTGCTTCTATATATCCTCCATATGTTGCATCCAATCCTCTTGAACTATCTGAACTTGTATTTATAATAGTATCTTTTACATATATTTTTGCGTTCTCACCTGTAGCAAATACTGCATTTGAACCTTTTGAATTGCTATTTATTTCACTTTCGTTAATATTTACTGTACTATTAAATTTTGCAAGTATAGCAGCATTAATTCCATAAAACTCGCTATTTTCTGTATTAGTTGTATCCCCCTGTTTTGAAACAATAATTTGGTTTAATGTTAGAACACCTCCATTTGTAGCCAATATTACTGACTCGTCTGACTTACTACTAGAATATGTTTCATTACTTAAAGTTTTTGTATCTTCTATTTGTAACACTCCTGTAGCTTCAACGTCTTCACTATTTTCACCTGGAATTTGTCCCCCTTGACCAGGTCCTCCTTGCATTTCTCCTTCTTGAATTGGATTATTCACCATTCGATTAGTTGCATTGTTTTTTTGTAGCACATAAAAATATATTATTGTGCTTAATACTACTATTAACACAAAAATTACAATTAATTGAATCTTATTTAATTTACTCATAAAAATCCTCTCTTCCCTTATATCTAATTTTCATTATTTATATTATTAAACATTATTAACCTTAATATTTCCTTAAAATTATTTTTTATTTTAATTTTACATATTGGAATTGCAAAAATTAATAATATAACACCTATTTTAATTCAGCATTTTTATATCAGTATATCTAAAGCATTTTTAAGAATTTTTTACATTTTTTTGTAATTTATCAAAAAAATGATTGACAAATATTTTTTTTAATATTATAATAAATAACGTCGTAAGACAAATGCCAGTATATAAATGCAGATGTGGCGGAACTGGCAGACGCACAGGACTTAAAATCCTGCGGTTGAATAAACCGTGCCGGTTCGATTCCGGCCATCTGCACCATTAGAACCTCAAGTGTTTCGTAAGATTATGCTTGAGGTTTTAATTTTAAAAATAGTGCAAAGTTCTAACAAAAGTTCTAACACTTTTCCAAAATTAGAATTTTTATAAATAGTTAGAAATATATTTTTTAAGACAGATTACCTAAATAGCGAGTTCGGTAATTTGTTCTTTTTTTATATCTAATGCAAGTTTATCACTAATAACACTTGCAGAAATTCTTTTGTTCTCTATATCAGCATGTGCATATCTTAAAGTAGTTTGAAAATTAGAATGACCTAACCATATTTGTATATCTTTAACTGGTACACCATTTTGAATTAATAAAGTACCACAACTATGCCTTAAATCGTGTAACCTAATATGTCGTAAATTATTGCTATCTAATACTTTACTAAAAGTTTGTGTTACATATCCAGGTTTCATTAATTCTCCATTTTCCATTAAACATATATAGTTTTTGTAATCATTGCAATAAGTATTGCCATAAAACTTTTTATATTCTTCATACTTATCTTTATAAGAATTTAGTAAATCGGCAATAAAATCAAATAAAGGTAAAGTTCTATAGCCAGAATCACTTTTTGCTCTATCTTTGAAAATGAATTGTGTAACACCATCAATTTTACCACGACCTACTGTATGCCTAATTGTTAATGTTTTTGCTTTGAAATCAATAGCATTCCATTTAATACCTATAACTTCCTCACGCCTTAATCCATATACACCAGCAATAACTACTGGTAATTCAATAGGTGTAGTTTTAATAATTTCCATTAGTTTTAGTAACTCATCTTGTGTATAATAATCTGCTGTGTATTCTTTAGTTTTAATTGATTCCAATTTAGTAGCAGGGTTACTATCTATTATTTCTGTGATAACTGCACTTTTTAAAGCCTTACTAATATTTGCTCTATAATGTTTTACTGTATTTCCAGATAGACCTTCTGCAAATAACAAATCAAAGAAATCTTGAATATGTTTAGGTTTTAAATCAACTAATTTTATTTTCTTTGCTTTAAAGTATTTGTATAATCTACCTTTAATTACTTGTTCATAGCCAATATAGGTTGTTTGTTCAACTTTTCCTTTTTGTTTTTCTAGCCATTCCAACATATAATCACAAAACAAGATGTTTTTATATTTATCATATATGTTTGGATCTCTTAATTGTATTTTTGATTTTTGCTCATATTCAATTTTAAATTGTTCTAATTTTTCTTCGGCCTTTTTCTTGTTTCCTTTTATAGTATAACCTGTAGGAATCCATTTAGGTTTTCTTTTTCCATAGTCATCATATAAATTCAAAACTGCATAATAAAGACCTTTCTTTTTTTGTAAGCTACCTGTTATCATATTTTTCCTTTCCGTTGTAACAGTTTATATTTAACTTATCATTGATATTTTGTGTATTATACCATGATAATTAAAAAATTCCTACTGTTCTGTCATCACATATTTGATAACATTAACTTTAGGAATTTTATATTCTCTGCCAACTTTTTTACTTTTAATTTTCTTTTCTCTTAACATACGATATGCAAGAGTGTTACTAATACCACCTAACATTTTTCTCATTTGTACAAGATTTACAATGTCTGGATAGTCTGTAAACATTAAAGTATAAGTTTCTTTCATATCAGCCATATCTAGCACCTCCTTTAAGTTTTAAAATAAAAAAGACCTATTTATCAATAGGACTAATTAAATACTATAACAATATTTTTTCTTATATTTCTGTGTTGGAATTTTAATATTCATATTTATTGATTTTGGAACATCTGCTCCAACTTTTAACTTTCTATCTATAACTAAATTACCTTTACAATTTCTATGATAAGCACTTGAATTCCATTTTCTATATGCTAAATCACTCATTTCAGAAGAATAAGATAATTCTTTACTTGCTTCAATATGTTGTTGTTTAACAAATTCATATAATTGTTTATCATTTTCACTTTGTCTTTTATTTCTAATCCATTCTCTTTTTGCGATTTTACGATTTTCTTTACTTATTTCAGCCCTATATTCTTTTTCCTGAATATATCTTATGTCATTTTTAATTATTTTTGTGATATAAGATGGATTAACATTTAATTCTTTTGCAATATTAATTGGTTTATCATGTTCATTATAATACATCTCTAGTATATAGTTCTTGTTATCTATAATAATCACAACCTTTCAAACAATTTGGTAAAATTTCTGTCTACATATTTTTTATATAGTTGTAGCTCTTGACATTCTATATTAATTGTTGTAATATATTATTATATTTCAATTATTAATATTTTACACTATTATAATGTAA
>DXVF01000001.1:28195-225925 GCA_019417465.1 Clostridiales bacterium
TATTATATTTCAATTATTAATATTTTACACTATTATAATGTAATAGTTGTAATATGTCAATATATTACTTTAAAATTTTTTAAAAAATTTAAGGAGATAAAAATTATGGAGTTTAATTTTAAAAGCAATAGCCCTTATTCATATATGAAATATGGCGGTTATCAAGGAAAATATAAAGGAAAAGAATATTATATGGTACCAAAACCAGAAGAATCTATAAATATAAGAGATGTATATGATATGTTTAGTCAAATAGATTCAGCTCTTGTTGATTTATTAAATATAGGTAAAATATGTACAGATCTTGAATCGGATTCGGCAAAATTTACTTGTGCTTTTACATTTGTAGAGAAATATGGTTTATTAGGTTTTATGGTTGAAGCACCAATTAGCCCTGATTTTATGCTAAATGATGAGGTAACATTAAAAGAAAATAATTTCATCAATAAAAATTGTACAATGAAAACAAAAGATTATTTTGAATTATTCTTTCCATTTGCAACTAATGATGAGATGAGCTATACAATAACAAATGGTAAAGCAGTTATAGAAACAAATTCAGATTTACAAAGAATGTTAAACAGAACATCACTTAACAATCAATTAATTTATTCAAGTTTTTATTGTGAAAAAATTGATTGGATTATTGATTATGCAAAAAAAATGTACAACATCTTTAAAAAGGCAACAGATCTAGCAAATAACAATATACATGAGTTTGATGAATATACAGCAAAAGAAACTATAAATAATTATTATTTCTCTGGTATACCATATAAAATCAATATGTATGGAAATAATCCTGAAATATGTTGGCAGCCTAATTCGTTAAAACAAGCATTAGATATGTCTTTTGGTTTTATGCTTTGTAGTGAAAAGAATCCATTAAGAATATGCAAACATTGTGGTAAAGTTTTTTATGCTAAAAACCCTAAAGCCGAATATGATAGTAGCCAATGTAGAAATCAAGCAAATGTATATAAAAGTAGAAATAAAAATAAAGTCGATTAAAAATAATTGTTGAAATTGTAGAAAAAGCATTGTTTTTAAAATAAAATTAAAGTATAATAAATCCATCCTTTTCCAAAGGAAATCTTTGAGAAAGGAGGTGAACGTCTTGAGTTCATTCGATTTAATTTGGCGATTAATTGTTTTATTATTACTTAGTAATAGTAAAGATGATGAAAACCAAAATTCTCAAGATTAGTACAAACTAATCAAAGGCAGTCTGGTCAACTGCCTTTATTTTTTGCAAAAAAATGAGATATGTGGTCAACATATCTCTGTGAACATTCGAGTTCTTCGATTTATTCTCTTGCTTAAGCTAAATATAGTATACTATATTTTTTATTATATGTCAAATGTTTTTCAAAAATTCATTATTTTAAAAATTTTATTATTTTTTAGTCGTTATCATCTAAATCAACAAATAATTTACTATCATAAAAATCTTTTATAGATATTCCAAATCCAATACAAATATAGTGAATAGTATCAGAAGATGGAGCTTTTTTAATAACTTTGAAAATACTTCTTATTGTTGATGGATTAATACCAGAAGCTATTGCTAATTGATTAATATTCATATTATTTGCATTACATAGTTCATTTATTCTTTTTCTTGTTGCTTCTAGCAAAGTCATAGTATTCCTCCTATTCTCATTAAAGTTTGCAAAATCAGTATAGCAAATAAAAATATTAAATATGCGTTAAATATAACGCATAAGTATTGACTTTTATGTGTAGTAATGGTATAAAAAATATAGAATAATAAACTGATGAAAAAGGGGAAAAGTTTGAATGAATAATAAAGTAGTAAATAAGCAAATACCATTAGAAACAATTGTAAAAGTTGCTAATCATTTAGAAGATTATAAAGAAAAATATGATAGAAAATTTGAATTAGAAGAAAATAAAAATAAGAATATTCCTTATGGAGAAAAACAATGGGAATATGAAAACGGAAATACAACGATAAAATATACAATAGAATTTAAAAATGGAAAAAATATAACAGAAAGTGATTATAACTGGTTTGTTGGAAACCTAAATCAGCCAAATACAATAAAAAGTATATCTATTGACTTGTATGTTAGCTTTTATACTAAAAGCCCTAATAATACTATTAATGATGTTTATAATAAAATTAATGTATCATTATATTTTAGAGAATTTGATGTTACTATAGATGTAGATACTACAAATCAAGAAAATGAAGCACATAACTTATATTCAGAAGTAATGAACATATTAGAAGATAATGAAGATAGATACAATAAAACTATGAAGCACAGAAAAATAAGAACACAATGTTTTACAATATCTGTAGGAATTATTTTATCATACATTTTATATGTTATTTTGAAAATCAATGCTGATAAAATATCTCCTATATTTGCAGAGTATTTAAACAATAAATATATTCTAGTATTTGGTCAATGGTTTGTTGCAATCCTATTAGGAAATGTCTTTTCATATTGGTATATCTTATCAGTATATAGACCTTTGTTACCAGAAATAAAATATGCTGGATATAACTATTCGGCAAATAGAGGGAATTATACAGATGATGTTGATGACTATGTAGAACATTCAGAAGTACATTTTGGGAAATATTGGGATGCAGAAAAAAGAAGAATGACAATTGAAAAAATATATAAAGTTACTAGAATAATTTTACTTGTACAATTAGTTATTAGTGTTATTTTATTTCTTATATTAAAATAACACTATAGAAAGAGGAAAAGAATGGGAAGATTTACAGTTGGAAATGGGCAATATGTTATTTATGCTAAGGATTCAGAAGAAGCCCGACAGGTTATAAGGCAAGAATTACAAAGAGTTGATAAAATAAAAGAAAAAATGTCTAACTTATTAAGTCAAGATGGTACAGCAATGCAAAATTTTCTAGAAAATACATCAGAAGAAAATCTAAATATATATTTTAATGATGAAACATCTTTGATATATGAAGATCCACAAAATGCAACAACAAAAGGTGAAGTAAGACAAAGAAGTGGTGAAAATGGAAAATTCACTTATGATTTAGCATATCGTTATCCAGAAATACAAGGGCATAATGCTGATTTTAGGTTAGCACACGAAATGGGACATTTAATGTTAAATCCATCGAATGCAAGAATGCAAACTTATGATAAAGAAACAGATAGTAGACAAGTTTCGGGATTAATGAGAGTACCTAGAGGTCAAGAAAATAATCCTAATGCAATTTATGGAACAAGAATGCAAGAAAATGCTATAAATTTAATTGCTCAACTAGCAATTAGAGGAGAACATAGTGCAGATGATATAATGTCTGGAAAAGTAGATGTGTCAGAATTTAATTTATATAAAAAGTGTGATGATTTAGTAAAGTTACTTGCAGTTTCAATGAGAAATGATTTTGACAATGAGATGAGTTTTGAACAATTAGCAGAAAATAAAATAGATTCTTTTATTGAACATTCTGATGGAAGTAAAGAACCTGCAAATACATTCTTTTATGGTGTTTTAAATGACTCTAGTATGATAGAAAACGAATTTGATAAGTATATGGGCAAAGGCGCATGGAGAGATTTAGATACATTCATTACTAACTTGCATAATCCTAATATTAGCAAAGAACAGTTTGATATGATATTTAAAGAAGCCCAAGGAATGATTAACGAATTTGCAAATACTAGAATGCAAGAAAAATATAAAGAAGCAGTGGCAAGAAATGGACAAGCTGTTCCATCTCTTGATAGTAAAATGAAAATGATTAAAGAAATGACAGGGATTGAACAAGAGCAGCCACAACCAACTACAACTAGAGAGAATGTAATTCAATTTTCAGAGGGATATAGTATAAATGAGTTCGGAGAAATAATTAGACCTGGTAGGGAAGAAAAAATAGAACAATGTCAAGAGCCTAATGTGCAACAAAATGAAAGTAAATTAACATTAAAACAAAGAGTAGCACAATTTTTACAGAAAAATAATCTGTTTATGAATTTATCTTTTGTAGATAAATTTGTTCATAGGCAATTAGATGTATTACCACCAGCAACACAAGAAACAATAAATACAAGCACGCAAACAGTTAATAGAACTAGAGAAAGTTTTATAAATGAATTAACGAATTTTGGTGCATATAGAAATTTACCACCAATTCAAAGAATGTCTGATCCAGAAAGAATAGCACGAATGCAACGAAGAATGGAAGAAAACCAACAATCTAATGATGATAATGAAAGAGGTTAAACAATATATGAATTATAAAAATTCAAAAGAAAATCAAGAACGCTTGATGGAATTTTTTGAGAAAGGTTTTTCAAATAAAAAGTTATCAAGAGAAGAAAAAAGATATATTAAGTATTCAAATAAGTTTAAGGAGAAATTTGGGAGAAATCCATATATTGCAGAACCTAGTGGAACAAGAAAACAAACGATTTTGGCAATAAAAAAATGTTTAAAACAAGATAAAGACATATTAGATGAATTGTTGTATCCTAATAATAACGAAAATGTTTTATATTAGCTTGTTATTAATTATAAATTAATAAATAAAAATTAAAAGAAAGAGGTATTTGATTATGAATATTAATGAGAAAGTTATTTCTACAAAAACAGAATTACTAGATATAATAAAGCAAGGAGTTAATATTTTAGATTATGTAAAAGATGAAAGAGATATTGATTTTGTAACTAATGCAATTATAATTGAAGGAATTGATGAAGATACATATTATGAGGAAACAGCTGAAATAGTATTTAAGTCAATATTATATTATGTATTATTTACAGATGAGGAACACAAAACATTAAACAGATGCAAAGAGATTGCTAAATATGGACTAGATGGCACAGAAGGACTTAATAAAATAAGAGATATGGTTTCCAAAGAAGAAAGGGCAAATGTATTATTTAAACCCGTAGAAATAGCATCAGAAACAACTGCAAAAGCAGTATTTGAAAAATTAAATGAAAGATTATCAAAAATATAGGTTATGAGGAGAATTTAGTTCTCCTCATGTTTTTTAGCATTATAATTCTAACTCCCATTCTTTTTCTCTTTCTTCGCGTTTTAGTTGTTTTTCTGGATCAATAAAAGTGTGAGTTTCATCTTCAAATTTTTTAACTAATTCTTTAGATTCTCCAATACCAAATTTGTGACAAATCCAAACTATAAACTTATCAACAGTTTCATAGAATTTATCTATAATTTTGTGTAAATGAGTATTTTCGTTTTCTAAACTTTTAATTTTACTTTTATATTTCCATTCAATATCAAATTCTTTATTTTTAAATTCATCTTCTAAATCTCTTTTTCTATTATTAAATTCCATATCAAGAGAATTATTCTTTTTCTTATATTCGTGTTCTAAATCTTCCACAGTATTGTGTAATTGTTTATTTTCAGCAAGTATAGAATCTCGTTCTTTTTGATATTTTTCAGCCTCATTAATAACTTTAGACTGTTTAGATAATTCCTTATGCAATGAAAGATTATCTTTGTATAATTCTTTAATTAAATCATCTTTAGGTTTTATAATTTCTTCTAGTATTTTTTCATCTCTCTTTAATGAAAATTTATTAATATCGGTTATATCAGGAACATTTGGTAATTCTAATTTTATTTCATTTAAAACTTTTTTAGTATTTTCATAATTAGTAATTTTCTTATATTCTTCAACAGTATAATGTTTTCTGTTAGTATCTTCTACAAATATGCCTCTTTCCAAATCAAAACCTTTTGACTTTACATGATTAAAATAGGCATCTTGTAGTTTTCTATAACTATCTCGACCTTTCCAAAAATCTCTTGCACAAATTTTATCAACATTGTTACCTTCTTTATCTTTTGTGTGAACAACAGGAACAAGCATTAAGTGTAGATGTGGTGCTCCTTCATCTAAATGCACAACTGCTGATATTATATTTTTTTCTCCTAGACTTTTATAATTGCAGATAAATTTATAACACTCATCAAAATATCGTTTTGTTTCTTTTTCTCCAATTTTGTCAAAAAATGCTTGGTCAGAAGTAAACATCATTTGACACATTATTATGCTGTTACTACGAAGATGTCCTTGTACATTATTTTCTTTCAAATACTTATCAAATTCTTTTGTATATGTTAGTTCATTTTTCTTGATATAATAATTCAAATGTGTTCTTGTTGGATCAATATCTTTATTAGTATGATTTTTTGCTATTCTATCATTGTGAGTTCCTTTTCCATTTATTTCTGCTCGTGTTAATTTTTCATTTCTTACAATAGCGTAACTCATATCTCCATGCACCTCCTTCTTCGCTCGAGATATTGTTTCAATGTCTAACACACTAGACAAACAAAGTTTATCTGTGTGGCAGGGTTACAAACCCCACACCCCCAAAACCTAAAATTGCTTATCTGCATTTTTAGGTTTTTCATAAAAATTTGCTTATCGCAATTTTTATGAATGTGAGCAAAAAAATAAATTTTTTACTCACAACAAAAAAGCACTTATGCTTTTTTGCATTCACTTTAGCAATTACCATGTAGAAACCAGAGGGAGAGAGCTAAAGTGAATTAGGTGTAATAATCCCATTTGTGAAAAATAGAATTATTACACCTATATAAGCTGAAACCGTCGGTCGTTCGCCTCGTTTCATAGGTAGTCTAGCAAGTAGTAATATTACTACTATAATTGCTGATACATTCAAGTATCTTTGTTCATACTTGCCCAAACTTTTTACAATTACAAATCCATATCAAATATGCCACCAAATACTCTTTTATTATTGTGAGTCTGTGTTCTAAAATCTCACTCACGTACTTTGTATAATTAGACTACTTATACAAATACGAATGAACTTTATAGCATCGGCTCATCACACCAAACACTTTTTAAGAGGTGTTGCATTTCTCTTTGCACGACAAAAAAGACCGTTTGTAGATTTTTATTCTACAGACGGACTTTATCACTAATATTCTTATTTAATTTGCCCTCACAATCGCTTTGTGGTGATTTTAAATTGGAGAGAGTATAATTTATTTTCTATCAAATTTTTCTATGTAAAACTGTTCTATATGCTTGCCTAGAAAATCAACATATTCTTTTAATAATTTTAAACTGGATTCTATTACATTTTTTATTTTAGTACTTGATTTTGATTGTCTAACGCCATAAGATATTAATCCGCTTTTATGATATTCTGGAAGTGATCTAGTATTTAATGGCGAAAAACTATGTGTTAACTGGTTCCTTAAATTTTCCATTTCCTTATAAACTGGATTTGATTGTATATCTATCAAATACTTATATAATTTCTTATCATTTGTTCTTAAATATTTTATTACACGAGATATTATATCTTTCTCATAATGATTTATTCCCAGATTATATAAGTTGCTAATTATATGTATAGTTCTTTCGAAATTACTTTTTATTTCAAACAAACAAATTCTACTAAAATAATTAAAATAATACTTATTTATATAATCTCCTTCTTGATATTCTTTTTCATTAAGGTCAATTTCTCTATATTCTGGAATACCTTTATTATAATAATTACAAACTAATATGTATGGAATTTCTATGTTTAACATAGTGAAGTTAAATTCATTTATCCATGGTAAAACATTATCATAATAATCTAACTCATCGCCATAACAAGGATCATTTTGTATTTCATATTTTACTTGTATTCTTATTTTCTCAATATCTTTTGTAATTTTATGTGCTTCTTCTACCTCAGGAAATTGAAAATAGTTATATATACTTTTCATAAATTAACTCCTATCATCAGATTTTAAATTATCATAAGTACATAAGTCATCATTAATTTTTATAATAATTAATACAAATAACTTTAGAAATGTTATATAATTAGTATAGTGTACATTTTCATTATCACTATCATTAGACTGTGTACCATGAACATACATATTTCTTAAATCAAGAGAATTATTGAATGAGCTTTTATTTAGGTAGTAATTAAAATAATCTTGTTCTGGTCTAGATAAAAGTGAACTTTCAGCTTCAACCATTTGTTTATCTATTAACTTATCAATTTCATTTCTATATGAAATTGGATATTTCCAATAATTAATAGCTTCATTTTCATGTAAATCCTTAAGAATTGTAATTAATTTGTTGTTAGTTATTTTAATAAATTCATTGCAATCTATATGTATATAATTTTTTTCTAAAAGATACTCAATGTCTCTTTTATTATAATCTTCATAATCTGCTATGCTGATGTTTTCATTTAACAATAGTTCATAAAAAGAATTATACTTATCATCTGCATCTTTTCTATATGAAAGCATACATTGATCAGAAAAAAAGTAATAATCTATATTATTAAATGCTTGTGATTTATAATTTGGATAAATATATTTCTTTTCTAATTTACTTTTTATATCTTTATATGGTATAGGATTTGAAGACATCTGCAATAATTCATGATCTATATATCCATCTTCTATATATAAGTTATATTGTTTTATTATGGATTCTAATTCAGGCAATAACGTTCTACATTTTTCTAAATATTTAGAACTTATTGAAGGTGGATTTATCTTATAGTTTTTTATTTTAAATTCATCTAAAATATACTCTTTAAAAAACCACTCTATAACTTCTTCTAGTCTTATATCTAGTGCTTCAAGTCTTTGGTAATAACTAACCATTTGTAAATCTGATAGCATTTTTTTTATGTTAAAACCAATACCGATATTATAAGCATGTTTTGATCTAGTAGAGAGTGTACTCTCAAAGAGACCTAATTCAGTTTTCTTACTAAATAATGTTATTCTCATTTGAAGATCAACAAAATTAAATAAGTAAATGAAATTATTTAATAATGTACTATAATCTAAATTATCTTTAATCCATTTCATTGAATATGAACACTTAATAATTCCTTTATCCTCTTGCTCTATGATAGGTTCTTCTTGATTTTCTGCAAAACTTACTTCGACGCCATATTTCATACCAGACTTTCCATCAAAGAACTTTCGATTTTCATCATTCGTTCTTTTCTTAGATTCTAATCTTGTTCTATCCGATATTTTTAATTCATTTGTACTTTGGATATTATTTATAATACCTAGATAATTTAGATTTGCAAAGGGTGCTTTAATGTAATTTAATATTAAATTTTCTTTATCTTCTAAAGTAAACACTTCTGGAAAGTAAATAGTATTCTTTTGGTTTAAGTGTTCAATTTCATATTTGTCTAAGAGTAATTCAGCATATTTACTATTATTCAATAGGCAAGTTCTTATGATATTCCCATAGTAATTAACAAGTTTTTTATTTCTTAAAATATAATGCATACACACTTTTTCATTATGTAATAGCTCATCAAAAGTTGTTTCTGATACTCTTTCATATACCTTATATTTTTCTAATAATTCGAAGAAATCATCTTTATAAATTCTGTCAACTTTATTATATAATTCTACAAAATTACTATCATCAATGCCTTTTATATAACAAGCTACAATTCTTTTATATTCTTTGCAGACTTTTTGAATAATTTCTATATCTTGTTCTTTCCAGGTTATAAGATATGCCTTTATATCTATAAATTTTATTATATTATAAAATTCTATTATTTCATTCACATCATAATCTACTTTATTACTATTAAACTGATCTACTATCTCTTTTACTCTTCTAAGATGAAAGCCTGATGAGTAATCTGATGTAGAGTAAAACTTCACTCTATCATGCATATATTGCACCACCTTTATTATAAAACTTTCTAAAGTTTTATTTTTTCTTGCATTATACCATAGATTCCAAAATTTATAAATATCAATAATAAATTAGACTGTTATTCTATCAAAAGTTCTAACATAGTTCTAACACTTAATTTAAAATTTTAGAAAAGAAGTTTTTTGCTTTTTCTTGCATATTTAACAATGCTTGTGTTATAATCTTTTACAGAGAAGTTAAATAGGTTAATTATCAAAAGAGATTAATTGGTACTATCTAATGGTAAAAGATGAGGTGCGTTAAATTCTTAAAATCCTGCGGTTGAATAAACCGTGCCGGTTCGATTCCGGCCATCTGCACCAACGACGTTTCTGTTCGAACTAATAGAACAGATATGATATGAAAATCAATCAGAAATTAAAATCTGGTTGATTTTTTTGTTGTTCAGAAAAGCAACATCAAAATCATCCTATGCGAGGATGGTGTGTGAAATGCAGATAATTAAGCAAGAACTACAATTTGAGGAAAGTTTAAAACAACGACTTGAATTTATATGCGAGTTTTCAAAGGTAACTCCTACTTTTATTAATGGTAGCATTAGAAAGATTGAAAAAACTAATCTTACGTATATTGAGCCTCATAAAGTGATTATCAAAAATGTTACTCTTTTAGTTTTTAATTATTCTAATGATGTGTATATTTCTAATTTATATAAAAAGATTAAAATATCTGAATTAGAAGAATATTTGAAAGGCATATAAACTGTTAAAATTTGACATTTTTTAAAATCGTGATATAATATCTTATGTAAACACTGCGTTTATTGGGAGATGATTATATGTTTTATAGAAAAATATATTTTAAAATAAAAGTATTTAAGAGGTGTCATTAGTATTATTGTGTACTATGATGCCTCTTTTTGAGTATAGGAGGTTTGTAGAAATTGAATGATGAAAAGAAAAAATGTGGATTGTATATGAGAGTTTCAACAGATGAACAAGCAAGAGAACGGATTTAGTTTACCAGAGCAAAAAGAAAGACTAGAAACTTTTTGTAAATTTAAAGGTTATGAGATAATAGATTATTATGAAGATGCTGGAATAAGTGCTAAAACTGGTAATCATAGACCAGATTTTGAGAGACTAAAAAAAGATATTAAAGCTAAAAAGATAAATACTATTGTTGCCTTAAAACTAGATAGAATAACAAGAAGTATATATGATTGGGAAAATTTAATGACCTTTTTATATGAGAATAATGCCTATCTTGATTGTGTTAATGATGAAATAAACACAACAAGTGCTAATGGGAAAATGATTTCAAGATTATTGATGAGTGTAAGTCAAAACGAAATTGAGAGAACAAGCGAAAGAACTAAAGTAGGTTTAGCAGGTGCTATAAAACAAGGGCATATTCCTCACGTTGCTCCATTAGGTTATAAACACGAAGATAAGAAAATGGTAATAGATTATTCTACAAAAGATATTGTAATTAGAATATTTGATTTATATTACAATGGCTATTCTTATCAGAAAATAAGCAATTTATTTAATGAAGAACAAGTATTAGGTAAAACTAACTGGCGTGACTCTAGCATAGTTACAATACTTGAAAATGAAATATATAAAGGCGATTTTGTTCACGGAAAAAGAACAAAACACCCAACATATTATGAAAATGTGGTCGAACCTATTGTTTCTAAAGAAATGTGGGAAGATTGTCAAGTGCAGAAAAAGAAAAATTCGAGAAGTTTCCAAAGAACATTGACATATCTTTATATGCAAAAGTTAAAATGTCCTAAATGTGGTAGGATACTTGGTGGAAAAGCAACTACAAAGAAAAGTGGAAAATCATATTTTTATTATTACTGCAATGATTGTAAAATTGAATTTAAAGAAAATGTTATAAATGATTTTTTCAATCAATGTATAGATGAATTAGTAGAATATGACTCTGTTGTAAATCAATTCTTCTTGCCTATGATAAAGCAAAAATTTGATGAGCCAAAAGAACAACTAGAAAAAGAAATAAAAGAACAAACAGGCAAACTTGAAAGAATTAAAAAAGCCTATATCAATGGGGTTTTTGAATTAAAGGAATATAACGAAGAAAAGAAAATAGTTGAAAAAGCTATTGAAGAATTAGAAAGCAAACTAGAAACTACTGACTGCACCGAAGAACTAAGATTTACACCAAAAGATATTTTACTAAAAAGAGATATAGACTTTATTAACAAAGTAAAACTAGATAAAGAATATCAAGCAAGAACTAAAACTTGGAAAGATTATACTAGACAAGAGCAAGCAGAACTTATAATGAAGTACGTTGATGACATTGAACTTGATATGTTGGGTACAGAAATAATTGTAAAACAGATTAACTTTAGAGAGTCAATTTGTAAGCCTTGTCAAGAATTATATGATAATGGTTATATTGATACAACAAAACCTATGATATTAGGTAATGTGCTTGGTAGTGTACGATTTAGTAATTATTTGCCAGAGGAAGAAGTCGGCGAAATTATTATGAGATTAAGACAATATTATGATGTTCATTATACAGAGGCAACTTACTTTGTTGATAAGCAAATGTTTTATTTTAACTTTGCTGAAGATAATAGTGCTATTGTTAGAGTGTTCCCTTTAGAAGATTACTACAAATTAGATCCAGATAATAAAATGGAAACGTATAGATTTGGAATACTCTATATCAATGAAGAAGATAAATTTCAAATGCAAGAAATTGATACTGCATTTAATTATATACCAGATGAAACAAACGATAGTGTATTATACACAAAAGAGCCTATTCCTATTTCAGTAGGTGTAAAGCCAGTAAAGTTCTGCGAAGAAAATGCACAAAAAACAAATTAACGTGGCACGTTTTGTTTTTGCTTTTGCAAAAATGAAAGTGGCGATAGTTAATTTGAATAAAATTTATTTGCTAAAAATAAATTTTATTGCCTCGCAGAGCCCCCATGTTATGATAGTATGTCATAACATATAGGAGGTTAGGAATATTGACTAAAGTCAAATTCCTATGCTACGAAGAAAATTCTAAAGGAGGAAAAAGATGAACGAAGAATTAGCATATTCTATTCACTTGGGTAGTGATAAGAACAAAACTGCTAAAGCTAAAAAAATTGCAAAAAATAATCCATCTGGAGAAACATCATTTGCAAATAATGGAATACAAAATGCAACACAACTATCAAAAGTGAATAAACACAATTTAAGAGATTATGATAATAATAAAGAAGATATTTATATTTTATATGGGACAGATAACTTATATCAAGATGTTCAAAACTTATACTTACAAGAATTTGAAGAAGCAAGATTAGAATATAATTCCAAACAAACTAGAAATGATAGAAAAATAGAAAATTATTTTAAGCATATATCACAAGATAAACAAAAAGATTTGGCTTGTGAACTAATAATAGAACTTGGAGATATGGACTTTTGGAATGATAAAAGTTTAGATTATAGAATGAATATGAAATATGTTTTCAATGAACAAGTGCAAGACTTAATGAGAATTGTACCAGAATTTAAAGTGGCAAATGCAGTAATACACTTTGATGAACTATCTCCGCATTTACATTTAGTTGGTGTTCCAATAAAAGATGGTTATAAAAAAGGTATGACAAAACAACCTGCAAAATCAAAAGTATTTACAAAAGAGTCTTTAGGGCGAATACAAGATGAAATGAGAGTTTGTTGTATAAAATCGTATAATAAACATTATGAAAAAAACTCGATACTAAAACAAAAGAAAAAAGGCAGGAATCAAGATATAAATGTTAAAGATATGGGAGATTATAGAGGGATAAAAAAGCAACTTGAACAGAAAGAGAAAAAACTTGCTGAAGCAAATAATCAAACTAAAAAATTAGATAATACAACTAATGATATAAACACTATACTAGATAATTTAAAACCTACTAAACTAAATAAAAATAATATGGTTATTTCAAACGAGAATGTCCAAATAATAAAAAATTATACAAGCAAAGTAAAAGATACTACTGAAACTATTAGAAGTGTTAATGACTTAAATATGGCGATTAAAGATTTTGAGCATAGTTCTTTTGAAATATCACAAGAAAATCGTTCTCTTAAATATCAATTAGAATTAAAAGATGATGAAATAAGCTGTTTAAAAGGTGAATTATCAACAAAAGACAAGATTATAGGCAAACTACAAGCTGAAAAAGAAAAACTAAAACAAGAATTGCAGAAATTTAAAGGCTTTTGGCATAGTATTATGAGCCATTTTCATAAAAGAATTTGCTATGATAAAGATAATAACTATAAAATTGTAAGTGATGACCTATATAAAAATGGCATATTTGATAGCAACGATAATGAAATTGCAAATAATATTTATAAAAAAGTAACTATACCAGACGAAAACAAGCAAAACAAGAATAAAAAGAAAAATAATGATACTAGATTTTAAAAGGAGGAAAAAATCTATGAATAGTGAATTACCAAAAATAAAGATAGATAAGAGAACAGGGATTGAATATCATTTAGAGGGAGATTATTATATACCAAACCTAGCAATGCCCAAACAAGAAAAAATCGTTTTAAATAAATATGGAAGAATGAGATTAAAGTATTTGAAAGAACACAAAAAAGCTGATTATACTATAATGCTTATGGACGGAACATTAAATACACATTTAAAAGAAATACAAGAAACAGCAGATAATAGAGTGCAACAGATTATTAGTGAGTTAAAAGCTAAAAGTGATTTGACAGAAGATATGAAAAATACTGATATGCTTTATTGGGTTGGCACTATGAACTCTATAAAAGCACAAGCAGAGGAATTTATTTATAATGAATTGATTTATGTGTAAAAAAATGTCAAAAGCGAATGAATGTAAAGTCTTCATTCGCTTTGATGGTTATTTACTTATGAAAAATCAATTTAATCTTACTGATAATTTTACTAAAAAAGGATTCTTTATAAGGAGTTATTTCGATACTTTTGGTCTGTGTTTCAACATATTCAGTAGCTTTTTGCCTATCTTTAAATATATTATCAGGATTATATTTTTTTCTTAATTCTTCTTGATATTTTAATTCATTGTTGCTTAATGTTTTTTCTAATTTAACTCTCTCTATATCATCACATATAAAATCTCTATACAATACTGTTAAAATTTCTTTTGTAGTTGGCAATAAGTCTTGTTTTTCTAATGGCAATGATTTATCAATAGCCCAACTATATTCTTGTGATTTGTTATTTTCAAAATAACTAATAAATTTCTTTGGTATTCTAGCTTTCAAGTTTGGTGCCATATATTTTAATATTTCATTTATTTGATAAAGTGACTTTGAATATTCTATATTTTCCATACTATTCTCCTTTTTCTTCTGATTTATCTTTGTCATTTTCTCTATCAGGGTGTAACCATCTTCCTATTTTATCTTTTAATGATAAAGAACTTTTCTCTACTGTTTCTGTTCTTTGTTCTGATGCAATTTTTTCTAAAGATTCTTTGTCAGCTAAATATCGTAAATCTTCAATAGTTTGTCTTTCTCTATACAATGCTAGTTCTTCTACTAAATATGTTTCAACATCTTCTTGACTATGACTTTTAGCATATTCAGCATATTCTTGTGATTGAACAACTGGTACTAAAGCTTTAATCTCATCACCTGTCAAGCGACATAGTTTGTGCATACAAAGAGCATCTAAATCTTCTCTTCCTTTAGAAGTGTCAAGAATTTCTAAATAAAATCTAGGTACAATTTCTCCGTTTAATGTTAGTTTCTAAATCACTTATTTGGACATTCCAAAATTCTGCTGGATATTTACCACCTTTGCCAATACAAACACTTTCGTCTACTCCTTCTTTCTGTAAATATTCTCTATATTCCTTTTGAAATTGTCTTGCCATTTCATCACGATGATCTACTAATTGTTTATTCATAAGGTCTTCTTGAGTTAATTGATCTAATAATACAAATGACAAGCCTCTATCTTTAAACATAAAACTATAATCACTTGAAATTGCAACATTCCCTTTTTGCATTTCAGCATATAATGTTTTTATCAATTCGCTACTTTGTTCATTTGTAGATATTAAATCAAAATTTCCTCCACCATTAAAACCAGCATACCATAAAGCAACCACTTCAGGAGAATCCATATTAGCACCAATTTTTGACATAAATTCTTCATTACGTTTTCTATCATCATTATTGATATATCTATCCATAATTTCGTGTCTTTCTTCTTCTGTTTTTCTCATTAAACTAGCATAATTCCAACCATCATTTGTTAACCAGACACTTCCATCACTAAATTCCATTAAATTAATAGATTGAGGATTTTCAACAATTTCTCCATTAAATGGATGATTTTTATTTTTATCTATAATCTTTTTAGATTTCATCTGTTCTTCACCTGTATATCCAGATTCATGTTCAGCATAAAATCCATATCCTGCATTAAATCCAACTAATTTGCCATCTCTTTTTAGGACTTCTTGTCCATGATAAGCATATCTACCCATATCTATTTCTCCTTTATTTTAAAGTACTATAAATTACATACTTTTATTTAATTTATAGCACAATGCGTTACTTTTTACAATAAATATGACAACGAAAATAGATTTGTCATAGAAATTTAATATTTTTGTAATATTTCTAATTGTTTTTTGTTATATGGTCAATTTAAAAAAATATACTTGCAAAGTTATAATTTTTATGTTAAAGTAAAGACAATAAATTGATTGATTTTTATATCAATCGTCAATGAGAGCCAAAAAGTTGTAGATAACTACGCCAATGGCACCAAAAATACAGATTAGAAATCAAATTTCTATCCTGTATTTTTTTGCGTTATTTAAGCAAATCCCCCCATTTTATAAGGGCTAGAAAAGAGTTTTAAAAAGTTCTAAAAAATACCCTAAAATGTATATAAAATGTCGGGATTGAATGTCGGGAAAGTTTTGTTTCTTTGATAGGTCTATCAAATATTCCCTTTATTTATTGTTAGTCTTATTCTGAGTATCAGAAAGGATGTAAAAATGGAATTTATACCATATAAAGCTAATGAATGTTTTGAACATTTATATTATCAAATACCAATGGAATTATTTTTTAATACCAAATATAAAGATAAATTAAATTCAGATAGTAAAATTCTTTATGGATTTCTATTAAATAGATTAACCCTATCTGCTAAAAATAATTGGATAGATGAAAATGGAAGTATCTTTTTAATATTTACTAGAAAAGAAGTACAAGAATTATTAAATTTATCAGATAAAACCGTTACAAAAGCTTTTAAACAATTAAAAGACTGTAAGTTAATATATGAGAAAAAACAAGGTGCCAATAAACCTAATTTGATTTATGTTGGAAAGATAGAACATGACAAAAATCTTATACAACTGATTCGTAAAAATTACGAGTCCAGAATCGTAAAATCTACGACTCACGACACGGAAAATTTACGACCAAACTATAACAATAATAATTATAACAATAAAGGAAAGCCAAAAAATAGTTTTTTCAATTATGAACAAAGACATTATGATAATTTAGATTTCTTATATGCAAATAATAGTTTTTAAAATAAAAGAATTGGAGTGATTTTAATGGAAACAGAATATAGAAAAGTTGGAGATTGCTACTTGCCTAATTTAGTAGCCCCAGAAAATATGAAAAACTTTAAAATAGGAAAATACGGAAATTTAAGGTTAAGATATTTAAAGGAGCATAAGAAAGCTGAATATACAATCTTACTAATGGATAACAAATTACAAAAGCATTTAATGGATATAGATAAAACAGCAAATGAAAGATTTGAATTATTGATGAAACAATTTGCTGAAAAAGAAAATATTACTGAAGAACTAAAAGCTACTAACCAAATGGAATGGGTTGGCAGAATGAATAACATTAAAAATCGTGCTGAAGAAATTATATTCAATGAATTAATTTATGTGTAACCTTTTTCTTCTTTTTAGGAGGAAAAGAAGCTTATTTCTTCTTCAAAAAAATTGGAGTTTTAGCATAAAAATATGAAATTGTAGCAAGAGTAACTGGAGCTTTTTATGTATTAGCAAGCACTGAATTGTTACTCCCGCACAATTCTTGGATGGGACATTAGTCCCAAACCCTACTTTAAAAGAAAAGGAGGAAAATTTATATGAGAAATAGAACAATAAAAAAACAATTTTGGTTAAATAATACAGAAGAAAAATTATTAAAAGAGAAATCAAAAAAAGCAGGTTTATCTGAAGCAGAATTTATAAGAAGTTTTATTAATGGTTACAAGCTAAAAGAAAAACCAGATGAAAATTTTTATTATGTGTTAAAAGATTTAAGAGGAATTGCAACTAATGTAAATCAGTTAGCAAGACAAGCTAATAGATACCAATATGTAGATAGTGATAAGTTCTTTTCAATTGCAGATAAAATATCAGATTTTATAATAGCCATACAAGAAACATATTTAACACCTATTAGAAAGGACTAATATGGCTACAACTAAAATATGGAAAATTAAAAATAGATTTGATGCTGTAATTGAATATATATCAAATAAAGATAAAACAGATAATAAAAAATATGTTACAGGTATAAATTGTATGGCAAATATAGCTTACAAAGAAATGAGTATTACAAAAGAACAATTTAATAAAACAGGTGGTATTTTAGGATTTCATGCGTATCAATCATTTAAAGGTTGTGAAGTAACAAGCGATGAAGCACACGAAATTGGTATAAGACTTGCTGAAGAACTATGGGGCGATAGATTTCAAGTTATAGTTGCAATACATACTAACACTAAAAATGTCCATAATCATTTTTTTATAAACTCAGTTTCATTTTTAGATGGTAAAAAAATATTATAATAATAAAATAAACTATGCAATTATGAGAAGAACATCAGATGATCTATGCAAGGAATATGAACTACAAACTTTACAAGAAAAAGACTTTTATAAAAATATTTCAAATAGATATGCTAGAAGTAGCAAATATTTAGATGAAATTCGTGCAGATATAGATTATGCAATATCACAGGCTAGAGTTTATAATGATTTTACTCATATATTAACTAAAATGGGTTATGAATTAAATCATGAACACAATAAAATGAGTATTAGAAAACCACCTTATAAAAGATATACAAGAGTAGAAAGAACTTTTGGAGAAGAATATTCAAGAGAAAGTATTCTGTTTAGAATAAAGCATACTGTTGCATATAAAGTACCTTTTCCAGAAGTGCGTACTTTAACAGGAAGATACAAAAGAAAAAGTAAAACTTCTATAAGAAATAAACCAAAAGCTAAAGGCTTGCGAGCATTATATTATTACTATTGTTATTTGTTAAAAGTATTTCCAAAGCAGAAATATCCCCCTAAATATTCAAAATCTATGCAAGAAGCAATTAAGAAAATGGATGACTATTCTAATTCTGTAAGATTTCTAGCAAAATATAATACAACTACACTTTCTGAAGTAAAAAAATATAAAAATAAAGCTATAAATAAGATAGTTGAATTAAAAGGTTTAAGAGAAAATTTATGGAGAAAACACAAAAGAATTAAAACTGATGAAGAAGGTCAATATATTTGCTCTGAAATTCAAAAATTAGCCACTAAAATAGATGAGCTAAACAAAGATATTAAACTATGTGATTTTATTGAAAATAATACTTTAAGAATTAAAGATAATATTAAAGAAATGACACAAGAAGAAATTAACAAAGTTAAGGTAAAAAATAGAAATAGATATGAAAGATAAAAGTTTATTTTAACTATAGTGATATTGTTATAACTAGTATTATTTGACATTCTAAGCATTTTATAATACAATAGTTAACGTAAAATATTCGTAGCTATCGCGAATTAAACAATGATAGCCTTAGTTATGGAGGTTCACTATGTATAGTGGCGAAACATTAAGAGAACGGGATGTAGATTTCGTTCTCCCCATTGCCAAACGGCAAATTATGTTCTCGGAAGATGAGTGTCTTCAGGAAGGTTATTGCGGATTTGATCCCAGTAATATGACTGAAGAATATCTCAAAGAACTCGAACTCATCTATCTTACACGTATGGATGAGAGTGTTTCTCAGATTACGGATGCGTATCCTATCGTTAAGTACTATTCTGAAAACACCGATAAGCTCAATCGCTTTGTAGAAAGCATCACAGTTGCAGTTGTATCTGGAACAAAACTCACATTTGATGAAAAGTGTACTGCAAAAGAACAAATAGTAGATGACGAGGTTGTTGCATATATTACAAATCCTTTTAATGTATCAACTGAAATCTACTATTATGACCTTTGCAAATTGCTTTATCAGAAACCTGAACTCACTGTTACAGATGAAGGCGTATTGCTTTTCTATACACCTACTACTTTGTTTGCAACACTTGATTGCAAGTCAGGTAATATTATGGGTGTTGAAGAACTTCCCAAAGCAGTTGGAAATGAAGATATTACAAAGATTTCTTCTATTTCAGTTGATAATGATGGTGCTACTGTAATCAAATTCAAAACCAAAAATGGAAAAAAAGCAGAACATCAGCTGTCGATGCTGTTCGACTTCTTCTGTGAAGGTGGAGTAACGGTTAAAATCGATTAAGTTCATCTCCGAAAACAAGCAACCGCTCATCCTAATTGGATGGGCGGTTTTGCTATAAGATATAATTTTTGTTTATTATTTATTTTATCATTTCCCAACTTTTAAAATAGATACATTCTAAATTTTTATTAAATCTTATTTCATATATGCCATCATATATTTCATTATTTTGTTCTAAATACCATTCTGCAATTAATGTATTGTTATTTTTATCTATAGCTAAAATTTGTATTTCAATTTTCTTTATATCTTCGTTTTTAATATGTTTCCATTCTTGATTTATTTCTTCTAAAGTAGTATATGGACTCATAAATGGAGTTTCTTGATAAAATGTTGTTTTAGTAAATAAAGAAACTGCTTTTTCTATATCTTTATTAAACCAATATTCTTTTAATTTATTTAACCATTCTTCTGCAAATTTATAATCTATAACATTCATAATCATTCTCCTATTTTTTACTCTCTACCAATTGCTTTTTTATAGTTTTATTTTTTTCTGTTGCACTTTGTAGTACGATATCTCCTCTAGTGCATCTATCTGTAAAATATTGTCCTTCTAAATTATTTTTATCTTTAATTTCTAATATACACATTCCATAATGCATTGGACTTCTATGTTTATGTATGGCTTTAGGATTATTTATATACCCAAAAGAAAGCATTTTAGTTCCATATTCTTCATAAAAATTAGCTGTAATTGATTTACTTGAACTTTCTCCAGATTTAAAATTTATTTTAGTTTCAAACAAATTTTGTTTTACTGAAATTTGTATATCTCTTTCTATATCATCATAGTTTGAAACTAACTTACCTTTATATTCTTTTCTTAACTTTGGAACTTTTTCAAGCGGATTAATTCTCCACAAAAATGTAACATATAAAATTACAATACCAGAGGTAATAGCAGTTGCATAGGTTAACGCATCCCAAAACTCAATATTTTTACAGAACCATTTTAATACTATAAATGTTATTATGGCTATTCCACATATATATTCTACATATTTTTTATATCTATCGTCCATTCTATTGCTCCTTAATATCATATTCATAAAAGCTATTTATATCATCTATAAATCTTTTATAATCATTTAATACTTGTTGGGTTGGAAACAACTCTTTAATTCCATTTGCTTCTTTATAATTGCTAATATTTTCTCTTTGAACATATTTAATCAATTCATCAAATGTATATCTATATATTGAAGAATATGTAGCATATACTCGATCTGGAATATTCCACAATAAAGATTCTAATCCGAAAGATGAAACGTTATTTGCACTTGAATATCCAATATCTTGCATAATATATCTCATTTTTTTAATTATTCTTACCATTTTCTTATACATAAAATTGGTTGAAGAATTTTTGGCTTTTCCATTTCTTATATGTAATTCAGGATAGTTTATTATTGTACCTCCACTATCAGGGTAAATTACAATTCCTTCTACATAATTATCATCCAAGTTGCTATAATCATTAGAATAATCTCTATATCTCATAGAAGGTACTGTATCTGTATCTACCCTGTATGTATTACCATTAATTTTTATTGATTTATCTTTTCTTACAACATCATCCCCAAATTTATATTCTAATACCTTTTGAACATCATCTTTAAATTTATATAATGAATCAGTTGCATCAACATGCCCATATGCAGATGAAGTAGTACCTGTCCTATATTTAGGCTTAAACATTGATTCTAAAATTATTGCTATATCAACATCACTTTCTCTTCGTACATTAGTATTATTAGCAAAAGAGCCTTGTAAAAACAATTTAACTTTTCTGTTATTATCTTTACTTCTTAATACAGTACCAAATGTATATGTATCTGCTATTAAATTTTGAATATCGTTAGAGTCATCTATAAATCCTGTTTCCTTCATTGCATCTCTAACCATTCTAATTGCATTTTTGCATTTTTCAATCTCTGTTTCGCTAAGAGGTTGTGCATAATTTTTAAGTTCTTGTTCTGTAAATTTCATATATAGTTCTACCTTTCATGTTTTCATTTTTAATGTTAGTTGTTGCTCTGCCACAACTCTGCCACAACTCTGCCATAACTCTGCCATTATTCAACAATTCTGTATTTTCTATTAGGGTCTTTTTCACCATTTCCAATTATTTCAATAGTATTATTATCAGCTAATTTTTTTAGAATTCTTCTAGCAGTTCTATCTGCAATAGCAGTTTCTTCTATTATTTCTTTTGCACCTATTAAAACATTTCTTTTAATACATTCAATTATTTTAATTTCATTTTCAGAAAGTAATAATTGAGATTTTTCTTTCATTTCTTTTGAATTCATCATCTCGTCAATTGATTCGCTTATAATTTTTAGCATAAATTCTATAAATTCATTTGAATTTCCAGCATTGTTGCAATTTTGAATAGCAGTATAATATTCTTCTTGATTTTTCTTTATAATACTTTCAATAGGCAAGTAAGTAAATGCCTTTTCCCAGTGTGCTAAAATTGCTGTTTGCCATAATCTTGCTGTTCTACCATTTCCATCGTGGAAAGGATGTATAAAGACAAATTCGTAATGGAATATGCAAGACAAAATAAGTGGACTTATTTTATCTTTAGATTCATTCATCCAATTAAATAAGTTGTCCATTAAATCAGGGACTAATTTATGTGGAGGACAAGTAAAAATACATACATCTCCATCATAAACACCTTCGCCGTGATTTCTAAATTTACCTGCATCTTTTTCAATTAAAAAGGTTAATATTCCATGTATTTTCTTTAAATCTTCTACAGAGTAAGGATTTACTTTATCAATTTGTTCGTATGCTTCATAAGCATTTTTTACTTCTTGAATATCTTTTTGTTCTCCCATTACTGGTTTTCCATTTATAACATCTTCTACTTGAAATAGAGATAATTGATTATTTTCAATTGCAAGAGAAGAATGAATAGATTTTATTCTTGATTTTCTTCTTAGTTCAGGATATCTATTTAAACTTTCAAAATAATTAGCTTCGCCAATTTTTTTCATAATATCTGTTGCATAGTTTAACATTTTATCAGTAATAGTATATGGTGGATAATTGTTTTCCATCTTCAACCTCCAAATAAATTTAATTTACTTAATATAATTATTTTTCTTTTGTCTGCTTTTATCTAAATTTTCTCTATTTCTACATTGAATAGTATCATATTCAGCTTTAATATTTTCAGCAATAAAAGGGTTACCACAATGCTTACATAGTTTAACTTCTGTTCTTCCAGATGTTTCATTTAAAAGTAATATTGTTTCAATTATTTCACTTAAAGACTTAAAATTCCATTTAAATTTTATTTGTCCGTTCTCAGCACTATATGAAATATTAGGTTTTTTCAAACTATTTCCACTAATGCTTTCTTGATATACTTGTTTTATATCTTCTGATACATCATCATATAAGTATGCACAGATTAAAAGTTTTTTATTGTAAATAATTGTAGCAAAATCAATAATCTCTGCAATTGTTTCAGCATAGTTTTTTGAGAATATTATATCATTAAGTCTATTTCCTTCGGTTTGTTTAAAATTACTATCAAATCCTGTATTTCTATGATAATCATCAGATTTCATTGTAGTATTCCAATCTATTTTAGCATCTTTCCAAAAATATTTCTTTTCAAATTCTAATGCACTTATAGAAGTATTATATCCCAAATTAACAGGAATTTCTCCATTATCCATAAATTCATAGTTTTCTGGTAAATATCTAAAATTGCCAAGTAATCCATAGTTACTAACAAATTCCAGAACTAAATCTTGAAATTTTTCAATTTTACTTTGAGCTTCAATAGATACTTCTTTATTTCCCAATTTAAACATTTCATTTCCAACAGATTCTTTTCCAATTACCAATAAATCTTTTAACATTTTATTTCTTACTTCAAATGGATCAAATGTACTTGCTTTCGCATTTTTATCTGGTAATATGTAATATTTATCATCCTTTTTTTCAATTATGTACTTATCATATTTGCACCATTTTGCAGTAAATTCAATCTTTTCTTCTTTAATCATTTCACACCTCATAAAAAATTTTAGAAAATTTTAGAAAACTAATTGACTTTTCTAATAATATATTATAAACTTGATATAGTTAAGTTACTTAACTATATCATAACAATATACTGTACTTCACAAAATATGCTATTATGATATAGAGTAAGTTTAAAACATATATCTATATTATATATTTTTTTCAAAATATTGTCAATAGATGGTAACTTTACAAAAAAGAAATGAAAGGAGGAATTGCCTATGTACGAAACAAGAACTAATGAAAAACCAATGCCAATTATTTATACAACAAAAGATATTTGCAAAATGTTTCATATTGGTAGAGTAAAATGTTTAGAGCTATTTCACAGAGCTGATTTTCCAGCACAGAAATATGGCAGAGGTTTTGGAATTGAAGCTAATGCTTTAACAAATTATATGAGTTCTAGACATATTATCTCATGAAAAGCAAAAGAGATTTAGAATTGGCACTTCTAAACCTCTAATAAGTACACGGGAATGTCATCCTATGTATTTCTCTCAAAAATATTATAGCACAAGTAAGTAATTACTTGCAAGACATTCCCTTTAAAAAAATTATGAAGGGAGTAAAAAATGAGCAAGAAGAAAGAATTTGTCGAAGGTATCGACTATGTTATTACAATAAGAAAACGAAAGAAATTTATAAAAAATCCAAAGAAAAATATATGTCCTATATGTGAAAGTTGTAATCATAAAAATTTGTGTTTAAATCGTAGAAATAAAGAAACAATGGAAAGATGTAATAAGTGTAAAAAATGTACTAATACAGATTGTTGCGATAAGTTCCATTTCTATGACGAATATGAAGGAAGATTATTAAAGCTTGGTATAAATGCAAATACGGTAAAAGCTATTAGACAGTCTTTTTCTGGTAAAACAAAAGATGTTGTTTTAGAAAAATTAAAAGTACAATATATCAAAAACAAAGAAGAAGGAATTAAAGAAACAATTTATACACCAAATGAGGTTTCAATACTTGAACTAGCTAAACAAATAGAAGAACAGAAATATGCAAACTATAAAAGCTTGTACTGCTTATAACTTTATGTTTAAACCTATTCAAAATGTAACCAGAAATGAAATTGAAAGGTTTTTACAAGCAGAAAGACATAAGGCTAATTCTACTATTTCAAAAGAATATAGTATTATAACAAAAGCATTTGATTTAGCATATAATAAAAATCTTATTGATAAAGAAATCGCACTAGATTTTAAACTTGATCCAATAGAAAAACCTAAAAGCTATAAAGAAGACAAAGATGTTGTAGCTTTTACAATGAAAGAAGAATATATGTTAGTTCAATATATGAATTCTCATTATTCTCAATATAACAATATGATATTACTAGCATTATATACAGGAATGAGAATTGGTGAAGTATTAGCTCTTACAACTGATGATATTAATTTTGATGAAGACTATGGAACAATTAAAGTTACCAGAACATTAACTAAAAATAAAAATGGTAAAACAATTGTAGGAAGTGTTCCAAAGACTAAAAATGCTAAAAGAAGTTTGCATTTAGATAAAAAATCAAAAGAAATAGTAGAAAAAGCAATTAATGAAATGAAACCAAACAAGAGAAATTTGATATTTCTTCGCAAGGATGGCAAGTTATATGAGAATAGTCAAGTAAATGGTGGATTCAAAAGAATATGTAAAAATGTTGATATACAAGTTATTGTTGTTAAGCATAAAAAGAATTCTAAAACAAAAGGAATTCACTATGTAAATGAAAAAACAAGTGATGTTCATGTTCATATGTTAAGACATACTTTCGCAACTAGATGTATTGAGGCAGGAATGGATTTAGCAACATTACAAAAGATATTAGGACAGGCAAATATACAAACTACAATTAATATTTATGGAGATATATTTGATTATCATCAAAAAAATCAAATGTATAAATACACAGAATATATGCAAAAGATGAATGAAAAATACGATAAAGAATTTGAAAATAATACGAAAAAAGAATAAGATAATAGTAAATAATTTGATAGAAAAATATATTCCCGACAATGTCGGGACAAAGATATGAAATTTGGTAACTATTTGTATTAAAGGGTTAGAGGGCAAAAAAACTTTGCTCATCTGCACCAACGACGTTTCTGTTCGAACTTTTATGAACAGATATGATATGAAAATCAATCAGAAAATAAAAATCTGGTTGATTTTTTGTTGTTTTTAAAAGCAATATCAAAATCATCCAAGCGAAAGGATGGTGTGTGAAATGCAGATAATTAAGCAAGAATTACAATTTGAAGAAAGTCTAAAACAAAGACTTGAGTTTATATGTGAGTTCTCTAAAGTTAGCCCTACTTTTATAAATGGTAGCATTAGGAAAATTGAAAAGACTAATATTTCGTATATTGAGCCTCATAAAGTGATTATCAAAAATATCACCTTATTAGTTTTTAATTATTCTAATGATGTGTATATTTCTAATTTATATAAAAAGATTAAAATATCTGAATTAGAAGAATATTTGAAAGGCATATAAACTGTTAAAATTTGACATTTTTTAAAATCGTGATATAATATCTTATGTAAACACTGCGTTTATTGGGAGATGATTATATGTTTTATAGAAAAATATATTTTAAAATAAAAGTATTTAAGAGGTGTCATTAGTATTATTGTGTACTATGATGCCTCTTTTTGAGTATAGGAGGTTTGTAGAAATTGAATGATGAAAAGAAAAAATGTGGATTGTATATGAGAGTTTCAACAGATGAACAAGCAAGAGAACGGATTTAGTTTACCAGAGCAAAAAGAAAGACTAGAAACTTTTTGTAAATTTAAAGGTTATGAGATAATAGATTATTATGAAGATGCTGGAATAAGTGCTAAAACTGGTAATCATAGACCAGATTTTGAGAGACTAAAAAAAGATATTAAAGCTAAGAAGATAAATACTATTGTTGCTTTAAAACTAGATAGAATAACAAGAAGTATTTATGATTGGGAAAATCTAATAACTTTTTTAGATGAAAATGACGCATACCTTGATTGTGCCAATGATGAAATAAATACTACAACTGCAAACGGAAAGATGATTTCAAGACTTTTAATGAGTGTTAGTCAAAATGAAATTGAAAGAACTAGCGAAAGAACAAAAATAGGTTTAGCTGGTGCAATAAAGACAGGACATATTCCTCACGTTGCACCACTAGGCTATAAACACAAAGATAAAAGATTAGTAATAGATTATGCTACTAAAGATATTGTAGTTAGAATATTTGATTTATATTATAACGGCTATTCTTATCAGAAAATAAGCAATCTATTTAATAGCGAACAAGTATTAGGAAAAACTAATTGGCGAGATTCAACCATTGTTACAATACTTGAAAATGAAATATATAAAGGCGATTTTGTTCACGGAAAAAGAACAAAACACCCAACATATTATGAAAATGTGGTCGAACCTATTGTTTCTAAAGAAATGTGGGAAGATTGTCAAGTGCAGAAAAAGAAAAATTCGAGAAGTTTCCAAAGAACATTGACATATCTTTATATGCAAAAGTTAAAATGTCCTAAATGTGGTAGGATACTTGGTGGAAAAGCAACTACAAAGAAAAGTGGAAAATCATATTTTTATTATTACTGCAATGATTGTAAAATTGAATTTAAAGAAAATGTTATAAATGATTTTTTCAATCAATGTATAGATGAATTAGTAGAATATGACTCTGTTGTAAATCAATTCTTCTTGCCTATGATAAAGCAAAAATTTGATGAGCCTAGAGAACAATTAAAAAAAGAGATAAACACTCAAAAGAACAAATTAGAAAGAATTAAAAAAGCATATATCAATGGAGTATTTGAATTAAAGGAATATAACGAAGAAAAGAAAATTGTTGAAAATGCTATTACAGAATTAGAAAGCAAACTAGATACAACAAATTGCACAGAAGAATTGAGATTTACTCCAAAAGATATTTTACTAAAACGAGATATTGACTTTATCAACAAAATAAAACTTGATAAGGAATATCAAGCAAGAACTAAAACTTGGAAAGATTATACGAGACAAGAACAAGCAGATTTAGTAATGAAATATGTTGATGATATTGAACTTGCTTTAGTTGGTACAGAGATTGTAGTTAAGCAAATAAACTTTAGAGAGTCAATTTGTAAACCTTGTCAAGAATTATATGATAATGGTTATATTGATACTACAAAGCCTATGATATTAGGGAATGTTCTAGGTAGTGTTAGATTTAGCAATTATTTACCAGATGAAGAAGTTGGCGAAATTATTATGAGATTAAGACAATATTATGATGTTCATTATACAGAAGCAACTTACTTTGTTGATAAGCAAATGTTTTATTTTAACTTTGCAGAAGATAATAGTGCTATTGTTAGAGTATTTCCTTTGGAAAATTACTACAAACTAAATCCAGATAATAAAATGAAAACCTATGAATTTGGAATAATTTATATTCGTGAAGAAGATAAATTTCAAATGCAAGAAATAAATACTGCATTTGAATATATACCAGATGAAAGTAATGATAGTGTAATTTATATGAAAGAGCCTAAACCTATTTCAGTAGGTGTAAAGCCAGTAAAGTTCTGCGAAGAAAATGCACAAGAAACAAATTAACGTGGCACGTTTTGTTTTTATGAAATAAAAATGAAAGTGGCGATAGTTAATTTGAATAAATCTTGTCCCTTATGGGAGAAAATTTATTGCCTCGCAGAGCCCCATGTTTTGATAGAATGTCAAAACATATAGGGGGGTTAGGAATATTGACTAAAGTCAAATTCCTATGCTCCGAAGAAAATTCTAAAGGAGGAAAAAAGATGAGCGAAGAATTAGCATATTCTATTCACTTGGGTAGTGATAAAAATAAAACTGCAAAGGCTAAACAAACAGCAAAGAATAATCCCTCTGGAAAAACATCATTCGCCAATAATGGAATACAAAATGCTACACAACTATCAAAAGTGAATAAACACAATTTAAGAGATTATGATAATAATAAAGATAATATCTATATTTTATATGGAACAAATAACTTATATCAAGATGTTCAAGACCTATATTTACAAGAATTTGAACAAGCAAGAATTGAATATAACAATAAACAAACTCGTGAAGATAGAAAAATAGACAACTATTTCAAACACATATCACAAGATAAACAAAAGGACTTGGCTTGTGAACTAATAATAGAACTTGGAGATATGGACTTTTGGAATGATAAAAGTTTAGATTATAAAATGAATATGAGATATATTTTTAATGAACAAGTGCAAGACTTAATGAGAATTGTACCAGAATTTAAAGTTGCAAATGCAGTAATACATTTTGATGAACTATCTCCACATCTACATTTAGTTGGTGTTCCTGTGAAAGATGATTATAAAAAAGGTATGAGGAAGCAACCTGCAAAATCAAAAGTATTTACAAAAGAGTCTTTAGGTCGAATACAAGATGAAATGAGAGTTTGTTGTATAAAATCGTATAATAAACATTATGAAAAAAACTCAATACTAAAACAAAAGAAAAAAGGAAGAAATCAAGATATAGATGTTAAAGATATGGGAGATTATAGGCAAATAAAAAAGCAACTTGAACAGAAAGAAAAGAAACTCGCTGAAGCAAATAATCAAACTAAAAAGCTAGATAATACAACTAAAGATATAAACGCAATACTAGATAATCTAAAACCTACTAGACTAAATAAAAATAATATGGTCATTTCAAACGAGGATGTTAAAAAACTAGATAATACAACTAAAGATATAACCACTATACTAGATAATTTAAAACCTAGTAAACTAAACAAAAATAATATGGTTATTTCAAACAAGGAAGTCCAAATAATAAAAAATTACACAAATAGTGTAAAAGAGATACCACTAAAACTATTAGAAGTGTAAATGACTTAAATATGGCGATTAAAGATTTTGAACATAGTTTTTTGAAATAAGACAAGAAAATCGTTCTCTTAAATATCTATTAGAATTAAAAGATGATGAAATAGATAGTTTAAAAGGCGAATTGTCTACTAAAGACAAGATTATTGGTAAATTACAAACTGAAAAAGAAAAGATAAAACAAGAACTACACAAGTTTAAAGATTTTTGGCATAGCATTATGAGCCATTTCCACAAAAGAATATGTTACGATAAAGATGAAAACTATAAAATTGTTAGTGATGACCTATATAAAAATGGCATATTTGATAGCAATGATAATGAGATTGCTAATAATATTTATAGAAAAGTAACTATACCTGATGAAAACAAGCAAAACAAGAAGAAAGATAATGATACCAGATTTTAAAAAGAGGAAAAGAGTTATGAATAAGAAATTACCAAAGACAAAAATTGATGAAAGAACAGGCATTGAATATCATTTAGAGGGAGATTATTATATACCAAGCCTAGCAACACCTAAACAGGAAAAAATTACTTTAAATAAATATGGAAGAATGAGATTGAAATATTTAAAAGAACACACAAAAGCTGATTATGTGATAATGCTTATGGATGGAACTTTAAATGCACACTTAAAAGAACTACAAGAAACAGCAGACAATAGAGTTCAGCAGATTATTAGTGAGTTAAAAATTAAAAGCGATTTGACCGAAGATATGAAAAATACAAATATGCTTTATTGGGTAGGCACTATGAACTCCATTAAGACACAAGCAGAAGAAATCGTTTTTAACGAATTAATTTATGTGTAAAAGTATTTAAAATCGAATGAAGTTCAAATTCATTCGATTTTAAACAATTTCAATTTTTTATACTAATTTTGTTTCATTTTATATAATCTTATTTCATTGATAACACTTAGAATTAGTGTAACCACTATTAATATTAATGCTAAATTAACATTTATATTTAATAATATGTAAGATGAAAGCATACCTGAAAAATATCCAAAAAGATTAATTAATAGTTCTTTTTGTGCAACACTTATGTTATCTTTATCCATATGTATCATAGTAAAATTTGACATAGTGTTAAATGGATTTAGCAAACCATTTAATAATAAAATAGCATAAATAGCATAAGGACAGAAGAACGAAATAATAACCAATATTGCTATCATTGATTTGCACAATATATCACCTTTTACAATTATTTTATTTTTTATTAAATAAGCAGATAACCAGAACCCCACACTACTTAAAAACCATGCAGCAGTTTTAAAAGTTTTTAATATGCTTAAGTCTAAATTACTATCAATTGCTATCATTGATAGTAATACTACTAAAGAACTTAGTGCGAACTTTCCTAAGAATCTAGTAATAACCCAATTTCTATAATATTTAGTATAATTTTTTAAATTCAATTTTTGTTTTAGTGGTATAATACATTCTTCTTTATTTTTAGGGCAATTTTTAACTTTAGAAATAGGTAAAGTTAATAATAAGAAAACTGTTGCACTAAAAAGTGTTACTATGATCATAGTAGTATTCATAAATTTTGTTGTAAGAAAGCTTGCAATTCCAATTCCAATCATAAAAGTAATTTTAAAAATTGATATTCTTTTTGAGTGTACTTCTGTTGCCTTTTCATCTGGTAAAGAATTATATACATAGGCATAATGATAACCAGAATATACTTCTAATACCAACGTTTCTAGCACATAAATTATTGAAAATAAAATTAACCAACCTAAATTATAAGTTACTCCAATTAATACAGAAGCTATAGAACATAAAATTACACATATAATAAAAATTTTATTAGGCTTTTTAGAATCGTTTATGTATATACAAATTAGTGTTGCAAAAAGCTTTGCAACTCCAATATTAGCTGATATTAATGATATTAATAGTTTATTGTTATGCTGAAGATATACTAAATCAGAAACCACACTATCCCAATCTAATAATCCAAAAGCTAAACCCTCAATTCCAATTAGTAAAATAAATATAATATTTCTTTTTATCATTTCTTGCTTCATTATTTTCTATATCTCCTTTGTTTTTCTATTAAGCTTCGTAAAGTCTCAGTTCAGTTATTTATTTAAGAGATTTATAAATTTTTATTATTGTAAATAAAATCAACAATATTTACATGATTTACACCATCTCGTTTTTGAAGTAGCATATCCATAGTAAATAAATATCTTGGATATAATTCTTTAATCATATAAAATGGTCTATATTCTCGTTCTTCAGTATCTTTATTGCTAATATCTTTAGAAACTTGAATATAATAGTAATCATCATAATTTGCTCTTGCAATAAAATCACACTCTAGCTTTCCAATATAACCTACATAAAGTTTATAATTCTTGCTTTTTAAATAAGAATACATTACATTTTCAAGAACTGGTCCATAGTTTATTCTATTATCAGTATTTTGTGAATAGTAAATACTTAAATCTGCTAAATAATATTTCTTTTCGCCTTTTAAAACAGATTTTGATTTTATATCAAATAAATCACAAAAATAGATGATTTTAGCTTTTTCTAAAATATCTAAATATCTTTTTATAGTTCTTCTATCTACATTTACCTTTACTTCATCTTTTAAGTAATTGTATATGTTTTTTATAGAAATAACTGCTCCAAAATTATTGATAATAAATTTTTCTATTCTTTCAAATAAGGCTTTATCTTTTATTTTATTACTTGTTTTTATGTCTTTATCAAATATTTGACTTATAACACTAGAAGTATAAGTTATTTTTTCATCATAATTGTCATAATATAAAGACTTTGGAAAACCACCATTTCTAATATATTCTTCAAATTCTAAATAAATATTTTCATTAACAGTTTTGTTCAGAAATCTTTTCATATCTACATATTCATAAAAAGAAAGAGTCATCATTTCTATTTCAATATATCTACCAGTTAATTTTGTTACCAATTCTCCACTTAAAAGATAAGAATTTGAACCTGTAATGAAAATGGATATATTTCCTTCTTCTCTATATGAATTAATTAGAGATTCAAAGTCTTTAACGTTTTGTATCTCATCAATAAATAAATATTTAAAATCATTGTCAATTATCTTTTCATCTATTACTTTTTCTAATTGTTTTGATGTTTTTATATCTTTAAAACCTTTTTTATCTAATTCTATATAAATAATATCTTTTTCATTTATACCATTTTCCAATAATTCTTGAATAATTGATTTTAAAAAGAAAGATTTGCCACATCTTCTTATTCCAGATATAACTTTAATCATATCATCTTTATAAAATCCACGAATTTTATTTAAATAACTTTCTCTTTTATATATTTTTTCCATATCATCACCACAATTATATTATTATATTTTTAAAAAAAAGTCAAGTTATCGACCAATTTTTAATAGGTTTCTTTCAAAAATGGTTAATAAATTTCAAAAATATACTTGCATAATTACAATTTTTATGTTAAAGTAAAGACAATAAATTGATTGATTTTTATATCAATCGTCAAGAAAGCCAAAAGTTGTAGATATCTACTTCGTTGGCACCAAAGGATACTATCGTCGCACCAGACGAAAAAACGATTAAATCGACTGTAAAAGGTCGATTTTTTTCGTGCCTAAGTATTGAAATTTTCGGAAAGGTCTGATATTATGTTAAATATAATTAAGAAACAAATCAATATTAGTAAAGAATTAAATTCTACAATTGAGTGGGCGTGCCAATTAGAACTAAAAGGAAAGGAAAAACCTAAAATTTATCAAGGCTCATTAAGAGTTATTGAACATAGCAATTTAGCATATGTATAGCCCCACAGATTAGTTATTAAAAATAATTTGTATTTATTCTTTAATGAGCACGATTATTTTTATGTTAATAATTTGAGAAACAATTTGTTATGCAATACTAGAAGAATTATCCAAAACAGACAATTACCCAATTAAAAAATGTCAAAACTGTGGCATGTACTTTATACCAAATTCAAGATTAGATGAAATATATTGTGATTATCCAAAAGAAAACGGAAAAACTTGTAGAGAACAAGGAGCAATACTTTCTTACAACAAGAGATTACAAGAAAAATCAGCATACACAGAATACAGAAAGACATATCAACAAAAATTTGGAATTGTTAATAAAAATAAAGAAGATAAGAAACTAAAGGCAGAATTTGAAAATTGGAAAAAACAAGCTAAAGAAAAAATTATTAAACTAAAACATGGTGAGCTTACTGAAGATGATGTTTATGAGTGGTTACAAAAAAATAAATAGTTTAAAAAAATAGTCAATAAAATGTAGTAAAAATTTAACTTTAATGCTATAATAAGAATAAATTGAAAGGAAGAAAATATATAATAGTGTAGATTTAATGGAATATTGGTTTAAAAGTTCAGATGAAGATTATGATACAATGCTTTATATGAAAGCTGAAAAAAAGAATACTTGGTGTTTATTTATGGGACATTTAGTAATTGAAAAACTTTTAAAAGGATTATATGCAAAGAATAATCCAGATGACCCAATAGCACCTAAAATTCATAATTTAATTTTACTTTCTCAAAAAGCAAATTTAGAAGTACCAAAAGAAATAAGAGAAAAGATACAAACTATAAATACATTTAATATAAGTGCTAGATATGATGACTATAAAAGAACTTTTGATGAAAAATGCACAGATGATTATACTGGGGACAAGTAAAAAATGTTGAGGAGGTACGAAAATGGTTGAAAGAACAATAAATAAAGATATTATAGATAGTATAAATAAGTTTATAGAAGAAATTAAAAAGCAATATAATGTTACGGCAATTATATTATTTGGCTCTTATGCAAAAGGAACAGAAAACGAAGATAGTGACATAGATATTGCAGTCATTTCAGATGATTTCGAAGATATTTATGACTGTATGGCAGTTCTAATGGGAATGACTTGGGACATAGATGCTAGAATAGAGCCACACCCAATAACAACAGAAGATTTTGAAAAGGTTTCTAATCCTTTTGTAAAAGAGGTTGTAGATACTGGAATAAAAGTGGCATAAAATTATATACAAAAAATTAGCTGATATTTAATAACTATCAGCTTTTATATTAAAAAGATAAAATAATAGTAGCTAACATAAAAGGGAGATAAAAATGTCAATTATAGAAGTAGAAGATTTAGTAAAAACATATAAAACCATTGAAAAAGAAGATGGATTGTTAGGATATTTTAAAAATTTAGTAAGACCGAAATATAAAGAATTTACTGCTGTAAAAAGTGTAAATTTTAATATTGAAGAAGGAGAATTAGTAGGTTATATTGGAGAAAATGGAGCAGGAAAATCAACTACAATAAAAATGCTTACAGGTCTTTTAACTCCTACATCTGGAAAAATAGTGATAAATGGAATAATACCTAATGAGAAAAGAATAGAAAATAATAAAAATATAGGTGCAGTTTTTGGACAAAAAACACAATTATGGTGGGATTTACCAGTCATTGAATCTTTTAGATTAATAAAAAAGATGTATAAGATACCAGAAAATGAATATAGAAAGAATTTGAAAAAGTTTACTGAAATATTGGATTTAGAAGATTTGTTAGAAAAGCAAGTTAAAAATTTAAGTTTAGGACAAAAAATGAGATGTGAAATTGCTGCTACTTTCTTGCATAATCCTAAAATAGTATATTTAGATGAGCCAACAATAGGATTAGATGTTTTTGTTAAAGAAAATATAAGAAAATTTATAAAAGATATAAACAAAGAAAAGAAAACAACAGTAATATTAACAACTCATGATTTAAAAGATATTGAAGATGTTTGTGATAGAATAATACTTTTAGATAAAGGTCAAATAATTTATGATGGAGAAAAGCAAAAATTTAAAGATACTTATGGAAAATATGTAATTAGCGAACTTATAATAAAAGATAAAAAAGAAAGTATTATATTAAATAATGCAGAAATAATAGAACAAACTGATAACAAATTAAAAATAAAATTTAGCCATGATGAAACAACAATAGTAAAAATTATGGATGAAATATCTCAATTTTGTAATATAGAAGATATACATATGAAAGAAGCAGAGTTAGAAGATATATTAAAAGAAATATATAAAGGAGCACACAAATGTTAAAAACAATGATACAACTTGCTAAAATGCAATTCAATCAATACAATATATATAAATCAAACTTTTATTTATTTACACTAAATAGAATAGTAGAAATTATAGTATATATCTTTGTATGGCAAGCAATATATAATCAAACAGGAAATGCTGGAGGATTTACTATATCTCAAATGATTACTTATTATATTTTGGCTACAGCATTTAGTTCTATAGCTACTTGGGGAATAAATGAAACAATGGCACACTCTATAAGAAATGGTCATATTAATAAAGAATTATTAAATCCTATTTCGTATTTTCAATACTATTTTGGAATGAATTTAGGAGAATTAGGTTTTGCAACAATAGTAGGAATTGCTACATTCATATTATGTGCGATATTTTGGAAATTAGCATTGCCAATTAACTTATTAGATTTTTTCCTATGCATAATAGTAATATTATTAGGTGTACCAATAACTTTTTTTATACAAATGATTGTAGGAACAATAGGCTTTTATACAAATTCAATTTGGGGAATGCAGATATTAAGAAAGGCGATAATTAAAATATTTTCAGGAATTATTGCTCCGATAACTTTATTTCCTATGTGGTTCCAAGATTTATCAAAAATCTTACCATTTAAAGAATTGATTTACACACCAATAAATATATGGCTAGGACAAGTTTCTTATAATGAAATAATATTTGTAATTGTAAAACAGATTATATGGGGATTTCTATTATATATTGTAGCTAAATTATTTTTTAATCATGCAGTTAAAAACTTAACAATAAATGGAGGATAAAATGAAAAAAGTATTAGATAATATAAGCTTATATTTTTCACTATTAAAAGTATCTTTAAAAGAAATACTGATATATAGAATAGATTGTATTGTTGGAATTTTTTCTCAACTTATTGTTCAATTAGTAAGTTTAATTTTTATATTTGTTGTATTTCAAAATACAGAAAATATTGCTGGTTGGAATTTTAAGCAAATATTACTATTATTTGGAGTAACAAGAATACCAATAGGAATTGCAGGATATTGCTTTGATGCTTTATATGATATTGGACCCAAATACATAAGAAATGGAGATTTTGATAAAATTTTATTAAGACCTATACATCCGTTAATATCTATTATAGGAGCATCTAGAGAGTTTGTGTCGATAGCGGATTTTGTTATAGGATTAGCAATTACGATTTCTATGTTGATTCAACTTTCAATACCAATAACAACGATATTAATTATTAAAATAATTTTTTTTAGTATAGTTGGTGCTTTGATAATAGGTGCTATCAATACAATATTTAGCATTTCATCATTTTGGACATATAGGTCTAATGAAGTAATATGGTCATTTTATAGAATGTATACATTTACAGAATACCCAATAACTATATACAATAAATTTATAAGAATATTAATAACATTAGTTTTACCATTTGCCTTTGTTTCATATTATCCAACAATGGCATATTTAGGACTTAATACTTATATGATATATTTATCTCCTATTGTAGCAATTATTTTATGGATAATTGCAGTAAAACTATGGAATCTAGCATTAAATAAATATAGAAGCACAGGTACGTAAATTTATAAAAAGGATATAGACTTTATCTCTATATCCTTTTATATGAATTCATATATCTATATAAATTTCACAAATTATTTTTTCTTATTAACTAAATCTTTTAAAGCTTTACCAGCTTTGAATACTGGAGCTTTTGATGCAGGTATTTTAATTTCTTCTTTAGTTTGTGGGTTTCTTCCTTTTCTAGCTGCTCTTTTTCTTACTTCAAAAGAACCAAATCCAACTAGTTGAACTTTTTCTCCCTTTGCTAAAGATTCTGTAACAACCTCAATAAAAGCATTTAATGTTGCTTCAGCATCTTTTTTTGTTTCATTTGTCTTAGCAGCGATTGCCGCGATTAAATCAGATTTGTTCATTATACATTCCTCCTATAGTTTTTCATCTATGTAGATTACTTAATTATCTACTATTATCAATATTCGCCAAAGTTATATAAAATCCTTCTTTTTTTTCCTTTATTTTTCTCTGAAACCTTTATATCTGTAAGTTTTGTTTGTTTTTTACAATCAATCATTGATTTTTAGGTGTTTTTTTAGCCTTATATAATCCTATTTTTTCCAGAAATGAGTATATTTTTGCACCATATGGTATCATATTTATTTCTTCTTTATCAAATATTTTTAAAGATATTATAGATAATAAATATATAACTACAGCTACTACAAGTGATATTATTATAGACATTTTTTCTATAATTATTCCAGATAAATAATTATAAATACAAAAAGAGCAAATTCCCATCATTACTGTAGCTATAATTGGTTTAATTATAAACTTCGTGAAATTTATAGTTAATTTTATATTTTTTCTTAAAATTTTGAATCCTATGAAAAAGGCTATAATATGGCAAACTGTTGTTGCAAAAGCTGCTCCTGCTGCTCCTCCTATTACACATGTTTCTGGTGGTATAGATACTAAAATTAAATTTAAAATGATTTTTGTTGCCACTCCAAAAGAAAGTGCAAAAGCTGGTACAAATGCTTTTCCTATCCCTTGCAAAGCTCCATTTACTGTTTGTTCTAAACTTGTAAAAACAATTGAAAGTGATGCTATTTGGAATATTCTTTCTCCAGAACTAGCATTTGGGAATAAAAGCAAAAGTATTGGTTTTGCAAAAATTATCATTCCTACAGTACAAGGAAGACTAATTAACATTGTCACTAATAAAGAAAACGATATTCTCTTTTTTCCTGTTTCGATATCGTTTCTAGCTATAGATGCCGAAAGCGCTGGAACTAAGGCTGTAGCAAAAGCTATATTAAATGATAATGGTAATGTTATTAATGTATCTACTTTTCCACTTAATATTCCATACTGTATTTTCGCTTCTTGATCTGATAAAAAATGCTTTAATCCCCTTACAACAGTCATAGAATCCACATTCTTATTAACAGATGTTAATATTGAACTTAGTGACATTGGAATTGCTACTAATAATATATTCTTTAATATATGTATTACACGATTGGATTTATAATTTATAGATGTTTTTACTTCATATGCTATTTCTCTTCTTCTCATTTTATAATATTTATATAAGTATATAAAACTCCCTATTGTCGCTAGAGTAGTTGCAAAATTTGCTACAGCTGCCATTAATGTAGTATTTATTCCTGAAATTATACCAATAATTTCTACTAATATTATTGTAAAAATAGTTTTGAACAATTGCTCTATTGTTTGTGAATTTGCTGTCGCTTTCATTGTTTGTTTACCATTGAAATATCCCCTTATTACTGAAATTACTGATACAAAGAAGATTGAAGGCGAAAGTGCAATCAAGCTATACTCTGCTTCTGGAATTTGTAAAACTACATTAGCTATGTATTTAGCTCCAAAGAATAATATTAAAGTTCCAACAAATCCAATAAATCCAAAAGTAATAAAAGCTATTTTAAAAATTTTGTGAGCTCCCCTATTATCACCTATCGATGTTCTTTCAGACACTAACTTTGCAACTGCATTTGGGACTCCTATTGATGATAAAGTTAAAAGTAACGCATAAATTTGAAATCCAGAACTATATATTGCGTTTCCTTCATCTCCAAACCCTTGCTTATTTGTTAAGTATAATTTGTATATTAATCCTAATAACTTTATTAGCACCTGTGAAAAAATAAGTGCAAGAATTCCCTGCATAAATCCTTCTTGTCTTATTTTTTTTCTTTCATTTTGCATAAAAACCTCCATTCATACAAATCTAATGTTTTAACAAATACTTATTTTAGATTTAATAGATTTATTCATTTCTATATTTTATTTAGGTTTTATAATTATTATTATATTCTTCTTAAAAAAGCACCTCAATTTATTAAAATTTATATATCTTTTTTTCCAAATCACTTGTTTTTTTGCTGATTTTATAGGATAATATAAATGTATAATTAAAATTGAAAGTGGTGAAAAATTTGAAAGTTTTATTAGGACCAATTAATGCTATTTTTGGTTTTATATTAAAATATATAGATAAATTTTTAAAAATTTTAAAAACAGATCGAAATACGTTTATGACATTTGTTCTCACTTTACTCTCTGTTTATTTAGTTGTAGATAGAATAGTAGAAATGTTATTTTTAATTTTTACAGGAGTATCAAGTTCTTATTGGAATCCTATACAATATACACTTGCTTTTGCTTGTCCTGTATTTGCATTTTTATTCTCTGGTTCATCTAAATATGCAGATTCAAAACAAATAAAGTTATCATTCTTCTATTTGTACCTTATGTCATTATACATACTAATAATATCAATGGTAACTCAATGGGTAAATTTAGGTTGCTGGCTTGCATTTCTTTCTGTTCCTAATTATCATGTTATTGCAACAGAATTTAGCGAACTCGTAAGACCTGCTTTTAGTGCCTTAGCATTATTTTTTCCTCTTACTACATTTTATAAACCAATACATTGGTTAATTACAACTGTTAATGATACAAAAGATATCAGAGATTCTATCGGGGATTATTCTGGAATCGATTTATCAGATAAGACTGTTGGCACTGGACCTTATACTTGTGAGATAGCCATCTGTAAGGATTCAGATACTGGTAAAACAGTAAAAATTCCAGAATCAAAGAGATTTGAATCAACACTTGTAATTGGTGTTTCTGGTTCTGGAAAAACATCAATGATTTATGAACCTATGATTGCTCGTGATATTGATAAAAAATTCTTCTTTAAAGAATTATCAAAAGAAATGGCATTTACTGCATTAAAAACTGGTATAGCTACTTTAAAATATCCTTACAATAATGATTATATTAATAAAAACTTTAATTTGAATATGTTAAAACCAAATCCTTCAAAATTACAACTTTATCAGGCATTTATGAAGAAACTAATTTTAAATGCTTCTGAAGATTCAATAACTTATCGTAATTTAGGTATAACTTATATATCTCCAGACTTTGAATCAGTTTCACATATATTAAATGTAGTAGATAATTATAAAATGCCTGTAAATTTAATAGACCCAAATGATACGAATTCGCCAGGATTAAATCCTTTTATATTTGATAATCCACTAGATATATCTGTTGCTATTTCTACAGTTTTAAAAGGATTGTATTCAAGCAATAGCCCTGATATAGAACTTGCTTATAGAGAAAATATGTCTTCGCAAGCAATAGAAAACTTATCAATCTTATTAAAAATAATGTATCCTAAATTACATGATGGAGATTTACCAAATTTAGAAGATATGATGGAAATGCTAAATGACTTTAGTCTAGTTGAAGAAATGTGTGAAAAAATGAAAGAAGACGAGGAATTAAGTAAAGAATACAAAATGTTACTTTCATATTTCAAAAAGAACTTTTACGAAAATGGTGCTGGAAAAAAAGATATGGAAAAATTTGTATCAGCAGCAAATAGTCAATTAGATACATTATTAAGATATCCTGGAGTTAAAAATATACTATGTAAAAGAAATAATAATCTTAACTTTGATAAAGCTTTAGAAAATGGAGAAATTACTTTAGTTTGCACAAGACGTGGTGATTTAGGTGCAAATGCACATAAAGCTTTCGGACTATTCTTTATATTATTAATGCAATATTCAATATTAAGAAGACCTGGAAATGAAAATTCAAGAGTTCCTCATTTCTTATATATCGATGAATTCTCAGATTTCATTTGCAGTTCTACTGAAGCTTTATTTACACTATATAGAAAATATAGAGTTGCAAGTGTTGTATCTGCACAGAACTTAGACCAATTAGATGTTGAAAAAGGAAGATTTAAAAGAACTATTCTTGCTAATTGTGCTAATAAAATTGTATTTGGAAATAACTCTCCTGAAGACAATGATTGGTGGGAAAAAGAACTTGGAGAGAAACGTGAATGGAAATGGACATCAAATTATGATACAACAAAAGGTAGTTATGACCCTAAATTTGGTAGTATTAAATATGAATGGAAACCTAATTATGCAGCTGGTAAAGTTCAATCTTTAAAATTTAAAAATTGTATGTACAAAGTAAAAAACATAAAAGGGAAAAATGTTGTAGGTACTGGTAAATTAGATTTCTTAGAATCTAAATATAAAGAACCTAAATCTGTTAAAGAATATAGATTTGATAAATTCACAAGTGGTATTGCTGAAGAAGAAAAAGCAAAAAGTCGTACTAAAAAGAAAAAATCTACTATAACTGGATTTTCTGATGATGATATTGGAGAGATAGATCCAATTCAAACAGATACAAGTGATGCAAACTATTTTGTAAATAATGAAGATGCTATAATATTTGATTTAAAAAAGGGAAATCCAAATTAAAAAAGTGAACAAAGGGACGGTTCTCTTGTCCACTTTTTTACAATATAGAACAATAGCGGGCTTTTTGAACATTTTTTCTATTTAGAACATTTTAAAGCCCGCGTTTAATTGTTCTTGCGCCAATTTTATATAAAATAATTGCTCACATATAAAAAAATTGTTGTGCAATTATTTTATATAATTGGAACTCTCTCTATTAATAAAATTTTACTTTATACTATAAATTTCCTATTATATAAAAAATGGACAAGAGAACCGTCCCTTTGTCCATAACTTTTTTTGTCTTGATTTACATTCCAAGTAATTTAACTTCTACCTCTGCCATTTTATATTTACCTGTATTCTCATCTATTTTAAACTCTACTAATGTTTTATTTAAAGTTGCTTCATTTTGTCTTAAGTCTGTAGTAAAATATAACTTTATTTTTTGAATTTCTAATTTATTCATTACAATCTCTTTAAAAGTTTCAGCCATATGTTTATCATCTTCACATATTATTATTAATTGTGGCATATTCTGAAATCCAGAATCATTTGGAACGAAACTTTCATAAAAATCTCCATATAATTTCATTTTATCAGCTAACTTTTTCTGCCATTCATCTTCTCTTCTAATTACTTCAAATACAAAATCTATTGATTTTCCATTTTTAGTTAACCTAATATTTCCACCTGTTGCTTTAAACACTTTTCCTAATTTTTTTGCAGTTATACTTGGCTTTGGAATGTAACTATCAAAAGCTTTGACTTTTCTTAAATATGCAATTATTGTTTGATTTCCTGCTAATCTCTTTTTTATCATAGCAACTGGTTTTGTATTATCAGTTGGTTGCCATTTACATTCTTCTCCTCTAGAATTTAGTAAATATTTTCCCATTTTCTCTAAACAGTATACACGATAAATTCCTTTGCCTTCATCGGAATTAAAATAATATCTTGTTAGAATCTTAGATTTTACTAGTTGTTCTAATTTATTATTTAATTTATCTTGTGATTTTACTTCTATTCCTTTCCATTCTAATAATTGATAAAGTTGTCTTGAAGTAATAAATTCAAATTCATTAACTAAATTTAATATCGTAAAATGTATATCTGTAATATGTCCTATATTTATCTTATGTATAATTTGATTCATGGAAACATATCCATCTTTTCCATCAAAAACTTTAATTTCTCCTTCTCTAATTGCGAAAGGAGATACTAGTGCTTTAATTTCACTATCTTCTACCATGTTTTTAAAACCTCCATTATTTAAATTTTATATAATTAATAACTTAACTTTCTTTTTCTCTGGTATAATTTTCTTTATGTATACACTTACATTTTCTCCATATTGTATTCCATCTTTATATTCTGCAAGACCTACTAAATTAGGTTTTAATTCTATAAATATACCATTTCCGAGACTTTTCAACTTCTCTTGCAATACCAATAACAGTGCTACCTTCTTCAAATTCTTTAATATTATCTTCCCAAGATCCTAAAAGTTCTTTATATGTTAAAACAACTCTTTCTAAATTATAGTCTATAGATTTGATCATAACATTTATTTTCTGCCCTATAGAAAGTCTTTCTAGTGGTGTTTTTATTCTAGCTACTGATATATCTTCTATGTGTAAAAGACCTACTATTCCTCCACCTATTTCTACAAATACTCCATATGGCTTAATACTTTTTACTATACCCTTTACTATTTGCCCTACTTTTACATCTTGTTTTATCCAATTTAAAGCATCTTTTCCAACATCCTTTCTTGATAAAATGAAACGATCCTTTTTATCAACATCTTTTACTTTAAACTGAACATATTTGTTAACTTTAGATGTGCATATATTTGGTTTTGGAAAACCTGTTTCATCTATATTTACTGCTTCAATTTCGTCTCTTGGTATAATTCCTTTTAAATTATTTCCAAAATCTATATATAGATTATAATTTGAATCGCATTTATTTACGATTCCTTGCATAACTTCCCCTGTTCCGGATTGCATTAATTAATGCATCTTTTGTAGCATGAGAGCAATTTTCAACCCAACCTTCTGGAATAAATTTCTGACACTCCACTTTATCTTTTATCTCCTTTTTCTTTTGTTTATGTTACTATTATATAATTAAACTATACTTTTTACAATACTTTTTTATTTTTTAATCTTAAAATTTCTTCTTTACTTAAATATCTCCACTCACCTAATTTCAGGCTTTTTACATCGATATTTTCAATTTTACTTCTATGTAATGCAATAACACTTTTACCTATTGCCATACACATTTTTCTTACTTCTCTATTTTTTCCTTCATGAATAGTAATTTGAATTCTAGATATTTTCTTATCTTGATCTATTTTTAAAATTTTAACTTTGGCTTTTCCAGATATATAATCATCAATTTTTACTCCATTTGATAATCTTTCTATATCCTCATTTGTAACAATACCTTTTACTGTAACTTGATATGTCTTTTCTATTTCGTACTTTGGATGTGTTACTTTATATATAAAATCTCCATCATTTGTTAAAATTATTGCGCCAGATGTATACATATCTAGCCTTCCTACTGGTAATACCCTTTGTTTCACTCCTTTTAATAATTCAATTACTGTAGGTCTTCCAAATTGCTCTTTCACAGTAGTAACATAACCTATTGGTTTATTTAATAAAATGTATACTTTATCTTCTGCTAATTTTACTGTCTTTCCATCAAATATAACTTCATCTTTTAAAGGATTTATTTTTATCCCAAGTTCATAAACAACTTGCCTATTTACCTTTACTTTGCCTTCTAATATATATTCTTCTGCCTTTCTCCTAGAGCATACACCTGCATTTGATAAAAATTTTTGTAATCTTATTTCTTCCATGTTTTACTTCCTTCTTTCAACAAAAACAAACCTTCGTTACCCAACAAGGACAGAAAATTTAGGTAGATTCTAAAAAATCGACCCAAATTATCCGTCCTGTTGGGGCAAAATTCTCCATTCTTAATGGCTCAAATTTTCTATAATATCTTTAAAATACTTTGGTATGTCTGCTTCTAAGTGCATTTGCTTTCCAGTTATTGGATGTTTAAAGTCTAAACTTTTTGCATGTAGCATTTGACCTTCTACTCCAAATTCATTTTTTCCATTTGAATACACCATATCACCCACTATCGGATATCCTATTTCTGACATATGAACCCTTATTTGATGAGTTCTTCCTGTATCTATTTTTATTTCCAATAAGGTATAATTCTTAAATCTATTTAATACTTTAAAATGTGTAACTGCTTCTTTTCCATTTTTTACTACTGCCATTTTTTTTCTATCTTTTGTACTTCTTCCTATAGGCATATTAATTGTTGCTTCATTTTCTGGAATAATTCCTCTAACTAGTGCTATATAAATCTTTTTTACTTCTCTATTCTTTATTTGCTCGCTTAAATTTGTATGAGCCTTATCATTTTTTGCGATAATTAAGAGTCCTGTAGTATCTTTATCTAATCTATGCACAATTCCTGGTCTAATTTCTCCTCCTATACCAGATAAACTATCTTTGCAAATATTCATTATCGCATTAACTAATGTTCCATCAGGATTACCCACAGCTGGGTGAACAACTAGTCCTTTTGGTTTATTTACTACTATGATGCTACTATCTTCATATACTATATCAATTGGTATATCTTGAGGTTTTAATTCTGTTTCTTTTGCTTCTGGTACAACTATCAATATTTCATCTTTTGGTAAAACTTTATATGATATTTTTTTTGTATTATTATTGACTAAAATATTACCATTTTCGATTAACCTTTGCACATTAGTTCTAGACAATTCTTTTTTTTTACTTGCAATATAGCTATCTAATCTTACTCCTTTTTCATTATCTTGTACTACTAGCTTCTCCATCATTTTTTCCTTTCTTGTCATCTTTTATTATATTTTTTATCATTGTTATCCCAAATATAAGAACCGATACAACAATCATAACATCTGCAAAATTAAAAACTGGAAAATTTATCATAGGTGTTATATCTAAAAAATCTATAACATATCCTCTAAAAATTCTATCAATTAGATTACTAATTCCTCCTGCTAGAACAAGAGATAATATTACAATTGTTTTATTATTTAGTTCCTGAAGCTGACTATACATGAATTTAATGATTATTCCTAAAATCACTATATTTATGACAATAAAACTCCATATGCTTCCTACTTTTATTCCAAATGCTACACCTGAATTTTCTACATATGATAACATAAAAACATTATTTATAATTGTAATAGGAAGTTTATCTTTATTCATTACAATTATAACTTTAATTAATTGTTCCAATAAAACTAGAACAGTTACAAATATAATAATTTTATATTTTTTATTTATATTTTTCATTTTCTTAACATATGTTAGCTTTTGTTAACTAACAATTCTCCTTTCTTATATTTACAATCTCTGAAAACCTACATAGAACTCTGTATAAGCCATCAATAATTCACTAGCATTAAATACTTACATAATTTAATCGGCAAGAATTATTTTTCAAATCTATTCTTCTTTGACATTTGCATTTAATCTTTCGTAAATGACAAAATCATTATCTTGATATAAAAGTTTATAATTATCCTCTCTTGATATTAATAGATTAAGTTTTGTATTTTTCCCCATCATTACATGAGTAATTCCATATTCTCTAAATTTTGTTTCATAAAAAGTACCTATATTTGATATATTTAGGAAATCTGAAAAAATATCTCTTCCTTCATATTCTCCTTCTTCGTTTTTTATTCCATTAAATTCTGGCGAATATAAGTCTGCTCTTGAATCTATAAAAACTGGTATTCCTCTATATATTAAATAACTTCCATAATTATATTCATTGTATAATTTTATATTGTCAATATCTAAATTTTCTAAAATAAAATCACATGCCTTTACTGGATAACTATTTTCATCAACAAATTTATCATCTATTTTTGGTTTTAATATAAGTAAACTAATACATAATATTAAAATTGCAGAAATTGCTTGACCCAAAAAGCCTGTCATAAAATCTTGTATTTTTTTATATGTTTTATTATCGTATTTATTAACCATCTGTACTACTAATTTTACAAATATAAAGTTTCCAATTAATATTAGCATAGATGTTTGTCTTCTAGAGATAAATGATAATAAAATAAGTCCTATAAGCATAAAAAGATCTCTTAATTTTATCTTTGTATCTGTAAATATTAGTATAGATAAAAACATTGCCATTACAATCATTATATTCTTATTATTTATTAAAACTAATGGTAAATGTTCACTAATATTTTCTGTTGTATTTCCTTGCATTGTTTTTGCTAAATATGTATATGGTACATCTCCAAGTGGCGTAAGTAATCCTGTAAAAATAGTTATTATGAAGATTATAATTAGCCATCTTATAGCTTTATTATTTTCTATTTTTATTTTATATGGTTTTTCTCTTCTTCTTAATAAATTAGCTTTATCTTCATCAAGCTTTTTATAAAGTTCTTCTAGTTTTTTATTTAACTCTTCCTTTTTTTCATCTTTATAAGTTAATTTTTTTATTACCCTTATGATTAGTATTTTTATACTAACAAAGATATCTAACTCTATAACAATCTTTACAAGCCATTCTGCTATATATGGCAAAAATAATACAAAATAAAATGGCCATACTGCAACATGAAAATTAGCAATTAGTATCGGAATTATAACTAGTGGTATCAGATATCTTTTTTTACTAGTATGTATAAACTCTTCAATAAAAAATATTGTTAGCACAAATAATATAAAAGTAACTAATTGAGCTCTTGCTGCAATAAAATCTTGTAATAAATATAATACTAATAAAGTTACAACTAATGAAATAAAATTATTTTTACTTAATTTATTATTTATATAATATATTAGAACACCTAATATACTAGCTAAAACAATAGTCGATATATATATTCCTGCAAAACCAGAAAAACTATATATAAGATACATTATTACATCATATAACCAATGTGGATATGTATATGGTAAATTCTCATGCCACGAAAAATGATCCCACATATCTATTCCATTTTGCACAATTTGTTCTCCTATTTTTATAGTATAATAAGTGTCATTTTGCATTGTAACTGGTGATATTGCAAACGCTAGTAAAATAATTAAGCATACAGCTAATATATTGAATTTTATTTTTTTCTCTTTATCCATATTATTAAACCCCTGTCAATTTTTTAATGATTTGATTATATCAAATTTTACCAATAAATAACAAGTAATTTTGTAATATTGTTTAATATATAGTTACTAGTTAATAATTATACTTGTAAGTCCAGTCTAGAAAGAATGATATATAATCTGCATTAGTGATTTTATTTTATAGATAAAAATCTTTGATTTTTCTATACAAGAACAATAGCGGGCTTTTTTGAACATTTTCTCTTTTTAGAACATTTTAAAGCCCGCGTTTAATTGTTCGTGTGCCAATTTTTGATAAAAAATTGGCATGCAATTATTTTTATATAATAGGAAAGACATGTTAGTTAAATTTTTCTCTATAACAGAACTTTCCTATTATATAAAAAAAGAATCAAGTCTTTTTTAGTGTCTATGAAACTAGTTCCACTTCTAAATCTTGATTCTTTTTTGTAAAATTTATCCTTTTATTTGTTTAGCAACTTCTTCTGCAAAGTTTTCTTCTTTTTTCTCAATTCCCTCGCCTTTTTCAAATCTTACAAAACGAATAACTTTTGCTTCTTTTGAATCTAATAATTGTTTAATTTTCATATCTGGATTTTTTACAAAGTCTTGTTCTATTAGGCAAATTTCTCCATAGAATTTTCCGATTCTTCCTTGTACCATTTTTTCTGCTATTTCAGCTGGTTTTCCTTCATTCATAGCTTGTGCTTTTAAGATTTCCATTTCTTTTTCTACTCTTTCTGCTGGTACAGATTCTCTATCTAAAAATTCTGGTTTTGCAGCAGCTATTTGCATACAAACATCTTTTGCAAGTTCATTATTTCCATTTTCTAATTCAACTAATACTCCAATTTTTCCTTCTCCATGGATATATTTTTCTACTAAACCTGTTGATTCGAATCTTGCAAATCTTCTAATTGACATATTTTCACCGATTGTAGCTATTTTGTTTGTTAATACTTCTTGTACTGTTTTGTCTTCTTCAACAATTGACTTTGCAGCTAATAATTCTTCTACATCTTTTGGATTTGTTAATGCAATTTGTTTTGCAACATCTGAAACAAAAGATTTAAATTCATCATTTTTTGCAACGAAATCTGTTTCTGCATTTACTTCTACTAAAGCCCCTATTTTTCCATCTTCTGAAACGTAAGCATCTACTAATCCTTCTGCTGCTACTCTATCTGATTTTTTTGCGGCTTTTGCAATTCCTCTTTCTCTTAATAATTCAATTGCTTTTTCCATATCTCCATCAGTTTCTGTTAAAACTTTTTTGCAGTCCATCATTCCTGCACCTGTTTTTTCTCTTAAATCTTTTACTTGGCTTGCTGTTACCATTTTAATTCCTCCTTAATTTTGTATTTATAGATGACTAATCATCCATGTCTTTAAATAGTTATACAAGTGTCTTAATACACCTATATAATTTTTAATCACAAAATTTAATTATATATAATTTAAAAGGAGCAGAGCGAGAAGAGCTCCACTCCTTTTAATTAGGTCTTATATAATATTATATTAATCGCTTATACTTAAACGATTTTTCTTTATATTATTCTTCTACTGTTTCTTGTTGTGCTACTTCTTCTATGCTAGTTGGCTCTTCTTCAAGATTAACATTTTCTTCACTTTCAGAGTCCATCTCAAGAGATTCACCCTGTCTTCCTTCTATAATAGCATTTGCCATTACATCTGCTATTAATTTAACTGCACGAATTGCATCATCGTTTCCAGGTATAGCGTAATCTACATCTTCTGGATTACAGTTTGTATCGATTAAACCTACTACTGGTATACCTAATTTTCTAGCTTCTAATATAGCTATTCTTTCTTTTTTAGGATCTACTACAAACATAACTCCTGGCATTTCCTTCATATCTTTAATTCCACCAAGATTTTTTTGTAATTTTTCCATTTCTTTCTTTAAAAGAATTACTTCTTTTTTAGGTAATACATCAAATGTACCATCTTCTTGCATTTTTTCTAATTCGTTTAATCTGTCTATTCTTTTTCTTATTGTTCCAAAGTTTGTAAGCATTCCACCTAACCATCTTTGGTCAACATAGTACATTCCAGATTTTTCAGCTGCTTCTTTTACACATTCTTGTGCTTGTTTTTTAGTTCCTACAAAAAGAACTGTTTTTCCTTCTTCAGCTTGTTCTTTCATAAAGTTATAAGCTTCGTCTAATTTTTTAGATGTCTTTTGTAAATCGATTATATGGATACCATTTCTAGCTTGGAATATGTATTCAGCCATTTTAGGATCCCATCTTCTTGTTTGATGTCCAAAGTGAACACCTGCTTCTAGTAATTGTTTCATTGCAACTACTGCCATTTTTAATTCCTCCTTTTAGTTATTACCTCCATAAAGACTATTAGCATTTAAAAAGACTTAAGGCTCTTTACCTCAAGCACTCTTTTTAAACTCATCTTTATGTGTGTTTTTAACGTTTGTTATTTTATCATAGATTTCTGTATAAATCAATAGTTATATGCAATTTTTTGCTTTTTTATTTTTTTATTATTGTTTAATTTTAAATATAAATTTTATGCTAGTAAAATTTTTCGTGTTATTTACAATAATTTATATTATGTTATGATTAGTAAAATTACCTATTCGTTTTCTTATTAGTTTTTTTAGTAGTCTTTTTAGTTTTTGTTCTTTTTTTCTTTGTAGTCTTCTTCGCCTTAGGAGTTGTCTCTTTATTCAAAGTTTCATCATTCTTTTCTGGACTCCAAACTTCCCCTACTTTTGGTTTGTTCCATGAAATATAATTACATGAGCTTGGATTATTCTCACATATATAGTAATTTCTTCTTCTTTTTGTTTTTCTTACTTGTACTTTTGCTCCACAAACAGGGCATGGTACATCTATTGTTTCTACTATAGGTTTTGCATTTTTACATTCTGGATATCCGTGGACATGCTAAAAATTTGCCATACCTACCATATTTTATTACCATCATTCTCCCACATTTATCACATGGTACATCTGAAACTTCGTCTTTTATTTCAACATGTTCTAGTTCTTTTTCAGCTTTTTCTAGGACAATAGCAAAAGGTTCATAAAAATCTTTTATTATTTTTTTCCATTCTACTTTTCCCTCAGCTATTTGATCAAACTCATCCTCAATCTGGGCTGTAAATTCTACATTTACTATATCTGTAAAATTCTCTGTAAGTAGTTTATTAACTATTTTGCCAAGTTCTGTTGGTACCAATTGCTTTTGAATTTTTTCTATGTATCTTCTTTCTAAAATAGTAGTAATTGTTGGAGAATATGTACTTGGTCTTCCTATTCCTTTTTCTTCTAATGCTTTTACCAAACTTGCTTCTGTATATCTTGGTGGTGGTTCTGTGAAACTTTGCTTTGTCTCTATTTTTTTATTCACTAATTCTTGTTTTATTTCTAATTCTGGAATACTAGTATTATCTTCATCATCTTCGTTATCTATAGATTCTACATATAAAGTCATAAATCCTTTAAATCTTAAAGTTTGACCATTTGCTTTAAATATATAATTATTAGCCAATATAATAGCAGAAACTGTATCATATATAGCTGCTGACATTTGACTTGCTATAAATCTGTTATATATTAACTTATATAACTTGTACTGGTCATTTGTTAATGAACTCTTTATCTTATCTGGAGTTAAATCTATATATGTTGGTCTTATTGCTTCATGAGCATCTTGCGAATTATTCTTTGTTTTATAGTATCTATTTTCATAATAATTCTCCCCATACTCACATATAATATACTCTTTTGCAAATTTTCTTGCCTCTTCAGAAATTCTTGTAGAATCTGTTCTCATATATGTAATTAAACCTATTGTCCCTTTTCCTTCTACTTTCACTCCTTCATAAAGACCTTGTGCTACAGACATTGTTTTCTTTAAAGTAAAATTCAACTTTCTTGAAGCCTCTTGTTGCATTGTACTTGTTGTAAATGGTGGACTTGGATTTTTCTTTTTCTGACTCTTTTTTACATCATCTACAATAAATTTACTATTTTTTATTTCTTTTAAGATAGTATCTACTTCTTCTTTAGAATGTATTTCTAATTTTTTACCATCTTTTCCATAGAATTTTGCTCCGAAAAGTTTTCTTAGTCTTTGCTTCTAATAAATTAGCATATATATTCCAATATTCTTCTGGTTTAAATTCTTCTATTTCATTTTCTCTATCTACAATTAATTTTACCGCAACAGATTGAACCCTACCTGCAGATAAACCTGTCTTAACTTTTTTCCAAAGAATTGGACTTATTTTATATCCAACAATTCTATCTAAAACTCTTCTTGCTTGTTGTGCATCTGTTAAATTTTTATCTATTTTTCTAGGATTCTTAATTGAAGATTGTACTGTTTCTTTAGTAATTTCATTAAAAGTTACCCTACACACACTATCTTCTGGTATATCTAAAATATGAGCCAAATGCCATGCAATCGCTTCACCTTCACGGTCAGGGTCAGTTGCAAGATATACTTTTTTTGCATTTTTTGCTTCTTTTTTTAAACTTTTAATTAAATCTCCTTTTCCTCTAATATTAATATATTCAGGTTCGAAATTATGCTCTATATCTACCCCTAATTTTGATTTTGGTAAGTCTCTTATATGTCCCATAGATGCTACTACCTTTGTACTACCACCTAAGAATTTTTTTATAGTATTCGCTTTAGCAGGTGATTCTACTATAATTAATTTATCTGCCATTACTATCTCCTTCTTTTTTATATAACTTTACCTATGTATTCTAGACTAAATGTAATTTTTTTGCAATAGCTAAATTTAATTTTTTCTCAAACCAAATTCAAAGTTCTTATATATATTAACAAAATTATAGAACCTTCATATCTTCTAACACATCATTAACCGCTATTGGAGTTACTTTATTTCTTTTTAGTATTTCTAATATGTTATCTACTTTTTCTTCTGTATCTACTATATTTTCAAACTCTTTTGTTTCTATTTTTATTTTCTTGCCATCTGTTTCTTTTTTCACAATCTCTATACCAAATTTCTTATCATCTAACATTTCTAATTCTTGTGTCTTATAATATGTAAGTTCAATTTTAAACTCACCATCAAACTCATTATAATCACTTTTATCAATTACAGTATCTCCATAAAATTCTCTTATGTTTTTCATATTATCCCCCTCGTAAAAAAATATTATGGTGATACTATATATCACAAAAACCTTTATATCAAGCGTTTTTGTATACCACAATTTTTGATATTTTTATTATTTTCGACAAAGATTTATTATATGTTTTTACTATCGACAACAAATTTAGTGTTTTTTTGATTTGTAATAATATCTTATAGAAACCGTAAAATGTTTGAAATAATTTTATTTCAAACATTTTTCTATCTCTTCATATATCTTATCTTCAACATTGTAAATTGCCATTTTTCTAGCATTTTCACCCATTTTAATTAGTTTTTGTTTATCTTTTATCATTTCATTAATTGTTTCTGACAAATTTGCACCATTTAACTCTTCATTTAAAATTACTTTTGCCGCTCCTTCTTTCTCGAATACCCTTGCATTATCTTCTTGTCTATTAGCAGACATACTTGGAAGTGGAATAAATATTGCAGGTTTTCCGAGCAAGTGCAATTTCAGTTAATGTCATTGCTCCACTTCTTGATACAATAACATCTGCTAAGTTCATAATTTCTTCCATATTATATATGTATGGTACTATTTTTACACCATCTATATTATCAATATCTATATTTTCATTTTTCATTTCTTCTTTTATTATTTTATATTGCTCTGGACCTGCTGACCATATAATTTGATATCCATTATATTTTTTATTTTTTATAATATCTAAAATAGCATTATTAATAACTCTAGCACCTTGACTTCCACCAAAAGCTAAAACTATTGGTAACTCTTCCTTTAGATTTAAACTTAATCTTATTTGCTTTTTTTGCTCATCTGTTAATTTTATTCCTTTCATTTTAGTTGGAGTTCCTGTTACTACTATCTTTTTAGCTTTATTCAGTCTTCCTTTAGCTTCTTCGAAACCAACTAAGATAGTATCAACCTTTTTTGCAAGCATTCTTATTGCAAGTCCTGGATATGCATTGCTTTCATGTAACACAGTTGGAATTTTATTTTTATGTGCAGCTGTAATTACTGCTCCACATATATATCCCCCTGTTCCTATTACAATATCTGGCTTAAATTCATCTACAATTTTCTTAGCCTGTGAAAAGCCTTTCATTGTTTTTATCATTTTTTTAAAATTATTTATACTTATACTTTTACTAAATCCATAAGCTTCTATTGTTTTTAATTCATATCCACTTCTTGGAACTAAATCATTTTCTAATCCTCTATTTGTTCCTATAAAAATTATTTTTGCATCTTTATTCTTTTCTTTTATTTTATTTGCTATTGCTAATCCTGGATTAATATGACCAGCTGTACCAGCTGCTGCTATAATTGCTTTCATATCTTAATTTGCACAATTATAAAATCATGCACTCCTTTCCTAATTTAATGTTCCAATCTTTCCTTTACACTAAGTCAAAAGATTTATATATAGTAAAAAACAAGTTCGAGCATTATAGTAGTGCATTCTCTCCTCTTTTTATAGTGTGCCTCTATAGTCTAACCTAGTATAAATTAAAATGCCTTAAAGAGTGATTTTTTTACTATATATAAAATCTTTTAACCAGACTATGACAACTTAAATTTTACTCAATAAATTAATTCCTAAACCTTAGAACCAGCTCTCGAAATATTAAGTAAAATACCACAACTGCATAGTAAGATTAAAAGTGCTGTTCCTCCATAACTAAAGAATGGAAGTGGCATACCTGTTGTTGGTATAGAAGCAGTTACAACCGCTATATTTATTATTGCTTGAACAGCAACAAGAGCTGTTACTCCAATAGCAATTAAACCACCAAACATATCTGGTGCTCTCATTGCAATTAATATTCCTCTCCATATAAAAATCGCAAATAATATAATTACTACTAAGCAGCCAACAAAACCTAGTTCTTCTGATAATATTGAAAATATAAAGTCATTATGTGGTTCTGGTATGTATAAAAACTTTTGTTTACTTTCTCCAAGTCCTACACCAAATAGTCCTCCTGAGCCAATTGCATATAAACTTTGTACTACTTGGTATCCTGTACCTTGTGCATCTGCCCAAGGATCAAAAAATGTTGCAATTCTATCTAATCTAAATCCACCTTTTCCTGTCATTTGAAGTATTCCTAATAATCCGAAATGCTCCGACTTACTCCGAACGCCTCCACATACTGCAAAATGTAAAACTCTTGCTCCTGCCATAAGCATCATTGTAGCTGTTATACATACAATTACTAAAGAGACACTAAGATGATTTTGAACTAAAAATAATATTCCAACTGGTGGCACTAAAAATAATAATGGTTTTATAAATCCTTTAAAAAAGCTTTTTAACTCATCTTTATGATCAGATAAATATCCTGCATAAAATATAATTAGTCCTATTTTTGTAATTTCTGATGGTTGAAACTGTCCAAACCCTAAATTTATCCATCTTGTGGCACCTTTTACATTTTTTCCTATTCCAGGAACAACAACTAATAAAAGTATAGCCCATGAAACAAAATAAATAATCCAATAATATTTTTTATAAAATCTATAATCAATTTTTGATATTATAAACATTAAAGCAATTCCAAGTACTGCAAATGCTGCTTGTTTCCTTACATATGTATAACTATTACCTGTTTCTGAAAGAGCTGATGGAGCGCTAGCAGAAAGAACCATTATGATTCCTAATGCTAGTAATAAAAATATAGTTATGCATAGGAAAAAATCAAACTGATTATTAACAAATTTAGATACTTTTTTTACTTTATTTGGTTTTTTTTGCATTTGTAACCTCCTACTTTAAAAAATATTTTAAATTTAGAGAAACATTGTCATTTTATCTCGTACCCTTTGACAATTTTCATATAGCATTAATTCCTACAATACATAAAATTAGTGTTATTATACTAAAAATCGAAACTACTTTATTTTCACTCCATCCGCATAATTCAAAGTGATGATGTATAGGAGCCATTTTAAAAATTCTCTTTCCAGTTTTTTTAAAATATGTTACTTGTAACATTACAGATATTGTTTCTATTACTGGAATAAGTGCTACTATTATTAATATAATTGGCATTTTTAAATATAGAGCTATTCCTGCAATTGCTCCACCAAGAAGTAAAGACCCTGTATCTCCCATAAATACTTTAGCAGGATGTAAATTAAATAGTAAAAATCCTAAACATGCTCCAACAAGACATGCTCCAATTAAAACAACTTCCTTAACTCCTAAGATTATACCAACGACTGTAAAAAATGCTAATATTATAGTAGTTACTGTTGTAGATAAACCATCTATACCATCTGTTAAATTAACTGCATTTGTTGTACCAAGTAAAACAAAAATTGCAAATGGTATATAAATCCATATAGGCATATTAATATATATTTTTAAGAATGGTATATATGTATCTGTTCCTATTTTTAATACATTAGTTAAAAATAAAGTATATGCTACTGCGATAATTAATAATCCAAGCATTTTATAGATTGGTTTTAATCCTTTTGTATTTTTTAATACTAATTTTTTAAAATCGTCTACAAATCCTACTAATCCAAATCCAATTGTAACAAATAATAATGGTAATATATTTTTAGCAACATCTATTTCTGTTTTTGAATAATCAATATATAAAAATGTACATACTATAAAAATTGCTGCAGCAATAATTATTCCACCCATTGTTGGTGTTCCTTGTTTCTTTAAGTGTGACTCTGGTCCATCATCTCTTTCTATTTGACCTACTTTTAATCTTCTTAATATTGGTATTATAATTAATCCAAGTATTGTACTTACTGCAAAAGAAAGTAATAGTACTTTTATATGAAATTCCATTTTCTCCTCCTAATTTTGTATTTATTTTTTTTCATTAATAATTTCTTTTATTATTTCTTTTTCATCAAAAGGATATTTTTCATGGCCTATTATTTGATAAGTCTCATGTCCTTTACCTGCTAAAACAACTATATCATTTTTCTTAGCTATTTGAACTGCATGTTTCATTGCTTCAATTCTATCTACAATACATACATATTTTCCATTAGTTTTCTTTATTCCTTCTTCTATTTGTTTAACTATTTTTTCTGGATCTTCTGTACGTGGATTATCTGATGTAATAATTGTATAATCTGCAATTCTTCCAGATATTTCTCCCATAATAGGTCTTTTAGAAGAATCTCTATCTCCACCACATCCAAATAAAGAAATTACTTTTCCTCTTGTATATGATTTAACTGCATTTAATATGTTTTCTAAGCTTTCTGGAGAATGTGCATAATCTATCATTACTGTAAGTTCTTTTTTATTATCTACAAGTTCACTTCTTCCTGGAACTCTTACTTCTAATAATGCTTCTTTTATACTTTCTTGTGAACAACCAAGTTTTAATGCCACACATATTGCAGCTAGTGAATTATATACACTAAATCTTCCTGGTATAAATGTTTTTACTCTTTCATTTCTAGTTCCTAATTTAACTTTAAAATCTACATATGAGTTTGTTATTGTTATATCTTTTGCTAGACAATTACAATAATTATCAATACCATATGTAACTATATCATTATCTGGAAGTAATTTTGGAATTTTAGCTGTATGTAAATCATCTGCATTTACATATCCTGTTTTACACATTTGGAATAATTTTAATTTTGAATTAAAATAATCTTCCATATCTGGATGTTCTTTTGGACTAATATGATCTTCAGAGAAATTAGTAAATACTGCAATATCAAATTCACATCCATCTACTCTATGTAATTTTAAACTTTGTGAAGATACTTCCATTACTATTACTTCACAACCTTCATCTACCATTTGGCTAAAAATTTTTTGTAATTTTATACTTTCTGGAGTTGTTCTATCACTATCTTCTAATTTTTTGTCTCCTATATAGCATGCAATTGTTCCAATTAAACCGAACTTTCTTTCCTTCTTTTTCTAGAATTGCTTTTGTCATAAATGAAGTGGTAGTTTTTCCTTTTGTTCCTGTTATTCCTATTAATTTAACTTTTTTAGATGGATTTTTATAAAAATTACATGCACAAATCGCTAAGGCGTGTCTTGTGTTATCAGATAATATTATTGTAACATCATCTGGTATTTCTTTTATAATTTTCTTATCAATATCACTTTCAGCAAGTATTACTTTTGCTCCTTTAGAAATAGCATCTTTTATATATTCATGACCATCTACATCAAATCCTTTTATAGCAACAAACATATCTCCTTCTTTTATGTTTCTTGAATCACTATCTAAATTATTTATATCTATATCTAATGAACCTTTTAGCTTTAATCCTTCTAATCCTGCTAATACTTTTTTTAATTCCATAAATTTCTCTCCTTACATTTATAATTTCGCGAATATATTATATAACTAAATTTTACTTTTGTATAGAAATTTTTTAAGTTATTTTTTAATTTGTTATCTTTTCACACTTTTTATTTAACATTATATTTCCACCATTATTTTATTTCCTTGCTTTATTTTAATTCCTTGCTTTGGTAATTGTTCTTTTATAGTAACTTGTGTTTCATCTATTTCTTCTTCTTTTTCATATTCGATTTCTATACCTAATTCTTTAACTTCGTCTTTTGCTTCTTTTATTGTTAAACCTATTAAATTTGGAACTTCTATTTCTATAAGCTCTTCTTCAGAATTTTCTTCTTTTTGTACTTCTAGATATGGTAAAACTTCACTAAAAATTTTTCCTCCTACTGGTGCTGCAACTCCTCCTCCTTGGTGACCTCCTTCACCTGTTGGATTATATAATGTTACTAAAACTACTATTTCTGGATCTTCTATTGGTGCAACACCAATAAAAGATGTTACATACTTTCCTGTATTTACTCCATCTTCTGATGTTCCTGTTTTACCTCCTATAGAGTATCCTTCTACTTTTGCATTTTTTCCTGTTCCTTCTGCTACTACACTTTTCATCATACTTAAAACATCTTCAGATGTCTTTTTAGAAATGATTCCTTCTTGTTTTTTTGTTTCTATATCTTTTACTTCACCTGTTTTACTATCAACAATTTGTTTTACAACCCTTGGAGTAACATGCGAGCCTCCATTTGCGATAGTTGATACCGCTGTCACCATTTGAAGTGGTGTAACTTCAAATCTCTGTCCAAACGCTATTGTTCCGAAGTTCTACAGGTCCTACTTTATTTTCCGCTAAAAATATTCCTTTTGCTTCTCCTGGTAAATCTATTCCAGTTTTATCTAAATAGCCAAACTTTCTCAAATATTCATAATATTTAGTAACTCCAAGTTTCTGTCCTAATCCTATAAATACTGGATTACATGAATTCATTAATCCTTCTCTTAAACTTTCAGAACCATGTGGTCTATAATATCTCCAACATTTTATTCTAACTCCTCCAACTTCAATTCCTCCGAGTACAACAAAATTCTCCTTCTTTATCTGTCTGGGTTATACCTTCTTCTAATGCTGCAGATGCAGTAATTAATTTAAATGTAGAACCTGGTTCATATGTATCTGAAATAGCTTTATTTCTCCACATTGCTTGCATACTTTTTGTTTTTTCACTTTGTGATAATGTATCCCATGTATTCTTTAGTTCCTCTGTATTTGGCTCATATGGAGTATTTAAATTATAGTCTGGATAACCTGCCATTGCTAAAATATCTCCATTTTTAGGATTCATAATAACAATATTTCCACCATCTGTACACACATTATCTATACAGGCTTCTTTTAAATATTTTTCTGCTATTCCTTGAACTACCGCATCTATTGTTAAAATTAAATCATTACCATCTACAGCTGATATATAATCTTCTCCTTCTTTTAATATATCTCCACCTTTTGCATCTGTCATTTTAACTATTTTTCCTGTACTTCCCTTTAATTCTTCATCATAAATAGCTTCTATTCCATCTAATCCTTGATTATCGCTACCACAAAATCCTATTATCTGTGAAGCTAAACTGTTGTATGGGTAATATCTTTTGGTATCTTCATCTATGTTAATTCCTTTAGTTATATTATTTTCATTCATCCAAACTCTTAATTTATCTGCTTTTTCTCTGTCTACCTTTTTTGCAATTGTTTCTATAGCACTTTTTTTAGAAACTTTTTTCAGGGTTTTATCATAATCTACTTCAAAAATATCAGATAAGGCTCTTGCTACTTTTTCTTTATCCTCTTTACTAATATTAACAGGATTTACTGTTATTGTTTCTACTGTACTACTAACTGCAAGTATATTTTTCCCTGTGCTATCAAATATAGTTCCCCTTTTAGGATTAATTTTTCTATCTAATGTTTGTTGAACATATGCCATAGACTTTAGTTCACTACCTTTTATAAATTGAATATATCCTATCCTTATAGCAAATGCAAACATTACACAAAAAGAAATAATTAAAGCTACCTTCATTCTTTTCTTTCTTGTTAAATTGCCACTTTTTTCTAACTTCTTAATATTAATTTTCTTGTTAATCTTTTGCTTTTTTCTTAATTTTTTTCTTTTCATAAACCAATCACCACTTTAATTTCTCTCACTTTAATAATATTAAATAAAATAAAAAAAAGACTAAAATTATTAATTAATTTTAATCTATTATTTTATACTTTTAGTAAAACCATTTATTAATTTTTCAAACCAAGATTCTTCTTCTTCAACTATAACTTGCTCTGTTGCTGGCTGAATATAATCTTTTTTAGGCAAACTAACATATATTTTTTGGCTATTAGTAGGTTTTTGCATTCCTAACTTTTCTTTTGCAGATTGTTCTACATTATTTAAGTTTAATGAATTTTCTATACTTACTTGTAATTGTTCATTAGTTTTTTGTATAGCACTTAAATCTTTTTTTAGTTGCTCTTTTTTACTAAAACTTTCATTTATTAAGGAATTTCTATAACTTATAGCAAATAGTATAAAAAAACCTATGGTTAAATATTTTACAGCCCTTAATTTATGATTTGCTTTTTTAGTACTTTTATTTTTATTATTATCCTTTTTTCTTTGTACTGATTTATTATTACTTCTATTCCTATTTTTATTAGGTTTGTACTCTGGTTGCAATTTTCTAGGACTGGTTTCATACTGATAACCATAATAGCTATTTGCCACTAAGTTCACCTCTTTTCATTTGTTTTATTTATTATTTCTTTCAAAAATTCTTAATTTAGCACTTTGAGCTCTTGAATTTTCTTGTAACTCTTTTTCTTTTGCTACAATTGGCTTTTTATTTATAATTTTTCCTAAAGATTTATAATTACAAACACAATATGGCAAGTCTTTAGGACATGTGCATTTCCCGAACTGCTTCTTTAAAAGCTTCTTTTACAGCTCTATCTTCCAAGGAATGAAATGTAATTACACATAATCTACCATTTTCTTTTAAACAATTTATTGAATTTATTATTGTATTATATAAAGGCCTAATTTCATTATTAACCTCTATCCTTATTGCTTGAAAAGTTCTTTTAGCAGGATGACCATTATTTTGTTTTGATTTTGGTATAGAATTTTCTATAATTTTTACTAACTCATTTGTTGTTTCTATTTTCTTGATAGCTCTTTCTTTTACAATATTTCTTGCTATATTTCTTGAAAATTGTTCTTCTCCATACTCAAACAATATTCTTGATAGTTCTTCTTCTGAATAATTATTCACTATTTCCTCTGCTGTTAGACTTTGACTTTTATCCATGCGCATATCTAATTTATTATCGCCTAAATAACTAAATCCCCTTGACCTTTCATCTAATTGATAAGATGAAACACCCAAATCTAGTAAAATTCCGTCTACTTTATCTATGCCTATTTCTTTTAAAATAGATTTTATATTATCATGATTTCCATGTATATATTTAATATTATTAAAATCTTTTAAATTTTGTTTTGCGGCAGCTAGTGCTTCTTTATCTCTATCGATTCCAATAAGAATACCTTCTTTAGATAATCTTTTTAAAATTTCTTTACTATGACCTGCTCCGCCTAAAGTTCCGTCTACATATATTCCGTCTTTTTTTATATTTAGACCATCTATGCACTCTTCTAGCAATACTGGTTTATGATTAAATTCCAAATAGCCACCTTCAACTTTCTATTTTGTTTAATAGCATAAGCAGTTGGTATTTTAAAAATACCAACTGAAAATGCCACTTTAAATTCTTGTCTTTAGTGCTCTTTTTATTTTGTCTTTTGTAGTTTTAAGAAATCTTTTGTACAATTTATCTTTTGTATCTTTAAAAAATCTTTCTTCGCATTTTATCTTTTGTAGCTTAAAAAAATCTTTTGTAATTATATAATTTTACTTTAGTAAATTATAAACTCTTCTTTTGGATATTAAAATTTTTCTTTTGTAAAACATTATTTATCTTACAATTTTATCTTTTGTATCTTATTTTTTATCTTTAGTATTTTATATAAACTTTTAAAAAGTTATATACCAAGCATCGTCATATTTTCTGCGATTGTCTCTGCTGAAATATTATCTTCGCTATTATATTTTTTCCATTTTTCTTTATTCCAGATTTCTATTCTAGTTCCTACTCCGATAATTACTACTTCTTTTTCCATTCCTGCATATTCTCTTAGATTAGCCGCTATCAAAAACCTACCTTGTTTATCTATGTCGCATTCTATAGCTCCTGATAGGAAAAATCTAACAAAATCTCTTGCATTTTTATTTGTAAGTGGAAGTGTTTTTAATTTTTCTTCAAAGTTTGTCCATTCTTTCCCGTGAAAATCCAAATAAGCATCCATCTAAACCTTTTGTTACTATGAACTTTTCTCCTATATCTTCCCTTAGTTTTGCTGGCATTATTAATCTACCTTTTGCATCTATGGAATGTTCATATTCACCAATGAGCACTTATCTCTCACCTCACTATCATTTTAATCCACTTTGTACCACTTCTCTCCACCTGATTCAAATTGTAATACAACATTTTATAAAAAGCAAGCATTTTTTCTAATTTTTTTTAATTTTTTGTGGATTTTTTTTGCTTGTAGAATATTATGTTAAGAGGTGAATATTATGTTATTTAACATTTTAATTTTAGCTTTTTCCAGTAGTATAGATTCTTTTGGTATTGGAATAACTTATGGACTCAGAAAAATTAAGCTTTCTTACTTGTCCAATATAACACTTTTTATTATTTCTATAATAATTACTAGCCTTTCCATATTAATTGGAAAAAACTTAAATTATATTTTACCTGAATTTATTACTTCTCTAATTGGTAGTTTATTATTAATCTTAATGGGCTCATTAATAATATTTCAGGTTATAAATAAAAAAGAAAAAAGTGAAATCTCTACAGTGTTAACTGCAAAATCTTTATCATGTAGTGAATCTCAAAAAATCTATCAGTTTTTTATTAAGTTTTTAGGAATCACAATTCAAATTATTAAAGATCCTATGTCTTCTGATTTAGATAACTCGAAAAAAATTGACATAAAAGAATCTATTTACCTTGGAATAACTTTATCTATAGATTCTTTTTGTATAGGTATTGGTAGCAGTATATTGGGTATAAGTTCTATACTATTCCCTATACTAGTTTCAGTTTTTCAAATAATATTTTTATCTCTTGGAAGATTATTTGCTATAAAAGTTGGTCAAAATACAAAAATACCAGATAATACATGGAACTTAGTTTCTGGCATTTTACTTATATTTATCGGGATTAGTAAACTATTTATCTAAATTAGTTACATTCACACTTAACTAAAAAGCACATACTAGCCTCACAATAGTTAATATATATATAAATTTAAACCAATCGCCGATGGTACATACTATCTTATTTTGCTACCTAAACTGCGTGGTATAAAAGTAACTAATTGCTCTTGCCCGCCACGCTTCAAGATTGGTTTAAATTTATATATATATTAACTATTGTGAGGCGGTAACATTGTCAATTTAATTAAAAACAAGTTCTAAATTATAATCTATTAAAATGTTTATTGTTGCCAATTAATAGGCAATTTAAAATAATTTCTTGTAATATATTGTCAAATTTTCTGCCAAATGTTACACTTATTCTATAAATAAAAGGAGGGGATTTTTCATGCAAGATTATCCAAACAATCTTCCAAATGAGTACAAACCATTATCTGCATGGGCTTATTTTGGATACAACATATTATTTGCAATTCCACTTGTAGGTTTCATAATGTTAATAGTATTTGCATTTGATTCTTCTAATATTAACAGAAGAAATTATGCACGTTCATTTTTCTGTGCATACTTAATAGTGTTTATACTTTTAATTATAGTACTAATATTATGTTTAGTACTAGGTATATCTGCAACTAGTATGTATAGTGGTTTATAATTAATCTAAATAAAAATAAACCTATTAAAATAAGAAGCTATAAAAAGATTAACTTATACTTTTTATAGCTTCTCGCATTTCTATTAATATTCATTAAATAGTTGATTTTAAGAAAATGATTTTAATCAACTTAATTTCATAGATAATAATTTACTAATTCCATTTTCTTCCATAGTTATTCCATATACTGTATCTGCTGCCTCCATTGTTCCTTTTCTATGAGTAATTACTAAGAATTGTGTATCATTACTAAATTTCTTCAAATATTCTGCATATCTGTAAACATTAACATCATCTAGTGCTGCTTCTATCTCGTCCAAAATGCAAAATGGTGCTGGATTAATTTGTAAAATTGCAAATAATAGTGCTATTGCAGTAAAAGCTTTTTCTCCCCCAGATAATAACATCATATTTTGTAGTTTTTTTCCTGGTGGTTGGACTCTTATGTCTATTCCACATTCTAGAATATTTTCTTCATCATTTAATATTAGTTCTGCTTTACCTCCACCAAATAATTCCACAAATACTTCGTTAAAATTTTTATTAATCTGTTCAAACTTTTCTGCAAATTGAGTTTTCATTGTTTCTGTCATATCGTAGATTATTTTTCTTAATTTTCCAGCAGTATTATCTAGATCTAATCTCTGTTCACACATAAAATCATATCTTTCTTTTGTTTTCTTATACTCTTCTATTGCATCTATATTGATACTTCCTAGATCCTTAATCTGGTTTCTTAAACTGTTTACTTGTTTTTGTGTAGCCATTATATTATCTGGCTTTTTATAGTCATCTGCATTGTTTGGAGTAATTTCATATTCTTCCCACAAGTTATTTACAACTTGTTCTAAATCTTGTTCTATTTTTACTTTTTTCACATCTAATTTAATACAATGTTCTTTTAAATCTTCTATAATATCAAATTGATTAGATATTTCTTTTTCTTTTTTTAATAAATCCTCATTATTTTTAAGTCTTGCCATTTTCAATTCTTCCACTTTTGTAGAACTATTCTCTACTAAATTTTTAATTTCGATGATTTCATTATTTAAATTAGTTATATTCTCATTTAATTTTTTATTTTCTTCTTCTTTTTCTGCTAATTCATTTTTCTTATTTTCAATACTCTTTTTGTTATTTTCTATATCTTGTTCAATTCTAGAAATCATTTCATCAATTGAAGTTCCACTTTCATCAAAGGAAGATACTGATATTTTTAAATTCGTAATATCAAAATTTAAATCATCAACATATTGCCCATTTTCTTTATTTGTACTTGCAAATTCTTGTATAATTTTGTTTAAACCTTCTATTTCTATCTCTATTTCTTGTATCTTTAATTCTTCATTCTCTTTTTGCCTTAAATATTCATTTTTTTGATTTTCAATTTTTTCATTTTCTTGTTTTAATTTATTTAATCTTAATTCTAAAGAACTAATTTTCTCTTCAATAGATACTATTTTCTGTTTTTCTGTCGCATATATTATATCAATCTCTTGAAGATTTCTATCTAGCTCTTTTGCCATTTCAATTACATTAGAAACAGAATTCTCATAATCTTCTTTTTCTTTTGTTATTTCTTCTACTTTATTAGTTAAAATTTTTATATTCTTTTGCAAATCTTCTATTTCTTTACTTCTTCCTAGAATATTAACAGTTTTAGTTTGAACAGAACCTCCTTGTATTGCTCCAGATGGATTAATTACATCACCTTTTAACGTAACAATTCTAAATGAATATCCATTTTGTTTAGCAAGTTCTATTGCAGTATCCATATCATCTACAATAACAGTTCTTCCTAGTAAACTTTCTACTATTTGTGCATACCTTTTATCTGTGCTTATTAAATCAGAAGCAATTCCAATTATTCCATCAAGCTTTGATTTTATTTTATCTAATTTTTTTCCTTTCACAGAAGAAATAGGTAAAAATGATGCTCTTCCTAAATTATTTATTCTTAAATATTCGACCAATTTTTTCGCATCTTGTTCTGTTCCTGTTACAATATTTTGCAAACTTGCCCCTAAGCACATTTCAATTGCTATTTCATATTTTTTATCTACAGATATTAAATTTGCTAAAACACCATGCATACCTTTTTTTAGATTACTATCTTTATCACATGCTAAAAGTAAAGACTTAACACTTTTCGTATATCCTTCTTTTTCTTTCTCAGTTTCAATCAAGAAATTTAATCTAGATTGCTTCATTCTTATTTCATCAGTGCTTTTATTGATTAATGAAGTAAATTCATTAATTTTTGATTCACATTCTTGCTTTTTATCTGTAACTTTTTCTATTTCTTTTACTAAATTATTTCTTTTATTCTCAATTTCATAAAAACTATTTTGTAAATCTTGTTTTATTCCTCTATCACCATCTAAATCAGAAATCACTTCTTGAATTTCTAACTTCAATGTTTTTTGTCTTTTTTCTGCATTTTCATAATTTATATCTTGAGCATTAATATTAGAATTTCTTTCATATTTTTCATCTACTTTTTGCTCTAAGAGTTTCTTTTTTTCTTCTATCTCTAGCTCTTTAGAAGACATAGTAGCCATAAGCTCATCTAACTTTTCTTGTTTTTCTTGTAATTCTTTTTCAAATTTTTCTTTATTTAGAAACAGATTATCTTTTTTATCTATTTTTTGTTTTTTCTCTTCTTCTAATTCTGATATTCTTACTTCACATTCTTCTATTTCCTTTGTAACTCTTTCATTGTTAGAATGATTATTCATAATTCTTTCTTTGGAAATGTTTATCTCAGAATTTATTTTTTCTATTTTATTACTACTTTCAAATGATAAATTTTGAACTTCTTCTATCGACTCTGTTAAACTATCTATTGCTATTTTTAAATCTTCTTTATTTTTTTGTAATTGTTCCTGTTTTAATACTTCATCTTGTTTATGACTTTCCATTATTTCTATGTCTTTTATAATTTGTTCTAATTTTTCTTTATAAGTTTCTATATTATATAAAAATAATCCAACTTCTATACTTTTTAGTTCTTCTCTTAAATCTAAAAATTGTTTTGCTTTTTCCGCTTGAATTTTTAAAGGATCTATATTACTTTCTATTTCTGATATAATATCATTTATTCTAAGTAAATTTAATTTTGTTTGTTCTAATTTCTTTTCTGATTCTGCTTTCCTTGTTCTATATTTTACAATTCCTGCCGCTTCTTCAAAAATGTGTCTTCTATCCTCAGATTTATTACTTAATATTTCATCAATTTTACCTTGTCCAATAATTGAATAGCCATCTTTTCCAATTCCTGTATCCATAAATAATTCTAATATATCTTTTAATCTACATGGAACTTTATTTATATAATATCCTGTTTCACCACTTCTATATATTTTTCTAGTAACTGTTACTTCAGAATATTCTATAGGTAATTTTCCATCCGAATTATCTATTACAATTGAGGCTTCTGCAAATCCTAAAGACTTCCTATTTTGTGTTCCTGCAAAAATAATATCTTCTGATTTAGCACCTCTTAAAGATTTTATACTCTGTTCTCCTAAAACCCATCTAATACTATCTGATATATTACTCTTTCCAGATCCATTTGGTCCTATAACAGATGTTATTCCTGGTTTAAATTCTAATATTGTTTTATCTGCAAATGATTTAAATCCTTGTAACTCTAGTCTTTTTAAGTACATTATTTTCACCCTTATCCTAAATCTTGTTATATTTAAAATCTACATAAATTTATTTATTATGCACTTTTACATTGTTATTATATTTTTTTTTGCATTTAATGTCAACTTCGTTTTTAGTTATTACTCCAAATATCTTTATTACCTAAAATTAATTATTATGAAACAAAAGTGAATATTTATAACATTGTAACTTTTTTAGTTATTATAAAGTCTGCCTCTATATCGCGGTGCAATTTTTTGCATAAAAAACAATTGTGTACAATTATTTTTTATAATAGGAAAACTCTCTATTAGTTAAATTTTACTCTAACTAAAGATTTTCTATTTTTAAAAAAAGTAATTCTTTAATACTATTTATCATATATTTTGATAGGTCAGGTGATAATTTGAAAAAAATAAAATTATTTTTAGTTAATGGTATTATTCTTACTTGTACATCCCTTATATTAAGAACTATAGGAATGTTTTTTAATGTATATATTTCAAATAAAATCGGTTCTGAATCTATAGGTGTATTTGAACTAGTTATGTCTGTATATTTTTTCTTCATTACATTTGCTCTTTCTGGAATTAACCTAGCTTGTACTAGATTAGTTTCAGAAGAACTAGCTTATGGCAATGATAAAAATATAAAATTCGCTGTTAGAAAATGTTTAATGTTTAGTTTAAGTTTTGGTCTATTTTCTGCTATTACATTATTTGCTTTTGCTCCATATATATCAATCAACTTTTTACATAATAAAGTATCTTGTTTTCCTTTTTATGTAATTGCATTTTCCCTTCCTTTTGTTTCAATGTCTTCTTGTATTAATGGATATTTTTCTGCCATTAGGCAAGTAAAAAAGACTGCTTTTGTACAGATATTAGAGCAAATTATTAAAATTTCTATTATATGTTTTTTATTAAGCTTGCTTGTTCCTCAATCTGTAGATTTTGCAATTATTTCATTAGTATTAGGTACTACTATATCAGAAGCTTGCTCTTTTTTTATATTATATTTTTTATATAAATTGGATCAAAAAAAATTAAGAGAAACTAGAAGTGTCCAACAAAATAATTTTTCAAAAAAAATATTACGAATAAGTGTACCTGTTGCAATAACTTCATATATTCGTTCAGGACTTTCTACAATTAAACAACTACTAATTCCTTTAAGACTAGAAAAATCTGGAATTAGTTGTACAGAAGCTTTGTCACAATATGGAATGATTAATGGAATGGTATTTCCATTAATACTTTTTCCTAACATTATAATTACTACTTTTGCTGGATTATTGATACCTGAATTTTCCTATTATAATACAAGAAACGAAAACACAAAAATGAATAAAATGCTTAATTTAATATTTAAGTATTCTTTTATGTTTTCTTTTTGCATAATTGGAATATTTTTATGCTTTTCTGATTCTTTTAGTATCTTATTTTATAACAATATCGAAATATCAAAATATATTAAGATCTTGTGTCCACTACTTGTATTTATGTATTTAGATAGTATAATTGATAGCATATTAAAAGGACTAGATAAGCAAGTAAAAGTAATGGGTATAAATATACTAGATCTAATAACTAGTATAGCATTTATTTACTTTTTACTTCCTATTAAAGGAATCACACGGATATATAATTGTAATTTTCATTAGTGAATTATTAAATTGTTTACTTAGTTTAAGAGAACTTATAAAGCAAGCTAATTTTTCTATTGATTACAAGAACTGGATAATTGCACCTATTATTTCATTAATTTTAACATATATGATTTTAAAGCATTTTATAAACACTTTATTAATAGTTCCAGTATATTTAATTACATCTATACTAATATTCATTTTAATATATGTTATATTGATTTATGTTTTCAATAATGTTATTATTAAAAAAACAAAATTAGAGGTATTTTATGAAAAAAGAAAATTTTAATTTTTATAGTCCCATAAACTTAAGATCATATAATTTAGATAAAACAGTAAAAGAACAATTAGAAATATTAGGCACTCTAGATAATGTAACTAGAAAACATAGTGAAAATGTTGCAAATTTGGTTTGTAGAATATGTGAATATTTACATTGTAAAAAGGATTTCATAGTTTACTGCACAATCTGTGCATATTTACATGACATTGGTAAATTAATGATTCCAAGTTCAATCTTACAAAAGCCTGCAAAATTAACTGATGAAGAATACGAAATCATGAAAAAACATACAATATATGGATATGAAATATGTATGAAAGATGAAAAATTAAGACCATATAGTGCAGGTGCTCTTTATCATCACGAAGCATTAAATGGTTCTGGCTATCCAAATGGTCTTTCTAAAGATGAAATTCCATATGTTGGACAAATTATAAGAGTTGCAGATGAATATGATGCAATTGTTTCTAAAAGACAATACAAAACTCATGTAAATATTTCAGAAACTCTTAATGAGTTAATTGAAGACTCTAAACCTGAAGATATAAAAAAAGAAATTGCATTAGATCAATTAAATATAAATTATCAGGTTGGAAAAATTAATGTTAAAGTACTAAAAGCGTTATTTAAAGTAGTTATAGATGATATTTATTATGAAATAGACGGACTTTATACATATGTAAAATATTTAAACTCTCAAGTAAAAAGATTAAGACAAATTGATGAATATAAAACAAAAATGGATTTATCAACTACAGAAAAAAAACAAAATTATTATATAGATGGAATAAAAATGCTATTACAAGAAAATGAAGATTTATCTAATTACTTCTCTATTCTTTCAGAATATGAACATGCAATTTCTATTCGCGAAACTAGAATAGAAAAATTGTATAAAGAAATTTCTGTTATAAAAAAACTACAGAAGAAATAATGTATTAAGAATTTATGGTACCATTTAGGGGGCGGTTTTTTTTGGCAATTAATAATTGCCAGAAAAGCCCGCCCCCCTAAATGGTACTGTTAGTCTATTAAAATCATTCACCTAGACCAAAACTAATTCCTAAAGCACTATTTATTTTGTTCATTACAGATTCATCATCTATATGACCAATTTTTTCTTTTAATCTACTTTTATCAATTGTTCTTATTTGTTCTGCTAAAACAACTGATTCAGCTTTAAGCCCGCAATTTTCTGGACCAATTTCTATATGCGTTGGTAATTTATTTTTACCTAATTGAGATGTAATAGCTGCTGCTATTACTGTAGGACTATGTCTATTTCCAACATCGTTTTGTATTATAACTACAGGTCTTATTCCTCCTTGTTCGGATCCTACTACAGGACTTAAATCTGCATAGAACATATCTCCTCTTTTTACTACCATCTTACTCAACTCCCAGTATTTGTATATCTATAATCTTATTTAGTTGATATATTTAAATATTAGCTTCTTAAGATAAAATGATAGCTTAAATAATATTTTAGAAATCTTGCAGACCTATATTTTTTACTTGAAACGCTAAAACCTCTTCTTTACTCAAACTATCTATTTCTATCTCTTTATATGATATGTAAATTATAGTTTTTTTGTTAACATCTTGTATTAACATTCTAGTTGGTTTATAGGTTTTATTGTCGATATATAATTTTTTATATGCTATATATTTAGTACTATTCTCTACTTTTGTTTCCATTACAATTTCATTGTTTTCTTCTTTAATACTTTTCTCGTTGCAACTTTTATAATCTTGTATAAAACTTCCGAATCCACAAACAATTATCTACCATATACTGATAATTTTCATATATACTGCTTAATCCTAGATTAGAGTTATTAATTGTTAAACTTGCCCCATCATATATAGTTTCTAATCCTTTTATATTTTCTGGTTCTATTACTTCTTGTTTTGATATATTAGGCGTTGTATATTTTTGCATTAATACATACTTATTTTCATTTTTATTGCTTTCTACTTTCAGTTCAATTTTAGCTTTATATGAACTAATATTTAAAATATATTCCTCAACTTGCTCAGTTGATTTACTAGTTATATTATTTCCAATATTAATTTTTTTATAATTGTTTTTTACAAAAAATAAAACTATAATTGCAATAACTATTAAAACAATAAATATAATCACTTTTTTATTCTTCATTTAAATCCCCTTCTTCCAATAAAATTTCTATAAGAACAATAGCGGGCTTTTTTGAACATTTTCTCTTTCTAGAACATTTTAAAGCTCGCGTTTAATTGTTCGTGTGCCAATTTTTGATAAAAAATTGGCATGCAATTATTTTTATATAATAGGAAAGACATGTTAGTTAAATTTTTCTCTATAATAGAACTTTCCTATTATATAAAAAAGAATAGATTTTATCTATTCTTTTTTATTTATATTCATATTGATTTAAAGTATTCTTTTAGACAATCTATAACTTCTTGTTTTGTCTTTAATGTATTTATTTTTTCTCTTATTCTACTTGCATCTTTTAAATTTTTTATATACCAGCTAAGGTGTTTTCTCATCTCTTTAATTCCGATATCTTCTCCTTTTTCTTCTACTTCTAAATTAATATGTTCTATTATTAGTTTTAATTTTTGTTCGTTATTTGGAAATAAATTATCATACTTTCCAGTCTTTAAGTAATCTATAATATGTTTAAAAATCCAAGGTTCTCCAAGTGATGCTCTTCCTATCATAATACCATCTACATTTGTTTGTTCAAACATTTTTTTAGCACTTTCTGGTGATTTAACATCACCATTACCAAAAATAGGAATGTTAACACTTTCTTTTACTTTTTTTATTATATCCCAATCGGCTTTTCCTGAATAGAATTCCTCTCTTGTTCTTCCATGAACTGTTATTGCTAAGGCTCCTGCCTCTTCTATTATTTTAGCAGCTTCCACTGCAACTATATTTTCATCATTCCAGCCTTTTCTTATTTTCACCGTTATTGGTATATTTGATACTTTCACTACATTTGTTACTATTTCCCCTACTAAATCTAAATTTAATAAAAGTTTACTTCCATCACCATTTTTTACTACTTTTGGTGCTGGGCACCCCATATTTATGTCTATAATATCTGCTTTATCTTGTAAATATTTAGTAGCATATACCATAGCTTCTACATCACTTCCAAAAATTTGAACTGCTATTGGTCTTGTCTCATTTTTCATATTTAAAAGTTTCTTTGTTTTTTCATCACCATAAAAAAGAGCCTTAGCACTTATCATTTCTGTATAAACTAGACCTGGTCCAAACTCTTTACATAATAGTCTAAATGGCAGGTCTGTTATCCCTGCCATTGGTGCTAATACTACATTATTTTCTAATATTACATTTCCTATTTTTAAAGGCTTTATATACATTTTTCTCTTCCTTTTCTAGGCAAAAGGGCAGGGAAAACTTTCCCCTTTGCTTAACGTTTTTATTCTACAAATATTGCTTTCTTTCTTCTTGCACTTATGTTTAGTAACAATGCCACAAGTACAAAGTTAGTTAATAATGAACTTCCACCATAACTCACAAATGGAAGTGGAACACCTGTTATAGGTAAAAGTCCCATTGTCATTCCTATATTCTCTACCATGTGGAACATAAAAACCCCAGCAATTCCCATTGCAATATATGACCCTAGATTATCTTTAGCAGTCTTTGCAACATATATTGCTTTTGTAATTAGTACTACATATAAAACAATAACACCTGCACTTACAATAAATCCCATTTCTTCTCCAATTACAGAGAAAATGAAATCTGTTGTTTTAGGATATAAAAATCCTAATTGAGTTTGGTTTCCTTTTGTGATTCCCATTCCAAAAAGTTGTCCTGCTCCTATTGCAAGTTTTGATTGTATAACATTATATCCTGCTCCTCTTGGATCCAAGTTAGGATTTAAAAAAACATCAATTCTTGTTTTTGCATGTTCTGGTAATACAAAAAAATATAATAATGGGACAACAACTATAACTGACAAAATTGCTCCTATTATATATTTTTTATTAATCCCTGATACAAAAAGCATAAAGATAGTTGCTACTAAAAAAGCAAGAGCAGTACCATAATCTGGTTGTTTTATAATTAATAGAACTGGAACTGCCACAATAAGTAAAACTAAAAATAATTTCAAAGGTTTACTTATATCATTTTCATCTTGTTTTTGTACTCTAACAATTCCTTTCGCCAGTAATAAGATTACAAATATTTTTGCAAATTCGGCTGGTTGAAAAGAAAAAGGTCCTATATCAAACCAACTTGTTGCACCATTAACAGGAGTAGTAAATAATACTAAAACTAACAATATAAGTATAATACCATATCCAATCTGAGATATATTTGCAATTATTTCATAATCTAATGAAATAATTAGTATAACAATTGGTATACTAATTATTAACCACATTATTTGTTTTTTTAATTCTTCAAATCCAGAGCTTTGAGTTGATGAATATAAAGCTACCAGTCCTATACCTATTAACAGGAGAGTACAAATCAAAATACCCCACTCGATATTTTTTAATATTTTTTTCTTCATATTACAATCTCCAAATTATATTCAAGTTATGCATTATTTTTAGTAGTAGTTTTTTTTGTAACTTTTTTGGTTGACGTCTTTTTTGAAGTGATTTTTTTCTTATTGTTATCTTCTTCTTTTTTTTCAGTTTCTTTTTTATTGTTCTTTAGTTCCTTCAATTTATCTTTATTATCATCTTTAGGCTGACTATCTTCTTTACTATCTTGTCTTTTTTCTATTTTTTTAGAAGCTTCTTTTATATCTTTATTTTCTTTTGCAGATTCTTCTTTTTTTGTTACACTTTTTTTAGCTCCTTTTTCTTCTCTATTACTTTTTTCTTCATTATTATCAGAGTTTTTTAATTCTTTTACTGTATTTTTATTTTCATCTTTTATGCTAATAATAGGAATATTGGCATATAGAGCTGGTGCACCAGATGTACCATCTTCATTTGTTTTGTTTGTTAATCTAACATCTATTTCACTTTCATCTACATTAATATATTTTTTTATTACATCTATTATTTCTTGTTTCATCATTTCTAAAAAGTCTGCAGATACATTTGCCCTATCTTGCATAAGAACTAAATGTAATCTTTCTTTTGCTGTATCTTTTGATTTCGCATCTTGCATCTCGCCTTTGCCAAACTTTTTAAAAAAACTAATTATGCCTTCAAACATGCTTATTTCCTCCACACTAGTACTTATTTTCTTCTGAAAAAGTTTAATATTTTAGCAAGAAATCCTTCATCTCTCCCTGGAATTGTTACTTCAATATTATCACCTAAAACTCTTCTAGCAATTTCTATATATGCTTTCCCTGATGGTGCTTTTTTATTTGAAACTGCAGGTTCACCTTTATTTGTTTGTGTAATTATGTATTCATCATCTGGTATAACACCAATTAAATCGATAGAAAGTAAATCAACGATGTCATCAACATCCATCATTTCTCCTCTTTTTACCATATTAGGCCTTAATCTATTAATAATTAACTCAGGGTTTTTTATTTCAGATGCTTCTAAAAGACCAATAATTCTATCTGCATCACGGATAGATGATATCTCTGCTGTAGTAACAACAATAGCTCTATCTGCACCTGCAATAGCATTTTTAAAACCTTGTTCTATTCCTGCTGGACAATCTATTAATATATAGTCAAATTCTTCTTTTAGTTTACTTGTAAGTTCTTTCATTTGTTCTTCATTTACTGCACTTTTATCTCTTGTTTGGGCTGCAGGAAGTAAAAAAAGTTCATTAAAACGTTTATCTTTTATTAAAGCTTGTCTTAATTTACATTTCTCTTCTACAACATCTACTATATCGTATACTATTCTATTTTCTAATCCCATTACTACATCTAGATTCCTAAGTCCTATATCAGTATCTACCAATACTACCTTTTTTCCATTTAGTGCTAATGCAGAACCTAGATTAGCTGTAGTTGTTGTCTTTCCTACTCCACCTTTTCCAGATGTTACAACTATAACTTCTCCCATAAACTATTTTTCCTCCTTAGGCTATTTAAATTGTGCATAACCATATTTTTTACTATAATATATTATCCTGAAAATGCCAAAAAGTCAAGCTAAAAGGCATACTTTATGTAAAATATTATTTTTTCTTATATATGCTTTTAGGTTTTATATTAAACATTTGTTTTTCATTTTTTTTAGTATTCAACAATTCTATAATTAAATAACAGTTTTAATTTTATATGCAATTTAGGAATGTGCTTAGCCTTTTATATTTTTATAACTGCATTTACTTTCAATAAAAATGATTATTTATTTTAAATAATTTTATCATTACAAACCTTAGTTTTAAACTACCATACATATTTTTTTCTGACCTAATAGTCTAAGTTTTTCGCTTGACATTCACCCTTTTTAGGCATATACTTTAAGAAAATTATAGCTAAGGAGGTTATTTAAATAAATGAATGATTTAATTGAAATTAGATGGCATGGTAGAGGCGGTCAAGGTGCAAAAACTGCATCACTTTTGCTTGCTGACGCAGCATTTAATACTGGTAAATATATTCAAGGTTTTCCAGAATATGGTCCAGAGAGAATGGGTGCACCAATTACTGCATATAACCGTATTGCTAATTCACCAATTCGTATCCATAGCAACATTTATGAACCTGACTATGTAGTTGTTGTAGATGATACATTATTAGAATCTATAAATGTAACTGCTGGTTTAAAAGAATCTGGTGCCATTGTTATAAATACAACAAAAGATGCAGATTATTTAAAAAATGTATTAAAAGATTATAAAGGAAATATATACACAATCGATGCAAGAAAAGTATCTATGGAGGCTCTTGGAAAATACTTTCCTAATACTCCAATGCTTGCTGCTATTGTTAAAGTTAGTGGAATTATGACAGATGAAGAACTTCTAAATGATATGGAAGGTTCTTTTAAACATAAATTTGCCAAAAAACCAGAAGTAATTGAAGGTAATATGAAAGCATTAACTTTGGCTTTAAAAGAAGTAAAAAAAGTAAACTAAAATGCCTTAGGAAACGTTTTTTACTATGTATATCGCACTTTCTTGGACCTGACTATAGGCAAAAAAATAATCTAAAAATAAAAATTTAAAAGAAAAGGAGTTAAAACATATGTCTGAAAATATTAACATACATACACCAGCCAATAAATTAACTATCGGCGGAAATATATATGAAGCTGGAAATGCTAAAAGTTTTAAAACAGGCGATTGGAGATCTGTAAAACCAGTATACCTTTCTGAAAAATGTAAACAATGTGGTTTATGTTTTCCAGTATGTCCTGATGATGCAATTCCAGTTAATAAAGATCAAAAAAGAGAAGACTTTAACTACGACTATTGCAAAGGTTGTGGAATATGTGCTAAAGTTTGCCCTTTTAAAGCAATTGAAATGAAAGAAGAAGGAGGAGATGAATAATGGGAATTAGAGAACGTTTAAGTGGTAATGAAGCTGCAGCTATCGCGATGAAACAAATTAATCCTGATGTTGTAGCAGCCTTCCCTATCACACCTTCTACAGAAATACCACAATATTTTTCTACTTTTGTTAGCAATGGAACTGTTGATACAGAATTTGTTGCTGTTGAAAGCGAACACAGTGCTATGACTGCATGTATTGGTGCAGAAGCTGCTGGTCGGAAGAGCCATGACTGCAACGTCAGCAAATGGTTTATCACTTATGTGGGAAATGATTTATATAGCATCTAGTTTAAGACTTCCAATTGTAATGTCACTTGTAAACCGTGCTGTTTCTGGTCCGTTAAATATTCATAACGACCACTCTGATGCAATGGGTGTTCGTGATAGTGGCTGGATTATGCTATTTAGTGAAAATAACCAAGAAGCTTACGACAATTTATTAATGGCTCATAAAATTGCAGAGCATAAAGATGTTTTACTTCCATTAATGGTTTGTCAAGATGGTTTTATTACATCACATTCTATAGAAAATATTGAATTATTAGAAGATAACAAAGTAAAAGCTTTTGTTGGAAAATATAAACCAGAACATTATTTATTAAATCGTAAAGAACCAATTGCAATTGGTCCACTTGATTTACAAGCTTATTTATTCGAACATAAATATCAACAATCTATAGCTATGAAAAATGCTAAAAAAGTAATTTTAGATGTAGCTAAAGAATTTGAAGAGTTAACAGGTAGAAAATATTCTTTCTTTGAAGAATATAAGTTAGAAGATGCAGAAATTGCAATTGTTTGTATGAACTCAACAGCAGGTACTACAAAATACGTTGTAGACTATTTAAGAGAAAAAGGAATAAAAGCTGGTCTTTTAAAGTTAAGAGTATTTAGACCATTCCCAGCTGAAGAAATTGCAAAAGCATTATCTGGTTTAAAAGCTGTAGCAGTACTTGATAAAGCTGATTCTTTAAATGCTGCAGGAGGAGCACTATTTGAAGATGTTACATCTGCTATGTATGTAAACAAAGCTCAAGTGCCAATGTGTAATTATATTTATGGTATTGGTGGTAGAGATGTAGCAGCAAAAGATATCGAAAGTGTTTTTGAAGATTTGCAAAAAATTGTTTCTGATGGAAATATCGATAATCCTTATCGTTATTTAGGATTAAGAGAAAATTGATGAATTTATCAATAATACTTTTAGAAAGATATTATAAATCGGTTTATAGGTAAATCCAAAAAAACCTAAATATATTATACAAGGAATGAATAATATGGCATATAATTTAAAAGAAGTTATTGCTGAAAAACCTTCTAGATTTACATCAGGTCACAGAATGTGTGCAGGTTGCGGTGCTCCTGTTGCGGGAAGAATGGTTTTAAGAGCATTAAAAAAAGAGGATCATGCAGTTATATCTTGTGCTACTGGTTGTATGGAAGTTTCAACTTTTATTTATCCATACACATCTTGGACAGATTCTTTTATACATACTGCATTTGAATGCGCAGCTGCAAATAGCGCTGGAGCAGAAGCTGCTTATAAATCTTTAAAAAGACAAGGTAAATTACCAGAAGATGAACATACAAAATTTATCACATTTGGTGGAGATGGTGGTACTTATGATATAGGACTTCAAAGCTTATCTGGAGCAATGGAAAGAGGCCATGATATGGTTTATGTATGTTATGATAATGGTGCATATATGAACACAGGTATTCAACGTTCTTCTGCAACACCAAGATTTGCAGATACAACAACAACACCAGCTGGAACAGTTATTCCAGGTAAAATGCAATCAAGAAAAGATTTGACTAAAATTATGGTAGGACATCATATACCTTATGTTGCACAAACAGCTCCACTTAGCAATTTTAAAGATTTATATGAAAAATCTGAAAAAGCAATTTATACAGAAGGTCCAGCATTTTTAAATGTTTTAGCACCATGTCCTAGAGGATGGGGCTACCCTACAGATATGTTAATGGATATTATAAAACTTGCTGTAGAAACATGTTACTGGCCTTTATATGAAGTAATAGATGGAAAGTACAAAATAAACTATAAGCCTAAAAACAAACTACCTATTGAAGAATTCTTAAAACCTCAAAGAAGATTTAAACATATGTTTAAACCTGGAAATGAATGGATGATAGAAGAGTTCCAAAAAGAAGTAGATTCAAGATGGCAAGAACTATTAGATTTAGAGGAAATTACAAATAGAAATATTGATGCAGAATAGCAAGTAAAAAAACTTCGAATTATTATATTCGAAGTTTTTTTATTCTACTTTTTATTTTTTGGTAAAGGTACTACTTTTATTGTATATCCTATCGGATATAATAATTTTATAAGAGTACTAATTTTAGGAGAAAGTGATAAACTTTCTATTCTTGCAATTGCTTGTTGCTTTATTCCAGTTTTTTTACTTAAATCTCTTTGCGATAAATCACATTTCTTCCTAGCTTCTATAGTGGCTCTTATCTCATTAATCTAAATTATATAGATTTTGTTCTATACACATCTGTGCTCTTTTAGCTGTTTTTTCATCTGATGAAAGTGCATTTTTTAAAAAATCTGGATGTGAAGTTAAAAATTTTCTCATTGTTTCATCTGGATTTTTCATATATTCATTTACCATATTATATTGTTCTTTATTAATAATATTTAACTCCAAAGCTTTATCAAATAAGTTTTTATCTACTTTTACAATAGACATACATTTTATTCCATTATCCTCTAATACTTTTGCTCCACCTTGCATTCTATCAACACAAGACATACTCCAATTAATTTTTGCTCCTAATTTTTCTATAACTGGTATCCAAGCACGTGTATAACTTGATGAGGTATTTATCATATCAACAATATGTAAGACTTTTTTTCCTTCAATATCTTCTACAGGTTTTGTATCTTTAAAATCAGAATCGGAAACTACAGCATTTAAATTTTTATATATTGTTATATGTGGTTTTTTTAATAATTTAGCAATCATATAAGAAAAGAACCAATCTCTTCTTTCTCCACCTGAAACATAATCAATTTCGGATGTATTTATATTATGTTCTATTTTACTTTTCATTTCATCAATAACATGTCTATAGATTTCGTTTTCATTATATTGTTTTTGAACTCTTTCAAATACTTTTTTTGGTAATTCTATCTCGTTATTTTTCTCTTCATTAATACAATTAAGTAAATCTTCTGAATCTTGTTTACTACCATATAAAAACTCTGCATTAATGTAATATGGTCCTATTTTTCCTGACGTATACCAGAATGGACTATTTTCTGGACATATGTTTACAGCATTTGTTTTAAATAAAAATCCGAATAAAATCACTCATATTTCATAATCTCCTTTTTTGGCATTTTTTTTATATTATATTAATTAACCCCTTATGTCAAGAGAAAAATAAGCAATAAGCAATTTTGGATAATTTAATTTTTTATGTTAATCATGTTGCAATTTATATAAAAAAACTGGCAGTATAATTTTATAATCTACTGCCAATTTTAATTTATTCTTCTTCTGGTGCTTCTACTGGGCAAACTCCAGCACAAGTTCCACATCCTATACATGCATCTTTATCGATTATGTATCTTTCTTCTCCTTGAGAAATGCATCCTACTGGGCACTCTGCTGCACATGCTCCACAAGATATACATTTATCTGTAATTTTATATGCCACTTTACTTCACCACCTTCCACTTATCTTTATATTATATATCATCTTCTACTTTTTCATTCTCATCTAATCTTTCTAATTCTTCTAATTCTTTAAGATGTTCTTTCTCTTCTGGATCTATTTTTTTTCTTTCTATATTTTTTATTATTTTTACATCTGAAGAATCATATTTTTTGTAGAAATAGTCATCTCCATCTTTAATTTTTACTTTAACTTTTTCTTTTAAAGTTTCTACTTCTTCTACAACTCCTTGTCCATCTTCTGTTTTTACAATCGCACCAACTTTAGGTAATCTCTTTATTTTCTCTTCATAAACATCTTGCTCATATTTTAAACAACACATTAATCTACCACAATTACCAGATATCTTTGTTGGATTTAAAGATATATTTTGTTCTTTAGCCATTTTAATAGATACTGTATCAAAATTCCCTAAAAAGGAACAACAACATAACTCTCTTCCACAAATCCCATTACCACCTATTCTACGAACTTCATCTCTTACACCTATTTGTCTTAATTCTATTCTAGTTTTAAATATACTTGCTAAATCTTTAACTAAATCTCTAAAATCAATTCTTCCTTCAGCTGTAAAATAAAATAGAATTTTGCTATTATCGAATTTATATTCCACATCAATTAATCTCATATCTAATTTATGCTTTTTTATTTTTTGTTCACATATTCTTAAAGCCTCTGGTTCTTTTTTCTTATTTTCTTCACATTGTCTTAAATCTTTTTGAGTCGCTAGTCTAATTACCTTTTTTAATGCATTTGCTAACTTTTCTTCATTAACTTTTTTATTATCTATTACAACTTTTCCTATCTCTTCTCCCATCCCGAGTTTCTACTATTACATAATCTTCTTTCTTTATTTGTAAATTTCCTGGATCAAAGAAATATATTTTCCCTGGTTTTCTAAACTTGACTCCTATTACTGTCTTCATTTATTTCCCCCCATATTTCGAAAATTAAATGGTCTATACTCATATCAAAATTACTATTTGCTTTTATTCTTTTTTTAGCTTCTTCTATTGTTTTTATTACATTAATGAGCCTCACATTTCTTGTATCTTTAATAAAAGAATTATAAAAAATTGTTATCATATAATCTAAGATATCATCAATTTTTTCTTTATTTTTATATAAAACATCTGCATCATTAATAATATCTAATATATTATCTTTTTGAAATCTTTTTGCAAGTTCTTCTAACTTTGCATATTCCTCAAAATTCTCTTTAATTTTTATAAGTTTATTTATACTTCCAGATGCATTTTCTATCATACTTTCTGTTATTACATCTTCGCCAAATTCTCTTGTTGCATACTCTTTTAATTCTTCGTCTTTTAGTTTTTCGAAAATTATTCTCATACATCTAGATTTTACAGTATTTAAAATTTTACTCTCATTAGACAATACTAGAATAATTATCGCATATTTTGGAGGTTCTTCTAAAGTTTTTAGTAAACAATTTTGAGCTTCTTTTGTCATTAAATCTGCATCATCTATAATATATACTTTTTTATCTGACACAATTGGTTTTTCTAATATTTTCTCTTGCATTTGTCTAATTTGCTCTATTTTAATTGCCTTTCCTTCTGGTTTAATTTGCATAAAATCTGGATTATTATCATTATTAAACTCTATACAAGATTTACAAGTTTTACATTCTGTTTTATTTTCTCCAATACAAAGTAACATCTTCGCAAACTCTTTTGCAAAAATAGCTTTACCTATTCCATCTATTCCTTCAAACATATAACTGTGAACTGTATCATTAGAGCTTGCTATTTTATTTAAAAAAACTTTATTTTTATAATTTCCTATTATATTATTAAAACTCAAGAACTTTTCCTCCATAAAGCTTAAATATTATTCTACTTTTCCAAATAAATCTAATGGCCAAAATCTAAATAATACCTTACTTTCTATCTTATCTATAGGAATACAACCAAATCTTCTACAATCTGTAGATTGAGAACGATTATCTCCCATCGCAAAAACGTATCCTTCTGGAACAACTAAATCTGTAAACACACCTTCTAAAGAATCTGTATATACATTTTCATTTAAGTAAGGTTCATCTAATTCTTTATCATCAATATATACTTTTCCATCTTTAATTTGTACATGTTCTCCAGGAAGACCTATTACTCTTTTTATAAAGCTTGTTTTATTTATTTCTAAGACATAATAAGTAAATTTATTAAATATTCCAGTAGGCTCATTATCATATTTTGCAACTGGGTTATTCAAATCTGCTTCGTTTGCAGGAATATATGATGTACTTGGTGCTTCGAATGTAATAATTTCACCTCTTTTAGGTTCATATCCGTGTTGTTCTTGCCCATCTATTTAACCATAACCTTTGATCCTGTTTTAATGTTGGAAACATAGATGTTTGTTTTACTACTGTCGGTGTTCCAATAAAATATCTAATTAATATTGCTATTATTATAGCAATTACAATACAATAAACCCATTCTAATATATTCTTTTGTTTATCTGTTAATAATATCATTTTTTACATTCTTCCTTCCTTAAATAACATAATACTTAAATTATACATTAATATTTTCCTTTTTTCAAGATAATTTCACTTCTTTGTTGGTATTCTTATTACAACTTCTGTTCCTTTTCCTTCTTCGCTTCTTATATCAATACTTCCACCATTTTGATCTAATATTTCTTTTGCGATTGATAAACCGAAGTCCTGTTCCTCCCATTTCTCTTGTTCTTGCTTTATCTACACGATAAAATCTATCAAAAATTCTAGTTAAATCTTCTCCTGGAATGCCTATTCCGTTATCAATTACTTTTATATATGCATCATTGTATACAAATCCAACATATATTTTAATATTTCCATTTTCAGGAGTATATTTTATACTATTAGTTAATATATTTAGTATTACTCTTTCTATTCCATATTTATCTGCATGTACTGGTGGAACATTTGCAGTAACAAAACATTCCACGCTATGATGTTTTTTAGATATTTCAAGTTCTAATTTTTCCTGACATCTCTTTACAAGTTCTCCTAAATCAAATTCTAATTTTTCTAATTTAACATTATTATTGTCGTATCTAGAAAGCGTTAACAAATCTGTAACAAGTTTTGCCATTCTTCTAGCTTCTGAAGCTATTACATTTAAAAATCTATCTTGTGTATCTTTATCATATTCTCCTTCTAACAAAGTATCTGCATATCCCATAATAGATGTGATTGGAGTTTTTAATTCATGAGATACATCTGCGACAAATTCTTTTCTCATATTGTCTAATTTCACGTGTTCTGTTACATCTTGTATTAATGCCATAACACCTGCTGTTTTTTCGTTAGAATCTTTAAAAGGTGCAAAAAATATATTAACATATCTATCTGCTATATGGATGTTTTGCTCAGATGATGTCCATTCTTCTAAATATATAAGCTTTTCTATATTAATATCAATATTTAGTTTTTTGAATATTTTTTCGAAGTTGTCATCTTCTTTTTGTAATTCTAAAAACTTTGTTGCTGCTGGATTAATGTGTGTTATTTTTCCTTCTAAATCAAAAGCGATTATACCATCTGTCATATGTAAAAGTATTGTTTCTATCTGTCTTTTTTGCTTTTTTATTTCATTTAAGTTTTCATTAAGTTCTGTAGTTACTATATTAAAAGCATTTACAAATTCATTGGCATCTTTATTTCCTTTTCCATTTCCATCTGTTAAATATTTTATTTTTAATTCATCTGTTTTTGATATGTCTCCAGCATTTTTTACAAAATCGGATATAGGTGTCATCATTTTTTTAACAGCAAATATTCCTATTACAAGTGATATTATAATAAATAAACCTATAAATATTAATACTGTTATCTTTGTATTACTAATTTGCGATATTATTATATCTGATATATTTTGTGTATTTTCTATTTGCTCTGATACGACTTGATCATTTATATTCTGTAAGCTATGAACACATATTCCTCCAAGTGTTCCTACAAGTATAACTCCTAATAATAGAAATAAAATTACAATCTTTATTTGTATATTCTTTATCATAGTTATTCCTTCCTTTTAAATTTAATATTGTATAAATTCATTTTTTACTATTATAACATTGTATCTGTTTAATTCATTGTAAAGTTTGTGTATCAATTATTTTATATAATAGGAAAGTAATATAGGTTAAATTTTACTATATCCCCAGAACTTTTCTATTATATTAAAAAAATCAAATTCAAACCATATATGATATAAGACAAATACCATTGTAGGTTTGAACTTGATAATATATTAAACTATTTAGATGCAATGTAATAGCCTACACCTCTTTTTGTAATTAATATCTTAGGACTTGATGTATCTTTTTCTATTTTTTCTCTTATTCTTCTTACAGTAACATCAACAGTTCTTATATCTCCATAATATTCATATCCCCAAACTTTTTCTAATAGAACTTCTCTTGTTATTACTTGCCCTGGTTGTTTCGCTAAATATTTTAAAACTTCAAATTCTCTTAATGTTAAATCTATTACTTGCCCTCTTACTCTTACTTCAAATTTATCTAAGTCTAAGCTTAAATCCCCAACTTCTATTTTGTTAGCTTTTGCTTCAGATTGTTCTTCTTTTGCTTCTTCTAATATATTGCCAGCAACTTCTGATTTTCTTAAGTTTGCCTTTACTCTTGCCATTAACTCTCTTACACTAAAAGGTTTTGTTACATAATCATCTGCACCTAATTCTAATCCTAATATTTTATCTATCTCTTCATCTTTTGCAGATAACATTAAAATCGGTACATTTAGTGTATGTCTTATTCTTTTACATACTGCTAGACCATCCATTTTTGGTAACATTATATCTAAAAGTATTAAATCTGGTTTTTTTTCTAATGCTAGACTAACAGCAAGTTCTCCGTCATTTGCTTCTAATGTATCGTATCCTTCTTTTTGTAAATTGTAAACTAAAATATCCACAATAGGTTTTTCGTCATCAACTATTAAAATTGTCTTTTTACTTTTTACAGAACTTTCCAAAACTTTTTCCCCCATTTCGGTAAATTGTAACTGATTTTTTTATTACTCTTCACCAGTTATATCATAATTTTCCATATTATACAAGAGTTTTTTCAAAATCATTGGAACAGGAGGCAAATGTTCTCATGGTTACTACTACGAAAACTAAATAACTCTCACATAATTCGAAAAAAGACTTAAGAATTCTTAAGTCCCTTATCTTGCTAGTTTGCTTTTGCTTCTTTATATATAACTTTACCAAACTTAAATTCATTAAACCATTTTTGAAACTCTATAATAAATATAGGTAAAATAGAAATTCCAGCAGTATATAACCATTGTGTACTATTAAGAGGCGCTAATTTAAATATGTTTGCAATTCCAGGAATTATTACAACACCTATTTGCAATACAGCTCCTAATATAAAAGCTCCTATCAAATATTTATTATTAAATAAATCAGATTTGAATATTGATTGTTCACTTTTTATATTAAAACTGTGGATAAGTTCTAGCATTCCTAAGCAAACAAATGCCATTGTTCTTCCGTACTTCTAATCCAAAAAGTCTGTTTCCCAAGCTAAATGCAAATAATGTTAACATTCCGAAGCATGATTCCTTCTACAAATATTTTTCCCCATAAACCATCTGCAAACAATCCTTTTTTAGGATCTCTTGGCTTTTTACTCATTATATCTTTTTCTGCTGGTTCTAGTCCAAGTGCAATTGCAGGAAGCGAATCTGTAACTAAATTAATCCATAACAATTGAATTGCAAGTAATGGCGATTTTAAGCCTAATAATAACCCTACAAAAATAGTTACTATTTCTCCAACATTTGTAGCTATTAAGAAATGAATAGCTTTTTTTATATTATCAAATATATTTCTTCCTTGTTTTACAGCTTCTACTATTGTGCAGAAATTATCATCAGTTAATATCATATCTGACGCATTTTTTGCAACATCTGTACCGATTTAGTCCCATAGATATTCCTATATCTGCATTTTTTAAAGCTGGAGCATCATTAACACCATCGCCTGTCATAGCTACGACAGCACCTGTTTTTCTAAATGATTTTACTATTCTTACCTTGTGTTCTGGTGAAACTCTTGCAAATACTGAATATCTCATAATATTTCTATCAAGCATTTCTTCTGACAACTTATCTAGCTCTTCTCCTGTTATCGCTAAGTCATTTTTTCTTAGTATGCCTAAATCTGTGGCAATTGCTTTTGCTGTTGCAATATGATCTCCAGTTATCATAACAGTTTTTATACCTGCTTTTTTACAGGTAGCCACCGCTTCTTTTACTCCTTCCCTTGGAGGATCTATCATTCCTATTAATCCGCACTAAAATTAAATTATTTTCTATAGAGTCTGAATCTATTGTATTTGGTAATTTTTCCACATCCATATAGCTTACAGCTAGTACTCTAAGAGCATTATTAGCCATATTATTATTTTCTTTTTCTATCTTCGAGATATCATCACTATTTAAAGGATAAATTTTATCTCCTATAGCATACCTTGTACACCTTTTTAGTAAAACATCTGGAGCACCTTTAGTAATAATTCTATATTTATCACCTATTTTATGTATTGTTGTCATCATTTTTCTTTCTGAATCAAAGGGTATCTCATTTATGCGCACATATTCTTTATATAAATCTATTTTATTCTTGCCAATATTATTTGCAGCAGATACAATAGCTATTTCTGTTGGCTCACCAATTAATTCCTCTTTCCCTTTATCATAATTTATATCTACATCTGTGCACATACTAGCAAGCTCTAATATAAATTCTTTTTCATTTCGATTTAAAACTTTTCCGTCTATATTTTCTATACTTACTACTTGCATTTTATTTTGTGTTAAAGTTCCTGTTTTATCTGAACAAATCACACTGCTACTTCCAAGAGTCTCTACTGCTGGAAGTTTTCGAATAATACTATTTTTCTTGGCCATTTTTGTAACACCTATTGATAGCATTATAGTCACAATTGCAGGTAATCCTTCTGGAATTGCAGCTACAGCAAGTCCAACTGATGTCATAAACATTTCTACTGGTGATATTTTTTTAATTAAACCTATTACAAATATAAAAGCACATATTAATAAACAACCTATTCCAAGTGTTTTACCTACCCCAGCTAATTTTATTTGTATTGGAGTTTGTGGTGCTTCATCTGTAATTATCATTTTAGCTATTTTTCCAACCTTTGTATTCATTCCAGTTTCTGTAACAATTCCTTCTGCATGTCCATTGACAATTACAGTAGTTGCAAATACCATATTTACCATATCTCCAAGTGATGTATTTTCCTTTAAAGTTACATTTGAATCTTTTAATACTGGCATAGTTTCACCTGTCAAACTTGACTCTTCAACCTTTAAATTATATGAATCTATTAATCTGCAATCTGCTGGCACAAAGTTTCCTGCCTCGAGAAGCACTATATCACCTGGAACAACTTCTGTTCCTTTAATTTGCATAATCTTACCTTCTCTTTTTACTTTAGCTATTGGTGCAGACATTTTTTTAAGTGCTTCTAAAGATTTTTCTGCTTTAGCTTCTTGAATAAGCCCCATTATAGCATTAAATACTACAATTGCTATAATTATAATAGAATCTATGTAATCATTATTCCCTTCTAATTTAGCAACTATTGCTGAAATTATTGCAGAAGCTATTAATATAATTATCATAAAATCATTAAACTGTTTTAAGAACCTAATAATTATACTTTCTTTTTTCTTGTCTTCTAATTTGTTTTCTCCAAATTCCTTTAATCTATTACCGTGCTTCTTCATTTGTAAGTCCATGACCAATACTTGTCCTTAGCATTCTTTTAATTTCTGTTATTCCTAATGTTTGCCACATAAATATCTCTCCTTTGTATACAATTTATATGTTTTATAAACATATATTATATATATATTCTATATGTATTTCTTTTATGAAAAAATAAAAGCAAATAAATAAATTTTTAGGTTCCAAAAATTCATTCATTTGCCTATAATATTTATGTAGCTTTTAATATTAATAACCAATAGATTCTAAAAAATTAATTTATGTGTTAACTTTTTAGAATTCATTGGTTATTAGATTTATTTTTATATAAATGTCTATTGATTATAATAAAAATTGCTATTTATTAAAATAATTAGTCTCCGACTCCAAATTTTGAAATCCTTGTTGTCTTAAAACTTCATAAACTATTATTGCTACTGAATTTGATAAATTCAGAGATCTTAAATGCTCTCTCATTGGAATTCTAATAGTATTACTTAAATTCTCTTCTAATAAATCTTCTGGTAATCCCTTTGTTTCCTTACCAAATAAAATAAACACTTCATCAAAATTAGAATAATCTATATCACTGTAGCAATTACTTGCTTTTGTTGTTGCAAAGAACATGTTATTTTCTTTTGGTTTATATTTATCTAAAAAATCAGATAACGATTCATGTTCTTCTATATCTAATTTGTCCCAATAATCAAGTCCAGCTCTTTTTAAATATTTATCTGTTATCTCAAATCCTAATGGTTTAACCAAATGGAGTTTCGCACCAATTGCAGCACATGTTCTAGCAATGTTTCCAGTATTTTGTGGTATTTCTGGCTCTACCATTACAATATTTATTTTCATATATCTAACCTCTAATACTATTATATATTTTTTAATTTTACACTATCTTACCATATTTTTCTTACTAATTCAACCTAATAATATACACCTTGGTACACATTTTAGACATAAAATAATTATCCTGATTTAACGACTTTTAAAATTTTTTTATTTTTTTAAATCCCTCTTATACTAATAATTTTCGTCCATTTATTATGCAAATTCATACATTTTTCGACATTTCTTTGCTTGACTGTAGCGTTACGTTAATATATTATAACAATAAGAATTATTTTTCTACTAAAGTGCATACTAAACACTAGAGGTGAAAAGTATGATTCTTAGTAAAAAAAGAAATGGAAAAGGTTATATTACAAGTTACAGTTTAAATATTGGATCAAAAGAAGCAAGACTTTTAGGTTTTATTAATCAGAATGGTGATTCACATATCTTAGAAAAAGAATTAGATGTAGAAAACCACATTTTAATTGTACGTTTAAAGAAGGAGTAGTTTTAATGCCAAAAATTTATTTAGAAAAAAACGTTCTTGATGCAGCATTTGAAAGACTAGAAATAATATTTCAAAATTTCGAAGCAATATATTTTAGTGTAAGTGCTGGCAAAGATAGTTCTGTAATGGTTCAACTTGCTAATATGGTAGCAAAAAAATATAATAAAAAATTTGATGTTCTGTATATAGATTTAGAAGCACAATACAAGCACACAATTGATCATGTTTATGAATTAAAAAGTCTATCTCGGGATAGGTACATTTTATCATATTGCATTACCACTTGCACTTAGAAATGCTGTTTCTGTCTTACAGCCAAAATGGATTTGTTGGGAAGAAGAAAGTAAAGATTTATGGGTTAGAGATTTGCCTGAAGATAGTATTAATATTCATAATTGCCCTTTCGATTGGTTCAAGAAAGGAGAAGAATTTGAAGAATTTATTATTCAGTTTGCAGATTGGTACCAAAAATTGCATGGATGTTCAGTTGCATGTGGAGTTGGTATTAGGACAGATGAAAGCTTAAATCGTTTTAGAACAATTACTTTTCAAGAAAATAAGGAGACTTTTAGAGATTATCAATGGACAACTAGAATAAAATCTGACCATGTTCATCTTGATGTATATAACTTTTATCCAATTTACGATTGGCGTGTAGAAGACATCTGGGGGGCTGTTAGTAAATTAGATCTAATGCACAATGAGATATATGATTTAATGTATAAAAACGGTTTAAGTATTCATGAACAACGTATTTGTCAACCATATGGAGATGACCAAAGAAATGGATTAGACCAATTTAAGGCTTTAGAATATGAAACTTGGTCAAAAGTTTTAAATCGTGTTAATCGGAGTTAATTTTGGAAATATTTATTGTCGAACTTCTGCTCTTGGTAATATAAAGTCTACAAAACCTGATTTTATGAGTTGGCAAGAATATACTGTCTTTCTTTTAGAAAGTATAGGCATTTATAATAAAGATTTAATGCTTCATTATTATAAAAAAATTAAAAAATTTATGTTTTGGTATAAAAAAAGAGATGGTATAGGAATATCTCAAATTCCTGAAGAAGAGCCATTAAAACTCGAAAATCAAAAAAAGGTAATTTCTTGGAGGCGCATCGCAAGAGCTATTGAAAAGAATGATTTTTATATGAAGAGACTTTGTTTTGCCCAAACGAAAACAGATGATAAAGAACTAAGAGAACTTATCCATAAATGGGATAACCTATTAACAAAAGATACAGAAACTACAGATAAGGGATTAAAATATTTTATAGAAAATGAGGTGGTATCATGATTTTAAAAATGAATAATAAAAGCAATAATTTCTATCAATATATGGGAAAGTTTTTTGGCTCAAGAATTGTACAATCTGAAATTAATGATCGTATTTATGATGATAGTTATAAAGATTGGTATATTTACTTAAAAAATGATAATGCAGTTGCTTTTATCTCCGTACATAATGATACAATAAAAAATATATATTCAAGTAACCATGATATACTTATAGAATTACTAAATGAAGTAAAAAATACAATTACTATCTCTCCAAGTATTGTTCCCAAAATATATTTAGACGTCTATAGAGCTTGTGATTTACATATTGATGAAGATACTAAATACAAAAATTTTGTTACAGTAAGGAGTGATATATCTTGAGTAAAGAAATTACATTTCCTGTATTAAATGTAAAAATGGTTGATATAAAAAAGATAGTTGCCAATGATTATAACCCTAACAAAGTTGCTCCTCCTGAAATGGAATTATTAAGACATTCTATAGAAGAAGATGGATATACTCAGCCAATTGTTACATATTATGATAAAAATCAAGATAAATATATTGTTGTTGATGGATTTCATAGATATCGTGTTGCAAAGGAATATTTTAATTTAAAAGAAGTTCCAATTGTAACAATAGATAAGGATTTGGATAATCGTATGGCAAGTACAATTAGACATAATAGAGCAAGAGGAACACACCAAATTATAGATATGTCTAAAATCGTACTAGATTTAACAAATCATAATTGGACTGAAGAACAAATTTCGAAGCACTTAGGTATGGAATTAGACGAAATAATTAGATTAAAACAAATAAGTGGTTTAAAAGAAGCTTTTGCAGATCATACATTTAGTAAATCTTGGGAGGAATTTGAACAAAAAATTGAAGATGAAAATTGAATGGTTGCCATTGGGGATGGAGCATTTTGACACAAAAAATTTTATGTGCTAAAATGCTCCGTCCCCTAATGGCAAAATATCTAAACTACTAGGTTTGTATAATAAGCATTATATAGTTTACTATAATATCCATCTGGATTATTCATAAGTTCATTATGATTTCCTTGCTCTATAATTTCTCCATTATTTAATACAATAATCTTATCTACATTTACAATTGTTGATAATCTATGTGCAATAAATATTGATGTTTTTTCTTTTGAAATTTTATCAATTGAACCTTGTATGAGCTCTTCTGTTTTTGTATCAATATTGGCTGTTGCCTCGTCTAAAATAAATATTGATGGATCATGTGCAAATATTCTAGCAAAGGCAATTAATTGTTTTTGACCAGCGGAAAAAGAACTTCCTCTTTCACTTGCAATTTCATATATTCCATTTGGTAAAGTTCTTATAAAATCTTCTGCCGATGCTAATTGTATTGTCTCCATTATAGCTTCATCTGATAGCTTTTCATTTAGTTCAATATTATCTTTAATACTTTTTGCAAATATAAATGGGTCTTGCAAGATAATTCCTATTTTTTTTCTAAGTGAATGTAAGTTTATATCTTTAATATTAATACCATCTAATAAAATTTCCCCTTTTTGTATTTCATAAAATCGGTTTATTAAATTAATTATTGTTGTTTTTCCAGATCCTGTCCTACCTACAAAAGCAATACTCTCTCCTGGATTAATTACAAAACTAACATTTTTTAAAATCCAATTTTCTCCTTCATATGCAAACCACACATTTTTAAATTCAATTTTACCATTTACTTTATCAAGAATCTTTCCCTTTTCAAAATCTTCTAAATATTCCTTGTGCTCTAAAATATCATATATTTTATTTATAGAAACAACTGCTTCTTGTATTGTCTCAAAGTTTTCTACAATTCTTTGTATTGGTTCAAATATCTGCTTTAAATATGTAATAAAAATATAAATAACACCAATTTCCAAATTAATATTAAATAAATGATTTATACAAGTCCATATAATAAATGCTACTCCTAGATTTTCAAATATAACCATAAATGCAATTAAAAATCCCTCTGTAAATGCTGTAGGTATTCTAGATTTATAGAATTTATTACATAACTCTGAACATTCTTTTTCCTTTTCATATTGTCTATTAAATATCTTTATTAATTTGACTCCATAAATTGACTCTGCCAAAAAGATATTTAATTTTGTTTTTACTTTCTTAGAATATTCTCTTACATTTTTACTAATTCTAGTTATTATAACCGATGTTAATACAACAAAAGGAATTAATAAAAAACATATAAAAGCTAATTTATAATCAAGTGATATCATCATAATGGCTAATGCTATAATCATTACAATATCTTTAATAAATGTTGTAACAACATCTTTAAAAAATGTAGTGATATCTTCTACATCACTTGTAATTCTAACAAATAGTGTTCCTGATGGTGTCTTATCATGAAATGGAATATTGCTATATTGGACATACTCATATAATTTATTTCTTAAAGAATAAATTACATCTTCTCCTACTATATTAGTTGCAGTACTAACAATAAAATCTAAAATATTTCCAATTAATACAATTGCAATATAAATTATGCCTATAATTCCAATTGTCATAATCCCCTTTTGCCATAATCCAGAACTTAAATAATTATCAATTACTATTTTTATTAAATATGGTTTTACAACTTCTCCAATATTAATAATAATTGCAAGAATCGATATAATTATTATAGATTTTGTTTTAGGTTTTAACATTTTATACATTCTATTTAGTGTTTTGTTTTTCATCTAATTTCCCCTTTTTTCTTTTGTAACCCCAATTTTTTGTTCCTCACCTAAATTATTAAGCTAAAAAACTATGTTCAGATTTTGTTGATTGCTGATTATAAAATTCACTATATATACCTTTATTTCTAATAAGTTCTTCATGTGTACCTCTTTCTACAATCCTTCCATTATCTAGTACAATAATTATATCACTATATTTAACATCAGATACTTTATTTGAAATAATAATACATGTCTTTTCATCTGATAGCTCTTTAATATTTTCTATTAATTTTTCTGAAGTACGATTATCTAAAGCAGAAAGAGTATCATCAAAAATTAATATACTGCTATCTTTTAAGAATGCTCTCGAAATTGCCACTCTTTGTTTTTGTCCTCCAGATAAGTCTCCTCCTCTTTCTCCAATTACAGTATTTATTCCTTTTGGCATCATTTTAATATCGTCATAAACAATAGCTTTTTTCGTGCTTTCTTTAATCTCATCTTCGTCATATTCTTCTTTAAAAAGACTAATATTATCTTTTAATGTAGATGAAAATAAGAAACCATCTTGTGTTATATAGCAAATATTATTTCTAAGCATTCTAATTGGAATTTCATTTATATCTTTACCATCTATTAATATAGTTCCATTTGGTACGCTATATAATTTTTCAAGTAGATTCATTAGAGTAGTTTTTCCACTTCCTATAGTTCCTATTATTCCTAGAGTTTCCCCTTTATTTATTTCTATATTTATATTTTTTAATGCTCTATCGATAATTCCTGGATAATTAAAATTTAAATTTTTAATTATAATATGTCCTTCTAATTTTTCCTTTGTTAAACTACCTTTTTCGTTAATTCTTTCTGGTTCTAAATCATAAATCTTTTCTAATCTTTTATAAGAAATTTGTGCTCTTTTAAATCTAGAAACTAATTGTGGAATCCAAGAAACAGGTCCAACAAATAATACTATATAACCATTAAATGTTACTAAATCTCCTACTGTTATTGTCCCATCTAGAACTAATTTTGATCCATACAGTAAAGCAATTGCATAACATAATCCGAAACAAACATTTAAAGTTAGTTTTAGTAAATTAGAAAATATATCTACTGTATTATTACTTTGATAAACTCTTCTATTTTTCTTAATAAACTCTTTTATTTGTTCATTTTCACATGAATATGCTTTTGTAGTTCTTATACTATCTGTACTTTCTTGTATATATTCAGACATGTTTGTAAACATCTCTTGTGATTTTTTAAAACTTTTTTCTACATATTTTTTTATCTTTACAACTGAATATGCTCCTATAAAGATTGGTAGCATTACTGCTAGTGATAAATATAAATTAACACTTTGAGCCATCTGAAAAAATGCAATAATAAATGTAAAAGCAATTCTTACTCCATGAGATAAAATTCTATATACAGTATTTCTAATCTCATTTGTATCTTTTACAAAGTAAGACATGATTTCTCCATTTTTAATATTTTGTATATCTTTTAGTTTTAGTCTCATAAATCTTTTAAATAGATTTATTTTAATATCTCTCTCAACTCCTCTATTAATATAAATTTCAAGATATTTCCATATAACTCTTACAACTAGTAAAACAATACATACTACCAATAAGAAATATGTACTGCTTAAAATACTTTGTTTATTAGTATCTAAATCATATAACATATCAACAATATTCCCAATAATTTTAGGTGGATATGTTAATAAGTATATATTAGCCCCCAATAATATAACTTGTATTAATATTCTCCATTTATAATTCTTTAGTGAATCTATTATAACTTTTTTCATAAACACTTCTTCCTATGTATATTTTTTATTATTTTTGTAACTTTTCTATTTCATTATATATTGTTTCTGCATTATATCTAAATTTTGTTTTTCTTGTATTTGTCTTTGTATATTCATCAATCCTATTTCATCAAATTTAAACTTCATCTTTATTTTCTACTTAACAAATTATTTTAATACAATTATAAAAAAAGATTTATTATTTGTCAAATTCACCTCAAGATCCAGTCAGTGACCCAGTCGGGGACGGAGAGTTTGGGTTCATTTCATGACCCAATTTCTCCGTCCCCGACTGGGTCACTGACTAGATCGCCAACTTGGTTAACGACTCCTCGAGTTAATCTATTGTCGTACTTGTTCTTCCAGTTCCAACTACATTTTCTTGCAAAGATCTCCATGTATTGCACCCTATAATACCATCTGCAGAAAGGCCTCTACTTCTCTGATAGTTAATCACAGCTTCTCTAGTTCTACTTCCAAACACACCGGTCTAATCCACCTGTTCTATACCCCAGTGTATTTAAATCATCTTGTGCAATTAGCACATATGCTCCTTTTGAACCTTGTGAAATTTGAGGATATCCTGCAAAACCTTGACATGCTGGAGTTCCTCTTCTTTTATCAAAATGTACCCATGTTGGAGTTAGGTATGCTGGTTCAACATAACTCCATACTCCAGAATTAATTGCACTATTTCTCAAAGCATTTCTCTGGCTATTGCTTAACCTCTGACCCACATCGAAAGCAACTCCAGCATAATGTTGACTCTGACTACCATGACCACCCTCCCATGGTCTTTTAAAGGCATATCCTACTGGAATTGGTGAACCAAATATATATCTTTGACTATTCCAAGCTTGCATTGCTCTTTTTTCTGTCCATAATGTTGGGCTATTACTTGACCCTCTAAATTCTTTTACTGTTAATGTTCTATTGGTAACATATGGCATAGCCTCTTGTTCTCCTCTATAGTATGTTTCCATACGATTTGTATCATTATTATATACAATTATTTTCGCCATAAAAAAACCTCCATATTATATCTTTTATAAATATAATATGAAAGTTTATATATTTTGTGATTTTATGCTATCTAATAAACATTTATACAAATACTTTTTTATAACTTTACCATTAAGTATTGCTATTTTTGTGTATTTAAATATCTACAATTTAAACTCTTCTTATTTATATATTTATACTTGTCTTGCTTTTACTACTAATCTCTGTTTTCCATAATTTGTACAAGTAATTAAAGTAACTTCTTTATTTCCGTTTGTTAACTGACTAGTACATGATACATCATCTGGTTCTACTACATATTTATTATAAACAGTATATTTAACAGTTTTTCCTGAGTTATCTGTTAGTTCAACAATATCTCCATTTTTTATTTCTGATAACTTTCCAAACATTTTTTTATTTTTATAATTATGTCCTACTATACAATAGTTTCCTACTTCATTTGGCGATGGTCCCCAAAATTTATTTAATGAAATTTTTAATAACTCTTCTGATGTTTCTGATAATACTGGATAATTTATTCCAAGTGATGGTATATTTAAAACTGCTTCTGTAGTATAAGATTGTCCAGATTGTGTAACATATTTATTTTCATTATTTTGTTTTTCTATTATTACATCTTGCTCTTGATCATCTTCTTCTAGTGCAACTCTTAAAATGCCATCATCTTCATTTATTATAGTATCATCAATTCCTGCTAATATCTCTTGTGATACTTCTTCACTTTTATTTCTATCATATTCTGCATATATGTAATAAGATGATAGCATAAATACACATATAATAGATATAAAGAAAGCAAATTGATATATCTTTTTTTTCTTTTTTAATTCTGGTGTTACATATAATTTTTCCGTTATAAGAATTTGATTCATATTTTCCTCCATTATTTTGTATACTATTAATTATATTATATCATTTACTCATTTTTTTTTAAATACTTTTTTTGATTTTATTTTATTTTTATTATGTGTCTTTTTATTTATCCAAAACCAGTAATTTAATTTTACCATTTATAATTTTATTTCATTTTGTTACTGTTTAATTGTACATAGCTTATAATACGTGGAAAGGTTAAATTATTTAATAGTATCTATCTTTGCAATATAATTGGATAATCTTCCAAAATCTTGAATTGTTAATACTTCCCCTCTTACATTCTCATCTATACCAAGATCCTGTAAAATCTTTTTTGCTATTTCTTTATTTTTAATTATATTAGCATTCACAAGTGCATTTATTAATGTCTTTCTTCTCTGCATAAAACTGCATTTTATAATATTAAAAAATAATTCTTCATTTTCTACATTAACTATAGGTTGCTTTCTAACTTTTAATCTAATAACTTCAGAATCTACATTAGGCACTGGTATAAACTTTGTTCTATCAACAATTCTTATGCTTTCAGCATCTGAATAATAGTTAACACCGTAAGTAATCGCTCCTGATAGTTTACTACCTGGCATGGCTATTATTCTATCTGCCACTTCTTCTTGTATCATTACTGTTATTGTTTGTATATTAAGCCTATCTTCTAATAATTTCATCATTATTGGAGTAGTAATATAATAAGGTAAATTTGCAACTATTTTCACGTTTTTTATGTGATCTGATTTGTTTTTTTCCTCTCCGAATTAGTTTATTTAAATTTACCTTTAGTACATCCTCGTTTATTATTTGAAAATTATCATATAAATGAAATCTATCATCTAAAATTTGTATCATTCTTGTATCTAATTCAATTGCAATAACCTTATAGGCTTTTTCTAATAATTCCTTTGTTAAAGTTCCAAGACCTGGCCCTATTTCTATAACTAAATCATTTTTAGTTATTTCTGATGCAAGTACAATGTCTTCTATAACTTCATTATCTATCAAAAAATTTTGTCCTAAACTTTTATTTGCAGTAATATCATATTTTTTCATAAGAAACCTAGTTTCATCATATATATTATTCATTTACTTCACCTTACTTAATTTTATTATATACATTATATTTTAACTTTTAAATTTTTACAAGTGTCAGTGTATATCTATTACTATATATTAACACTTTTTAAGTTTTAATATTGATTTTTATTATTAATTCATATAAAATATCACTATCAAAAGAAAAAAGTTGGTGAATTATTTGAATACAAAAAATATAGATAATAAAAATAAAAGTAAAAAAGATAATACAACTATAAAATACAAACGTTTTTTCATAATTGTTATAGTGCTATTTTGTTTATTAATTCTAAGAATTGGATACTTGCAATTTATAAAATCATCATATTTAAAAGAAATGGCTTATAAACAATTAGTAACAAATAGAATTATTAGTACTAAGAGAGGAACAATTTACGATTCTTCTGGTAAGCCACTTGCCCTTAGTGCAAGTGTAGATACTGTATCAATTAATCCTAGCAAAATACAGGTTAATGATGATGAAGAAAAAACCATCCAATTGAAAGAAACAGTTGCTAAAGGCTTATCAGATATTTTTAGCTTAGATTATGAAGAAACTTTAAAAAAAGTAAATAGTCAATCTTCAGTAGAAACAATTGCAAAAAAAGTAGAAGAAGATAAAATAACTGAGCTAAAAAACTGGATGGAAGAAAATGATATTTCTATTGGTATTAATATAGATTCTGATACCAAAAGATATTATCCATATGATAATTTAGCATCTAATTTAATTGGTTTTTGTGGAAGTGATAATCAAGGACTAGAAGGATTAGAATATTACTGGGATAGTGTTTTAACTGGTACACCTGGAAAGATAGTAACAACTAAAGATGCAGCTCAGTCTATAATTCCAGATAAAAATGAACAATATATTCCTGCTGAAAATGGAAGTAACCTAACTCTTACTATAGATTTAAATATACAATTGATAGCTGAAAAATATTTAAAACAAGCTGTTATAGAAAATGATTGTGAACGCGGTGGAAACATTATAATTATGGATCCTACTAATGGAGATATTTTAGCAATGGCTACATATCCAGACTATAATTTAAATACACCATTTTCTCCAAATGATTCTTTAAAAACTACTTGGGATTCGCTTTCTGCCTCAGCACAAAGCACTGCTTTGCAAAAAATGTGGAGAAACAAGTCAGTATCTGATGCATATGAACCTGGTTCTGTTTTTAAAGTTATAACAGCATCTGCTGCATTAGAAGAAGGAATAGTAGAAACAGATACTCCAAACGATTTTTCTTGTACTGGTTATGAAACTGTTGCTGAACACAAGATACATTGTACAAGTACTTCTGGACATGGTAAACAAACATTAAGACAAGCAATCCAAAATTCTTGTAATCCTGCTCTTATTCAACTTGGTAAAAGGCTAGGTGCAGATAGTCTATATAAATATATGGATGCATTCCGGACTATTTAATAAAACCAATATTGATACTTCTGGTGAAGTAACAGGTATATATTTTAGTAATGTTGGTCCTGTTGAACTTGCAACAGAATCTTTTGGACAAAGATTTACTGTTACTCCAATTCAAATGATAACAGCAGTATCTGCAATAGCAAATGATGGAGTATTAATGAAACCTAGAATTGTTAAACAAATCGAAAATCCAGATACAAATACAATAACTACTATAGATCCAGTTTCTGTAAGACAAGTCATTTCTAAAGAAACTGCTAAGGAAATGACAAATATTATGGAATCTGTTGTTACAGATGGTGGTGGAAAGTTCGGTCAAGTAAAAGGTTATTCTATTGGTGGAAAAACAGGTACCTCTGAGCCATCTCCTGGAAAAGAAGATGATGGATATGTTTCATCATTTGTTGCTATAGCTCCAGTTGAAAATACAAAAGTTGTTGTTTTACTAACACTTTACGATCCTCAAGGATCTAATTATTATGGTGGAAAAATAGCTGCCCCTGTAGTATCTCAAGTATTATCTGAAGTATTACCATATCTAGGTATTCCTTCAAATAACGACGAAACAGATCAAAGCGGTTCTAATGATTCAAATATAACTTTACCTGATATAAGAAATAAAACTGTATCTGAAGCAAAAAAAATATTAGAAAATGCAGGCTTAAAATGTAGTGTTTCAGGTAGTTCAGATTCACTTGTATCTGATCAAATGCCTAAACCAGGAACCTCATTAAAATCTGGATCTATTGTTAAATTATATAGCAAAGGTAATGAAGCCAGAGTATCTTCTACTGTTCCAGATTTAAAAGGTATGTCTTTATCACAAGCGACTAATGCTTTACAATCAAAAAATCTAAATATAAACGCAACTGGTTCTGGAAAAGTAATCTCTCAGGATCCTATTGCAGGTAAATCTGTAGAAGAAGGAACTGTAATTAATGTAACACTTCAAGAAGATATTAGTAGCAGTGCACATTAATGAAAATATCGGAAAAACAATTTTTTGCACATTTGAGCTAAAATATGTGCAAAATAAAACAAGCCTTATATTATTGGGATAATACAACAAAAAACAGTAATTGATTTACTGTTTTTTGTTATATCACTATAATATCTATTATAGTTCTTGTTAATTATAACTTTATAATTTCATCTGTCACAAGATAATATATTTTTATTCTAAAATATATTTTTGACGTTTTAGTTTAAACTCTTTATATACATTATCCTACATTATTATTAATCGTAACTTCTGCTGTCATTCCTATTTTTACTTCACCATCATTTTCAAATTCTACTGTAACAGTAAATTTTCCACCATCTGCTGTGCTACTTATCTTTGTAACCACTCCATCTAATACTTTGTCTTCATAAGCTGAAATTTCAACACTTGCTTCCTGCCCTAAACTTATATTATCAATTTTTGTTTCATCAACTTTAAACTCAACCATTAAAGTATTATTTGAAGATATTTGCACATAATGGTCATTTGTACATTTGGCTTCTTTATCTGGAATATTTATTTCTGTTATTACACAATCATAAGGAGCTGTTAAATATGTTCCATTAGTATATTTTAATATATTTTCTCCAGCCTTAATTAACTGATTAGTCTGTACATAACTTTCCTCTAAATAATATGTTGCATGCAATTCTAATTTTTCTGTTATGCTAGAACTTACTTCACTTGTAGAACTAATTGTTACAGTAGCAGTTTTATTATTTGTCCCATTTGCTTCTGAATCACTATTAATTCTACTTGTATCAATTTGCATATTATTAGATATTCCATTACTATCATTCTTAAAATAGAAATAGCACATAATAATTAGAATAATAGCTAATACAAATATAATTAGTATTCTTAAATCAATCTTTTTTTTCACTTTAATTTCCTTTCCTGAAATTTTAATTTTTAGTTACATATATTCGGTAATTTCTTACATTTCCATTTTCTGCTGTTACAGAAATTAGAATTTTATTTGTTCCTTCGCTTAAATTTTCATTTCCATAGATACATACTACCGCAGAATCTTCAGCTTGATTTGCTACTATATCTAATGAATCTACATCATTTTCTACTGTTACAAAATATGTTGAATTATCCTTTGTAAACTCTTTATTTAATGTATAACCACTAACATAAAGCTCATTTAAATAATTGTTATCTGAACCATTATAAGTAACTGTAGTCTCTGTTTTCTGACTACTAATTGTAGTTACACTCTTACTTACAAGTTGTAAACTAGAATCATTATTATTACTTTGCGTTAATGACTTTGCAGTAATATTTTGCTGATTTAATTCAATTTTCTTATTTTCTTCATTCTCATTTTTATTATTCTCATTTTGTATATCTTGCTCTTCCGTTTTATTGGTATTTTGTTCCTCTTTTTCTTCTACAATTTTCACTTCTATTTGTAGACTTTTACTTTCTGGTTCTGACTCTTCTTTATCATTTTCTATTAATTCATCATCTTTTGTTTCTTCACTTTCCATATTTGTTACTACTGCTATAAATTTAATTGTATCATTTACTTCTAATTTCTCAGGAATCTGATAATATAAGGTTATTGTATCTAGATTAGTAGTTTCTTTATTAATTTCAATAGCAATTTCGTTACTGCTTTTTTCTACTTCTAAATCTTTACTATTATTTACTAATTCTTCACTTACTTCTACATCTTCTAAACTTTGGCTAGATTTTAGTTCAAATAAAAATTTATTATACTCAATTTCATCTAAATTTATTGTCATTTCAATTTTTTCATTTTTAGTAACTTCTAGACTTGAAATTTCCAAAAATGATTTTTCATTTATATTTCCACCTATTTTTTCTATTGCATATGAATATGTAATAGGTATTATTAATGCTATTATTACTAATATACTAAAAATAACTCTAATATTTTTTCTCATATGATACCACCTCCTAATCAGTACGTAAAGCTTCAATAGGGTTTAATTTAGATGCTTTATTTGCTGGGAATATCCCAAATACTGCTCCAATTAAAGCACTTGATAAAAATGCAATTAATACTATCTGCTTGCTTGGACTAAATGTATACCCCATTTTTCCAAGTATAGTCCCTATTCCTAAACCAAAACAAACACCTATTATACCACCAATCAAACATAATACTAATGCTTCGATTAAAAACTGCATTAATATATCTCTTCTTTTTGCTCCGAATTGCTTTTCTAATTCCTATCTCTTTAGTTCTTTCTGTAACAGATACAAGCATTACATTCATAACTCCAATTCCACCTACAATTAAAGAAATACTTGCAATACCACCAAGTAATAATGATAAAGTATTATTTATACTATCCATTGTATTTAACATTGAATCTTGTGAAGTTACACTAAAATAATCTGTTGTAATTCCTAGAGTAGACTGTATAAAATTTTCTATTAAGGTTTCTGTGCTATCTATTTTACTTTCATCAGAAACTTTGATATACAAACTATTTATACTTGTGTCCACTCCTAAATATTTAGCTGTTGTAAATGGTATAATTATCATATCATCTATATTACTTCCCATTGAGCTTCCAACTTCAGTTAGAACCCCAACTACTGTATAATTATCTCCATCTATTTTTATACTTTGACCTACTGGATTACTTAGACTAAATAATGTCTCTGCTATATCATTTCCAAGTAAACATATTTTACTATTATTTTCTAAATCAATTTGTGAAAGCAACCTTCCACTACTAATTGTTAAATTTGTTACATCCATATAGTCTCCGTGTTGTGGCAATTATACTAGCTCTTGTAGATGTTTTTTCTCCTCTTGTAACTGTACTACTCACGCTTTTATATGGTGCTACACTCTCTATATTAGAAAGTTTAAGCAAACTATCTATTCCGAGAATAATCTAAACTTGCTTCACTACTGCTTTGAATATTTAAAGTTAAAATATCTGCCCCGAAGCGATTGTACCTCTGAATTTACTTTATCAGATGTTCCATTTCCGGATTCCAACTAATATAATAACAGATGCAATTCCTATAACTAAACCTAACATTGTAAGTAGTGACCTTAATTTATTATTTACTATATTTTTTAATGAACCCTTTAAAATGTTTACAAATTTTGTCATCTTATTCTACCCTTTCTCTATTTTTCAAACTCCTCATACAATTTTCCATCTGCAATTTTTACCATTCTCTTTGCCCTTTTAGCTACATTAATATCATGAGTGATTATTATTATTGTTTGACCTTTGTTATTTAACTCTTCTAATTCATTCATAATATCAATACTCGTTTTTGAATCTAGTGCTCCTGTTGGTTCATCTGCAAGTATTATCTCAGGATTACATGCCATAGCCCTTGCTATTGCAACCCTTTGTTGTTGACCTCCAGATAATTGATTTGGCAGATGATTTTCTCTTCCCTTTAGTCCAACTTTCTCAAGCAACTTATAAGCTTTTTTCTTTGATTCCTCATTAGTTTTTCCTTGGTATATTAATGGAATCTGTATATTTTCTACTGCTGTCATTTTTCCTAATAAGTTAAAATTTTGAAATATAAACCCAATTTTATTATTTCTAATGCTAGCTAGTTCATTTTCTGTCGCTTTACTTACATTTACTCCATCTAGAATATAATCTCCACTATCTGGTACATCTAATAATCCTAATATATTCATAAGAGTTGATTTTCCAGAACCTGATGGTCCAATTATAGAAACAAATTCACCCATTTTTACATTAAAACAAATATCATCTAATGCTTTAATTGTTTCTCCTCCTAGATGGAAACTTTTATTAATATTCTTCAAGTTTATCATTTATTTCCTCCTATTTTTGCATATCTTTTATGTTACAAAATAGTGCATTTTACTACTTTCTATTAATTAGATGGCATACTTGGAGCTGAAGTGCCACTTGGCATTCCACCTTCCATACTTGGCATAGACTTTCTATCTCCTCCTGAACTTGTACCTTCGCCTCTACCCATTCCAGACATTCCTGAGTTTTCTCCTTTATTATTACTTTCACTTCTTATAGTGCTTTGTTTTGTAGTTGTAACAACTTGCACTGTTTCTCCTCCATTTAGTCCAGATTTAACCTCTACATATTCATCATTAGATAAACCTGTTTCGATATCTACTTCTTTGGTTTCACCATTTTCTACTACCAATACATATCTTCTATCTCCATTAATTTGAACACTGTCAATAGGAACAGCTAAAACATCTGTTAATTCTTCTATATTAATAGTACAAGAAACAGACATTCCCAATTTTATATTTCCATCATTTTCTAAGCTTACTTCTACTGAAAATGTTGTTCCACTTGTTGAATAAGTACCAACAGAATCGATTTTAGTTATCTTCCCTGTATATGTCTTAGAACTATCTGCTGTTAATGAAATTTCCACTTCTTGGCCTAAACTAATATTAGATATTTCATTTTCATTAATACTTAAACTAACTACTAGATTTTCTAAATCCTGAACTTCTATGTAATTACTAGATGTTCCTTTAGTTTTTGTTTCAGGCACAGAATAACTTGTAACAACTAAGTCATAAGGTGCTGTTAAATATTTTCCATTAGTATATTTTAAAATATTTTCTCCTTCTCCTACTGTGTCATCTTCTTCAACACACATTGTTTCATAATAATATGAAGTAGATATCTCTAATTTCTCAGTATTTGCTGATTTGATTTCTCCTGAACTTGTTAATGTTTTCTTAATAGTCTGTTTTCCAACGGTCACTTCCTCTATTGTTGTAGTCTCTGAAGAAGTATCTGTATTTAATCCAATTTGCCTACCAACAAAAAATGTTATAATTCCAACAACTGCTATTAGAATCGTAATCACTAATGCTTTTTTTATTTTTTTCATGATTTCCTCCTAAACTTTAAGTCTTTTATTACACATTATTTTGTTCTGTTGTATTTTGGGCAGAAGAAGTATTATCTGGTTTATTCTTACCTCCTGGCATTTCACCATCTGGTCTTTCACCTGGAACAAAATTCTCCATATCTCTACCGCCTCTTGGTATATTTTCATCTGTTGATGATTTGCCTCCATTAAAAATCATAAAACATCCTGCTGTAATTACTGCACCTAATAGAATTCCTATTATTAACATCAAAATCTTATCTTTCATTTTATCAATCCTCCTATAAATTTCATAAATTAAATATAAATGATTAATCTTAAAAAAAGCTTAAATGAACCTAAAAACTACTATAAAATTTTGATATTTATATATAGATATGAACAATAAGGACGGTTCCAAATGAGCATTTTTAACTTTTTTAATTAAAAGTGTTCATTTAGAATCGTCCTTATTTCATGTGAAATAAATTTTCTATCCCTGATAATGGGTTATCTTGGAATTTTTATTATAATGATAGTACCTTTCGACTTATTATGTTCTGCTTTTATACTTCCTCCATGAGCTTCAACTATAAAATTTGCAATAGAAAGTCCAAGTCCTGTTCCACCAGTTTCTCTATTACGAGCTTTATCTTCTCTATAAAATCTATCAAACATATGCTTTTTAGTTTCTTCACTTATACCTATTCCAGTATCTTTTATTTCGATAATACACTTATTTTCTTTTTCATAAGTACATATTTCTATTTTATCTTTTGACTCTGTATATTTAATGGCATTATCTAAAACTATTACTAATAGCTGATGTATTCTATTTTTATCTGCTTTTATATCTTTATCATATTTTAAATTAGTTATAAACTCTTTTTCTTCAATTTCAGCAATTTCTTTATATGGAATACACATTTGGTTTATAAATTCATCTAATTTAAAATTTTCCTTTTTTAATATTTTTTCACTTGAATCTGCTCTTGCAAGTATCATTAAATCTTTTACAAGTTTGCTAAGTCGTCTAGTTTCATTTAATGAAATAGTTATATCATCTGCTTTATCTATTATTTTACTTTCTGGATTTTCTAACAATAACTCTTGTTTAGTTTGTATTATTGTTAGAGGTGTACGTAGTTCATGAGATGCATTTTGTACAAATTCTGTCTGTTTTTTCCATGATTTTATTATTGGTTTCAATGTATTTTTAGATAAAATATAACTTGCCAAAATAGATAATATAATAGAAATAATTATACAAATAACTAATGTTTTAGAAAAACTATTAATTATATCTTCTTCTGCATCTACATTAATTAAAACTTGAACATATATAATTTTCCCATCTTGTTCTAATTTATAGTTTATTCCTCTGTATTGATACATTGAATCCATCGATAATTTATATATTTTATTTAAATTTTCTTTATCAAATTTTATACTTTCAATATACTCATCTGTATATATATACCCTATATTACCATCACTAGTTATATTTCCATCTTCATCTCTTAGTACATATATTAATCTAGGATTCATTCCAGTCTTTGTTCTTGGTTCTATTTGCTTATTATCATTTTTTGTTATTTTACTTGGTGGATTATCTTTACTTAAATCTTGCAAAAAACTCATTCTATCTTTACTGTTTAATAGTTCTTCGTCTGCAGACTTATATAGTGAATTACTAAATTGACCATATATAATTGCTCCAAAAACAGAAAATATTATAGTAAAAGCAATTAAATTAAACATCATATTTTTTATTAATTGATTTTTTATAATTTTTTGTTCACTCATATATACATTATTTCCTCTCAATAAATTATTATATTTTATTATGCATTATTTTTCATATAGCCTATTCTGATATCATATATCCTACACCTCTTATAGTTTTTATATATTTGTCATAACCAAATCTTTTTAATTCTTTTCTTATACCACTTGCATATACTTCTACAACATTTGTTGTTGTTTCACTATTAAACCCCCATATTTTGTCAAAAATTTGCTCTTTTGTTATGATTGTATTTTTGTAATTTATAAGATATTCAAGCATATCAAACTGTTTTCCTTGCAGAAAAACTTCTTCATCTTTTATTTTTATTTTTCTTGTTTTCAAATCTAAAACCATATCTTTAAATACAATCTCATTTTTATAATATGTTCTATTATTACGCCTAATCATAGCTTCTATTCTAGCAAGTAATTCTTCCTTCTCAAATGGTTTAACTAAATAATCATCTGCACCACTTTTAAATCCTTTTACTTTATCATTTAAGCTATCTTTTGCAGTTAATATTAATACTGGTGTAAATATTTTTTTATTTCTTATTTTTTCTAATACATCATAACCATTCATAATCGGCATCATTAAATCTAAAATTATTACATCATAAATATCTTGCTTAGCATATAAAACTCCTTCTTCACCATCAAACGCTTGCTCTACCTCATAATCATTTTTTAGGCATTGCTTTATTGTATCTGATAATATTTTATCATCTTCTACTATTAGAATTCTCATATATAAAACTCCTTAAATATATTTTTGTTCATTATATACTATATTTATTAAAAAAACATTAAAAAATCTTTTTTAATTCCAATATCCATTGAATAGTTGATATATAAAACTATTATTCAGTAACCAATATCCTAGTAACACTAGTAAGCATAATTTAAATTTACTCTATGTTTAAAATTTCCTATTATACCAAAATAAAATGACCGCCAAATTAGCAGTCATTTTATTTTTTTGTAGCTACTCTTTTAAGATTTTTACATCTCACATCCTTAAGTATATTTAATAGTAAGTTTAAAAGCTAATATAGTTATTTGGATCAATACTATTTCCAGAACCACTACTATTTCTCATTTCAAAATGTAAATGATGTCCTGTTGATGTTCCTGGGTTTGGATCTACTTCTGGATCTCCACCTTCTAATCCTATTACTTCTCCTTGTTTTACTTTTTGTCCTTTAGTTACATTAATTTGTGATAAGTGTGCATAGAAGCTATATACTGTTTCCCCATTAACAGTATGTTTGATTTCAATGCAATTTCCATATCCACTTTGTACTCCTGCATATGTAACTTCTCCATCTGCTACTGCAAAAATCTCTGTGTGCCATGTTCCTGAGATATCAATTCCACTATGAAATTTAGTTTCTCCTGTTACTGGATGAACTCTATAACCATATGGAGATGTAATTACATAACTACAACTCATTGGTAAAATAAAGTCTTGATTACTAATGCTTGCACTTCTTGATGAGTATGTTGATATTGAGTTTATGCTTGCAGTTTCTACTTGTTTATCAGGATCTACCCATTTTACAATTTCTGCTTTTTTACCATAATTTTTCTTTAATATACTTCTATCTAAAGAGTTAACTATACCATCACCATTTAGGTCATATTTTTCTTTTTCTGGTTTATTTTCATCAGTGATAGTACCATAATTATCTCCAATTGCTACTAAGTCATCTATTTCAATTTCACCAGTTTCTACAACATCACCTGCTATTAAGTCAATTGTATCTAATGTAGCACCTAAACCATCTGTAATATCAATATCTGTAACTCTATAGCTTAAGTAACCAGGTTCTGTAAATACAATATCATATTTTCCAGGTTCTAATACAATTTCATAAGTTCCATCTGCATTTGTTTGTACACTTTCTATTACTTCTCTTGGATTATTCAAATCTCCCTCTATTCGTGTATCATCTGTTTGATATACAGTAATTGTAGCAAAATGCTTTCCTACTATATTTGCATCTGTAATCTTACCTGTAATTGTAGTCTTTTTAATTAATGTTAAAGAATATTCTTTAATTGTTCCATCTGGTGCAGTTACTTTAATTGTTCTAACTGTTGTTAGATTTGTTGGTACTGTAGCATTTGCTACATTTACACTTTCATCTTTATCATCAATAGATACTTTAGCTTCTTCATCAGTTGTTGTTACTTTAACATTTACTGAATCTACATTTTTCACAATATGTTCAAATGTATTTAAATCTACAATTTCGTCATTTACTAATATTTCCTTAATTCCAGTTTCATTAGATAATCTACGTAAAGTAATATTATAAGTTTCTCTTGTAGTACCATTTTGAGCTGTTATAATTACTGGAATTACAACATTATCAATTCCTGTAGATATTTCTAATATTGCTGTAGATTCTGCAATTTCTGCTTCTTCATCTGCAATTTTTACATAAGCTTTATCATTTGAAGCTTTAACATATACTTTAACTTTATTATCTAATTTCTTAACATAAACTTCATAAGGGTCATCAATTACATTATCATTAACTTTAATTATTTCAGCAGTGGCATCTGCAGATTTTTTAATAATATTAATTGTATATTTTTCTGTTATACCACTTTCTGATTTAACACTTACTGCTACTTTAGTTATATCTAATGAAGTATTTACATTTGTAGTTACATTTCCAATTCCAGAGGTTGTATCTACTACTACTGTTGCATAATTATTTGCTGCCATTACAGATACTTCAGCTGTATTATCTGTTTCATCAATATATGCAGTATATGTTTTTGTATCAGAATCATATGTTTTACATTCAATTCCATTTATAAGTACTGTATTAATAGAGTTATTGTCTGAAACCTTCTTAATTGTTACAATTTCGTTTAATACCTCACCATTTTGTGAAGTAACTACTACTTGAACTTCTGTAAATTTTTCTTTGCTTAGTTCTACAATTTCAGTTGCTTCTCCTTGTTTAGCACTACCATTATTTATACTTACTGTAGCATATTGGTTATTTGCAATTAACTTAATTTCTGCAGATTCGTTTGTTTCTAATACTTCTGCTATATACTTACCATCTCCATCTGGAGAAATAAGTTTTTCATCAACATAAATTTCCTTAATAGTATTATCTGTTGATATTTTAGTTAAGCTTATATAGTATGTTGCTGATACCCCATTTTCTGCTTGTACAGTAAATTCTACTGTAGTCTCTTCTGCATCTGTTGTAATTACATTGCTAATTAATTGTGTTCCTATAGTATCACCACATTCTAAAGTTGCATAATTACTAACTGCCTTAATATCAACTGTTGCAGTTTGACTATTTGCTGGAATAAATGTTTTAAATACTTTTGTATTTGCATCATAAGATAATGTTATATCATCAGAATTTACTTTAACATATTCAATTTCATTATTTGACGATAATTTGTTTATAGTAACAGTATAAGTTTTAGTAGTTGTATTATCTTGTGCAGTTACTACTATTGGAACTGTTGTTGTTTTACCAGAATCTAATGTAATTTCTCTTTCTGATATGCTAATTTGAGCTTCCTCTGTTCCTATTTTTACATTCGCATATTCATTATTTGCAATTGCTTTAAGATTTACTTTAGTTGTATCTTCAGAAACATTAATTAAGTAATTTCCATCTTCTTGAGAATCAACATATATTCCATCTTTATATAATTCTTTTAGTGTAGCATCTGTTGATATCTTTTGTAATATAACTGTATATGTTTTAACACTATCATCTTCTGCAATTATTTCTACATTTACATATGTAATATCATCACTTGTTGATGCTGTATATGTTAATTTATTTACCGCTTCATTTCCATCAATTCTTACTGTAGCATATGTGCTTATAGCCTTAACCTCAACTGGAATAGATGTTGTACCTGCTGGTATAAATGTTTTATATGTAGCTGATTTTTCATCATAATCAGTTATCTCTACAGAGTTTGCCTTAACATATTCTATTTCTTTATTATCAGAAACAATATTAATTGTTAAAGTATGTGTAATTGTTGTAACACCATCTTCTGCTATTGTTTTAATTGTAACTACAACTTGTCTTACCCCATCTGTATTAACATTTGTTGTTACATCACCTTTATCCTCCATCATAGTTCCATCTATTTCAATTTGAGTATTAGAATCTGCTGTTTTAATTCTTAAGGTAGAAGTTTTTACACTTTCTAAAACTTCGGCTGTATAAGATATTCCATCTTCATTTACTTCTATCTCTTCTTCATTTACCCATAATCTAATAATTGATGCATCTTTTGATAATTTTTTAATTACTAATGTTCTTATTTCCTTTGTTCCATCTTCTGCAATTATAGTAATATCATATACATTTTCTGTACTTACAGTTGTTAAACTTTCAGTCACTGTATGTTTACTTAAATCCCCTGTATCTATTTTAACTGTAGCTTCTTCATTTTCAGTTTCCACATACACTTCTGATTCATCAACTGAATAATCAATAATTGCTAAATATGTTTTAGTTGTTTCATCATATGATTCTGTAATATCTTTATCATTAACTTTTACTACAGATAAATTTGTATTATTTGAAACTTGTTCTATTTCAAGTGTATATGTTTTTGTAGTTACACCATCTTGTGCTGTTATAGTAAATGGTACACTAACAACTTTTGTTTCATTTGGAAGTGTATATGTAACTGTACTTGTTCCTATATCTACTACATTTGTATCAACTTGTACTGTTGCATATTGATTTGCTGCTGTAACTGTAATTTCTACTTTTGATGCACCTGGTGTAGCTGAAATATAATATGTATCTTCATCTGTTAATATAGCAGATTTTCCATCAACTTTTACACTTTCAACTCCCACATCAGAAGATTCTACTGTTATATAAACTGTATATAATTGTATTGAACCATCTTCTGCAGTTACTTTTACAGATATAGTTTCTTCTTGTTCATCTATAGTTATTGTTTCTGTTTTTGTATGAACCACTTCTGTTTCATCATCAATTTGTATTAATGCTCCTTCATGAGTAGTTTCTAAGTATAATGGAACACTCGAAATTCCTGGTTTTATAAATGCTCTATATTCCTTATTGTTTTCTTCAATTTCTACCCCATTTATTTTAACTATCTTTAATGTATTATCACTTGATATTTTTTCAATATTTACCATATATTGTTTTATAGTTCCATCTTGTGCTTTAACTGTAACACTTACCTTTTTAGATATAACATCTGTCATATCAACATCATATGAATCTGTTCCAATTGAATATTCATTATCCTCTATCTTAACTTGTGCATATGCACTTACTGTTTTTACATCCATATGATATTTTTCAGTTTGAATTGGAACTTTTACAGTGTACTCTCCATCAAACTCTGTTCCAACTTTTCCTTCAACTTTAACATATTCAAGTTCTGTATTTGAAGATTTTTTAATTACCTTTAATGTGTATTCAACTAAATCTTCTTCTACAGGAGAACTTACAACTATTTTTAAAGTTGTTTCATCTTCCTCAGTATTTAATGTAAAGCTTAAGCTACCTGTTCCTGTGGCAATATTTCCAGCTTCTACATTTACAGAGTTTGAAGTTGGATTTATTGTTACATTAGCAGATGTTAAGGATGGATCTATCCAAGCAATATATTCTCCCTCTTCATTTAGAGTTACAATATCACCTTCAACAACAATTGTATCAAGAGTTAATAAATATTTTTTAATTATTGTTAATGTATACTCTTTTTCGCTACCATCTTCTGCTTGTACAGTAATTGTTACTTTATTTACATCATCTGGTAATGAAATTTCTTTTGCTATTACATTTACTTCATATTCATTTGTATCAATTTTAACTTTAGCATTACTATCTGATGTAACTGCTGTTAAGTTTAATGTAGTTAACTCATTTGATACAATCATTTGATATGTTTTTTCACCAGTTTGAGTTATCCTGTCTTCTGATACTCCTTGTGCAGAAATAGATAATAATGAATTATCACTTGAATTTCTCTTTAATGTTAAGTAATGTGTTTTAATTGTTCCATCTTCTGCTGTTACTACAATTTCAATTTTCTTTTCTTGACTTATAATACTTACATCTTCTGTATTTTCATGTAAAATATCTGTATTTCCATCTATAGAAATATAAGCATTTTCGTCTATAGTAACACCTTTTACAGTAGCTTGTGTATCATTTCCAATTTTCACCTCATATTTTCCATCTATTGGAACTACTAAAGTACCATTTACGTAAATTTCTATATCAGTATTATTAGACATTTTTTCAATATTTAATTTATATGTTGTTTTAGTTCCATCTTCTGCTGTTACAATAATATTAAATATTGTAATATCTTCTGCTAAGCTTTCTGTTTTTATAATTGTATTTGATGTTCCAGCATCTCCAATTCCTACTGTAGATAACATATCATCTGTAAGAGCTTCTATATTTACTTGTGTTTTAGAAGTTCCTACTTTTGTATGATATTCTCCATCATCTCCTATATCTATAATGTTTCCATCAACCTTTAAGTAAGCTAATTTTGAATTATCAGACATTGTAGTAATTTCTAATAGGTAATCCTCATTTGTAGCTCCATCTTGTGCCAAAATATTAATATTTACAGTAGTAGTATCTGAGGATACATCTTTATTAATAACCTGTGTGCTTATACCTTTATTTGCTGTAAATTCTGCAATTTTTACATATGCTAAACTATCATCTGAAATAGCTTCTACAGTATATTCAGTTATAGTTTTTGGAACTCTAACTTGATATTTGTTTGTATATGGAACTAATGAAGCCTTTATACCATTTACTGTTATTTCTTTTGCTTTTGTATTATCTGGTAATCCATAAATTATTAAATTATATGTTTTTAATGTTCCATCTTCTGCTTTTACATTTATTTTTACTGTTATATCTTTAGAATCCATCTGAACAGTTTTTTCTATTTCACCTAATTCATATGCTATGTTATTAATTGCAATATTTGTATTTTCATCAAGTGCTTTAACGTCTACTAGAATTTCAGTTTCTTTATCTTTTAAAGTAATCTCATAAGTATCAACTTCAGAAGTACTTAAAATTGCATCTACTCCATTAACTTTTACAAATTCTAAGTCCACATTAGAAGATAATCTTTCTAATATTAATGTATATTTAGCTTCTGTTCCGTCTTGGGCTTTTACTGTAATTTCAATACTATAAGTATCACCTGTAAAAGTAATATCTAGTGTATCTTGTCCTGCTTTATATTCATTTGTATCTATTTTTACTTCTGCAAGTTCATAATTTGTAATTGCTGTAATTAGCATTTGTGTAATTTTTGCATTAATTTTTGCTCTATAAATATTGCTTCCAGATTCTTTTACAGCAGTAACACTCATTTCATCATTAGAAACTGTAATTTCTTTTAATGTATTATCTGTAGATGGTTTCTTAATTAATAATGTGTATGTTGCTGTATCTGAAATATCTTCGCTATTAGTAACTGTAATTGTATATGTATTTACAAGATCTGGAGTATTTACTGTTACAGTACTACTTCCAACTTCTGAAGGCTCTGTTCCAATTTGAACAGTACTTGTATTTACAGACGCGATAGCTTGTACTTCTGCATTTGTAGCAGTATTTGCTATAAATGTTTCATAAATTCCTTCACTATTTTGTTTTATCTCTACTCCATTTACATATACAAGACCAAGTCCTGTAGCATCTGGTTTTCTTATAATTGTTAATGTATATTCTTTTGAATCTGTTCCAGCAGTTACTTTAATTTTTACTTGAGTAGTATCTTCAGTTAATGTTATTTTTCTTGTTGACTCTTTAGTTTCTTCTCCAATACTATTAATATCAACTCCTGCTAAATCATATAATGCAATTGCTTGAACATTTACTTCTGTAACATTTTTATCAACCATTATACTATATTCTAAGAAGTTATTTTTAGTAGCATCAATTCCATCAACTTTTAGTGATTCAAGTTCTGTTACAGCTGATTGTTTATAAATAGTTAATACATAATTAACTTCTTTTCCACTTTCAGCAATTACTTTAATTGGAACCGTTTTTATCATTATATCTTTTAATGATACATCTTTTGAATCCTCATGTAGAATTTCTGCATTTCCATCAATACCCACTTTTGCATTAATATCTGTTGTAACCGCCTTAATTGTAGCATCATCAATATCTTCTACAATTATTGAATATTCTGTAGAGCTTGTAGCTGTTGCTTCTATATCATTTACATATAAATGCTCTAAATCAACAATATTAGATTGTTTGATTACTGTTAGAGTATAACTAAATTGTGTTCCATTTTCAGTTTCTACTAAGATGTCTATTTCATTTGATGGGTCTGGTAAGTTTACAGTCTCTATTAAAGTTCCTTTTTCATACCATGTTATTCCACCATCTATACTAATTTTATCATTTGTATCTTTTGTTGTTACTAATAAGTTTCCTGTGTTTTCATCTGTTGCAATAGTAACTTCATATTTCATTACTCCAGATACTTGTGCATCAACAGCATTAACAGATAATTTTTCAATTCTTTGTGCATCTAATGGAACAACTACAACTTTTACTTCCTCTTCTGCTCCTGTATCTTTCATTGTTATAGTTAATGTAGTCTCACCATCAAGTACTGCTTTTATTTCATTTTCTGATTCTACTGTTGCAATATCTGTATCTAGAATTTCTAATTCGAAATCATTTTCTGTTCTTGCATCTTCTTTTAGCACATTGTATCTTACAGACTCAATTTCTATTTCTAATACATCATTAACACTCATTAGTATATTTTCTGGTGTAGCTTTAATTTCTCGAGTTCCTACTAATGTGTATTCTTGTGATGGTTCTTTTGTACCATTTCCTAGTGCTCCATATGTGTTTAATCCAGACGCATATACTAATCCTGAATTTGTAATTACATATGTATTATTCATTCCACTACCAATTGAATTTACATTTTCAAAAGCTTGCACTGGTGTACTTACAGCTGAAGTACTTCCAATTCCCAATTCTCCATTTGAATTTGTTCCGAAATTGTATACTTTTGCATCATTTGTAAGAATCATATAACTATCATTTTTAGCTGTTATATCTATAGCATTTCCTAATGTATATACATCTTGAACTGTACTTGCAACTTTTTGTACATTTCCATCTTTTGTAAGAACAATTAGTTCTTTTCCGCATGCTACTTTTGCTACATTTGTAACTGTAGTAACTTCTGTTGGAACTTGGCAATTAGAACCTATAATACTTTGTGTATTTCCAAATACATACAATTTTCCATTTGCATCTACTAATACTGTGTAATCATCTCCTGCTGCTATATCTACTATATTTGCTCCTAGAACTTCTATTAATGTTGGAGTCTCTGCTATTTTAGTATCACCTGTTCCTAATTGTCCTACATCATTATATCCCCATGTATATACTTCTCCATATTTTCCTAAAGCTACAGCATGTGATTTTCCTACTGCTATTTTAGTTATATTAATTATGTTACTTATTAATGTAGGTGCCTGTCTTATGTTTCTATCTCCTAATCCTAATTGTCCTACATTATTTAGACCAAAGCTCCATACATTTCCATCATTTCTTAATGCTAATCCAAAGTTTCCTCCTATAGCAATATTTGTATATGATTTTAATATATTTACTTCTTTTGGTACATCTGCACTATTTAAACTTCCATTTCCAAGTTCACCATTTGAATTGTAACCAAAGCTCCATAAGCTTCCATCTGCTTTTAATACAACAGTATAATCATTACCACCATCAACTCTTGGTGCAACTTTATTATCTTTTTCTATAACTCTTACAATTACAATTTGTACATCACCTGTTGTTTTTTCTGTTACTTTAACCCATGTTGTTCCAACTTTAACACCTGTTACTGTACCTGAATTATCGACAGTTGCAACACTTGTGTTTAATGATACATACTCATAATCGCTATTTTGTATATTATCTTTAAATACATTAAATTCAAATTGTGAATTTACTTCAATCTGTTTTGTACCTTCAATATTAACTGAAATGTCATTATCACGTATACTAAATCCTTGGTTTCCTATTTGAACTGGAACATTACTATTTGAAACAGTTCTTATATCACTTGTTCCATGATAATAATCTCCCCATGCCCAAACAGTACCATCATTTTTAATTGACATCATATATGTATCTCCTGAATCTGCAGAATATACATCACTTATTGTTGTAGATTCAGTAAATACTTGTTTATAATCACTTGTTCCATCACCTAATTGTCCTAATGTATTTAATCCTGCTACATATAGTTTTCCATCTTTAGTTACAATAGTAGAATTAAATCTTCCTGCTGATACTTCTTTAATTCCTGTTATATCAGTTATTTGAACTGGAGTATCTGTTGTATCTAATGAATTTATTCCTAACTGTCCATGAACATTATATCCCCATACATATAATTTTCTATTTGTTGTTAATGCCATATTATGGTATTCACCACTAGAAATATATGCTACATTTTCTAAGTTTTCTACTTTTGCAAATGTATTACGTTTATATTCTGTTCCTGTCAAAGCTCCAAAGCTATTATTTCCAACTGTCCAAACTATTCCATTTGTTGTTAATAGCATTGTATGTGATTTTCCTGATTGAACATCTAAAACATTTTTCATTGTTTCTACTTTTGTAGGTAATATTCTATTATCATAATTTCCTACTCCAAGCTGACCATCAGTATTTAATCCCCATGCAATTAGTTCATTATTTTCAGTTATACCAAAAGATGAGTTATATCCAGCTGCTATTTTAACTATTTTATCATCTAAATCTACTTTAACTGGTATATTAGAACTTGTAATTCCATCTTTTCCAAGTTGCAAATATTGGTTTCTTCCCCAAGTCCAAACATATCCGTTTTCATCTAAGGCCATTACATGGCTTTCTCCAACTGCAATTTGAACTATTTTTGCATTTGTTCCATCAAATGTAACTTTTCTTAAGTTATCACTTGATACATTGTTTCCTATACCACATTCACCATTTGTATTTAATCCATATGTCCAAACTGTTCCATCATATTTTAGTATAACTTGTGTTGAATTAACAGTTTGAACTGAAGGTTTAATAGCAATTCCTTCTCTAATTACACTTACTTGTACAATAGAAATATTATCTGTTCCATCTTGACTTACTGTAATAGAAGTTGTTCCTTCTTCTAGTCCAGTTACTTCTCCAGATAAACTATCAACTTTTACTACAGACTTATCATTTGAAGTAAATGTAATTCCACTTGATGTTTCATCTTTAATTAGATTAAATGATTTTACTTTTGCAGTTAAAGTTTGTTTTGCAGATTTTTGAATTGTTAAATGGTTTGTACTTACAATTACATCTTCTGTTCCAACTAAAACTTTTTCTATAGAATTTGCATTTACACCATTTCCTAATGTTCCGTTTACACCTAATCCCCAATCATAAACTTTACCATTAGAATTTACATATGTACTGCTATTTGTTCCAGCAGAAACTATAATTCCATCTGAGATACTTTGTATCTTTTTAGGTAATACTTGGTCAGATACTTGATCTGTTCCTAATTTATTATTTTCATTAGAACCCCATGTATAAACCTCACCATTTTGCAATACTGCAATACTAAAGTTTTCTCCTGCATCAATATCTTTAATATCAGTTAAACTTGATGTTCCTGTGCTATTTCTTACAACTGTTGGTGTTAAACAATTTACTTTTGTACCATTTCCGCATTGTCCATTAGTATTTGTTCCCATTGCATATGCTGTTCCATCTGATTTTAAGAAAATTACATGGTTTGTTCCTACTGCTATTTTTATAATATTTTCTAAACCATCTACAGCTTCTTTTGTAGATAAATTAATCACTTTGTTATCTTTTGTAATACCATAATTTCCATATATTGCAGATATATCGTCTAATTTTTCGAGCTTTAATGCAAGCTTGTTATACCCATTACCACATGCATAAATATTTCCATCATAATCTAATAAATATGTTGTATTTTCTACTGCTGAAATTCTTGCGATATTTTCTATCTGTTTTCCATATTCATCAATTACTTCTACTAATGTATTAGAATTTGATAATGTTCCATTTCCCAATTGTCCAGAAGTATTTAATCCTGCTGAATAAACTTTTCCTTCTTCTGTAAGAACTACTATATGATTACTTCCTACAGCTGTTTGAACAATACGTTTTTCTATTTTAATTTGAGATGGAATATTTGTATTTACATTATTTCCTAATGCTAATTGTCCATTAGTATTTAGTCCCCAACTCCAAATTGTTCCATCTATTTTTAACGCTATACTAAAGTCATTTGCAGTTTTTACATCAATTACAGATTTCGCATTATCTACATCTTTGTCTAATACTTCTATATAAATGTTTTGGTTATTATTACTTGAATTATGGCTAATTACAACTGTTGTAAGTCCAGGAGATACACCTTTAATAATTCCATTTGATACTGTAGCTATTTTTTCATCAATAGAATTAAATGTAAATCCTGTAGAATCTATTATATCTTGTCTTAAATTAAATGTATTATTTAATGTTGCATTTATAGTGTAATCTTCGCCTTCTTTTATTGTAATAGTATTATCTTTATTTATTATTTTTACACTTCCAATTAAGGTTGGCTCAGATTTTTCTAACTTATCTCCATGACCTAATTGTCCACATGTATTTGTTCCCCAAGAATATACAAATCCATCATCAGCTACATATGTAGCATAATTTTGACCTGCAGATATTCTTTCTACATTACTACTTGTTACTCTTGCTGGACTCATAACATAATTATCAGTTATACCTAAACCTAAACTTCCATTACTATTTCTACCAAAGCTATAAACTTCATTATCTTTAGTTAATACATAAGAATTATATTGACCAGCTTTAATGCTTTCTACATCTGGCAATTTAGTAATTTTAGTTGGTGTGTCTGTACTTTGAATACTACCTAATCCTAATTGTCCATATGAGTTATTACCCCAAGCATAAACTTTGCCATCTGATGCTAATGCTAGATAATGACTATCTCCTGATGCTATTTCTACAATATTTGTTAATATTGGAACTTTTTGATTTATATTATTTAGATTCCATACTGTTCCATATTCTGAAAGAATTAATTTTCCACTAATATCTATTATTTTTGAATAGAAGTTTAGTTTAGTTGGAATAGGAGTATATCCTTCTCCCCATATATATAATTCTCCATCACTATTAATTGCCATACTTGTATTTTCATAGCATTCTATTTGAACAATATCTTCTAGTCCTTCAATTTTTGTTATAACTCCACTATTTAATCCTGTAGAATTTCCAAGTTGTCCTAAACTATTTGCACCAAATGCATATACATTTCCATTATTATCTAATGCTAATGTATGATTTTTACCTACTGCAATTTTTGTAAATACTACTCCTTCTGAATTTAATACTTCTTGTGGTGATGTGTAATTTATATTATTTACTTCACCTACTCCACATTGACCATATGAGTTATCACCAAATGTCCAAATTGTTCCATTTGTTTTTAATCCTACTGTGTGTTTTCCACCAGCTCTTGTATCCATTACAGATGTTTCATCTGCTTTTAGTACATTTATTTCTACTCTTCTAGCTAAACTTCCAGATTCTATATCAATATATGTTTTTCCAATACCTTTTGATGTAACATTTCCATAAGAATCTACTATTGCTATCGAGTCATCTTGTGATGAAAACTCTATATCTTTTGAATCTGTATAATCATATAGATTAAATCCAAAATTATAAGTTGCATTTATTTTTTTACTTTCATCAACATTATTAAATGTAAGTTCTAATACATCTACAGATAAATAGTCTGAACTAATATTCTCAGGTATATTTATTGCTACAGTTGATGTATTACCTAACTGTCCATACTCGTTATATCCTGTTGCCCAAACACTACCATCTTCTTTAGCATATAAACTATAATGTTTACCCATTTGAGCGATAAATACATTACTTAAGTTTGTATCTTCATTTTCTATAACATTTTTTGGAACTTGAGTACTTACTGTATTTCCTAATCCAAGTTCTCCATATCCATTATTACCGAAAGCTAAAACTTCTCCATTATCAGTAATTACAAGTGATGCGTAATATCCTGAACTTATAGATGAAATACCTTTCATTCTAGTGCCATCTGTATCCATTATTTGTTTTGGTATTGAACCACCAATATCTGTTAATGCTCCTAAACTTGCATATCCCCAGCCCCATACTGTTCCATCATCTTTTAATGCTAGAACTTGGTCTGTTGTTGATGCTGATATATCAATTATTCCAGAGATATTTGAAACTTTTACTGGACTTGTTCTAATAGTATTAGTTCCATCTCCTAATTGACCATTTGAATTATATCCCCAAGAATAAACATTTCCTTCATCTGTTATAGCATATGCAGATTTATTTCCACCTTCTATTTTGGTAACATTTGATATTTCGGTTAAAATTGTAGGCATATTAGTACTTGTTTTATTTCCTAATCCTAATTGTCCATAATCATTTAGTCCCCAAGTATAAACATTTCCACTTTCATCTAATGCCATAGACATATTAGTAGCTGTTGATATTTCTTTAATATTTTCTAAGTATCCACTTTCAGTATTTGCTTTTACTTGAACTGGAATATTAGAACTTGTATTATCACCAGTACCTAATTGTCCATTAGTATTTAGTCCCCATGCATATACTGTTCCATCTTTTCTTAGTGCTAATACATGGTTTGTACTTACTGAAATTCTAACTACATTATCAATATCAACTTTAGTTGGAGCTAGTCTATTTAAATTATCACCTAAACCAAGCTCACCATTAGTATTTAATCCCCATGTCCACACTGTTCCATCAGATTTTAATGCTACACTTGAATATTCTGTTGTAGCAAGTGCTGGGAATGCAATATCATTTTTTTCTAATACATAAACATCAATATAGATTGTTTTTTGTGTATTAGTTTCTGTAATTCCTACTTTTGTTTTTCCACGTTTTATACCTGTAATTACTCCTATATCTGAGACATCTACGATTTCCTTTTTGTTACTTGCATATGCAAAATCTCCGTCTTTCATATCATCATATAGTAAGTTAAATCCTACATTTAATTGTGGATTTATTTGATATGTTCCACCAATTTCTGGAATAGTTACAGCTGTATCTTGAACTTTTATTTTTATATCACTTATGCAAATCCAAGATTTACTTGTAATTGTTGTGCCATTACCTAATTGTCCATAACTATTTTTACCTGTTACCCATACTGTTCCATCTTCTTTTACAATACTAGAGTGAGTATCACCAGCATCTACTTCTAATATTTCTGTAATAATATCAGATGCCTCACTATATTTAATTGGTTCTGGGTTTAGTCTTGTAATAGTTACTTCATCACCAAATTGATAATTACTATCTAATCCCCATCCATAAGCTGTTCCATCATATGTTTTAGCTAAAACGTGTTTTGTTCCAGCTGATACAGATTCAATATTAGTTAAATCTGTTCCATCTGCTAATTTAACTTTAACAGGTGTTAAGCTATTAGTTGTTGTTCCATTTCCAAGTTGTCCGCTTCCATTAATACCAAAGCTATATACTTCTCCACTTTCTGTTACAAGCAAATTATAATTAATTCCACTTTCAATCTGTAATATATTAGATACACTTGTTAATTTAGTTGCTTCTAATACATTTGTTTTTGTACCTAATCCTAATTGTCCAGAAGTATTTAATCCCCATACATATACATTTCCATCTATATCTAAAGCTATTGAAGAATGATTTCCAGCTGAAATTTCTTTAATTTTAGTTAGTTTTCTAACTTCCACAGGGATACTTCTTCTTGTTGTAGTTGTATCACCTAATTGTCCATATCCATTATAACCCCAAGCATATACAGTTCCATCACTATCTAGTGCTAAAGAATGATTTGCTCCAGCAGTTATTCTAATAATATTTTTTAACCCTGTTACTTGAACTGGTGTATTTGAATTAGTTGTTTTATTATTTCCTAATTGTCCATAGTTATTTAAACCAGTAGCCCATACTGTTCCATCTTCTTTTAGGAATAAAGTATGATTATTTCCACATGCAATATCTACAACATTATCTATTTCAATTTTACTTGGTTCTAATTTTCTTACATTGTCGTTTGTTCCTAATTGTCCATATTCATTATATCCCCAAGACCACACTGTTCCATTAGCTTTTAGTGCTATATTAAAATCTATACCACTCTTAATTTTTGGATTTGATATATCACCTTCTCTTACAACTTTAACAATAACTGTAGCTGTATTTCCAGTTTCAATATTTGTAACTTCTATACGTGCATCTCCATATTTAACAGCTGTAATAAGTCCTGTATCGCTAACTGTTACTATGTTTGTATTTAATGATTTATATGTATATGTTTCATTTTCTAAATTATCATATAAAATATTAAATCCTAGATTCATAGAAGCTTCAATTTGATTTGTTTCTCCTATGCTATTTAATACTACAATTGATTCTTTTACTTGCAAGCTTGTTTTACTAATTCCAATTAGATATTTTGAATTACTTAATGTTTTATCACCTAATTGTCCATAGCTATTGTAACCAGATGTATATACTCTACCTAGGTTATCTGCAGTTACCAGCGAATTATTTGTTGTACTTGATAATAAAGCATCTTCAAACTTACCTTCACCTTTTTCACCTAATACTTGAGTATATAATTTATTTGTAACAGTTGTTCCATTTCCTGCAGCTCCATATTCGTTATAACCAACTGTCCAAACTGTTCTATCTTTTCTTACAATTGATGCTGTATATTGTCTTGCTTCAATATCTATAGCATTTTCTATATTTAAACCATCTACATCTTTTGCAAGTACTGGTAATACTTGTTTTGTAGTGCTATTTATTGCTAATTGTCCATAATTATTATATCCAAATGAATATACTTTTCCATCTTCACTAAGTAATACAGTAAATTTCTCTCCTCCTGCTACTTTTATAATATCTGTAATATTACCTGTTCCATCTGTATTTAATACTTTAGCTGGAATTGTAGCATTTGTAGTTGTTTTATTTCCTAATTGTCCATAATTATTTTGTCCAGTTGCCCATACTGTTCCATCTGCATCTAGTAATACTAAATGAGTTGAACCTGCTGACATATCAATTATATTATTTACCTTTCTTACTTTTGTTGGTAAATATATATTAGATGTACTTCCAATACCTAATTGTCCTGATGTATTTAATCCCCATGCATATACTGTTCCATCTTTCTTTAAAGCTACCATATAGTAGTTTGAAGCTGAAATTGCAATAATATCACTTAAATAATCTGTTCCATTTTCTGCTTTTACTTTAGTAAATACTTCTAATCCTGTAGTATTACCTTGTCCTAGTTGTCCATAATTGTTTTGTCCTGCTACCCATACTGTTCCGTCTTTCTTTAATACTGCAGTAAAGTTAGCACCTGCTGCTACATCTATTACATCTGACATTGTTGTTTTTGTAGGCTCTAAATAATTACTTGTATTACCTTGTCCTAATTGTCCATATCCATTATAACCCCATGTCCATACTGTTCCATCTGCTTTTAATGCTACATAATGGTTTGCACCACCTACTATTTTTGGAGCAACTTTGGCATCTCTTACTGGTACAACTACTTTTACTGCTGCTATAAGCCCAAGTTCTTCATTTGTTATCTTAATATATGTTGTTCCTGCTCCTGTTGAAATAATATTTCCATATTGGTCTACTTCAACAACATCTCTATTTAGGCTTCTAAATGTATTTGTTCCAGCTTCGATTGTGTCAACAAGTAGATTAAATCCACTATTAACACTTACTTCAATTTTCTTTGTTTGTCCTATTTCATCAAAAATTACATATTTTTCTTTAACTTCTAATTTTGGATTACTTATACATTCAACTAATTTTGTACTAACATTACCATCATTTCCAAGTTCGCCATTTTTATTATATCCAACAGTCCATACTGTTCCATCATATTTAACAAATGTTGAATGATATCCATTTGAGTCTGCAATCATAACATTATCTAATAAATCTGTTCCATTTGAACTTAATACTTGTTTTGGAACTTTATAAGTAGTTGTATTATTTATACCTAATTGTCCATTATTGTTATAACCCCAAGAATATACATTTCCATTACTATCTACAGCAAATGAACTATAATATCCTGATTTTACACTAACAATATTTTCTAAATATCCTGTTCCATTTACCCCTAGAACTTTTTGAGGTAAAGATTTATTAGATGTACTATTAATACCTAATTGACCATAGCTATTTGATCCCCAGCTCCATACATTTCCATTGCTATCAAGAGCTAAAGAACCCCATCCACCACTAGAAATTTGAATAATATTATTTAATGTTCCATTTCCAGTTGTATCTTTAACTTGTTTTATTCTATAAGATGTTGTTGTATTTCCTTGTCCTAGTCCTCCACAGCAGTTGTGACCTGTCATCCATAAACTTCCATCTTCTTTTAATATAGCTGTTTCACATTGACCAATAGATATATCTTTTACAGAATTTACATTACCTACACCATTGTGGTTTAGCATATAAACTGGTGTTGTTCTATTAGTAGAAGTATTATCTCCAAGTTCACCTAAAGAGTTATTACCACATGAAACAACTTCTGTTGTATCTAAAAGAGCAACCCAATGGTATCTACAAGCTGCAATTTTAGTAACACCACTTAAGAAACTTGCTTCACCAACACCAAGTACTTGTTTAGGCACTGTAGAATTTGTCGTGTTTCCTTGTCCTAATTGTCCTTTTTCATTTCTTCCCCATGCCCATACTGTTCCATCTTGTTTTAATGCAAGTGTAAAGTAATCTCCTGCTGCTATATCAATTACATTATCTAATCCAATTTTTTCTGGTACATAACTATTAGTTGTTGTTCCATTTCCTAATTGTCCATAACCATTATATCCCCATGTCCATACTGTTCCATCTGCTTTTAATGCTACTGTATGGTTTAATCCAGATACAACTTTTGGAGTAGCTATAGCGCCATTTTGAAGAACGCTTACTTCTATTGTTGTAACTTTTCCAGATATAGAATCTTTAACTACAATTTTTGTTATACCCATTTTAACACCAGTAATAGTACCTTCTGTATCAACTGTTGCAACATCTTGGTTTAAACTTGTAAATTCAATTTCTCTATCTAGATCACCATTTGCTTTAAACAAGTTAAATGAATCCATGTTAACTGTTACTTTTTGTGTTTCAGAAACATTTATAGTTACATTATTTGGTGTAGCTACTATTTTAGAACCAATATATATTGGAAGAGCCACTTTTGCTGAATTTGGATCTCCTGCTTGTTTTTGGTCATTTAATCCCCATACTTCTACATATCCGCTATTTTCTACTGCTAGTCCATGATTTGCACCAGCCCCAATATATAAAATATTAGATAATTCTTCATCTCCACTACCATTTTTTACAGATACTGGTAATAATGAATTGCTATATGTATTATTTCCAAGCTCTCCATTTGTTCCAATACCCCAAGCATATACTTTACCTTCTTTTGAAAGTGCATATGTTGTATTTGCTCCAGATTTAATTGCAGTAATTCCTGTTAAAACTCCAGAATTATCTGTATTTACAACTTTTACTGGTAATTGTTTAGTTACCTTTGTATTATCTCCAAGTTGACCTGATGTTCCTAAACCAACACTATATATTTCACCATCAGATGTTAATATATGGCTTGAATATTGTGTAGAAGAAACTGCTACTGCATCATCTATATAAGAATCTGCTGTTTCTAAAACTCTTACAGGTATTAACTTCTGAGTTTTTGTATTATCTCCTAATTGTCCATATGTGTTATTACCCCAAGCATATACTGTTCCATCAGCTTTTAATGCAACAGTATGTTGTGCTCCACAAGCTACACTCACAACACCTGATAAGTTTGCTTTTACTCTAACTGGTGTATATTTAGCAACTTTGCTACCATCACCAAGCTGTCCAACATCATTTTGTCCCCATGTCCAGACTTCACCTTTTTTATTTATAGCTACAGAATAATTTGCACCTGCTTGTATATAAATTATATCTTGAAGATATCCATCTCCATTTTCAGCCATTACTTGAACTGGAGTATATCTCTTAATTTGTGTATTATCACCTAATTGACCATAATTATTATATCCCCATGCCCATACTGTTCCATCTTCTTTTAATGCAAGAACATGGTCTGTACCACATGATATCATTTGAATGTCTGTTAAAAATCCTTCTCCATCTAATCCTTTAACTTGTGAAGGAATTTCTGAAGTTGCAGTTGAATTATTTCCTAATTGACCATAGTTATTATATCCCCATGCCCATACTGTTCCATCACCTTTTAATGCTACAGAAAATTTATTTCCTCCATCTACCATTGGTTCATATTTCATATCATTTTGGTCTTTTATTACTTTAATATAAACTGCTGTCTGAATATCTCTTGATGTATCTGTTATTTTTATAAATGTATTTCCTACAGATTTTGCTGTAACTAATCCTGATTCATTTACTGTAGCAATACTTTCATCTAATGATTCATATGTTAATGTTCCTGGTTTAATATCTTTAATATATACATTAAATGAATCTTCAATACTTGTATTAATTTGTTTTGATTCATTTGGTTTCATTGTAAATATTATTTCATCTGCTATTAAAGAAATATCGCCAATTTGAACAATATTGTTTCTTTGATATACAGTATCATCACCAATTTGTCCATATGTATTTAATCCAGCTGTCCATACATTTCCCTCTAAATCTATATATCCAGTATTTTCAAAAGATCTAGAATCATTTTGCAAAATATCTAATCCATCTGCTTCTTTTGTATTTTCTGTATTCATTACAGGAACTAGTCTAGTTACATTAGTTGTATTTCCTACACCTAATGAGCCATTTGTGTTTTGACCTGTAATAAGAACATGTTTAACACCTGATTCATCTTCAGTTTTCACAATTGTTTTATTAGCACTTCCACCAATATCAATTACTTTATCTGATAGAATTTCAGTTGTTTCATTTACAGTCATTGCTATAGGATATGCAAAGTTTGTACTATTTCCAGTACCTAATTGTCCAACATTGTTATATCCCCAAACAAGAGCATTTCCATCAGTAGTTAATACAATATTTTGATAAGCTCCTGAAGAAATTTTAGTAACATTTCTTAAAACTGCATCTTTTGTTTCATTAATAACTGGATTTGCATAATTTCTTCCTTGTGATGCTGCTGCAGAGCCTTTATTTGTTGCATCTTGTCCAAGTGTTCCATAATAGTTATAACCTGTAGCCCATACTGTTCCATCTGCTTTTTGTATTATTGAATGATTAGAACCTGCTTGAACATCAACAGCATTATATATTCCATCCATTTTAGTTGGATATGATTTATTACTATTATTTAAAGTTCCAAGCTCACCATAAGCATTTCTACCAAATCCTAGAACTGAACCATCTTTTAATAATATAATTGTAAATTTGTATCCACAACTTACATCTATCGCATTTTGCAAATATCCATCTCCACTAGTATTTAGTACTTTAGTTGCGTATACACTCTTTGTAGTTGTTCCATTTCCAAGTTGATATGTATCATTATAACCCCAAGCATACACTTCACCTGTTTTTGAAACAGCTACTGCATGATCTTCTCCTGCTGCTATTTTAACAATATCTTTTAAATATTCTTTAGAATTAATTTTTACTCTAACTGGTTTTGTTCTATTTACAGTTGTTCCATCACCACATTGTCCATTTGTGTTTATACCAGTTGTCCAAACAGAACCATCAGCTTTTAATATAACTGTAAAATATCTACCTTGTGAAATATCTGGCATTGTTATAACTTTTTCATTATTTTGAGTAACTATTACTTGTGCTTGTGCTGTATATCCATTTGTAACATCTCTTACTGTTATAGTTGTTTTGCCTAATCCTACTGAAGTTACTTGTCCATCATTTGAAACCATTGCAACTTCTGGATTTGATGATGTCCAGTTTAAGTTTCCTACTTTTATATGACCTATAAAAGCATTTAATCTATTATTAACTTGGGCATTTAAAGTTGTAGTTTCACCTTGTTTTATATAAGATATACGATTATCAATTTCTAAATAATCTTCACTAATTGGTATTACATAATTTTGTGTATATGTTCTATCTGTTTGAAGCTGAACTCTTCTTACATTATCTCCTCTACCACTTCCCATAATAGTTCCATCATCTTGAATGAAAGAATTGATATTAGAGTTAGTGCTTCTATTTAATTTTACAATTGTACCTGTATAAATTTCTGAATATCTTTCTTTTAGAGTTTGAGGTAAATTGTAATTTCCACTACTTCCTGTAGTTCCTTTACTTCCTATATTTCCATAATAATTATATCCCCATCCATAATTATTTCCATCTGCTGTTATTGCATAAGATGTTTCATTAGAAGTTCCTATATCTATTACATTTGTAAGTGGTGTAGAAGTATTTCCTAATTTTACTTGCACTGGTGATGACTTTAGATATTCACTACTACTTGAAGTTGAGCTATTTCCATATCCTAATGTTCCATAACGGTTTAATCCCCATGTCCATACTGTTCCATCATTTTTTAATGCCATAGTATGATGATATCCACCAACTATTTTTACAACATCTGTAAGTGATAATTTTTTAGGTAATACACTTCCTCTTCCTGTACCACTACTTCCTGTATTTCTTGTACCATTACCTATTTGACCATAGTAATTATATCCCCATCCATAAACTTCACCTTTTGCTGTTAGTGCATGTGATGTATAGGCTTGTGTTGTAATATCACATATTCCTATTAAATATCCGCTTCCTGTTGTATCTTTAACTTGAACTGCAACATTTTGATTAGTTCCACTATTTATACCTAATTGTCCATATATATTACTTCCCCATGCCCATACTGTTCCATCTTCCTTTAATGCTATTGAGAAATAATATCCACAAGAAACTTTAATTACATCAGTTAATTCATCTCCGTTGCTATCGACAACATAAACAGGAATACTACTACTTATATTTTCTCCATTTCCAAGTTGACCTGATGTTCCAAGCCCCCAGGTTACAACTCTACCATCTTGTTTTACTGCTGCTGCAAATTGATATCCACTAGAGATATTTTTAACATTTGATAATTTATCTTTTCCATTTGGATCTAATACTTGGAATATTTCTGTATGACTTTCCATATCACCCATACCAAGTCCTCCAGCAGTATTATCTCCATATGACCATACTGTTCCATCTGTTTTTAATAATATTGTTTGTGTAGTAGCTTCAATTTCTGCTTGAACTATATCTTCTTTGTCTCTAGTTACTTCTACAAGTACCGAACTACAAAGCATATTTGTTTCATCAGTAATCGTAATTCTTGATGAACCTTGTTTTAGCGCAGTTACTAGACCTTCTGCATTAACTGTTACAAAATCTGGATTTTGTGATGTATATTTCATACTGCCTAAACTATCTTGTTCATCTTCATAAACATTAAATCCTTGTATTAATTTAATATTTAACTTTTCTGTTCCTCCTACAGCAAGTGTTATAATAGAATTTTCATTTTTAATAGCTGATGAACCAAATCTTGTATATACTGTTGCTGTTATATATTCATTATTTCCTATTTGTCCTTTTGCTCCAAGACCTGCTACCCAAACACTACCATCAGCTTTAATTACAGCTGTATTATTTGTATTAGCACTTGAGTTTGGAACATTAATTATATCTTCAATATAATTTTCACCATCTTGACTTAAAAGATTTCCAACTATTCCTAAATCTGTTGTATTATTTTGTGATAATTGATAATTTGAGTTCTCACCAGTTGCTAAAACCTGATTATTTTCTGTAATTAAGAATGTTATTCTTTCAGATGCACCAATTTTTTGTATTCCACCAATTCCATTAGTTCCATCTGTATTATCTAATACTAATTGTGGGAATGAATATGATGTTTTTGTATTTGTTCCTAATTGTCCATCTAGTCCATATCCCCATGTATAAACTTGTTTATTTCTTGTAAGTGCAACATTATGCCATCCACCAGATGCTATTTGTGTAATATTTTTTAAAACATCATTTTTATCTTGATTCATCGTTTGTCTTGCAATTGTTACACCTTGTGCAGATGCTGTTGATGAAGTTGATGTTGAATTTATGCCTAATTCACCATAATAATTTCTACCAACAACCCATACAGTAGAATCTCCTCTAAGCATTGTTGTATGATATTGTCCTGCTGAAATTTGTGTAATATTTTGCACTTCTTCAACTTTAGATAATATTTGTTTATTAGTATTAGTTCCATCTCCTAGCTCTCCATGAGCATTATATCCTACTGCATATGCAGTTCCGTTTTTATTTAAGACTACACTATGTGTTCTACCTGCTGCAATATCTACAATATTCTCTACTGGTTCAGTTCCATATTCATTTAGCATTTGGACAGCATATTTTGAATTAACTATGCTATTATTTCCAAGTTGTCCACCGACTATTTAATCCCCATGCATATACTTTTCCATCTTTTGTTAAAGCTAAAGTGTGGCTTAAACCAGATGATATTTTTACTACATCTGTTAAATATGTAGTATCATTTATTTTTACTTGCTCTGGTACAGCAATATTCATTGCACTACTTCCTATACCACATTGTCCAACATCATTTAAACCACTTGCCCATACTGTTCCATCTGCTTTTAACGTAATTGTATAATTTAAACCTTGTGCTACTTGTGGAATTGTAATTGCATTTTCAGTAGCTCTTGTTACATATATAGTAGCTGATGATATATAACCATTTTTACTATCTTGTGCTATTATTGTTGTCTGTCCTTCTGAAATTGCTTTAACATTTCCATTTGAATCAATTGTTGCAATAGCTTCATTACTGCTAGACCAGTTAATTGTTCCTGTTTGTGGAGCTCTTGCATACATATTAAAGTTTTCTACTACATTTGTAGATATTTTTTTACTTTCTCCAATCTTTAAATAGCTTACTCTATCAGTTATTTCCATATAAGATACATTCATTTCTTTAGCAGATTTTAATGTAGTAGTCATTTTACCTAATAATTGGTATGAAGAGTTTTTACCAACTCCAAGCAAACTTCCATCTTCTCTTATAAAATATCCTGTTGAACAATCTGTACGGCTATCAGTTCTTGCCATAGAACTGCTTAGTTTTACTATGTTGTTTGTAAGCACTGCTCCATATTTAGATTTAACTTCTACAAAATAGCTTCTATTTGTAGTTGTATCATCTCCAACTTCTCCTGCTACGTTATTTCCAGCAGCATATACTTTATTTGCATTATCTAATATATAATGTGTTCCACCAGTTGTTCCTATATCTATAACATCTGTTACATAAGTGGTAGAATCAAATTTACATTGAGTAGGTACTATGGCATCACTTGTGGTTCCTATACCATTTTGACCATATGCATTCCATCCCCAACTCCATACTGTTCCATCATTTTTAAGTGCTATAGCTGAATGTGCTGATGCACTTATTTTTGCAACATCTTCCATTTTACTTTGTTTTGGTAAAGTATTAGCATTTGATGTTGTACCATTTCCTAGTTGACCATCAGCATTATATCCCCATGCATATACTGTTCCATCTTCTTTTAATGCATAAGATGTGTACATACTAGCTACTATATCAGTAACATCTTGAATTGTTCCTTTTCCAGTTTCATCTTTTACTTTAGTTGCATATTGTGTTGTTGCTACATTATTCAATCCTAATTGTCCATAGTTATTATACCCCCAAGAATAAATCTCTCCATCCTTTGTTAAAGCTAGACAATAGTCATTTCCTCTTGCTATTTTTACAATATCTTTTATTTTATTTCCATCACTATCCACAACATATACAGGTACTGTGGAATCTACATTAGTTCCATTTCCCAAATTGTAAGATCCATTATTTCCCCAAGATACTACTGTTCCATCTTCTAATAATGCTGATGAACTATCATAACCTACAGCTATATCTTTAACTTTTGTTAATTTATTTCTTCCATCTGGTGATAAAACTTGTACAGGCTCTGTTTGATTTGTAGTGTTTCCAGTTCCAAGTCTTCCTGATGTACCTATTCCCCAAGACCATACAGTTCCATCTTCTTTCAATGCAACTGTAAAGTTTATTCCAGCTGATAATTTTGCCTCTGTATATCCTATGCTATTTGATACAGTTACTGTAATATATTCTTCTAAGTTATTATCTAAATCTGTAACTTTAACTTTTGTATATCCTAATTTTTTAGCTGTAATTAGCCCTGTGCTAGAAACTGTTGCTATAGATTCATTCTCTACTTCATATTTAAGATTAGAACTTACAGATTGTTCGTTATCATAAACATTAAAACCTTGCATTATAGAAAGTTCTATTTGGCTCGTTTCATTAACTTCTAATTTTACTATCTTTTCTTTTGCTTTAAACTCATCTTCTTCAACTCTTGTTACTAAATATGTATTTTTATATGAACCTGTTGCAAGTTGTCCAGAAGCTCCTGTTCCTACTGTCCATACTGTTCCATCATTTAAAATATATGCACTATTAATAGTGTTTGAAGAACCTATTGCTGAAAATAATACATTACTTAAATTATTTTCTCCTGTTTCATCTTTAACTAGAGTAAACATATCTACTGGTGATGTTACATCTCCTTGTCCTAATTGACCAGATGTGTTTAATCCACATATATATGCTTTTCCATCTTTTGTTACCGCTATACTAAATGTATTTCCAGCACTAATAAATGATATATTCTCTATTGCTTTTGTTTCTATATCATCTGTTTCTGGATCATCATCTAAAATTAAAGCTTCTTTTCTTGTTGTAAAATTAGAAGTTGAACCTTGTGATAATTGACCTGATGTTCCAAGTCCTATCACATAAACTTTGCCTACATCTTCTTGTAATAAAGTATGTGTTCCACCTGCTACAACATTAGTTAAATTTTCATATATAATTTTATTGCTAGAATCTCCCATTAAGAAAAATCCATTCAAATCTGATTTTTCACCATTACCAGCTTGACCATAAGTATTTGCTCCTGAACCATACGCTCTTCCATCACCTCTTAATGCTACAGAAAATGCTGAACCAGCACTTACTCCTGTTACATTATATGTGTTTAGAACAATTGTTGGTAATTTTTGTGTTGTTGTTGAATTATTTCCTAATCTATAATTTGTACCTAATCCCCATGCATATAAAACACCATTTTTGTCTACTGCTAAACTATGAGTTGCTCCTGCAGATACATCTATAATATTTTCTAAGGCTTTTTCACCAGTTTCATCTAAAACTTTTACTGCATAAGAAGAATTTGCTGTACCATTTTGTCCTAGTTGACCAGATGTACCAAGCCCCCATGCGTACACCTCTCCATCTTTTGTAACAGCTAAACAATGACTTGCTCCTGCTGCAATTCTTACAACATTAGTTAAATATGTATTTTCATCTATTTTAACTTGAGCTAAATTTCCTCTATATGTAGTAGTTCCATCACCTAACTGACCATAATTATTTATACCACTCATCCATACAGTTCCATCAGCTTTTAAAATACCTGTAAAACTTGTTCCTTGAACTACCATAGGTGAAGTTATTATATTGTCTTTATTTTCTGTTACATAAATTGTCGCTTGTGCGCGATAACCATGTAAATCTTCTGTAACAATAATTGTTGTTGTTCCAAATTCTCTCGCTGTTAAATTTCCATTTGAGTCAATTGTTGCTACATCTTCATTTGTACTTGTATATGTTAAATTTCCATAAGAAGGTTTTCCTTTTAAATTCAACTCTTCTACTGTATCTACTTTAACAGTTTTAGTTGTTCCTTTTTTTACATAATCAATTTTGTCTTGAATAGTTAAATAACTTTGTTTTATTTCTTCTGCATAATTTCTTGTAGAATAGCCTACATCTCCATCTAACAACTGACCATTACTTACTCTACCATTACAATATATGCTTCCATCTTCTTTTATTAAATAACTTGTATATGAACTTGTAGAACTTGATTGTAATTTTGTTACATCACTAATTTGTGTATAATATCTACCTACGGTTCTAGTTGCATATGCTTTATTAGTCACTGTGTTATCTCCTATTTGACCTTCTGTATTTAATCCCCAACCGTATACTTCGCCATTAGATGTTACAGCATAAGCTGTTGCCCAATTACCACTAATATCAACCACATCTGTTAAATATGTAGTTGAATCTATTTTTACTTGTGTTTGTGTAGTTTTAGCATAATTTGTATTGCTAGAACTTGTTGAACTACTTCCATAACCTAGTTGTCCATAACGATTCAATCCCCAATTCCAAACTGTTCCATCTGTTTTTAAGCAAATAGTCGTATAGTGTGTTGTAGCTATTTTTTCTACATCAGCTACATCAGTTGCTTTTACTGGATATTTATATGTAGTTTTAGCACTATTACCTAATTGACCAGATGTTCCAAGTCCCCAAGAATATACTTCTCCTTCTTTAGACAATGCTGTAACAAATGCACCACCACAACTAATTTGTTTTATTCCTGTTAAATATCCATTATTTTCAACACCATGAACTTGAATTGCATATGAACTTGATGTTGTTGTATTATCTCCTAATTGTCCATAATCATTTCTTCCCCATGTCCATACTGTTCCATCTGCTTTTAAAGCTGCAGAATGATCTCTTGCCGCTGATACATCTATTATTCCTGTTAAATTATTTCCATCTATATCTTTTACATAGATTGGTGTTTCGGCATTTCCATTACAATTACCTAATTGTCCATAATTATTATAACCCCAAGCAACTACTTCTCCATTTTTCTTTAATGCTACAGTAAAATATTGTCCTGCTGCTATATCAACAATATCTGTTAAATATCCTTCACCTTTTATACCTACTACTTGTACTGGATTTGTAACTTCTTGAGTTCCAAAGTCACCTTTTCCAAGTTGACCATATGTATTTTCTCCCCATGTCCATACTGTTCCATCTTGTTTTAGCATAACAGTATGTGCCACACCTGATACTATTTTGCTAATATCTGACAAATCTCTTTTTCCTACTATTACTTGTGCATACGTCTCAAGGCCATTTTCTTCATCTTTAATTTTTATACTTGTAGTTCCATCTGCAACACCAGTAATTACTCCGTCTATACTTACATTTGCAATATCTGTATTTTCACTTTCATAACTTAAGCTTTGAGTTTTAATTTCTTTTGGATTATCTATATTTAAATTAAATGACTGTATCACTTCTAATTCTATTTTTTTAGTTTCATTTACTTCTAATTCGTATAAATTTCCTGCAGTTATACTTGCATTTTCAATTCTTGTCATTTTATTTGAACTTAGCCAAGTCAAATTACCATGTTGACCACTTGTTCCTAAACCTGTAACACCGACAGATCCATCCTCAAATGCAAATCCAAAAGTTGTTCCTACAGAATTTGTAAGTGAAACTACTCTTGTAAGATCATTTGCATTTTCATCTTTTGCTACTGTAAATACTTTTACTGTAGTTGCTGTATCTATTGATAATTGTCCTGTTGTATTTAGACCTACTGCATACACATCTCCATTTTTAGTTTTAATATATGTTGCTGCTGATCCTGTTGCTATATCAGATATATTTTCCATAACACCAATATTTGATAATCCTGGTAAATTTATAGGAGCTGTATTATTTGTTGTTGAATTATTTCCTTGTTGCCCATAATTGTTATATCCCCAAATATATCCAGTACCATCTTCTTTAATTGCTACTGTATGGTTTTCTCCAGATGCTATTTGCATAATTCCAGTTAATTGAGCTGTTTTTTCACTATTTGTTACTGTTATCAATTCTGCTCTTGTTGTTGTAGTTGTTCCATCTGCAATTTGTCCAACATTATTTTGTCCTGCTCCCCAAACTGTACCATCTACTTTTAACATTAATACATTATTAGCACCACATTGTACTTGTATTGCATTATCTCCACCATGCACTTTTACTGGTTTTTTTTGAGCTGTTGTACTGTTAATTCCTAATCCCTGATTTGTAGAATCACCCCATGCAAAAACTTCACCGTCTTTGTTTACTACTGCACAATTATCATTTCCAGCTGCAATATCAACAATGTTTTCTAAAAATCCATCTCCTGCCTGATTTAAAACTTGTATTGCATATTTAGAAAGTGTTGTAGTTCCATCACCAAGTTGGCCTGATGAATTTAATCCCCAAGTCCATACTGTTCCATCTTCTCTTAAAGCTATAACATGTTGTGTTCCAACTTCAATTTTCTTAATATCTGTTAAATATGTATTTGTATCTATTTTTACTTGGCATGGCTTATTTGTAGAAATTGAAGCACCATTACCAAGTTCTCCACTTCCTGTAGCTCCAGTTGTCCATACTGTTCCATCTTCTTTAAGCATAGCTGTAAATGTTGTACCTGATGCAACTCTTGGAATACTAATTGCTCCTTTTGACACAACATTTATTATGCTTTGAGCAACTGAAGCCTTTACTGTATCTTCTGCAATAATTGTAACTTGACCTACTGATTTTGCAGTTACTTTTCCTGTATTATCTACTGTTGCAATATCTTCATTTGATGAACGATATTCAATTGTTCCAATAGTTTTAGTATAATCTGCTACATTAAATCCATTATAGTAATTTGCATTTACATTTACACTTTCTCCAATTTCTATATAGTCTTGATTATTGCTTAACTTTAATACTGTTTCATCTAATTTTATGGCAACATATGTAATAGCAGTACGATTGCTCATCATTTGATATGAGCTTGATACACCATTTCCATATAAATATCCATATTCATCAATCATCAAATTTGTATTTGCATACTGTCCATCAGATAAAGATTTTATTCCTTTAATCTCTTCTCCTCCAGCTTTTTTAACAGTTGTTGCAACTGTTTTATTTGCTACAGTATTATCTCCTATTTGACCTGAAGTATTTAATCCCCATCCAAAAACTGTTCCATCTTCTAGTCTTGCATAGCTTGTTTCATAAAGTGATGAAATTTCTACAACATCTGTAAGTGGTGTTGTTGCATCTTTTAATACTTGTACTGGTACTATCTTTTTGTAAGCTGCATTTGTAGTAGTTGTACTTGAAGTATTTATACCTAAATTTCCATAACGATTAATACCCCATGCCCACACTGTTCCGTCTGATTTTAATGCAATTGTTTGTAATCCTCCTGCATCAATATCTACTACATCTGTTAAATCATAAACTGGATTTGGTATGTATACAGTTGATGCACCATTATTTCCAATTTGTCCTGATGTTCCAAGACCCCAAGCCATTACTGTACCGTCATTTAATAATGCTACTGAAAAATCTGTTCCTCCTGATACTTTTTTTACATTGTCTAAATCTGCAAGTCCTGATGTTACTGTTCCATCTTCTTCTACTATGTTAATTGCTTTTTGCACTTTTACTGCGTAAATTCTTTTAAAATTTGCATTTGAAGATGATGTATTTCCAACATTAATTCCTAATTGTCCATAATTATTATAACCTGTTGCCCATACATTTCCATTTACATCAACTGCTAACAAATGTGATGAACCTGCTGAAATCTGTATAATATTATCTAAATCTTGTAATTCTGTAGTTACATTTCCTTCTTCATCTGTTATTTCCACTTGTTTTTTCATGTATACAGGCACACCTGAATCACTTGTTGAATTGTTTCCAAATTGGCCATATGCATTTCTACCCCAAGATACTACTTTTCCATCTTGTGTTAATGCAGATACAGTATATGCTCCTGCAGTAATTTGTTTTATGTTTTCTAAGTATCCTTCACCATTTAATCCAACAACTTGGGTTGGCTCTTGTAAATTTATATTTTCAATTTTTCCGTTTCCTAACTGTCCATATGTATTATTACCCCATGTCCATACTGTTCCATCTTTCTTCAATACTACTTCAAAAGCATTACCTGTAGCAACTTGACAATTATCTATATTTTCACTAGAGAAAGTTAAATTATTTGAAAAAGAGCTCGCTAAAGCTATAGTATCACTTACAATAGCTTCTTCTACACTATTTTCTTGTGTACTATTTTCCTCTTCATATCCACTTACAACCTTTTCATATTCAAGGCTTTTACTATACTCTTTTTCACTTGTTAATTTCACTGTAGCAAGTCCTACTATTCCTACTGTTAGGACTAATAAAATTGCTAAAATCGATGTTTTTAACTTATTCTTTAGTTTTCTGCTAATTTTCATTTTTCACTGCTCCTTAACTTTCTCTTAAACTTTCTTAAAAAATTTTTGTTTTTTATAATTAATATATATAATTAAAGCTGTTTAATTAATTATTATCAATAGCACTATTTTTAATATTACATATAAATATAAGAAAAGAATATACGGAAAAAAGCGGTTCATAACTTGAACCAGCTTCTATATCATTTAGTTTAATTTTTAATTACACATCATATTACATGTAATATTACATTTATATTTCACTAGGGATTACTACATTTGAGGATATGTTACAAAATTGAAATAAAAAAAGCAAATTTTTTTCTTTGCTTCTTTGTTTTTATTATTTAATTATTTTACACTTGCACTATTAATTCTCGTAATTTCCCCACCTTTTATTTTTATTTCTAGCGTATTATCTACTGAGGATATATAATAGTACTCCTCTTGATTTCTTTGTATTTTTTGTACTTCTAATGCATCTTTTTTTACATTCTTTTCTCCAAGTTTTTTAAATTGTTTTACAGCTACTTCTCTTGCTTGTTTTTCTGTTATCTCATCATTTTCTTTTATTCCAGAACTTACAATTTCTTGTCCCCATCCGAGTAGTCTTATTTTCTGGCTTAAACAAAATATATAGAGATATGCTAATTAGTATAATACAAACTAAAATAGCTAAATTATATAAATTAAAAATCCTCTTTGCTTTAATTTTCATCTAATTCCCCCTTTTCTTTTGTTCGCACTTTTATTTTAGCATTTATTTTTAATAATGTAAATCTATTATCAATTATGTTTTATCTAGTTATTACTAGTTAATAGTTTTACTTGCAAGCCCATTGCTAAAAGATATTTATAATCTTGCAAATTTTATGCACGACAAAAAGGCCCTAAAATAGAGCCTTTTTTAATATTTCTTGACATGGTTAATAAACTCTTAAAATAGAGTTTTTTCTTTTATATTTATTTTCATCTTTAATAAACCTTAAATTAAGGTCTATTTTTTCTATATCTAATTTTAATTATTACGCTATTTTATCAATCATCTACATAAAGCTTCTATCTTCTCATCTCTGCGTGCTTAAAATGAGATTTTAGAAACTTTATGTATGCACGCAAATAGATTGATATGTTTATTTATTTTTCCTTTTATTTTGATTTTTCAAGGCTTATTTTAATAAATCTTAAACCTATTCTAAGAAGATTTCATAAGGCTTATCTTCATATTTTACTTTTGCAATTACTTTTTTACCCCTATGTTTAATTTCAAGCTCTTTTCCATCTAGTTTTTCACTAATTGTATCATTTAGTCTTATTTTTACTTGATTTGCATAGGTTTCTCCATCTAAATATGGATCTACATTAATGTATAATTTTTTCTTAGTAACTTTTGTTACTCCTCCTAATACAAATTCGCCATTTTCTTGTACATAAATTTTTACATTACGTCTTAAGCATATTAATAATATTAAGAATAGTAATCCTAATATACCTATACTGCCTGCAATTAATTTTGTATTATACTTTTCTTCTGGTTCTTTTTCATCATTAACGCCTAATGTTTCAGTCTGTTTTGTATCTTGTTGTGGATTTTTTTGCGTTTCATCATCATTTTTATCATTATTTGCATTTGTTTCTTCTACATCTGATAAACTTTCTTCTGCTCTTGGCTTTTCTACTTCTGTATTTGTAGTTGTAGTTTGATTATTATTTGTTACTTGATTTAGGTTTGTACTTGTGGTTGTACTTGGGGTAATACTTCCACCATCATTTGTTTTATTGTCTGTTTTTTCTTGTTCTTCATTTTGTGATTGTTGCTTTTCTACTACAACTATAAAGTTTGTTGTAAATCCACTATAACTTATTGTTACCAATTGTGTTCCAATTATATTTTTATCATAATTAGAAATCATATCTTTTGTTACAGGAATAACTGTTATTCCACTTGATTTAATAACTGTAATTGTAGCACCTGTTACATCAATTTCTTCACCTTGCTTATAATTTGTTTTATTAGCTTGAGTATTAATCGAAATTGCTTTTACTTTGTCTACTAAGTTTATTTGGAAACTTCCTTTTAAACCTTTATATTCTACAGTAATTGTTTGTTTTCCAATCTTATTTTTATCAAATCCTGATGTCATAGATGCTGTCATTTCTATAGTTTCATTTATTTTGCCACTTGCCATCACAATAGATACTTTTCCTCCGCTTAAGTCTAAGCTTTCACCATATTCGTATTCTACTTTATCTGGTGCAATAACTTTTAAGCTACTTACATAATCTTCTACATTAACAATAAATTCTTGTGTAAAGCCTTCATAACTTATTGTTACTGTTTGATTTCCTAATTTTTTAGAATTATATCCTGATATCATTTCTTTTGTTACATTTATTGTTTCTTTAGCTCCACTTTCTTTTACTATTTCAAGTGTTGCTCCACTTAAATCTAAACTTTCACCATATAAATAATCTGTTTTATTTGGCAATGTTTTTAGTATTACACCACTTAATTGGTCTACTACTGTAATACCAAATGTTTTAGTTAGTCCTTTATATGAAACTTTAATTGTTTTTGCACCTTCAGAACTTGTATCAAATCCTGTTATTGTAACATCAGCATTTGTCATAGCTATTGGGGATAATGCTGTTCCACTTGCCATTATTACATTTACTTTTCCTCCAGTTAAATCAATTGTTTCATTCACTTTATATACTAATTTTGCTGGTTTTGTAATCGTGATATCTGTAATATAATCTTCTACTGTAACATCATATGTTGTTGTTTTTCCATTATATGTTATTGTTAATGTTTGTTTTCCTAATTTGTTAGGAATATATCCTGTTACCATACTTAAAGTTAATGGTATTTCTTCCTTACTTAAACTACTTCTTGTAGCTTCTATTTTTCCTCCTGTCACATCTAAAGCTTCACCATATTTGTATGTTACTTTAGTAGGAACATTTTTTATTGTAATCGATTTAATATTGTCTTCAACTATTACTGCAAACTTCTCTGTTATTCCTTCGTAAGTTACGCCTATAGTTTGTGCTCCTATTTTGTTAGGATCAAATGTGCTTATTATAACGGCATTATCTGTTAATGCTACTTTGTTTGTAGCTGTTCCACTTGCCATTACTTTTTGTACAGTTCCTCCTGCTAAATCTAAGCTTTCACCATATTCGTATTTCACTTTTGTTGGTGGTGTTAATAAAATACCTGTTACGTAATCTGATACTGTTATCTCATACGTTCTTTCCATTCCTCCATATGTAACTTTTAGGTTTCTTGTTCCTAATCTTGTAGAATCAAATGAGGTTCCATCTACTTCTGTTACCATATTTGGAGTTATAGGTATTGTAACTGGACCACTACTTCTTACTACTGTTAACTTACCTGCTGCTACATCTAAGGCTTCTCCATATTTATAAGATGTTTTGGGGATAGTAGATATTTGTATATCTGATACAACATCTACAACACTTATATTATATGAAGTTTCTTTTGTTACGCCATTTTCTGTATATTTTACAGTTAATGTTAAACTTGTATTTTCTTTAGTAGAGTCAAATCCTGTTACTATTACATTACTATTTGTTAATGGTATTTCTTCTTTATTTCCATTTTCTCTTGTTACTTCAATAGTACCTGTACTTAAATCCAAACTATCTCCTATTTCATAACTTGTTTTTGGAGTTTGTTTTATTTTTATTTGTGTTATTTTATTTATTACTAATATATCAAATGTAACCTCTTTTTCATCATATCTTACTTTTATAGTTTTTGTAGCTATATTATCAGTTCCAAATGTTACATTAGTTAAATCTATTTCAGATCCGTCTGTTTCTGTTACTATAACATTGGTATCTGTAAATGATTTATCTTCTGTATTTCCACTTTCTTTTGTTATTGTTATTTGTCCACCTGATAAATCAATCATGTCTGAATATCCATAAGTTGTTTTGTTTGGATTATTTTTAATAGATATTCCTGTTATTGCATCTACTACACTATATGTGTAAGTAGTAGTCTTTGTAACCGTTCCTTCTGTATATGTTACTGTTGCTGTTTTTGATGCCATTTCTATAGTTGTATCTAATCCTGATACCATTCCATCTGTAATATTTATTGTCTCAGTATTTCCTGCTTTTCTTATAATAGTTAATGATCCTCCTACATCTGTTGTAGCTTCATTTAGCTTATAGCTTGTTTTTGGGGATGTAGCTATGCTAATTTCATCTACTGAATTTACAATTGTTATATTATAAGTAGCAGTTCCTGTCTTTCCACCTTGTGTATATTCTACTTTCAATTCTTTTGTTAATTGATTATTTGAATTATATTCTGTAATTGCAGGACTCATATTTACTGCATTTCCAGTAACTGTTTCTTTTATCATACTTTGCACTAATTGTACATTTTGTGTTGTTCCATCTAAGAATGTAACTACTATATTTCCTCCTGACAAATCTAAACTATCTCCATGTTCGTATTCTGTTTTTGTTGGTGCTGTTACAGCAATTTCTTTTACTGAATTTATAAGTGTTACATTTAATGTTTCTGTAAAATCTTGTCCATTTGTATAACTTGCTGTATCGTTATCCTTATATGTTACTATTAGATTTTGTTCTGATGTTTCTGTTTTACTATATCCTGTTACCATGCTTTCTGCTAAACTAATTGGGGTTTTACTTCCTGCTTTTGCATATGTTACTGTATATGTAATATTATTATCAGTTATTAAATCTGCTAGTTCATCATTATATGTTCCTGTTATACGTGCTGGATTTACTTCTATTTTTGTTACATAATCTTGAACTGTTACTTTAAATGTTGTTGTTACTGGATTTCCTGATGTATCTACTCCATATGTAACTGTTACTGTTTGTTCTCCTAGTGTATTTTTATCAAATCCACTTATCATTGAACTTGTTACTTTTACTGTATCTTTTCCACTTCCTTTTGTTACTTCTATTGTAACTCCTGTTAAATCTAATTCTTCTCCATATTTTGAAACACTTGGAGTTGTTCCTTTTAAAGCAATTCCTGTTACTGTATCTGTTACACTTACATTATAATTTGTTGTTTTCGTTATTCCATTTTCTGTATAACTTACTGTTAATAGTAAACTTTCATTTTCTACACTTGAATTAAATCCACTTACCATATCTTTAGTTACTTGAATTACTTCTGGTGTTCCTACTGCTCTTGTTACTAATATTTCTGCATTTGTTACATCTAATGTATCATTTACATTATATTTTGTTTTATGGTTTGTACTATGCATTCCTATTGTTCTTACATCATTTATTATTGTTATTGGATAATTTACTATTCCTGTTTTTCCATCTTTTGTATATTTTATTACCAATGTTTTATTTAATGTTGTACTTGCTCCAAACTCTGTTGCTGATGGGCTCATATTTACTTGACTTCCATCTGCTTCTTCGATTGTTGCATTACTTAATGGTAATGTTCCTGTTTTTGTATCTTCATATGTTAAGTTAATTATTCCACCTGTCAAATCTAATGTCTCTCCATGCTTATATATCGTTTTGCTTGGTGCATCTATTGAAATTGATGCTACTGTATTTGTTAATGTAACTGTTAGCGTATCTGTAAAGTCTGTTCCATTCGTATAACTTGCTGTATCATTATCTCTATATGTTACTATTAGATTTTGTTCTGATGTTTCTGTTTTACTATATCCTGTCACCATGCTTTCTGCTAAACTAATTGGGGTTTTAGTTCCTGCTTTTGCATATGTTACTGTATATGTAATATTATTATCAGTTATTAAATCTGCTAGTTCATCATTATATGTTCCTGTTATACGTGCTGGATTTACTTCTATTTTTGTTACATAATCTTGAACTGTTACTTTAAATGTTGTTGTTACTGGATTTCCTGATGTATCTACTCCATATGTAACTGTTACTGTTTGTTCTCCTAGTGTATTTTTATCAAATCCACTTATCATTGAACTTGTTACTTTTACTGTATCTTTTCCACTTCCTTTTGTTACTTCTATTGTAACTCCTGTTAAATCTAATTCTTCTCCATATTTTGAAACACTTGGAGTTGTTCCTTTTAAAGCAATTCCTGTTACTGTATCTGTTACACTTACATTATAATTTGTTGTTTTCGTTATTCCATTTTCTGTATAACTTACTGTTAATAGTAAACTTTCATTTTCTACACTTGAATTAAATCCACTTACCATATCTTTAGTTACTTGAATTACTTCTGGTGTTCCTACTGCTCTTGTTACTAATATTTCTGCATTTGTTACATCTAATGTATCATTTACATTATATTTTGTTTTATGGTTTGTACTATGCATTCCTATTGTTCTTACATCATTTACTATTGTTATTGGATAATTAATAGTTTTTGTTACAGTTCCCTCTGTATATTCAATTGTCAATGTTTTATCTACTTTATTTGTGCTATCATAACTTGTTGGACTCATATTTACTGCAGCAGAGCCTTCTTTAATCATACTCTCGGTCATTGTTACAGAGGAACTTGTTCCACTTGCATAATGAACTGTAATTGTTCCATCAGTTGATATTTTTTCTCCATGTTTATATGTTGTTTTACTTGGTGCTGTTATATCTATACTTGTTACATTATCATTAACATCATATGTATATGTTGTTGATGCAGAAATATTAAATTCATCTTTATATGTTACTGTTGCAATTTTTCCTGTTCCTGCTACCGAAGTATCTAGTCCAGAAACCATCGAATCTTCAATATTTACAGTTTCTGTATTTCCTGCTTTTCTTGTAACAGTTAAAGTTCCGCCAACTCCTATAGTTGAATCATTTAAGCTATAATTTGTTTTTGGAGCTGTTTTTCCTATTTCTATATTATCAACAATATTTTGTAGTGTGATATTGTAATTTGTTTCTTTTCCTCCATAACTTACCTTTACTTGTTTTGTTAGAACATTACTTGTGTAGCTTGATGCTACTGGAGACATATCAATCTCAGAATCGTCTATTTCTGTAATTTTGGCTTTACTTAAATCTATAATTTCAGTGTTTCCAGATTTATAATTTACTGTTAGTTTTCCAGTACTTGCATCAAATGTATCTCCATGATTAAATATTAATTTTGGATTTGTAGAAATTGCTACTCCATCTATTTCATCTTTTATTGTTATATCAAATGATGTATCATATGTGTTATTATTATTTGTATAAGTTACTTTTATAGTTTTTATTGCTACACCATTTGTAAATTCACTAACTGCTGGACTCATATTTATAGAATTTCCATCAGTTTCTGTAAGTTCTACATTTATATTTCCCATTGAAATTTGAGATACAGCTCCACTTTTATAATTAAGATTAATTTGTCCACCAGTCGAACTAAATGTTTCTCCATATTTATATGTGACTTTTGTTGGTTTATATAAAACTGAAATATTATCTATTACATCATTTATTGTAATTGTATTTGTATCGGTTGCTGGTAACTGATCAAATGAATTTGAACTACTAGTAAGTTTAATTGTTAATATTTCATTATATTTATGTGTACTATCAAATAATGATGCTGCAGGTTTTTGAACATATCCTGTTACCATATCAGAAGTAATTGCTTTTGCACTACTACTTGTTCCATCTGCATAATTTTCTACATATGTTCCATTCGAAATTACTGTACTAAGTGGTGTATCATAATCAAATTCTGTTTTTGTAAAGGTAGTTGTAATTCCTGTTATATAATTGCTTAATGTTATTTCAACATCATTGCTTGATTCTATAGTTCCATACTTTACTGGCAAGCTTTGAGTTGCAAGTGATGTAGGATTATAAGAACTTCTATCTATTGTAAGTGAATTTGCTCCTACTGTGAAAGATGAGCCACCACTTGTAGTTACTGTTGCAACAAGCCCTGTAAAATTTAAAGCATTTGCTTCTGTTCCATATTTATTTTTTTCTGTGCTCTGAGCTGTTATTGATACTCCTGAAACTGTATCATTTACAACTATTGTTAAATCAGCTGTTTTTCCTTCATATGTTAATGTTATTGTTTGATTTCCAGCTTGCAAACCATCTCTACCGGCTATAGTCCATCTATCAGATTCAGGAATAGATGCTATACTTGCTGTTGTTGCACTTACAGTTACAGATGGATCATCTGTTGCTACTGGTGTAAGTGTATTTCCACTTTTAGTTACTGGTGTTATTTGTCCCCCTGCAAAACTAATTGTATTTCCATCATTATAAGTTAATTCTGTTGGCACAGTTGTTATTGAAATACTTGCAACAGGGTCTGTTACTGTTAATAGCATATCTGTACTTAAACTGTGATATGTAAATGTTATTGTTTTATTGTTAACATCTGCTTTTGTTCTATTTACAATTATATCTCCACTTGAAATTCCATTTGCTATATTAATGGTATCTTTCACACTAGAACCTGAAGCATTGCTATATGTTGCTTCTAACTCACCACCTGCAAAATTAATTGTATCATTATGTTCATAATCCATTTTAGTTAAATCACTTGAAATATTAATACTATCTAATACATAATAATTAAAATCTACTGTTTCTCCTTCATATGTTAATGTTACTTTCTTAGTTGTATTATTTGCTACCATAGAATCTACAGTAATTGTTCCCGCAGATATTGCATCTGCTACAGTAACATCTTCTGCTAAACCATCATCATATGTTACTGTTATAATAGCTCCTGTAAAGTCTAAAGTTTCAGTATTATAGTATTTATTTTTTGATGGTTCTGATTTAAATGCTATACTATCTACACTTTTTGCACCTTGAGCAAATCCCTCAAATAATAAGTAATCTTTTCCTTCTACATATAATAGATTTATTGTATCTGGGAAGTAGTCAATTTCTAATCCTTTACTTACTCCCGTGGCTGGTACTAAAGTAATCATATCTTTAGTTAAGTCATTAATTGTAACTCCATCAGCTAATAAAAATGTCATAGTTACTGCAACATATCCATCTGGTAAATAAGTTGAACTACTACCATCAACTCTTATTGTGGATGAGCTTTCGTCATATGTTTTTAACATTTGTGTTGGCCAGTTAATTGTGGCAAAGTCTGTAATATCATCTATTGAAGTTTCAATTTGCCAATTTGGATTTCTTGAACTTCCTGCATTATAAGAATATGCTGGAATAATTTTTGTGCTATCAAACGAAAAACTTATTGAACCAGTATTTACATTTGTTCCACCTTTAATTATTAAGTCCATTGTTATAAAGTGATTTGTACTTTCTTCTGGGGTATCTACTTTAGAATAGCTGTAATCCCAGTAATATTCCCAAGTGTCATCACTCCAGTCATCTTCATCAACTGTATTAATATCATCAATAGAGTGTATTTTCATTACAAAATATGGTTCGTCATCTGCTGGTGATCCTGCATAAGATTTGTTCATTAGCACACCATATGGCGAAAACATATTTAGAAAAAGTACTAAAACAGTTAATAATGCACATATTCGTTTTTTGAACGTGTAATTTTTCACACTCTTTTCCATAATATCTCCTTCCTATTTTATAATTTCTCTATTCATTAAATAATTATTATTTATATAAGCTACATCTCTTCCGTGCAATTTCTTGGTTTTCGTCAAAATCATAACTTGGTTCAAATCCTGAATCACTATCTTTCAATCCGTATTTAGATTGTATCAAGGCCATATCCCTTGCTGAAATAATTCCATCTTTGTTTAAATCACCAACAAATAATGTTTTGTTTCCTAAATCTAATACATCTCCTTGTTTAACCTCTTTAGATATATAAATACAATCTAAGTATGATGCTTTATCTAGTAATACATCATAAGTATCTGGTACTACATAGATTTCATATGTTCCATCATCATTTGTTACATAATTATTTGAATTTAATGTTAATAATTGAGCATGTAGTGAATCTTCTCCGTGATTGTATTGTGCTCCAATCAATTATTGTTTTAGTATCTGATGATTTATAAATTTTTATATCAGCTTTATAATTACCTAGACTTTGAGTTGGAGCTGTATATATACTTCCCTTTATTGTTCCATAAGGTCTTTTTATCTCTAGATTATACTCTTTAGTAGTTTTACCATCTTCTGCTGTTACAATTACTGTTATATTTGTATCTGGCTCACCCAATTTATTTAAAGCTATATTTTTCTGAATTCCATCTATCAATTCTTTTTCTTCATATATAATAGTTGCTCCATCTAAATCGTATACTAAATTGTTTTCTTCATCTCTTTTTGGAACTTTAATCTTCATTGTAGATTTTGCATCATTTTGTATTGCTTTTATATCAAGACTATCTATATATTCTAATAGCTCTAATTCATAATTTCCGAATTTCTTTATCAAAATTTGGTGTTAATGTATATTCTTTATATGTAGAATTATCTGGATTAGTTTCATCTATTAGTCCTGAACTTACTATTAAATCAGATAAATCTGCATCTTTAGATTCTGTTCTATCTGTAAACCTAAATAAAGATTGTGCTTCATAGCAATCCGAACCATTAAAATTAACTTTAATTCCTGTTTTCGGTGAACTCTCTGCTGTTTTTAATGTAAATAAGTCTGAAGGTATGGTGTCTATTGTTGTTCTAAAACTTAGTATTCCTATTAAAAATCCATCTTGCGTATCTAAAACTTCACCTATTTGTTCACCTCTATCTACAATTTTTTCATTAGTTCCTGTTCTATCTTCTTCTGGTAAAAGTGAAACTATCATTCTAGTAGCACTATCATCTGGTATTGTAAATAACTCTAAGATTTCTTCATTACTGTTACTGTATTCAAAAAATTCTGTTTCATCATCTGAATATTCATTAGTATTAATATCAGAATGACTAATTACACTGTCATCATATTGATATCTAATATCAAAACCTTTTAAATCTAAGCCATACGACCAAACTTCTACTATCAACTGTTTATCTTTTCCATCAATCTCTTGCATGCTAATTGCTCTAAACTCTATGTATTGGTTTTCTGTTGGCTCTATAGTTTCTGCTTTTGAAGGAGAAACAGCAAAAATGGGTAAACAAAAAATGTTTATTAGTAAAATTGCTATAAACTTATTAAGCATTAGTCTTCTATTCATCTAAACCATTACTCCTTCTTTTCATAATTAATATATATACTTTGATTATACCTTTAAGTATTATATTGTCAATTTAGTAACTTTTTTGTAATATGCTATTTCTTACGGAAACACGTAAAAAAACGATTATATCATTTTCATTAATTTTAAATGACATAACCGTTATATCTATGTTATATTTAATTTTTAATCTCTGTAATATTATTTCTTAAACCTTACTATTCCGTAAAGTTTTTTATCTTTTTATTCTCGTAATATTACACTCTTGTGGACAGAGGGACGGTTCTCTTGTCCATTTTTTACTTTTTTCCATTTTTTACTTTTGCACATATAAAAAATGGACAAGAGAACCGTCCCTCTGTCCATTTCATTATAAACAACTCCTCTCAATCTTAATTGTTCTCTTCTGTTTCTATTAGTAATTTATCAAAATCAGATTCATATAATTTATCTTGTATTACTCTATATTTTTCAAATTCTGTTAGAGCTTTTTCCTCTGCTATTTCGTGTGATATTTTACCCGCTTTTTCTAATATATCTCTATCATCTGATAATAAATATTTATCAATTCTATTTGCCCAATCTTCCATTGTCATTGGAATATTTCTTCTTGCTCTTGCTTCTGCTAAATCAAGAAAAGCTGAAACAATAAGTTCTAAATCTTCCAATTCTTTTTTAGTTAAATAATTCTTTGCTATCGTTACATCTGTTTCTAATATTTTCCCATCTGGTGAATTCTTCCATGTAGTTAAATTCATATGCTCTTTAGTATGATCTGCTCTATTATAAATTATTTCCGCTGCCGTTTGATGAGTTACTGCAAAGTGCATTTTGTTCTGAACTTTTTTAAAGAATTTTATTGTTGTAGGAGATTTTCTATCATAATCAATAGAAGTAGCATATATATCTGTTATCTTTTGATAAAATCTCCTTTCAGATAATCTTATTTCTCTAATTTCAGCTAGTAGTGATTCAAAATAGTCTTCATCAAAAAATATTCCGTTTTCCATTCTTTTTTTATCTATAATATATCCTTTTTTTGAAAATTCCTTTAATACATTAGTTGCCCATCTTCTAAATTGAATTGCTCTATCTGTACTAACTCTATATCCTACTGCAATTATGACATCCAAGTTATAATATGTAGATTGTCTTTTTACTTCTCTATTTCCTTCTTGTTGAACTGTCAAAAATTCTTTGACAGTTGAAATTTGATTTAGTTCTAAATCATCATAAATATTTTTTATGTGATAACTTATGTCTTGTTTTGATGTATTATATAATTCTCCCAATGCCTTTTGAGTTAACCATAGATCTCCATCTTCAAATCTTACTTCAATTCCTTTTTCTTTCTTTTGTTGTTCAAATATTAAAAATTCCGCTGAACTACTTCTTATATATAAACCTCTATTGTTCATTCTTTATCTTCACCTCGTCTATTCAAATTCATTCTTTCTATTTTTGAAAAATTTATAAAAATATCTTACATTTTCTAATTCATTCCATTTTTGTACTTCATAATATTTTGTATCTAAATTATATATTTTAGCATTTAAAATTCCTGGACAGAGGGACGGTTCTCTTGTCCATTTTTTTACTTTTTTCCATTTTTTACTCTTGCACATATAAAAAATGGACAAGAGAACCGTCCCTCTGTCCACCTTTGTCTATTATCTAAAAATTGCTTCGAATTCATCTCCATCAATTTTTTCTTTTTCTAATAAAACTCCTGCTACTGCATGTAGTTTATCAATATTTGCTTGTAAAATCTCAGCAGCTGCTCTATATCCAAAGTCTATTATCTTTTTTACTTCTTCATCTATAATTGCTGCTGTTTCTTCTGAGTATTCTTTGCTTTGAGCAAAATCTCTTCCTAAAAATACTTCTTCTTGATTTTGACCAAGTGTAATAGTTCCTATTCTATCACTCATTCCATATTTAGTAACCATATCTCTAGCAATTTTAGTTGCTCTTTCTATATCATTACTTGCACCTGTTGATATATCATCTAATACTAATTTTTCTGCAACTCTTCCTCCTAGTAAAGAAATAATATTTTCTTGCATTTCAGATTTTGACATAAATGATTTATCTTCTGTTGGTCTATACATAGTATATCCACCAGCCATTCCTCTTGGAACAATTGATATTTGGTGTACTGCATCTTGTGTTGGTAAAAATCTACTTACTACTGCGTGACCTGCTTCATGATATGCAACTAATTTATTTTCTTTATCACTTCTTACTCTTGTTCTTTTTTCTGGTCCCATTGTTACTTTTACCATTGCGTCTTCAATTTCTTTCATTCCTATCTCTGGCAAGTTTCTTCTAGCTGAAAGAAGTGCTGCCTCATTTAATACATTTTCTAAATCTGCTCCTGAAAATCCTGATGTATTTTTAGCAATTATTTTTAAATCAACATCATCTGCTAGTTTCTTTTTTCTACTATGAACTTCTAATATCTGCTCTCTTGCTTTAACATCTGGGCTTGAAACTACAATTTGTCTATCAAATCTTCCTGGTCTTAATAAAGCTCTATCTAATACATCTGGTCTATTTGTTGCAGCTAGTACTATAACACCTTCGTTTGCAGCAAATCCATCCATTTCTACTAATAACTGGTTTAGAGTTTGTTCTCTTTCATCATGTCCGCCACCAAGACCTGCACCTCTTTGACGTCCTACTGCATCAATTTCGTCAATAAATATTATACATGGAGCATTTTTCTTAGCTTGCTCAAATAAATCTCTAACACGTGAAGCACCAACACCTACAAACATTTCAACAAAATCTGAACCACTTATTATGAAAAATGGAACTCCAGCTTCTCCTGCTACTGCTTTTGCAAGAAGTGTTTTTCCTGTACCAGGATGACCAACAAGTAAAACACCTTTTGGTATTCTTGCACCCATGTCTGTAAATTTTTTAGGATTTTTTAAAAATTCTACAATTTCTTGTAATTCTTCTTTTTCTTCATCTACACCTGCAACATCATTAAAAGTAATTCTATTTTTTTCAATCGCATTTATTAATTTTGCCTTACTTTTTCCAAATGACATTGTTTTACTTCCACCTTGGTTATTATTCATTAATAAAAACCAGAAAATAAAGAATATAATTAAAATTCCAAAAGGAGTTAATAAACTAAGTAAAATCATAAAAATTGATTCAGATTTTTCTGTAACTTTCACATTACCAGCCTTCATCGGTTCTTGCAAAGTATTCATTAAACTATCTATACTTGGTATATTGACTTCTTTTGTTATATTGTCATTTTTTAATTTGACATTTGCTGATTCACCACCGAGAATCTATCTCTATCTCTTTTACTTCTCCAGACTCTATTTTAGCAACTAGTTCTGAATAAGCAAGTTTTGTATCACTATTACCTACTATTGATGTTAATAATACAATGAATATAATTCCTATAATTAGCCAGACAGCTAATGTTTTTATACTATTTTTCAAAATTAAATTTCCTCCTTTTATGCTTTTCACGTTATTTAAATCATAAATATTATTCAATATACCACATTATACTGCTCATTTCAAGCATTTTTAATAAAGAAAATATTCTTATTTTTTAGTAAAATTTTGATATTTTTATTTGGAATTAAGTATTTATTTCCAATGTTATTATCACACAATTTAATTATATCTTCTATATTAATTTTTTCTATTCCCTGTGAGTTTCCCAAAAGATTATTAATAGTATACAAAATTACTCTAGATTTTATTACTCTTTTTAGTAAATTAAATGATTTTAAATCAAGTACTATTTTAGTTTCATCACTTTCTAATAATACTTTCTTATATTCTTCTTTTGTAACTTCGTCAAGATAATCATTTTCTTGTTTTAAAAGTTCTGATAAACGGTTTATAGTTTCTATGATATTGGGATTAAAATTTTCTTTTAAGTATGGCAACAATAAATTTCTAACTTTATTTCTTGTATAAATATTTTCTTTATTACTTTTGTCAAATTTAGGATTTAATTTTAGAATTTCACAATAACTTTCAATTTCATCTCTCTTACACTTAATTATTGGTCTAATTAAATCGTTTCTTATTGGCTCTATGCCTTTTAGTCCTGCACTTCCACTACCTCTTATTATATTCATTAAAACTGTCTCGGCATTATCATTTGAATTATGAGCTGTTGCAATTTTATTTGAATTTGTTTTTTTCTTAATTTCTCTAAAGAAATCGTAACGTATTTTTCTACCTGTTTCTTCTGTTCCCAGTTTACTTTCTTTAGATAATTGAAGTACATTAACTTTTTTTATAAAACACTCTACTCCTATATTTTCACAAAATTCTTTTACATATTCTGTTTCCAAATCAGCTTCTTCTCTAATCATATGATTAATATGTGCTACAACAATTTCAAAGTTCAATTTCTTTTTTAATTTATTTAATATGCTTAATAAACAAATAGAATCTGGTCCACCAGACACCCCTATTACAATTCTATCTCCATCTTCAATTAATTTATATTCTTTTATTGTATTTAACACCTTTTTTTCTAACAATTTTCTACTCCTTTTTTCAATAAGAACGGGGGATTTTGGCAAAACTTAATGCGATGTTTTTATCGAATCTAATTATTCTTTCCATCAAATTTACCAAAATACCCCGTGTTTTTATTTACTTCTTACATCTTAATTTAATCTCTATATTTTTCTATATTAGCAAATTTCGTGTAATTTCCAAGCCATAATAATTCTACTGTTCCAGTTGAACCAGCTCTATGTTTTGCAATAATTACTTCTGCTATATTTTTCTTTTCAGATTCTTCATTATAATAATCATCACGATATAAAAACATAACAATATCAGCATCTTGCTCTATAGCTCCAGATTCACGAAGGTCTGAAAGCATAGGTCTATGGTCTGGTCTTTGCTCTGGTGCACGAGATAACTGTGATAGTGCAATTACTGGAACATTAATTTCTTTTGCAAGTATTTTTAAAGACCTACTAATTTCTGAAATTTCTTGTTCACGACTTCCGCTTTTTTTATTACTTCCTTGAACTAACTGTAAATAGTCTATTACAACTAACCCAATATTTTTTTCTAATTTCATTTTTCTACACTTTGCACGAATTTCCATAATAGAAATACCTGGTGTATCATCTATAAAAATTTGTGACTCTGAAAGTTCTCCTGATGCCATAGCAAGCTTGGTCCAATCTTCATCTTCTATTTTACCAGTTCTAACTTTATTACTATCTACCATCGCTTCACTACACAAAATTCTGTTGCCCATTTGTTCTTTAGACATCTCAAGACTAAATATAGCAACAGGCACATTAGCTCTTACAGCAGCATTTGATGCAATATTTAATGCAAAAGCAGATTTTCCCATAGCAGGTCTTGCTGCAACTAATATTAGATCTGAATTATGAAGTCCAGCTGTTTTATAATCTAAGTCTGCAAATCCTGTTGGTACTCCTGTAATATGTTGTTTTCTATTATATAATTCTTCTAACTGTGTGAAAGATTCAACTAAAATGTCTTTCATAGATGAATAGCCTTTTTGATTTTTTCTTTGCATAACATTAAAAATCTTTTTTTCTGCAACATCCATTATATCTTCTACTTCTTGCGTTTGGTCATACCCTAAAACAATAAGCTCATTTGCAGTTTTTATTAATGTTCTAAGCATAGATTTTTCTTCTACTATTTTTATATATTTCTCTACATTTGCAGTTGTTGGAACTTTTTCCGGAAGCTCAGCTAGATACTCTAATCCTCCAACAGATTCAAATTTTCCTAAAGAAACAAGTTCATCTTTAAGAGTAATAATATCTACTGGCTCTCCTCTATTGTATAAATTCATTATTGCACTATAGATTACTTTATTATCTTCTCTATAAAAATCTTCTTCTTTTAGTACTTCTACAGCAGAGATAACAGAATCTTTATCTGTTAACATACTTCCTATAACTGCTTGCTCTGCTTCTATATCGTGTGGTGGTACTTTACCTAAATCCATTATTTTTCGCTCCTTTGATTGCAAAATAACTCGTGCCATTTGACAATTTTGACTATTTTTAAGCAAGAGTATTCACTTTTAAATTTGCTATAACTCCTTCATATAGTTTTATATCTACATTTACTGTTCCCAAAACTTTTATAGTTTCTTTTAAGACTATTTTCTTTTTATCTATATCAATATTATATTGTGATTTTAAATTTTCTGCAATTTCCTTTGAAGTAACTCCTCCAAAAATTTTTCCATTATCTCCTGCTTTTACTTGTATTTTTAAAACTATATCTTTTAATTTATTTGCTGTTTCTATTGCTTTCGCTTTTTCTAAATCTTTTTTATGCTGATTTGAATCTTGTTTTGCCTTTAACTTTACTAAATTATCTTTAGTTGCTTCTATAGCCAATTTTTTAGGAAATAAATAGTTCCTTGCATATCCATCACTTGCATTTATAACTTCATCTTTTTTTCCTACACCTTTTATATTATCAAGTAATATTACTTTCATACTTAAATCCTCCAAGTCTTTCAATTTCCTATATTTTATAACAAATCAAGCATTTTTTCAATACCTTAATATCATTTTACAAACTACATATTATTATATAAAAAAAGAACCTATATCTTAAAAAGATATAAATTCTTTATAATTATCCTTCTATTTGTTTTCCAAATATAGATTTAGCTATATTTCCTATTACAGGCAATTCTGGATTTTCCCCATTATTTGCTTTTACTATTCCTAATATAATAAATACAATATAAGCAATATAAGGAAGTGTTGATAGTAATCCAATTCCTGTTAATCCAGCTAAAAATCCTAGAATAAAACTTAGTATTATATAGGCTATAAATATAACAATTGATTGAGCGCAGTGAAATTTAACATCTCTGCTACTTTCTTTTTGAAATAAAAATATTAATGCACATATAAATACTATGTATCCTACTATTGATTTTGTCTTTTCATTATTCATTATTAGGTTCCTCCTTTTTAATATATTTATGCCATGTATAAGCATATATAATTACTGTATATGGAAAAACAATTATTACTTTCCAATTATAATTTATTGCATCTTGAAAATTCAGATGCAATATAGATAAGAATGCTCTTGTCATTCCACAATTAAAGCATTCTTTCCCTGTAATTCTTTTATATATACATATACTTTCCATAGAATTCTCTATTGGTATATTATATAAAATTATTAGTAGAATAAAATTAATTACTATAAAAAAAATAATTTTTTTATTCATTAACGATAGCATTTCCATCTTTATCTGTAAATTTACCTGTTATTATCATGATTAAGTCTACTAATGTCCAAATTCCGCATCCACCACATGTTATAAGCATTAATATACCTGTTCCTATTTTACCTGCATAAAAACGGTGTACACCTATAGATCCTAAAAATATACATAATAATAATGTAGTTAACCAATTTTTCTCACTTTTCATTTAAATTCCCCCCTTATTTTACATTTTTTCTTTTAGCATCACATTTTAATATTACTATTACTTTTTAATTCTGTCAATTACTTATTAAAAAAATTTAAAATCGGAAGAAATGGACAAAGGGAGTCTTGGACAGAGAACCGTCCCTTTGTCCAACCGTCCCTCTGTCCACCTTTTACAATCTTAGCTTGATATTTCGCTAAAATATTCATTTATTCTATTTATTAATTCATTCTTAACATCTTCTATATCCATTCCTTCAACTTGTGCTCCGGCTAAGGTAATATGTCCTCCGCCACCAAGTTTTTCTAATATAACCTGAACATTAATGTCACCTATTGATCTACCACTAATACAAACTTTTTCTCCTAAATATCCTATTACAAAAGATGCAGTTATATCACTTATTGTTAGTAATTCATCTGCAGCTTTTGCACAAATTATATTTGCATTTTTATCTTCTTTATAATAAATTGAAATTGCAATTGTACCATTTACTATTTCTGCATCAGAAACAATTTCTGATATAGTATTATATGTTTTTATATCACTTTGGAACCATTTTTTTACTTTTATTATATCTACACCACATTTTCTTAAATATGCGGCTGCTTCAAATGTTCTTACACCAGTTTTAAATGTAAAGTTTTTTGTATCCATCATAATACCTGCATATAATCCTTCAGCTTCTAATTCTGATAAAGTAAGTGGTTTTCCGAGAGTATTCTATTAGCTCTGTTACTAGTTCACATGCTGATGAAGCATAGACTTCTTGGAATGTTAATGTTGCATTTTCTATATAATCTGTGCTTCTTCTATGATGATCTATTACAACAATTTTACTTGTTTTTTCTAACAATTCTGGTACTTCTACATATGTTTTTTTATGTGTATCAACAATAATTAATAATGTATCTTGACTAATTTTTGAAAGTGCTTCATTTTTGTTAATAATAATATCTTGATACTCTTTTTGGCTTTTTGCTACTTGTATAAAATTGTCCAAACTTATTCCTGAAGTTTCATTTACTATATAGCTTTCTTTCTCTAAAGATTTAGCAATTCTATATATACCAAGACTTGCTCCCATGCAATCTATGTCTCCATTTGTATGTCCCATTATTAAAACATCTTTTGCTTCTCCTATTAATTCTTCTAATGCATGTGCTACAATTCTTGCTTTTACTCTTGTTCTTTTTTCTACTTCTTGTGCTCTTCCTCCAAAGAATAAATATTTACCATTTTCTCTCACAACAGCTTGGTCTCCACCACGACCTAAAGCTATATCCATTGCTGCCTTAGCAGATTTATATTTATCATAATTAGATTCTCCCTCGTTAGAAACAGCTATACTTAATGTCGATTGGATTCTTCCAGGTACTTCTAGCTCTTTTATTGTATCTAATATATTAAATTTTTTCTCCTCTATTTCTTTTAAATATTTTTGCTCAAAGATACATACAAAATTATCTCTTTCTTGTTTTAAAACTAAACCTTTAAAAGATGTCGCCCAATCATATATTGTTTTCTCTATTTTTGCAGTCATTTCTGGCTTATCTTCACTAGAGATTCTTTGCATAATCTCTTCATAATTATCAATCATTATAATTCCAACACATATCTTAGAATTATTAAAGTTTTCTTGTAACTTTATATGTTCTGTTTCATCAATGAAATACAATGTAGCCATATATTCTTTTTGTTTTTTCTTATCATTCTGTTTTGATTTTACATACTCACCTAATATTTTATATTCTCTTTTTCCAATAGTAACATGGTTATTAATTGTATTATTTTTATCCTTCTCATTAGAATTTTCTATTTCTAATTTTAATTCTTTTATTATTGTATTTAAATGTGTGTTTATATCTATATTTGCAAACTCCTGTACAAACTTTGTACTTTTCCAAATTATATTTCCGTTCGTTTCTATAATTATTAAAGGAAAAGGTGAATTAATTAAAGATCTTTTTGACACTTTATCTACATTAATTGTAAGTTCTTTAATATGTTCTGATAATTCTGCTGTTCGTTTTTTATTTGTCCAACTAGTATAAACTAAAATTAAAGAATATATTATAATTGCTGGTATTATTAATCTTACTTCATAACAACACAATGCAATTAGTAATATTGCAATAATTACTAAATATGCTTTTGTTTTTGAGACAAGACCATCAAATAGTTTTACATTATTATTATTTGACATAACAATCTCCTTTTATCATAATATATTAATTTTACTATTTTTCTATATATTTGTCAAGTAACGAAAAAAGAGCAAATGCTTACAGCTAACGCTTTTTACTTGATATCTAATTTAAACATATAAATCGAGATTGATATTAATAAATCTTTTGCTTATACTCTTTAGCACACCCCAAAAAAGATTTATTGCAATTTTGTTACAATAAATCTTTTTTTATAACTATTTATTCCGTAAATGTTTTAGACTTTTCATTAGCTTTTTGTATATAAAATGCCTTAAATAAATTATCTAATATATTTAAAGAACGTGTTAAATTGGTCAATTTAACACGCCCCTTTTTGCAAAATAAATCTTTTTATTTTTAAGCTTCTTGCTTACTATCTTGTTGTCCTTCAAGCTCTTCTACATCTTCAGTATTTATATGCGTATTTTTGTAAACCTGCATACCTGTACCTGCTGGAATTAATTTTCCTATAATTACATTTTCCTTTAATCCAATTAGGTCATCTACTTTTCCTTTAATTGCTGCTTCTGTAAGAACTCTTGTTGTTTCTTGGAAAGAAGCTGCAGATAGGAAGCTTTCTGTTGCAAGAGAAGCTTTTGTAATTCCAAGAAGTACTCTTCTTCCAGTTGCTGGCACTTTTCCTTCAGCTATCACTCTATTATTTTCGTCTTCGAATTCATACATATCTACTAGTGATCCTGCAAACAGTCCAGTATCTCCATTATCTTCAACTTTTACTTTCTTAAGCATCTGTCTAGCAATAACTTCAATATGCTTATCATTAATATCAACACCTTGATTACGATATACTTTTTGTACTTCTTGTACTAAATATTCGAATACTCCTTCTGGTCCTTTGATTGTTAAGATTTCATTTGGATTTATAGACCCTTCTGTAATAGGATCTCCAGCTTTTATAACATCTCCTTCTTTAACATGAAGTTTTGCTCCAAAAGGTATTGTGTATTTCTTAGCATCATCATCAGATATAACTGTTACTTCTTTTCTTGATTTATCATCAGAAATTCTAACAGTACCATCTATTTCTGTTATTATAGCTAATCCTTTTGGTTTCCTTGCTTCAAATAACTCTTCAACCCTTGGAAGACCTTGAGTAATATCTGCAACACCAGCAACACCACCAGAGTGAATAGTTCTCATTGTAAGCTGTGTACCTGGTTCACCAATTGATTGAGCTGCAATAATACCTACTGCTTCTCCTATTTGTGCTTCTTCACGAGTAGCTAAGCCCATACCATAGCATTTAGCGCATACACCATGTTTAGTTCTACATCCTATAACAGAACGCACTTTTACACTCTCTATTCCGCTACTTATTATTTTATCAATTATTTTTTCTGTAAGCATTGTATTAGTATTTGCTAGTAGCTCATTACTGTTTGGATCAATAATATCTTCTAATGGATATCTACCAATTAATCTTTCTTCTAATTTTTCAACTACTTGATTTCCATCTTTTATGTCATATACTTCGATTCCTTCATGTGTTCCACAATCATGTTCTTTTACAATTATATCTTGTGATACATCAACTAATCTTCTTGTTAAATATCCTGAATCTGCTGTTCTTAAAGCTGTATCTGAAAGACCTTTTCTCGCACCATGTGCTGCAATAAAGTACTCTATTGCATCTAATCCCTCTCTAAAACATGATTTAATAGGAATCTCAACAACTTTACCAGTTGTACTTGCCATAAGTCCACGCATACCTGCAATTTGTTTTAATTGGTCAAGATTTCCGTCTTGCTCCAGATTCAGCCATCATATAAACTGGATTTAAACTATCAAAATTATCTTTCATAGCTATTTTCACATCATCTGTTGCTTTACTCCAGATTTTAATAACAGCATTATATCTTTCATCATCTGTTATTAAACCACGTTTATATTGTTTTAATACTGTATCTACTTGGTTTCCGAGCCTCTTCTAATATTGTTTTTTTAGCTTCTGGTACTTTTACATCACTAACAGATACTGTAATAGCACCAATTGTAGAATATTTGTATCCTGTTGATTTAATATAGTCTAGTAATTCTGCTGTATCACTTAATCCGTGTGTATTAATTGATTTCGCAATAATTTTTCCTAGATTCTTTTTGATTACAGGAAAATTAATTTCTAAATCAAATTCCTCCTCTGGATTTTCTCTATCTACAAATCCTAGATCTTGTGGTATACCCTTATTAAATATAATTCTACCAACTGTTGTTTCTATTATTTTGTGTTTTTCTTCATCATTTACGATTTTAGACATTCTAACCTTTATTTTAGCATGCATTCCTAAATCATGGTTTTCGTATGCTATAACTGCTTCTTCTGGAGAACTAAAGTATTTTCCTTCTCCTGGTTCTCCTTCTACTTCCATTGTTAAATAATAACTTCCTAAAATCATATCTTGTGTTGGAACTGTAACTGGTTTACCATCTTGTGGTTTTAAAAGGTTATTAACTGAAAGCATTAAAAATCTTGCTTCTGCTTGTGCCTCTGGTGATAATGGTACGTGAATAGCCATTTGGTCACCATCAAAATCTGCATTAAATGCTGTACAAACTAATGGATGTAATTTTATTGCTCTACCTTCAACAAGTACTGGTTCGAAAGCTTGTATACCAAGTCTATGAAGTGTTGGAGCACGGTTTAACATTACAGGATGATCTTTAATAACATCTTCTAATATATCCCATACTTCTGGTCTTAATCTTTCTACCATTCTTTTTGCATTTTTTATATTGTGTGCAATTCCACGACCTACTAATTCTTTCATTACAAAAGGTTTAAATAGTTCAACTGCCATTTCTTTTGGAAGTCCACATTGATAAATTTTTAATTCTGGTCCTACTACGATAACTGAACGTCCTGAATAATCAACACGTTTACCAAGTAAGTTTTGTCTAAATCTACCTTGTTTTCCTTTTAATAAATCTGATAATGATTTTAAAGGTCTATTACCAGCTCCTGTAACTGGTCTTCCACGCCTTCCATTATCTATTAGGGCATCTACAGATTCTTGTAACATTCTTTTTTCATTTCTTACAATAATCTCTGGTGCTCCTAGCTCTAATAATCTTTTTAAACGATTATTTCTGTTAATTACTCTTCTATATAAATCATTTAAATCTGATGTAGCAAATCTACCACCATCTAATTGTACCATTGGTCTTAATTCTGGTGGAATTACTGGTACTACATTCATAATCATCCATTCTGGTCTATTATTAGATAATCTGAAAGATTCTACAGTATCTAATCTTTTTACTAATTTTGCTTTCTTTTGCTCACTTGCATTAACTAATTCTTTTTTTAGCTTTTCTGCTAATTTCTCTAAATCTACTTCTTGTAATAATTTTTCTAATGCTTCTGCACCCATTTCGGCCTTAAAAGAATCTTTTCCATATTTTTCTACTGCTTCATGATATTCTTTTTCTGTTAGAACTTGAGCTTTTACTAAACCACTTGTTCCTTTATCTGTTACTATATATGAAGCAAAATAAATAACTTTTTCTAGATTTCTTGGTGATATATCTAACATTAAAGCTATTCTACTTGGAATTCCTTTAAAATACCAAATATGTGCAACAGGTGCTGCAAGCTCAATATGTCCCATTCTTTCTCTTCTTACTTTTGCTTTTGTTACTTCAACTCCGGCAACGGTCACAAACAATTCCTTTATATCTTACTCTTTTATATTTTCCACAATGACATTCCCAATCTTTTGTTGGTCCAAATATTCTTTCACAAAATAGTCCATCTTTTTCTGGTTTTAATGTTCTATAATTAATTGTTTCTGGTTTTTTTACTTCACCTTTTGACCATTCTCTTATTTTCTCATCTGATGCCAAACCAATTTTTATTTTATCAAAAACTTCTAATTCGTCCATTATTTAGGAGCCCCCTATTTTTTATTTTTTTGGTAAGGCTATATTAAAGCCTTTAGTTTATAGAGCATCTTTTCATTTTCTTTACTATACTTCTCCGCTGGTGCAAACTAATTGATGTAAATAAGGAAAACAAAACTAGATGTATTATTCAATTAAATCTTTATTATTTCATTTTACATTTATACATTTATTTGTTACTGTTTAGTAATATTTAGGCTATAACAACACAAAATAATGTATTTATAGCTAACTAACAACAATTAATACTATTTAATAATTCACCTCTATACTTAGGTTCTTAGGGGCTGATATATATATTAAAAAGTGGAGCTTCGACCATGAGTCGTAACCTCTTTTTCTGTTTATAGTGTGTCTATACCATCTGAATCTGCTTGATACTAAAGCGCCTTCGAGAACGGAACTTTTTAATATATATATCAGCCCCTAAGAACCGGAACTAGAAGCACTAATCACAAAATAACACCAATTTATTTACTCTTCATCTATAATATCTTCATCATTTAAAATATTGTCTTCTGCTAAATCGTTATCAAAAATTAATAAGTCTTCTTCTTCATCAGCAACATCTTCAAATAAAATATTTTCTTCATCATCTATATCTTCTTCGTCAGCTTCAATATAGTTTTCTTCTAATTCAGATTCATCTACTATTGTTTCTTCTCCTAACTTTTTGTTAGCTTCAATATTGAAGTCTATTCCGTCATCAATACTTTCTTTTAATTCTAATTCTTTATCATCACTAGAATAAAGTCTAATATCCAATCCTAATGATTGTAATTCTTTTATTAAAACTTTAAAGCTTTCCGGAACTCCAGGTTCTGGAATATTTTCACCTTTTACTATAGCTTCATATGTTTTTACTCTTCCTACTACATCATCAGATTTAACTGTTAACATTTCTTGAAGAGTATATGCAGCGCCATATGCTTCTAGTGCCCAAACTTCCATTTCACCAAAACGTTGTCCACCAAATTGTGCTTTACCTCCTAAAGGTTGCTGTGTAACTAAAGAATATGGTCCTGTTGAACGAGCATGTATTTTGTCATCTACTAAGTGATGTAATTTTAACATATACATAACACCAACTGTAATTGGATGATCAAACGCCTCTCCTGTTCTTCCATCATATAAAGTAGTTTTTCCATCTCTTGAAAGACCAGCTTCTTCTAGTAAATCTTCTATTTCGTCTGATTTAGCACCATCAAATACTGGTGTTGCAACTTTCCATCCTAATACTCTTGCTGCCATTCCTAAGTGAACCTCTAAAACTTGACCAAGATTCATACGAGAAGGTACACCAAGTGGATTTAATACTATATCTACAGGTGTTCCATCAGGCATAAATGGCATATCTTCTTCTGGTAATATTCTGGAAATAACACCTTTGTTACCATGACGTCCAGCCATTTTATCACCAACAGAGATTTTTCTCTTTGTTGCAATATAACAACGAATAACTTGGTTAACACCAGGTCCTAATTCATCAGAATTATCTCTAGTAAATATTTTAACATCTACTATTGTTCCTGCTTCTCCATGTGGTACACGAAGTGATGTATCTCTTACTTCTCTTGCCTTTTCTCCAAATATAGCACGAAGTAATCTTTCTTCTGCAGTAAGCTCAGTTTCTCCTTTTGGAGTTACTTTACCAACTAAGATGTCTCCAGGTCTTACTTCCGCTCCTATTCTTATAATTCCATTTTCATCTAAGTCTTTTAATCCATCATCACCAACATTTGGTATGTCACGAGTAATTTCTTCTGGCCCAAGTTTAGTATCACGGCATTCACAATCATATTCTTCAATATGTATTGATGTATAAACATCTTCTTTTACTAATCTCTCACTAATTAAAACAGCATCTTCATAGTTATAACCTTCCCAAGTTGTATATGCAATAAGTACATTCTTTCCTAATGCCATTTCTCCATTTTTAGTTGATGGACCATCTGCTAAAATATCTCCTACCTTTACTAGTTCTCCTCTTGTAACTACTGGTCTTTGGTTGATACAAGTTCCACCATTTGTTCTTTTAAATTTGCGTAATTTATAAGTGTCTAATGTATTTTTCTTATTTCTAACTATTACTTCATCACCAGTTACTTTTTCAATAACACCATCATTAATTGCAGTAACAGTAATCCCAGAGTCTTTAGCAGCTCTATATTCGATACCTGTTCCTACAATAGGTGTCTCAACAGTTAAAAGTGGAACTGCTTGACGTTGCATGTTTGATCCCATAAGTGAACGCTTAACATCATCATGTTCTACGAATGGAATCATAGCTGCAGCAACAGATACAAGTTGTCTTGGTGATACATCCACATAATCAACTGATTCTCTATCGACTTCTGTAATTTCTTCTTTATATCTTACTTTTATTCTTTTATTTATAAATCTTCCTTCTTCATCTAAAGGTTCAGATGCTTGTGCAATAATATGTTTATCTTCTTCATCTGCTGGCATATATTCAACAATATCTGTTACTTTTCCTGTCTCTAAATCTACCTTTCTGTATGGTGTCTCTATAAATCCATATTCATTAATTATTGCGAAACAAGAAAGTGCTGAAATAAGTCCAATGTTTGGCCCTTCTGGAGATTCAACTGGACATAATCTACCATAGTGAGTATGGTGAATATCTCTTACTTCGAATCCTGCTCTTTCTCTAGTCAAACCACCTGGTCCTAATGCAGAAATTCTTCTTTTATGTGTAAGCTCAGAAAGTGGGTTTGTTTGATCCATAAATTGTGATAATTGTGAACTACCAAAGAACTCTCTTATTGAAGATGTTATTGGTTTTGTATTAATTAATGTTTGTGGTGTAATAACATCTAAGTCCTGAATTGTCATTCTTTCACGAACTACTCTTTCAAGTCTTGTTAAACCAATTCTAAATTGATTTTGTAAAAGTTCTCCAACTGAACGTATACGTCTATTTCCTAAATGATCTATATCATCTACTTCACCTAAACCATATTCTAAATTTAATAAATAACTAATAGATGCTATAATATCTTCGTTAGTGATATGTCTTGGTAATAGTTCTTCCATTCTCTCTTTTAGTACTCTATGTAAATCTTTTTCTTCTGTAGTATCTAAAATAGATTTTAATACTTCATAATTCACATATTCTTTAAAATGTAGGTCACTTATATCCACATTTGTTACAATCTTGTGGATATTTACTGTTCCATTTCCTATAATTCTTACTTTTCTATCATTAACTTCTACATCTACTATATTTAATCCTGTATTTTGTATTTCTTCTGCAATTTCTCTATTAATCGTATTTCCTTTTTCTACTAAAACTTCACCTGTACCAGGGTCTATAATATCTTCTGCTGCAATTCTTCCAGCAATTCTTGATGCTAGACTTAGCTTTTTATTAAATTTGTATCTACCAACTTTTGCTAAGTCATATCTTCTTGAATCAAAGAATAGTCCTGTAAATAAGCTTCTTGCAGCTTCAACAGTTGGAAGTTCTCCAGGTCTTAATTTTTTATATATTTCAATTAATGCTTCATCAGAAGTTTTAACTGTATCTTTCCCGATACTTGCTATCAATTTTGGCTCTTCTCCAAATAATTCTAAAATTTGGCTATCAGTTTCTACACCAATTGCTCTTAATAATGATGTAACAGGTAGTTTTCTTGTTCTATCTACTCTTACATAGAAAACATCATTACTATCTGTTTCATATTCAAGCCAAGCACCACGAATTGGCATAACTGTAGATGTATATATTTTCTTTCCTGTTTTATCGTAATCACTTGCATAATAACATCCTGGTGAACGAACTAATTGGCTAACAACTACTCTTTCTGCACCATTAATTACAAATGTTCCACTATCTGTCATTAGTGGGAAATCACCTAAATAAATTTCTTGTTCCTTAATTTCACCAGTTTCACGGTTAATTAATCTAACTTTTACATGTAATCTAGTTGAGTATGTTGCATCTCTTTCTTTAGCTTCTTCTACTGTATATTTTGTTTTATCTTCCATATAGTAATCGAAAAATTCTAAGACTAAATTTCCTGTGTAATCTATGATTGGGGAAATATCTTTTAGTACCTCTCCTAAACCTTCTTCAACGAACCAATCATATGAATCTTTTTGAACCTTAATTAGATTTGGCATTTCAATTGCATCACCAATTTTGGCAAAAGTCTTTCGCATGCATTTTTCATGTTTTACTTCTTTTAACAAAATAAATCACCCCTAAAAAAATTTAAGCAGAACTTTAAAAATATATAAAGATTTAATAAATGAGTCCTTCTTATATTTGAAGTTTAAATACAAATAAATGAAGCCTACTGCTTATATGACTCCATTTCTTTTGTGTAACTACTAATATAATTCCTCTCATTTTTAAATTTACATAACGAAGATAATAGCAACAAAAAAGTAAGCTAGCATTTTTATGCTAACACCTTTTTGTTTATTTTTTTATATTACTTAATTAATAACTTTTCTATCATAATCACCCTTCAAATATTGGATAATATACGTATTTTATTATATATTAATTTATATAGCTTGTCAATAAATTTTTAAAAAAATCTCATATTTTTAAGCATAATTCTAGCTATTATTCTTTCTTTTACTTTTATCATAATTTATTACATAATATATGCAAAAAACTAACGGATAAAGAACTTGATTTAAAGTCTTTTATCCGCTAGTTTTTCTAATTAGTATTCATTTTTTCCGTTCAAAAAGAACATAATTTTTTATTGCAATCTTGCTCTTACAATCAATCTTTTGCTAGATGTATTGTTACAAGTTATCATTGTTACTATTGGTTCAGAAGTATTTTTTAGTACTTCTGTCTCTGATGGTTCAATATAAAAAGATTCATATACCTTATATATATACTTATTTCCATATATATTAGTTATTTCAACAGTATCACCAACTTTTAAATTCTTTATCTTGGCAAACATTGTCATATTCCTCATATTATGACCTGCTAAACACAAATTCCCTGTTCCATTAATAGAGTTATTAGATATTTTACAAATTGATTTCCACAAAGAATCATCATTTATATATTCTATTATTGGATATTCTATTCCTATTTTATCAATTTTTATTTTACCAAAAACTGTTGAATTTCCTATTCTTACACTTGTATTTATTGGTTTATCTACAGAAACCGCTTCTTTTTGCTCATCTTGAACTGTATTTACACTTTCACTTTGTGTTTTTAATTCTTCCTCGGCTCTTTTGTTTTCTTCTATTTTCTTATCTAATTCATTCACCACTTGCGATAAACTTGAATCCATTACTTTTGAACTATGAAAGTCAAATAATAACATTCCTATAAATATACTTACAGCAAATAGTAATAAAAATTGTAATATTGTTGTTATTTTACTTTTCTCTCTGTTATGCGAATTGGTGTTATCTATTTTTGTTTCATTGTTATCTTCTTTGTCAATTATACTCTTGATATTTTTCTTAATATTATTCTCTTTATTCATTCTTTCCTCCATATAATGAACAATTTATCTATTGCATATTACATTTAACCTTCTTCTAATGTATCTATTTTCTTATCTCTATAATTTATAAAATCTAATAATAGAATCTTTATTACGGCTACAATGGGTACAGCCAGAAACATTCCTAATATTCCAAAATATGCACCTCCTAGAGTAACAGCAAATATTACAAGAAGTGGACTTATTTTTAGAGAGTCTCCCACAATCTTAGGATTAATAATATTTGCGTCTATTTGTTGTAATAATATTACAATAATTGCCATCCATATAGCTCCGAGAGGCCCCATCTGTTAAAAATGTAATTATAATAGAAATTGCAACTGCTATAATTGCGCCAAAGTATGGAATCATATTAAATAAACCTATTAAAAATCCAAGTAAAACTGCATATTTTACTCCTATTATACTCATTGCAATAGATGTTAATATACCTACTATTATTGCATCTAGCAATTGACTGGCTAAAAACTTTAAAAATATTTCGTTTGTCCTATCAAAATATTTATTTATATTATTATAAGTATTTTCATTAAAAATTGCTTTGGTTAATTTTTTTATAAATTTTATAATTTCATTTCTTTCTGATAATATGTATACAGATACTATAATAGCAACAAAAAAGTCAAATATTCCGTTTGCAATATTTATAGCACCTTTTGCATACTGAGTTAAACTTTCAATGTTTATAAATTGTTTTAAGTCTATATTTTTAAATTCATCTGCAAATCCTATTACATATTCGCTTTTAAATATAGAATCATCTGGAAGATTATTTATTCTCTCCATTGTTATATTATAATAACTTTGAAAATTATTTACTAAATCTATAATGCTTTGTGATATTACTGGCACAATAAATCTCATAACTAACATTATTATTATTATTGTTATAATATATACAGTAATAACGCTAAATAATCTAGCCTTTTTTTTAATATACTTTATCTTTTTATATAAATTTTCTATCTTTCTAGATGGAAGATATAATAAATATGCAATTATTATACCTATTATAAATGGCATTATGATATTAAATAAATTAGAAATCCAAGTTTTAATTTCTGAAAAGTTATCTAAAGTTTTATAAACTATAATAACGGTAATTGCAAAACTAAACCAATAAACCCATTTTTTCCATGCACTTTTACTATTTTTCATTTTTACTCACCTATTATTCTTATTATATATTATATTACTAATAAAGACGGAGTATTTTGGGCAACTTTTATTCCCAAATCCCCGTCCTTATTATCAATTTTCTTAAAATTCATAAATGTAACATTCTAAGTTTCTTCTACCAAAGCTAATACATTCACTATATGATCCCATATAGACATCTATTTTGTTGTTAGATATTGCTCCGCCTCTATCTTGTACGACAAACCATCCACCATTTGGTTTATTTGCAAAATATGGTATATAAATTACTGTTCCTAATTTATATCCACTACCGGCTGCAACTGTATACCAAGGTGATGCCATTGCACCTGACGCTGTTCTACCGTAACCTGCTGAACCTGGAGCTTTACCACAAGTAGATGCAGTATATGCTGATGCATTTAAAGTTTTTACTGTAGGTGTTATTCCTTGTACTTTTTTTGCGAGTGAAGTGCTTGCAGTTGTAGCTGGATTTGTTTCCGCATTTCTTCCAACTTGTGATCTAGTTGTAACTTGTTTTGTTCTTACTTCTACAATCTTATTAACTGGTTCTTTAATAACCTTTGAAGAAATTTCTACTTTTTCGATTTCTTCTTCATTTCTGTATTTAACTTTGTATGTTATCTCTTTTATACCATCTTCACCATTTTGAACAACTTTATCTTGTTTAGTTCCTGTACCTGTTGATACATCTTTTGTTATTGTTTCATATGGTATACTAACCTGCTCTGTAATTATCTTTTCTACAATTGAATCATAATTTTGTAATAATTCTTGAGCTGTTAAATCTTTAGTTTCTTCTGTTGCTAATTCTTGTACTTTTTCTTCTGTTTTAGAAATTCTAATTGTTTTATTACTAGATAATTCTGCTTCTCCATCAGGAGTGCTTTTTTCATCTGGTAATAAAATAATATGATTTTCATCTAATATTTCTGAAATTTTAGTTTTTGATGTTAAAACATTCATTTCATATCCATTTGAAAGAATTATTTTAACATTATTTAATTTTGTATTAGTCGCCATAACTCCTATTCCCGCAAGGAATATAATTATTAAACTAATACCTATCACTTTTTTTAGTGATATAGATGCTTTATCATCTTTCTTCATAAGAAATATGTCCCTCCTTTTAAGCAACACAAATGTATTATAACACCCATTTTATAATTTGTCAAATTTAACCTGTAAACATAATATACTTATATATTATCATTATATGTTGCTTGTACTAAGAATATGACACTTTTAGAAATTTCATTACTAAATTTTAAACTTCTATCTCATTATTATACTTAAATTTTTCTAAATAACATTCTATTTCACTAGCTAGTTGTGAATTCATACATAGTACATCTTCTAACATAGAGTCAAAAGTATATTCTATATCTTTTAGAAATGATTGAACTAATAATATTTTATCTATTCCTTCTATTTGTTCATTATTTAAAATAATTGAATAATCTTTTAATCTTTCTTGTAAGAATAATTCTTCCTCTTCAAAATCTAGATTATCATCTTCTAAATCTAGATCTTCATCTTCTTGATTAATCTCTTTATCAAGAAACTTTTCTATATCATCTGATAAATCATCTAATTCTAAATACTCTCTTAGTTCAGATAATGTTTTAGCTTCTAGTTCTTCATTTATACATATAGTAGCAATTCCTTCTGGCTTTAGGTTATGAATTACCTTTACTATTTCATTTTTTTCATCATCATTTAAATATTCTACATAAATTGTCCTATCTTTATATTGCAAAAAGAAACCTCTTTTTTGAATTTCAGTATCTATAAAAGTTTGAGAAACCCCAACTTTAGTTTGTGATATATTATCTCTTATGTACATACTATACTGGCTCTCTCCTACCTTATCTAACATCATCAAATCTACATCATGTGCCTTACTTTGTACATAAATTCTATTTTTCTCTCTTACAACAAACACATCTTTTGCCTCATCTAATGCTGTAATACAATTTAAACTATGTAAGTTTAATATCCTAATTGCTTCTTCAAAATCATTATCTATATTTTCACAATCTACATCTTTATAATACATATATATCGCTCCTCATATAGCAAAAAAATTAATAGTATTTTCAAAGCTAATTTTAGCTATTTCTTCTATTGTCTTTTGTTTTTCTGTAGCAATTTTTTCTGCTATAAATTTTAGATTCCTTGAATCGTTCCTCTTACCTCTATTAGGCTCTGGTGATAAATATGGACTATCTGTTTCAATAAAAAATCTGTCATCTGGAACCATTTTTATAATCTCAGCTGCATTTTTAGAATTTTTAAAAGTAATTGGTCCTGCAAAAGATATATAAAATCCCAATCTTAACGCTTCTTTAACTAACTCCCTATTAAGCATACAACAATGAAAAACACCTTTTCTATTTACATTATTTGTTTTTAATATTTCTAGTGTATCAGATACTGCATCTCTTGAATGTATAACTATTGGTAAATTCATATCATTTGCTAAATTTATTTGCATTATAAATACTTTTTTTTGATATTCTTTATTTTCTTTATTCCAGTAGTAATCTAATCCTATTTCACCAATAGCTACACACTTATTGTTTAAGCTTAAATTTCTTATTTCATTTAGCTCTAAGTCAAATTCAGATTCATTTTCTGGAATATCATTTGGAGATATTCCGCATGTAGCATATATAAATTCATATTTATTTGCTAAGTTTATTGCATCTTTAGAAGATTTTAAACTATATCCTGCACTAATTACTCTTGTTACATTTTTATTATATATCTCTTTTATTACTTTTTCTCTATCTTCATCAAATTTGCTATCATCATAATGTGCATGTGAATCAAAGTATTCTATCTTCATATTCTCTCCCCTTACATTTACTCATATTTTAGTCGATTAACATTGTTACACTAGCTATTGCATATTCCTTAAGATGTGAAATACTTATATCTTTATCTATTATATTTATCATTTCATCTAGTTTTCTTACAGAAAAAATGGGCCTACCGATTTTCATCATTTCTAATTTCTATATCTGTCCATTTAATTTCATATTTTGACTTAAGGTTACTAGATATTGCTTTAAATACTGCCTCTTTTGCTGCAAATCTTGCTGCAAAGTGTTGATACTTCATATTGTTTTTTGAATTGCAATACTTAATTTCATAATCTGTAAATATTCTTTTTAAAAATTTTTCTCCTAAACTATTAATAGATTCTTCTATTCTATCTACTTCTATTATATCTATTCCTGTCTTTATTTGCATTAAACTTATGTATGATATATTAAATCATACATACTCCTTCCTTTAAAATTTTGCCAAAAGGGACGTTTTATTTTGGCAATTTTTTATCATCTAGTTACTAGTAATCCCTATTTAACTATAAGTAGTGAGACAATATATTTAAGTCTGAACAGTAACACCATATGTAATATTCTTATTTTAAAAAAAATTGCCAAAATAAAACGTCCCTTTTGGCAATTTTTTTATGTACTTATATTCTATTAATTATCTGTATAGTAATTTGCATTTAAATCTTCACTTATATGCCATTTTCCTATAAAGTTTATTATTATATTATTATCTAAATTATACTTTGGCTCTACTATTATATTTCCTTTTTGATCTATTACTCCCCAAAGCCCATCTTTCTTTATAGCAGAGTATCCATATTCATTTTGCTCTGTTGCATCATCATATATATAATTTACAACAACTACACCTTCTTTATTAATAAATCCATATTTTCCATCTTTTTTATCTAAAAATAATGTATTTGATTTTAGAATTTCACTTGCTTTCTTTTCTTCAAATTTAAAATTATAATATTTATATTCATCTGCAACTCTTAAGCGTATAAACCCCTTTTCGTTATTAACTTCAGATATTATGCCTGTAGCTTTAACTTGCATATCTCTATCTATCAAGTCTGCCTCGTAATTTGTTTTTATGCCTTCGATAAAGTCTGCTGTTTCTCTATAAATTAAGTTTGTATAATTAAAGTCAATAATTGTTTCATTATTTGTATTAATTACACCATATTTATTATCTTTTTTAGCAATATAGTAATTTGAAAATAAATATGTTAAATCCTGATAGTTTATACCAGTTTCCTCTTCACCTGTTAATTTTACTAATCCATAATTATTTCCTTGTTTTACAATTGCAGTTTCATCATTAATATCTTTTATATCTGCATATTTATTTTCTAAATATGTTTGGCCTTCACTATTAACAATCTTTAATGTTCCATTTTCTCTTACTACATATGTTCCACTACCTATTATATTTTTTATTGATTCGTATTTACATTCTAATGCTACCTTTTTGTTATAGTTTATAACACCAAATTTCCCATCATTATCTTGAACAATATATCCATCTTCATATTTATCAGTCAATTTTTCTATGCTTTTATATTCATTTGCTATAATTATACTTCCAGAATTATCTATTAAACCTTTTTTTCCATCTTTTGTTGTAACTAAGCTATTAGTTACTCCTTTTAAGGCTTCTATCTTTTCATATTCGCATGGCACAATTTCTTTTCCTTCAAGATTTATTATTCCATATTTACCATCTTTTTTTACTCTTAATACATTAGATTCATACCACAAATTATTATTTTCATCATTATTCTGAATTGTTTCTACCAATTCGTAATTATTGAATAATTCTTGATTTTTTTCATTTAATACTTTGGTTTTATATGTATCATCATTATAATTTACATCATATGTACATACAAATACTGCTTTTGTTTTATCTGGTATTTGTATCATATCTGAATAATTTGCATCAATTATATTATTTCCTTTTGAATCTATTACTCCCCATTTTCCATTTGTATAAACAGAAAAGTAATTAATTGGTATTACTTTTTCATCGTTCTTTGGTTCAGTACTTAACAACTTCTTCAAGCCTACAATAAACATTACAACTACTGCCATAGCAATAATAACAGCTATTACTTTTTTCATGTTCAGCTTGCCTTCATTATCATATCTTCTTCCTCTACTCATTTAATTACCTCCAAATAAGCTTTAGCATAATATATACTATAACATACTTTAGTACAAAATTACAAGTTTTTTGATTTAATTTTCATTATTATATGTTTTATACACCTCAAAGTGTTATATGAATTTATACATAATCTAATTATCCTTCTTTTTTGTTTTTATAATATACCAAATTCATAAAATTAGTTCTTTTAATCATTTAATAAATCTGATATGATACAAATAAAAATGTCGCTTTTTTCACCAAGCAACATTTTTATTTATTATATCTTTTATACAGCGTTATTTTTTAGTCTTTACTTATTCTATTATATTTATGATCATAATATAAAATAATTATTTATTATTAATTGTATATAATTTTTTCTCTCTTCCCATAATTTGTAATAACCCTTAATTTAAGATATTAAGATAATACTGAATCGTGGCTCTTCTAACGTTTCTTCACTTTAGCAACAACTACAGTCATATCATCTTTTTCATTTCCATAATCATTATCTCTCGCTTCATTAACAATTATATCTGCAATTTTTTGAACATCATCTGTTCCGAATATCTTCTAATAAATATTTAAGCCATAATTCTTTATTTAGGTATTCCTTATTAGAATCTAATATACCATCACTACACATAACTATTATATCTTCATTTTGTAAATCTTTGTCATATACTTCTAAGTCAATATCTTCTAATATTCCTGTTGGTAGAGATTTAGACTTTAATATTTGAACTTCATTTTCTCTTTTTATGTATGTAGGACATGCACCGTTTTTAATAAATTCTATATTTCCAGAATATAAATCTAATATCTCTATATCTAGAGTAGCATACATATCTTCATCTGTATTTGCTGAAAGCATTGAATTTATTAATTTTATTGATGTATCTTTTTGAAATCCTGAAGTTAATAATCTCTCTAACATTTTTATTGCTATTTTACTACTCTTTCTTGCTTCTGGACCTGAACCCATTCCATCACTTAGTGCAAGTAGATATTTCCCATCATCTAATTTTGTTTGAATACTTGTATCTCCAGAAACAGGAGAACCTTTCTTTTTTGCTTTTGCAATTCCTACTTGTAGGCTATAATTATCTTTAGAAATATATGTAAACATACAAGTTTCTTTATTTATTCTTAAACCACATTCTTGTTTTTGTAAAATCATGGCATGATTTAAAACTTTTGATAATGTTTGTGCAATTTTTTTTGAATTACACTCTATTCCATCCATATCTTCACATGTCCTAGTGTATAATGTAACAATAAATCTTCCTGTTTTCTCTTGTTTTATACTAATATCTTTTATCTCTAGATCCTTTTGTTTTAAAAACATTTTTATCTTTTCTTTTTCTTCTGCAAATTTTTCTGTTTGTTTTGGAGATATCTCTTGTGCTAAATTTGATATCACCTCTGATACACCTTCTAATTGTGTAGATACATTTTTCTTATTTTCATCTATTTTTTTCTTCCAAATAAAATTTAAATTGCTTATACGATAAGAATAATTTACACATTTTATTATTTTACTTAAATCATTTTCTAAAGATTCATTATTATCATCTTGACCAGAGCAAACTATATAATTATTATGCATTGCAAAAATGTTTAATAAATCCTTTTTTGTTATAATCTCTTTTTCTAATAAACATTTATATATATCTTTTTGTATTTCTTCATTATTATATATATCATCATATAAAATATTTTGTTCTTGTCCTTCTAAACTGTTTTTTAGCTCATCTATAAATATCTTTTTATTATATTCTTCTTGTTTTTCTAATTCATCATCATCAACAATAGTTGCAGCTGCTTCTTTATAACTCCTAGCCATTTCTGATATTGTTTCTGAAATACTATTCAATTTATATATAGTTTCCTTATTTTCTTCTAAACTTCTTCCTGTTGTTTCTGGAAGTAATTTGTCTTTTCCAAATAAGTCTTCAATTTCTATTCCTACATTTTTAGGAATTGCAAGTAATGCAATTGATGCAATTAAGATTTCTCTAAATAATATTATTGGTACTACATTTCCATTTGCAACATATGTTAGTAATATGTTCCCTAAAATAAATCCTGCAATTACTCCGTATTCTTCCAAATTTATTAAACAAACCTGCGACTAGTCCTGCAATTGCATATGATGCTACCATAATTGGTTCTCCATCACTAATTATTCCAAGAACAACACCTATTGTAATTCCAGCTCCTCCACCTACTAATATTCCATGTTTCCATCCTAAAATTAGTACAAGTAGTATACTGCAAATATTTTTTAAAGAGAAACCAAAAATTTGTATTGGTTCTAATGCCAGAACCGCAACAGCAACAAGCAAACTTGCTCCTATTACTTCTTCTATAGAATAGGCTTTTTTATTCATATAATCTTTTATTACAGTAATCGAATTAGAAAATATTTTATAAAAAATATATATTGCAATACTAATCATAATCGAAATTAAAAAATCATATAATAAAAATGTATTAAAAAATAAAGGTATTAATGATACTGCTAAAGTAGAAAGAAATAAATGAGGTCCTATTCTCCTTTTTTCATTTGTTTCGTTTACTACTTTTGGTCTTATTATATAAATACTTGCAAATAATACTAAACTAGAAAATATATATGAAAGTAGACCTTCTAAGCCAGAACCAATATATGTTCCAATTCCACAAATTATATATATAATACCTATTGGTATCCCATTACTCATTGCTGCCGCAAGTATTGCAAGTCCAAATACAGATAAATTAATATTAGAATCTAATCTAAAGTTAACTGTTGATATTAAAAAACATATTATATATAAAAAGATATTCTCTTTTGTAAGTATATTATATAATACCTCTTTTATATTATCTTTTTTATCTAATTTTACATCCCTATTTTCTTGACTTTCTGTATCTTCAAAGTCTTTTGCTATATTTTGAAACATCCTTACCACCCCATACTTTTAAAAATTCTATAATAATTCTAATACATAAAAATTCAAATATTTGTCGCTTTTAATACATAGAATCTAAAAAGTTTTTTACAACTTGTGATATATTTTTATTATTTATTTTATATTTATTATTTATAACGCAAATTATGTTTTTTATTTTATCGTAAATTAGCTAAAAATACAAGATTTGCTTTGATTTTTTACTATAAAAGATTACTATTTGCAAATTCAATCTGAATAAAGTTAAAAGTTCTGTTCTCGAATGTGCTTTAGTTTGTGCAAAATTCAGGTTGTTGAAACACACTATAACCAGAAGAATTAATACCTTTAGTAAGGTTTGAACTCGTTTTTAACTTTATATATCATGACTTTCAGGTCTACTATAGAAATAAACCATTATCCTGTAATTATAAAAGTGATAATTTATATTTTTGTGCTAATAGTCTAGTTAAAAGGTTTAACCTACTTTGATGATAAAACTATTAAATAGTTTATTTACCTAGGACGTTCACACTTTTTATATAACTTAAATATACTATTATAACATACTAATATAAACATAGAATATATTATATAGAGGTGATAATTAATGAATAATAATTCAAACAATATTGATATTTCAAAACTTATGAATATACTTTCAAAAATGGATAAAAAACAATTAGAAGAAGGACTTGCAAAAGTAAGTACAGTCATAAATTCTAAAGATAAAGATAAAATAATTAATGAAATAACAAAAAATAATAAGTAGGTGATTTAAGTGAATGAAGATATGTCTGATATGATTAAAAATTTGAGTAGTATGCTTAATGGTAAAGATATGCCTGAAGATATAAAAAATATTATTAGTAACTTTGCTTCTAATAATAGTAATAATTCCGATAGCAATAATTCTCATAATGATAGCTGTCATAATGAGGATATATCTTCAGATTCAAGAAATAGTAATTCAGGCCAAAATACTACGCCTGATATCGATATAGGTATGATTCTTAAAATGAAAAAAATAATGGACTCTATGAAAAATAATAAAGATGACCCTAGAGCTAATCTACTTTTATCTTTAAAACCTTATTTAAAAGACAGTAGGCAAGAAAAAGTTGACCAATATGTAAAACTATTTAATATGAGTAAAGTATTCGAAGTTATTAATCCTTTAGGTGGTGATACGAAAAATGGCATATAATTATCCTTATTTTTATTCACCATTTAGGAGATATTCAAATTATGCTTATAGATATCCAAACTATTATGGGCAATCATATTACCCCAAAAAAGAAAAAGAAATAAAAGAGGAAAGACAAAAAAATGAATCTGTATTAGTTTCTAATAACCAAGAAAAAGAAAACAGAGAATCTGAAGAATTAAGAGAATGTTTTGAAATATTTGGAATTAAACTGTTTTTTGATGATATTTTGTTAATTTGTTTAATCTTCTTTTTATATAATGAAGGTGTAAAAGACCAGTATTTATTTATTTCCTTGATTTTACTACTACTTAGTTAAGGAATAATTTTCAATATTTATTAATAGAATACTATTTTATTCTTATTATATAAAAAATGATGAAAAATATTTATTTTTTCATCATTTTTATTATAAAATGGATAAGCTTTATTAATCATTATTTATATATTTTTTCATTTTCCATTTATTCTTCTCATACTAAAGATAATAAAATATTATCCTACACCATCTTGCTTCTTACTCTATAACAATTTCACCATTTTCATCTACATATGCACTTGTTTTTAAGCTTCTGTCTTGAATCTCTTCTTTAGTTCTCTCTTTTATAATATTTGAAATTCTAATCTGAGGTGCCTCTATTGAAGAGCAAGCTATAATAGCCTCTTTATTTCCTTTTGCCCCTGCATGTGCGAGTCCCCTAAGAATTCCAAGAATCACTATATTCTCTCCTGCAATAACTTCAGCTCCACCGTTTACATCTCCAAGTACCACTAAACTTCCTTCATATTCAATTCTTTGGCCGAGATCTTAGTGCTCCCCTATGGAATTTCGTTTCAGAAACAGCTATTTCCTTATTAAAAGCTTTTTTTATTCCATGTAAACCTAATATTTTTGGAGAATCAAAGCTTATCTGTATATCTATTTTCTCTTCAATAGTATTTTCTATTTCTTCTATTTCTTCATTTGATAATACTTTACCTGTTATAAATAAAGGGAAATCGTTCTCTTTGCGTATTTTTTTTATTTCTGTTATTTTCTTTTTTATACCTTCTAAGATTTCTTTTTGTGTTGCTTCATCTTTTATTTTCATTACTATTTCATTATTTTTTATAACTATTGATATACAATTTTTCATGATTCTACATTCCTTTCGCTAATTATTAAATACTTATCTTACTGATTGAATAGTTGATATTGCCATCATATCTTCTGTAACATCATTTGTATTCATGCCAAAATATTCTGCAAATATATCTCTTGCAACTTCTGCTGTATATCCACCATGTCCACCATTTTCGACTAAAACTACTACTGCAATTTCTGGTGATTCAAATGGTGCAAACCCTACAAACCATGCATTAGTTTTATTACCCGCTTGTGCTGAACCAGTTTTTCCTCCAACTTCTATGTTAAAGTTTTTAAAAGTAGAATATGCTGTTCCTCCTGATTCGCTTGTTACTCCTCTCATACCTTCAAGCACTGCTTTTAAATTTTCTTCTTTTATATTTAAATTTTCTGTTTCATCAGAATTAATCTTTAGCTTATTATTTGTAAATTCATCTATTTCTTCTTTTTTAACTTCTGATCCATCAGGATTTATAATACTTTTTACTATACTTACATCTACCTGATTTCCTCCATTTACTAACATACTTATATATTTTGCCATTTGTATTGGTGTAAAATTATTATAACTCTGTCCTATTGCTGCAGATAAAGTATCTCCTATATACCAATCTTTATTTTGACTTTCTACTTTTTCTCTACAAGCTAAATCTCCATTTACTTCACTTGGAAGTTCTATTCCTGTTTTCTTTCCCAGTCCAAAATATGATGCATATTTTGATAATGTATCTATTCCCATTCTATAGCCTGTTTCATAGAAAAAATAGTTACAAGAATGTTTTATTGCATCTGAAACATTTAAATATCCATGCCCAGTATGATAACTAGTATAGTACCAGCATACTGGTTTATGTGCTCTTGGATATACACCTGTATCGTTTATTTTTTCTGCAAGAGATATAACTTCGCTTTCTAATCCTGCAATTGCTGTTATCATTTTAAATGTAGATCCTGGTGCATATGCACCACTTATTGCTCTATTAATTAGTGGTGTTACTTCTGCATTAGTATATTCATTATATTTCTCTGTACTTATTCCATTTACAAATAACTGTGGCTCATAATCAGGATAGCTAGCTAATGCTAAAACTTCTCCTGTATTTACATTCATTACTACCACTGCACCTGCATCTGCATTACTCTTTTCTGAAAATCCTCCACTTGCAATTTTTTCAATATTTGTTTTTAATGCTTCTTCTGCCACTTTTTGTATATTAGCATCTATTGTTAATACTACATTGGAACCTGCTACTGCTTCTTTTGAAATATATTCATCAGTAGCTGTTCCATCTACTGACATATCAATTTGCCTCGTTCCGTTTTTTCCTTTTAAATATTCCTCATATACATATTCTATACCTGTTTTTCCTATAATATCATTATAGCCATAGTTATCCCCTTTAGACTTTAATTCATCTTCTGTTATTTTACCTACTGTACCTAATATGTGAGATGCTAGTGTCCCTGATGGATAGCTAACAGATGGCTTTGTTACAATATCTAAACCGAGGAAACTCTGAATTATTCTCTGATAATTGTAAAACACTTTCTCTACTAACATTTTTTGCTAATCCTACAGCTCTTGTATTACTATATCCATTACGTGCTATTTCATATCTCATTACTATTATTTTTCTTACGTCTTGGATTTCTTCTTCTGATATTTCATATTTTTGTTTAAAAAAATTAAAACATTCTTCTGCAGAATATTCTTCATTAATATTATTTGACTTTTTCCATGATTTTGCTTCTGATTCTCCAACCTTAAACTCATAAGGCTCTATGTTTATAGGAAAATTATCTATATAGCTATCACCATTTTTTTCTAAAAGGTTAGCTATCTTTAATAATGTATTATTTAATGTTTCGTTATCAATTTTTGTTTTATATAACTCTAGACTAAAATCCATCGTTGTTGTTACTAGTTTATTTCCTGTTCTGTCTAAAATTTCTCCTCTAGCAGCTTCTAGTACTGTTTCTCTAGTTAATCTTGTGTTAGACTCTTTTCTATATTCTTCTCCTTTAATTATTTGTAAATTGAAAAGTTGAACTAATAAAATTACTCCTATCATATATACTAACATTGATATAATATTATATCTTACTCTATGTTCATTTGATTTTGTTTTGTTCAATTTTTCACCTTCTTTATTTAAAAATACCTTGTTAATATCTTTTGTTCTTTAAAATTTTCTTCCAATAATGTTCCTAAATTTTGTATAATAGGATATAGTATTATAGTTAATATAGTATTATATATAGCTTCTATTATAAGTATTTTTATAAATGAGATTAACTCTAAATGAATAGATAATTTTAATAAATTTAACATATATGTACCAGACTCAAATATAATAGTAGTACTAGCTACCATAATCATAATAGTCATTCTATTATCTTTTGAAAAGTTTTTATCATATATATCTGCTAGTATTACTATAATAACAAACATGATACTTGATATTCCTATTATTTTTCCTGCCAGTAAATCTAATATTATTCCTAATATTATTCCTAGTGGTATTCCGTACTTTTTTCCTATAAATAGACCAACTACTAGCATTAATAGTATAAACATATTTGGTTTTACTCCTGCTATATTAAAAAGAGTAAAAAAATTAGCTTGAAGGAAATATATAACAAAAAATATTAGAATCAAGGCAATTATTGATATTACTTTTTTCAAGATATTCACCTCTTTATCTAACTTATAGTATAATAAATAACATTTATTATACTTGTTATTTATTAGTTATGATTAGTACTGCTTCCAATTTTGAAAAATCTACTGCTGTTTCTATATTTACATATCTATCTGTTATATTTTTAGTATTTATTACTTGCTTTACTGTTCCAATGTGTATTCCTTTAGGATATATTCCACCAATTCCCGATGTTTCTACATTATCACCTTCTAATATGTTAGCATCTGTTGGTAAATATGTTCCTTTTAAAATAGAATCACTATCTAACGTGCCTCTTACAATAATACCATCTCTTGTAGTTGTAATTATACTACTTACAGAACTTGAAGTATCTATTATTGTTTGTACTTTAGCAGTATCATCTGTTACAGATATAATATGTCCAACTAATCCTTTATCTGATATAACTGTCATATTTACATCTATACCATCTTTTTTTCCAGCATTTATTACTATTACTTTACTAAAATTTCCTAAATCTCTTTGAATAACATGTGCTGGTATTGTAGTATATTCTGAATACTTATCCTTTAAATTAACATATTCCTTTAGGCTTTCATTTTCTGCTTTTACTATTTCTAGTTCTCTAACCTGTTTTTCTAAATCACTATTTTTCTGCTTTAAATCTTCATTTTCACTTTTAAGTTCATCGATATTAGAAAAAAATGTATCATTTCCAGCTATCTTATTTTTCATATAAGTCAAACCATTCTGAACAGGCATTATTAATGAACTAAATACATTACCAATATAAGACCATTTTTCTAATTTTAAATTAGATAATATTACTAAAACTATTAATATAACAATTGTTATTATTATTCCTATTAATCCATTACTTGCCTTTTTTTTATACATAACATTTCCTTTCTATCTTTTTCTTCTTGCATTTATTAACACTGTTTTTAATTTTTCCAAATCCTCTAAGGTTTTACATGCTCCTTTAGCTACACAATCCAGAGGATCTTCTGCTATATATACTGGCATTCCTGTCTTTGAGCTTAATAGTTTGTCTAAATTTCTAATTAAAGCTCCTCCTCCTGCAAGAACTATTCCTTTTTCCATAATATCTGACGCAAGTTCTGGTGGAGTTCTTTCTAATGTTTGTTTCACAATTTCGACTATTTTACTCACTGATTCTTGCATAGCTTCTTCTATTTGAGATGATGTTATAATTATATTTTTTGGAAGTCCTGAACTTAAATCTCTACCTCTTATTTCCATACTCATATCTGTCATAAGTGGAAGCGCACATCCTATTTCCATTTTTATTTGTTCTGCAGTCGTTTCTCCTATTGCTAGGTTCATTTCTTTTTTTATATAATTTACTATATCTTCATCTAATTCATCACCTGCAACTCTAAGTGAATTACTTACTACTACTCCACCTAAAGAAATTACAGCAACTTCTGTTGTACCACCACCAATATCTACAATTATACTTCCACTTGGTTCTGCTACATCAATACTTGCTCCTATTGCTGCTGCCATTGGTTCTTCAATTAAATATACTTCTTTAGCTCCTGCTTGTAATACAGACTCCTCAACAGCTCTTTCTTCTACTTCAGTAATACCTGAAGGAACACCAACTACTACTCTTGGTTTTCCTACATTATATCTTTGACATACCTTTTTTATTATATTTTTTAGCATTAATTGTGTAGCTGTAAAATCCGCTATAACTCCATCTTTCATTGGCCTTACTGCTTTAATTGTATCTGGAGTTCTTCCAAGCATCTCTTTTGCTTCATGTCCGAGTTGCAAGTATATTTCCATTTTTTCTATCTATAGCAACAACTGAAGGTTCTTTTAATACGATTCCTTTTCCTTTCAAAGTAACTAATAAATTAGCTGTACCTAAATCAATTCCTATATCCTTTGATACAAAATTAAAAAAACTCATATTAATTCCACAATCCTTTCTTTGAAAAAATGCTTTCATACTTACCATCGCCTATAATTATATGATCTAAGAGTTTAATATCTAGTAACCTACTACATTCATATATTCTGTTTGTTATTTCTATATCTGATTTACTTGGACTTGGATCTCCACTAGGATGATTATGTACCATAATTATCTTAGGGGCATTCATTTTTACAACTTCTGTTAATACATCTTTAGGAGTTATATTAACAAAGTCTGTTCCACCAATAGCAATATCTTCTATTTTTAGTACGTTATTTTTTACATTTAATATTACAACCTTTACCATTTCTCGCTTTTCGTATCTTAATTCCTCCATAAGCATATCAGCGATATCTTTGGTGCATTTTATTTTTAAATTTGTAATATCAATTGGTTTTGACATTCTCTTTGCAAGCTCACACATTGCTTTTAACTGAATAGCTTTTACTTTTCCTATTCCTTTTATATTCATATATTCTTCTATAGAAATATCTTGCATAAACCTTAAGTTGTTTTTGCAAGTTTCATTTTTTAGTTTGAGTATTTTATTTGCTAGGTCTATGGAAGTATGTTCTTTTGTTCCATTTTTTATTATTATTGACAAAAGTTCTGCATTTGATAACTTATTTGATCCATATATTTGCAATTTTTCGTAAGGTCTCTCTGATTCAGGTAATTGTTTTATCGTCATAAAAATCCTTTCAGTATCGTGCCCACTTTTAATTAAATAATTTGTAAAATATATTTTATAAAAATATTTATTTGGAACGTCCATAATAGAACAAAATTAAAACATATTAAATCTTTCTATAAATAAAAATTGATAATATCATACCTATAATACTAGCTATATTCATTTTAAAAGTTAATCCAAAAGTTATTTTCATAATACTTAAGTCTAGTTCAAGTGGATTTGATAAACCAAAGCTATTTCCATATGCTAGCCACCATAAAAAGTCTACTTTTGAGGCTAATTCTCCTAATAGTCCTCCTACAACTAGTCCAGATAATATAAATATAATTAGTATCCATATATTTTTTTCTTTTGTTGCCATAATTCCTCCTATCCTCTTACGTAAATCATTTTTATACTTTTCATATTATATATTGATTTTACTTTTTTTTCAATACATATATACAATTTTTTCCTATTTTACTTCCTTTTTTATAAAAAGTATGATATTCTATTTAGTACATTTTTTTATAAATTTAATATAATATAGAGATAATGTTTTTTACCAAATATTTCTCATTTATTTTTTACTAAATTAGTTGTATAATTATATTATAATATATATGGAGGCTATATAATGAAATTTGAAAAACTTAATGAAGATAAAATAAGAATAACTTTAAGTTCTCAAGATTTAATAGATAAGGACATTGATTTTCATTCTTTTATGTCTAATTCTATAAAATCTCAAGACTTATTTTTGGATATTTTAGAAGAAGCCGAAAAAAAGGTAGGTTTTGTAACAAAAGATTATAAAGTTAGAATCGAAGCATTAGCAATGAATGATGGTGATTTTATTTTTACAGTAACTAGACTCTCTCGGAAGCAGAGAAAAAGATTTAGTTAAATCTTCTAAACTAAAATTTAAAAGAAAAAAGGTAAATACAGATGATTCAGAAGAATTAGTTTATAGATTTTATTCGTTTGATGATTTCTGTAATTTTACTAATTTCATTCATAATGCTAATATAAAAAATATAAATTTAATTTCAAAATCTATAATATTATATAAATATAAAAACTTATATTATTTAGTATTTTCACATATTAATCCTGATTATAAATATAATAAAAAACTATTTAGTTTATTATCTGAATTTAGTACATATCAAAGTAATCCTGAATTATTCTCAAGAAAATTATATGAATGTGCTGAAGTTGTTATAAAAAATAATGCTATAAAAATCTGTCAAAAATATTTTGTTTAAAAATGTTTGAAAAATAAACACTAAATGCTAAAGAAGATGAGATATATTCACAATTTTTAACTGTATCGTAAGACCAATTATTTTAGTTAAAAATTGTGAATATATCCCATCTTTTTTGGCACAATCTAGTTATATACATAATTTTGTGGATTTTGTGCAACACCATTTATTCTTACTTCAAAATGTAAGTGGTTTCCAGTTGATATTCCTGTAGAACCAACTTTTGCAATTACTTGTCCTTGCTCTACACTTTGCCCTTTTGATACCAACAATTCACTACAATGTGCATAATATGTCTGTACACCATTTCCATGTGATAATATAACATAATTTCCATATCCGTCGTTTTTATTTCCAGAGTGTAATACTGTTCCTGAAGCTGCTGCTTTTATAGGAGTTCCCTTTGGAGCACCTATATCAATTCCCTTATGATTGTCCCTAGATCTTACACCAAATCTTGATGTTATAGTTCCAGTAGTTGGTGTTATAAAATTAATTCCTAAACTTGAAGTTTTTGAAGAAGTACTTGATGTTCCTTTAGATGTACTAATGCTACTTTTAGTATTTGCAACTTTAACCGTTTTGACTTCTTGATACAGTTTACTTACACAATCCTCAACACTTGAAAATTCTTTACATTCTGTTTCATATTTTTCTAATATACTAATATTTTCTTTATTAGTACTATTCTTTTCTTTCAATTGATTCACAACATTTTCTGCCTGTTCAAAATTTGGTAAATACATCTTTTCTTCACCATTTTCTACCAAAGCATACATTTTATAATACGTTGTTCCTGATGTAATTACTTGATTATATATTTCGTCATCATTTGTATCTATATCTCTTTTTATTAAACATAAATTATATTGTGGCATATCATCTATTTTTACAAAAGCTACATTCTCTTTATCTCCATTTTGAATATAATCATTAATTCTAGATTGTAGCTTAGCTTTATTGTCAGAGTACCCTATGAACTTACCATTGTAACTTACACTATATGTAGGCTTATATGTAGAAAAAATAATTCCAATTATTATTATAATTGGTATAATGCATAAAATAATAGATTTTGCCAATAGCCTTAAATATAGTCTTGCTTTATTAAATATTAACATTTTTATTCTCCTTTTTTTATGTATTACGGATTTTATAATATTTTATTTTTTTTAACAAACTTTATTTTATCTAATTTTTGCCTTTTTTCGACTTTCCCATATTATTTTTAGGTCATTAATTATCATTTATCTCCGTTTCTCTACTTTTTTATTTAAAAAGCTATCAAAATCTATACAAATTAAGCACGAATAAAAGCGGACTATTTCTACATTGTTTCTGTTTAAAACATTGTAAAGTTCGCTTAATTATTCGTGTATTCAACTTCATATATACTTAATTAGTATTTATATTTTTTATTGTTGCAATTCTGTTTTTACTGTTTGTATTTCTGTAACAGTTGCTTGGCTAGCTGGTTTATAATATCCTTTTGATTCTGCTATTTTAAATAATTCATATTGAAAGCTCTCATCGTTATTTCTAATTTGTTGTATAGTTTGTCTTAACTCCATATTTTCTGTCTCAGATATCACACCTTGATAAGTAGTAAGTTCTGACTTAACTCCATTTAATATATCATTAACCATTGTCTTTTCGTCCATATTACCCCTCCTTAGTTATTTAAAAATGACATTAATTTTTGTTTAGTATTTAAAGCATCTTGAGCTGATTTTGTAAATATTTGCTTTATTTGTGGATCTACTGCTTGTGAAGCATACGTGTTTAATTTTTGGTATGATGTTTCGTGTGCTCCAATTAAATGTCTTAAATTCTGAAGTTCAACTTGACTTAAATTTGCCATATTTAATCATTCCTTTCTTAGTTATTATATTTAGATTATTTCCACTTAAAATTTTTTTATTCAAAACAAAATCAGACATTACTAATATTGTATTTAAGAACAATATCGGGCTTTTTTGAACATTTTCTCTTTCTAAAACATTTTAAAGCCCGCGTTTAATTGTTCGTGTGCCAATTTTTGATAAAAAATTGGCATGCAATTATTTTTATATAATAGGAAAGACATGTTAGTTAAATTTTACTCTATAATAGAACTCTCCTATTATAGAACAAAATAAAAAAACGGATAAGAAAACTCTTCCTTTATCCGCCTTTTTATTTTGTTTATCCTATTATTTCTAATCCCGCAAATTTAGCCATTAATCTTTTATTTCCTGCTTTATCAAAACATATATCTACTTTTAAATCTTCTCCTTCTTTTTCTACTTTACTAATTGTACCTTCTCCAAATTTTTTATGATATACTCTTTGTCCAGATTCATATAAATGTATATCTACATCTTTCTTCTGCTTAAAAGATTTTAAAAAACTTTCTGCTGTTCTAAATGCAAAACTATTAGAAGTTTTATTTTTATCAACTCCCATTGCTACATTTGGTATTTTTAAATCATCATCTCCAGCTTTGTATGATTTTATTTTTCCACCAAAAGAGTTTCCATATTCCCATTTATAGGAACTATCTTTAAAATCATCTTGTTTATTTTCGTTTATAACTTCATCAAATCCATCTAGTAAATTCTTTGGAATTTCTTTAACAAATCTAGATATAGAATTATAGCTTGTAGAACCAAAAATGGTTCTTCTTTTTGCACATGTTAAGTATAAATATTGTTTTGCTCTTGTAATTCCTACATAAAATAGTCTTCTTTCTTCCTCTAATTCTTTTGGCTCTCCTATAGACTTATATCCTGGAAAAATTCCTTCTTCCATTCCAACTAGAAATACGGCTGAAAATTCTAATCCTTTAGCACTATGAAGTGTCATTAATGTTACAGATTCCTCAGATTCTTCCATATTATCTATATCACTTGATAACGTTATACCTTCCAAAAATTCGGCAAGTGTATTATCGGCCGATTCTTCTTCAAATTCCATAGCAACAGTTAAAAATTCGTCTAAGTTTTGCAACCTAGATTCCGCTTCTACAGTCTTTTCTATCTCTAATGCTTTAGTATAACCTGTCTTTTTTAGAGTTTCTTTAATTAATTCAGAAATTAACATTTCATCTTTTTTTGCTCGTAATTCTTCTATTACATCTATAAATTCTCTAGAATTTATAAAAACTCTATTTAATCCATAGTTTTCCGCATTCTTTATAATATCATACATAGATTTTCCCGTTTGCTCAGAGATTTGTGCAATATTATCTAAGCTTGTTTTACCAATTCCACGTTTTGGTTCATTTATTATTCTTTTTAAAGACATATTATCTGATGTATTAAATATTAATCTTAGATACGCAATTATATCTTTTATTTCCTTTCTTTCATAGAATTTTAAACCGCCTATAATTTTATATGGTATATCTTCTCTTCTTAAAATATCTTCTATGGCTCTTGATTGTGAATTCATTCTATAAAGAATCGCAAAATCTGAAAATTTAAAATATTCTTCTGTTTTTAAAAATCTAATCTGATTAATTATGTAATTTGCCTCATCATATTCATCATTTCCACTATATATACAAGGTACATGCCCTTCACCATTTTCTGTCCACAATTTTTTATCATATTTGGTTTCATTGTGTTTTATTACTGCATTAGCAGCTTTTAAAATATTACCTGTACATCTATAATTTTGCTCTAATTTAATTATCTTCGTACCTGGGAAATCTTTTTCAAAATTTAATATGTTAGTTATATCTGCACCTCTAAATGAATATATACCTTGATCATTATCTCCAACTACTGTAATATTTCCATATCTAGAAGCTAAAATTGATACTAAACTAAATTGTGATTTATTTGTATCTTGATATTCATCTACTAATACATATTTGAATTTTTCTGTATAATATTCTAATACATCTGGATTTTCTGTTAATATTTTTATTGTATAATTAATAATATCATCAAAATCTATTGCATTATTCTCTTTTAACCTTTTTTGATATAATTCATAAACTTTACCAATTGTCTCTTTTCTATAGTCATTTGCGTATCTTACTATATAGCCTTTAGGTTCTAGCATTTCATTTTTACCATTACTAATTTCAGATAAAACTGCTCTATCCGTAAATAATTTATCATCTATTTTTAGCTCTTTTAAACATTCCTTAATTAAAGTTCTCTGGTCTTGTGTATCAAAAATTATAAAAGAACTATCAAATCCTATTCTATCTATATATCTTCTTAAAATCTTTACACATATTGAATGAAATGTTCCCATCCAAATATCATTTGCTTGTTCTCCTACAAGATTTTCTATTCTTTGTTTCATTTCATTTGCAGCTTTATTCGTAAATGTAATTGCTAATATATTCCATGGTTTTATATTTTTTTCTTGCATTAAATATGCAATTTTATGTGTTAATACTTTTGTCTTTCCACTTCCAGCACCTGCTATTACAAGGCATGGACCATTTACACTCTCTACTGCTTCTCTTTGTTTGTTGTTTAATTCTTCTAATAAATTTTGCATTTTTAACTCCTCTTTTTTATTTATAGATTAATTTAACCCTTTTTATAATCTATTTAAATTAGATTTTCTTTTTCTATTCTATCTATAGTTTTATCTATACACATTTTAATTTCTTCTGCACAAGATAAAAATGTATCTAAATTATATCCCCACGGATCTTTTATATCATAATCTCTATTTTCACCTAAAACCTCTGCGTATTCTTTCATTGTATATACTTTTTCTTTTATCTCAGGATACATATGTATAACGCTAATCTTATGTGAGATTGTTGCACACAAGATTAAATTCATTTCTAATATATTAGAGTCTACAATATTAGTTGAACGATGATATGTTAAATCTATATCATATGCTTTCATTGCCTCAATCGCATTGTATGAAGCAAAATCTCCATTTTCTGCAAATGTTCCACAAGAACTTACTTCTATATCTAATCCGCCTTTTTATTACCTCATCTTTCATTATTGCTTCTGCCATTGCACTTCTACAGATATTGCCTGTACATATAAACATTACTTTCATTAAAATGTCCCTTTCTTTTTCATTTTCCCCATTATAGCAACTATTTTTTTGAAATGCAATACAAAAGTTCGAATGTTATTTATGATTAAAATATTTTTTATAATATACTTATCATTATTTTTTGTCTTTTACTTATATATTCTAATTAAACAGTAGAACTACAAATTCAATCAAATTTATTAACACCAACTTTTAAATAATTGTTGAAAAAATTCCCAATATAAATCCTATTATATTTCCTATTGCATTCATTCTTCCTTTATATAGTTTGTTAGACTCTGGTATTAGCTCTCCAGAAACGATATATAACATTGCTCCTGCTGCAAAAGCAAGACACATTGCTATTACACTTTGAGAAATAGTTCCTATAATAGCTCCAAAAAATGCACCTATTCCTGTAGTAAGTCCTGATAGAACAACATAGAAAATTACTCTTGATGTTTTTATGCCTCCATTTTTCATAGGAACTGCCATTGATATTCCTTCTGGTATATCATGAAGTGCTATTGCAATTGCTAGGGAATAGCCAAGCTTCAATGAAGCTTCAAATCCAGATCCTATTGCTAATCCTTCTGGGAAATTATGTATTGCAAGACCAATGCTTACTATTATTCCTGTTTTTAATAAGCTATTTTTATTTTTTAAAATGCTATTACTTTTTTTAAACTTTTTTTCTACTAATAAATCACAATATATCATACATATTATTCCTAGTATAATTCCTAGTAAAATATTATATATACTAGATATTTCTAAAGCTTCTGGTATAAGCTCAAAACATACAACTGCAGTCATTAGTCCTGATGCTAATGATAGAATAAATCCTAAAAATTTTTTTGACTGTATTTTTAATAGTATTCCTAATACTCCTCCAATAGTCGTTCCAAAAGTTCCAAAAAATAATCCTAATAATGTAGTTTTCAATAATTCATTCAAAATAAATACTCCTTTACCAATAACATTTATTATAGTTTATTGATAAAGAAGTTAATTTATTCTTGAAAGTTATTCTTCATTTCCTTTTAATCTTTCTGCACGATCTGCAGCTATTAAATTATCAATCATTTCATCTAAATTTCCATTTAAGAAATCATCCATTTGATATATACTCATTCCTATTCTATGGTCTGTAATTCTTCCTTGTGGATAATTATATGTTCTAATTTTCTCGCTTCTGTCACCAGTTCCTACTTGAATTTTTCTTTCATTTGCAAGTTTTGCATCTCTTTCGGCTCTTTCCTTTTCATAAAGTCTAGATTGTAATAATTTCATAGCATATTCTCTATTTTGTAATTGTGACCTTTCAGTTTGACATTCAGCAATAATACCTGTTGGAATATGGGTTAACCTTACGGCTGATGATGTTTTATTAACATGTTGACCACCTGCACCAGATGCTCTATATACATCCATTTTTATATCTGCTGGGTTTATTTCTATTTCCACATCTTCTACTACAGGTAATACTGCAACAGTAGCAGCTGATGTATGTATTCTTCCGCTACTTTCTGTATCTGGCACTCTTTGTACTCTGTGACCACCACTTTCAAATTTTAATCTACTATATACACCTTTACCTGTCACCATAAATGAAATCTCTTTATATCCACCAAGTCCTGTTTCATTTTCATTTAGGACATCTAATTTCCAATGTTTTCTTTCTGCATACATAGAATACATTCTAAATAATGTTCCAGCAAATAAAGCTGCCTCATCCCCACCAGTTCCTGCTCTTATTTCACATATTACGTTTTTATCATCATCTGGATCTTTTGGAATTAATAATACTTTTAATTCTTCTTCTATCTTTGGCAATTTTTCCTTTGCATCTAATATATCAACTTCCGCAAGTTCTTTTAGTTCTGGATCATTTAACATTTCTTTTGCATCTTCTAATTGTTTTTGCGTATTTTTATATTCTCTATACTTTTGTACAATTGGTTCTAATTCTGAATGTTCTTTCATAAATTCACGCCATTCGTTTTGTCTAGAAATAACATCTGGATCACTTATTTTTCCGAGTTAACTCTTCATATCTTTTCTCTACGTCCTCTAATTTTTGAAACATTTTTTTAATCTCCTCTTTTACATAATTTTCATGGTATATAAAGTATATTTATTATATACTAAAAAAATCATATTTTCAATACATATAAAAATTATATTTGTTTTGATATATATATATTGTAATGGTTTGCTTGTAAGTACAGTCTTTTAAAAAAAGTATTATTATGTACCATCAAAAGTTACAATATAATACTTTTATTTTTTAATCATTCAACTCTATATAATTATAATTTATATTTTTTCTATCAAAAATTTCCTTTTCTCTATTTGTACATGTAAATAAAATTATTTGATTTTCTTTAAAATTATCTATCAAGAATTTTAAAGTGTTTTCTAATCTTTCATCATCATAATATGCAAATACTTCATCTAAAATAATTGGCATATTTTCATCTGATATATCCTTTGCCATTGATAATCTAAGAGATAAATATAATTGTTCTATAGTACCTATACTTAATTTCTCTGCTGATACATATTCTCCAGATGGCAATTCAACAATAATTCCTTCTTCATCATTTACTGTAACTTTTTTATATTTACCATTAGAAATTTCCATTATATTTTCTGATAAATTTGATGTAAATTTAGGGGTTACACTATTTTTCATTTTTTCATATGCTTTTCCTAATAAAATTCTTGCCATATTTATTTTATCATTTTTTTCTTTTAACTCTTCATAATTTTGTCTTTCTATTTCTAATAATTCTTCTATATTTACTAAATCATCTAAATTTTCTATTATATTTTCTTTATTTAATTGCAATGTATTTAAATTTAATTCTTTTTGTCTAATTAAATTTTGAATATTATCTATTACTTCATTAAAATCAATACAATTAAATAATATATTCAATTCATCATTAT
>DXVF01000010.1 GCA_019417465.1 Clostridiales bacterium
TTATTATATAAGTTGAAAAATTGAAAGTCTAAATTTAAAATGCAAAATATAATTATATAAAAAAATTTATTAATTAAAAAATAAAATTAAGATTTTATAAAATTTCATAAATAATTTTGTGCAAACTTTTAAATTTGTAAAATCATATTTTAAAAACGAACATTTGTTATTTGATAAAAATTAATATTAAAATCTGTTTTGTTTGTAAATATTTTATATAAAATTAAATGTAATTATAAAATATTGATATAAGTGTAGTTAGCAAAAAAGTGCCAAAAAATCGACGCACGAGAATCGATTTTAAGCCGTTTTTATTTTTTAGACATATAGTTTTGTTGTCTAAAAAGGGCTATTTTAGAGAAAACAGCTAAAATCAATTTTAAGCGATTTTTAAATAAAAGATAACAAGTTATATGAGTTATATGATAAAAAAATATAACTTATAATTGTATATACAAAATTAGAAATAAAAATTATAAAGTTATATAATATGATTAGTAATATATAAATTTGTATAACCGAATAATAACCATTATATGAAAATGTATATAATAATAAATAAAAATAGCTAGATAAAAGTTATATAGAAGGCTAAAAGCTAGTAGCAGCAAGGCTTGTAAAGGACATCTGTAAAAGGTGTCTTATATTTTATCCCTACACCTGATTGCACAAAACTTTGATAATCGTTACCTTTTGGTTAATATATTTTGATTAGCAGTAGTATCAGATAGATGCGACTGTGAAGTTGCTATTCAGGACTTTTTTGAGTTTTCTTATGGTAAGAAGGAGAAAAATGAATTAAGAGGTGTTTACATCATTGAAGATAATAAGTTAAAGCAATTTAAAGAGGGAATTTATTTACGCCCAGAAGAGTGGGGAGCTACAGACTTAAATAAATCATTTGTCAAATCACTTTTCACGATTGAAGGAAAAGAACAAGTAGTTATAGAAATTGCTAAAGGGTGTCCATATAATTGTAAATATTGTAAAGAAACATCTTTCGCAGGAATTATTGAGAGAAGAAGACCAATAAAAGATATTATCAATTATATAAATAAATCTGGTTATAATACATTTAAATTTTATGCTTCGAACTTTACCTTAGATGAGCAATATGCAGATGATCTATGTAGTGAATTAATTAAAAGTTGTAAAAAAATAGAATGGTCATGCACTACAAGACCTGATTTATTAGATAATGAAGATTTAATAAAAAAGATGTCTTTAGCTGGTTGTAAAAAGATATCAGTCGGTATAGAAACTCTTGAAAAAGAGGAATTAATTAATCTAAATAGAAATTATGATACCAATTATATTGTTAACGGTATTAAGATATTGAATAAATATAATATAGAATATAAAGCGTTAATAATGTTAGGTGTTCCAAATCAAACTATAGATAGCATATTAAATACATTGAACTTTTTAAATAAATATAATGTAACAATAAGACCAACTGCCTATACACCTTTTTACGAAATGAATTCTAATATGAGTGCAGAAGAGATTAGTAAATTTGATAAAAGAACTTTTTATAACAATATTGATGATTTAAGTTATGAAAGATTTTTGAATCTAATATATAATGTAGATGAATATAAAAATGTTTTGGAAAAGGATAAATAATGAAAAATGAGAAGAATAGGACTGGATTTTGATGGAGTAATAGCTAATACTGATGAACTAAAAAGAGAATGGTTTGAAAAGCAGGGCATTTTATTAAATAAACTTAATAAAAGTGATATATTTAAAGAGTTAGAGAACCAATACTCTAAAGAGTTCCTATATTACCTTTATAAAGGAATGTCAGAATATGTTTTTTGTAAAGCTAGCATGGAAAGGATTGCTCCTATTGATAATGCTATTAAATCAATAAAAAATTTATCAAAACAATTTGAAATTTATATAATTAGTGCTAGAAATCAAGGGCAAATAATGTTATTACAAGATTGGTTAAGGAAATATAAAATAGATACATATATAAAAAAAATCATTTCTTCGTCAGAAGAAGGCAAGGGAAAGTTACAAATTTGCAAAGAAAATAATATATCATTTTTTTGCGATGATGATATTAGGCATTTGATATGTGAGGGAGAATATAATATTGTTAAATTTCTATTTAATAGTAAATTATGTACAGTAGATGAAATATACTGTGTAGAAAATTGGAATGATATAGTTAATTATTTAGAAAGAGTATAGGAAAATATAATGAATTATATTAATATTTTAAATAAAATTATTGATGAAAATAAAAAAAATGAAAAAACAGAAGAAAATCCATATTTTGTATTTACATGGGGACAAGCTGGTGCTGGAAAATCAAATTTAATAAAAATAATAAAACATAATTTTAAAAATGAGAATTTTATAATTATAGATGCAGATGAATATAGGGAATATCATCCAAACATTAAGTATATAATGAAAGATACTACTACAGTTGCTAAGAAAACTGGTGAATTTATACGAGAGATAGAAAAGAGTCTATTAGATACTTATATAAAGTCTAAAAATAATGTAATTTTTGTAACAAGTTCTAAAGATTATGTTGAAATGTCTCAACTTATTGATGAGTTATTAAAATATAACTATAAAATACATGTTTATGGTATGATTACATCATTTTCAGAAGCTTTTATTTCTACACTAGAAAGATACGAATTACAATTGAAAATGCAAAAGGAAATTCCAAGATTTGTCGATTTTAATTTTTATAGAAAATCTTTTTTGCGGTACAAGAGATACACTAAAAAAGATAATAAAAGATAATAGAATCGAAAAAATAAAATTATTCAAAAGAGGTAATAGAATAAATGATATTGATATAGAGATAAAATATAAAAATATTGAAGAGGAATTAGATGAAGATTATTATTATAATAAAGAAAGGATACTCAAAAGAATTAATAACATATATTTGTCAAGAATTAAAAGAAATGCGAATAAAATGGAATTTGAAGTTTTAGAAGATTTTAAAAAGGATATTGGTATAAATATGGAAAAACAATTTACCAATAATCCAACTTTTATGATGTAGGCATAGAAAATATATTTCTTTATGTTGTACTATTAGAAAGAATTATTAAAATTAGTATAAAGTTTAGGTATTTGATTATTAATTAATTTAGGTTACAATTTTTATAGATAAAGAATATACCTATTTATAAAATTTTACAAATAATATTTACAAAATTAACATAATTTGTTAAAATGTTAATGGATTTATATATTTAATAAGAAATATATAAAATTTAATATTTGAATTATAGGAATGATAAAAATGGATTTAAAAGAAAAAGTAGTTATTATAACAGGTGGGGCAAAAGGTATTGGAGAAGCTATTGCTAAAGAATTATATAATGAAATGTGTAAAGTGATTATTTTAGATATTGACAAATTACAGGGGGAAAAATTGCAAAATGACCTAAATAATGAAATTGAATTTATCAATATCGATATTTCAAGAGAAAATCAGGTAAGAGAAGCCAGTAAATACATAATGGAAAAATATAAAAATATTGATATATTAATCAACAATGCAGCAAAACAGACAGAAAATAAGTTCTTTGAAATGTCTGTTAACGAATTCAAAGAAATAATAGATACAAATTTAATAGGAAATTTTATATGTAGTAGTGTGTTTGGAGAAAAAATGAAAAACGGAAGTAAGATTATAAATATGCTTTCTGTTCATTATAATAAACCAAGAAAAAATAAATACAGTTATGATGCATCAAAAGCAGGAATTGCTATGCTTACGCAAGAGATGGCACTTGAATTGGCTGATAAAAATATAACTGTTAACGGAATTTCATATGGTGCTTGTGTTACACCTATGAATTATAATTGGATAAATGATGAAAATCTTGTAAATAGAACATTAGATAAGATACCTTTAAAATGGATAGCAAAGCCAGAAGAAATAGCAAGATTTACCAAAATAGTTATACAAGAATTTAGTGATTATGCTACTGGAAGTATATTTAATATAGATGGTGGTAGAAATTTAACAAATTAAATAGAATAGAGGGATTTGATGGACGATTCAATAGAAGATTATATTAGTAAAGAGATGAATATCAAATTAAAAAAAAGAAAGATATTAATTAAAGACACAGATAAAGAAATAATGAAGACTTTAAAAAAAGAAGATTATGATATTGAATACATTAATTTTCAAAATAATTCTATTAATGGTATAGCAAATAGGTCAAGGGATAGATATTTTTTTAAAATATTAAATAAACAAGATTTTATTAATGAAATAATTGGTTATATACACATAAAAGAGACATTACCTATTAACAGAATAAAAGAAATATTAGAATTTCAAAATAATTATTGTATTATAATTTATAATTATGAAAATACAATTTCTAAAAATAAGGGTTTATTAAATGACTTTTTTGTAAAGAATGATTTAGTTATATATGATGATTCAGAAGAAATAATAAGCAAAATAATAAATTTATACCAAAAGATATTTAGTAAAACCATTATTGCAGAAGAATATCCAATGCAACAATTTTTTAAAGACAGAATAGATTCTAGATTAAAGAAGTGGTATAATAATGAAACATTATTTGAGTATAGTGTTATTATTAATGGTGTAGGAAGTAAAAAAACAAAGGAAATTGTAAAGGAATGTATAGAATTTTTTAATTTAAATCATAAACTAAAATGTGCTTTAACACAGGGAGATCCGAATACTTTAAATATAGGAATAAAACCGATTTTTTTTGATTTTGCGACAGCAGGATATAATCCAATTATTTGTGAGTTGTCAGCCATATTTTGGTCAGTTATTATTGCAGATGCATATTTTTGCCCCAAATATCACAAAAAATCATATAATAACCATGAAAATGTTTTTGAAAATATAGAAAAGTTTGCGCCAGATATTAAATATACAACTAATGATATTAAAAAGGAAATAAATATTGTAACAAATATAAAAACAAGTAAAATAAGAATAGATTTCATGAAAAAATATATCAAAATGTTAAAAGAACTAAATGTCAATATTAATAAAGAAATTATATATTTTTTAATAATGAGAATACTTTGTATATTCGATATAAGAACAATGGAAAAAAAGGATTATTTTTATAGTATATTTATATTACATTATATTTATCAAAATACTTTAAATGATACTTATAATAGCTTGAACACTATATTAGACGATTTTCAGACTATTATTTGATATATTAATTATTAAGAGGAGATATGTAGAATGAGAAAAGGAACTGTTAGAGGAATTATTGTAAAAGACAACAAAGTAGCAGTAATCAAAAGAATAAGAGAGAAAGATGGAAAGATTCGAGAATACTATGTATTACCAGGAGGAGGAGTAGAAGAAAAAGAAACACTAGAGCAAGCAATGCGTAGAGAAGCAAAAGAAGAGTTAGGCGTTGAAATAAAAATAGATGGAGTATTATATAAGTTCGTAAATATGGGAGAGCTAAATCATTTTATGTTATGTGAAATTACAAATGGGGAATTTGGAACTGGTACAGGCCCAGAATATACAAGCAAGGAATATAGTGATAGAGGACAGTATATACCTATGTTGTTATCTAGAGAAGAAATTCAACATGTAGATTTGGTACCAAATGAAATAAGAGATAGAATTATACAAGATACTTATAAAGACAAAATATTAGATCAACTTAAAAATGTTATCGAAGATAGAGAACAAGAAAGGTAGATGAAATTATGAGTTATATTATTTCTATTAATGGTAATGATGGAAGTGGAAAAACAACACAAATTGATTTGTTAAAAAAACTTTCTAGTAAAAGTACATTTTTTCCGCCAGACATAGCACAATATGGTGTTTTTCCTAAATTACCAGAAAAAGAATCTTTTGAATGGTGGTTTTTTAAGAGTAGTATTGAGGAATTCTGTGAAGCTATATATCGAGGAATTAAATATAGAGAAGAACAAATTAAAAAACAAGAAAAGCCTCTTATAATACTTGATAAAGGAATAGATACATTTGAAGCTAGAATAATGGCTAATTTTATGTGTAGAGGAATGAAACAAGAAGAAGTTTTAAAAAAGATGCTTGAAATAAAGCAAAAAGTAGGATTACAAGACAAAGAAGATATTAAATTATTCTTAATGCTAAATACAGATGAAGATAGAAGAAGAGAGATTGCAAAAAGTAGAAGAGGAACGTCTTTTGGACAATCATATTATGATAAATATCAAAGTATATTAGGAAAAGTAACAGAGGAACAATTAAAAAAAGGAATCTATGAAATAGTTGATGCTAGTGGAAGTATAGAAAAAGTTAATAATAATATTGTTAATATTGTAAAGACAAGAGTTTTTAATGACAGACAATTAGAAAGTAGAGAGTATGAAAGATAATATGGAATTAGTAGATATATATGACGACAACATGAATAAAACTAGTATAATAAAAAATAGAGATGAAGACTTAGTTGAAGGTGAATATCATTTATCAATACATTTTTGGATAATAAATCAAGAAAAAATATTAATACAAAAAAGAGCAAATAATAAAAAAACATATCCTAATATGTGGTCAATAATAACAGGAGGAGTTATAAGTTCTGAAACTGCAGAAGAAGCATGTGATAGGGAATGTTTTGAAGAAATAGGGATAAAGATAGACAATAAGACGAAATTAGGAATAATAAAAAGAAAATATGATTTTGTTAACGTATTCCTTACAAATAAGTTACCAAATATAAACAATATAATTATTGATAAAGAGGAAGTAGAAAAATGTAAAATAATAGATATTCAAACTTTTGAATCAATGATAAAGAACAAAAAAATAGTAGACAGTATAATAAATGAATATTTTACATATATTAAGCCTTTGATACAAGGGGGAAAAAATGAATAAAGAATATATTTTTGTAACAGGTCCATCGGAGTCTGGAAAAAGTGGAGCTGCAGAATATATGGAAAAGAAATTTAACAATATAAAACACTTAAAAATGCGTGACATAATACAAATGGCAGATATTAAAGTAGATGACTGCACAGAACAATTTTGGCGTGAATATATAAGTATGGCTATTAAAATGAGTGAAGGAAAGTCCATTATTGTTATGGATACTTTAAGAAAGCCGGAGAGTGCTATAATATTAAATAGACAATTAAAAGATAGGATGCATATTTTATATATTGATGCAGACTTAAAAAATAGAGTCATAAGAGAATATAGTAAATTAAGAAGAGAAGGAAAAAATAATAGTTTTGAAGATGTATTAGAGAGAACTAATCGAAAAGATATAGAAAAGGAAAAATTCGGCTTAGGAAGAATAAAAACTTTAATTAAAACTAGTGAAGGTAAAATACAAATGGATGGAGAAGGGGATGTATATCCAAATATTATAGATAATAATGGAGATTTAGATGAATTACATAGAAAGTTAGATGAATTTATAAATGAAATAGAAAAAAGAAATGAAGAAGAAATTGAGAGGTAATAGAATGTTAATTAAAAATATTGAAGAATATAATATCCCTGACGAATACAGAAAAATAATTATAGACTTCTATAGAAAGACAATGGAAATGCTAAAAGAAAAAATACTATTATTCGTTATAGGTGGAAGTTGTGGAAGAGAAGCTGTTCATCAAGGGTGGAGTGATATAGATATTCTAATTGTATTAAAAGAATATAAATATGAATATGTGAAAAAGTTACAAAAAGCTATTTTTACATATCAAATTAAAGTGGGAACAACAATTTATTCTCAAAAAGAATTTGAAGTAGGAAGAATTGATGGAAAGACAATGTATACTATGTATCTACTAGAAAACGATATACTTAAAGCTAATTATTATAATGATAAGTTAAAATTGCCAGTAGTAACATTAGAGATGTTACAAGATAATGACAGTAGAATGATTTTAGAAGCAGAACATAAATTAAAAAGATTACTACATAACATTAATTTAGATAAAAAGTCTATTATAAAGACATTAGCATTAATAATGAAGGTGAATCTAATAAAGAACGAAATAATCCCTATTAAATATGAAGATATATTTTATAATTTTGCTAAACAATTCAATATTGAATATTATGATATATCAAAGGATTTAAACAAAGATGAAATAAAAGAAGAACTAATATTATATGCAATAAAAGTAATAGAGTTAATTTCGAATTAGAGTTGTAGTAGAATTGTATTCTTATTTATAAATAATGAAATTACAAATTTTTAAACTAGGTAATAAAAAGATAAGAATATAGTAATGTGTTGTGTTTTAATACTAAAAAATAGCTATCAAGATATTTTAATGAAGCTATAAGTTCTAAAATGAACTATATAAAAGATACTTTTTTATATCGATAAGGTGAAAATAGAACAGCTAGTTTGCATAGAAAAGTGAGGTAAATATGAAAACAAGAATAATTTTGGTGAGACATGCAGAATGTATAGGGAATATAACTAATAGATTGTCAGGAAGAACAAACTTTGATTTAACTGACAATGGCGTATCACAAGCTAAAAGACTTGCTCAAGAGTTGAAAAATAAAAAAATAGATATAATTTATAGTAGCCCATTGCAAAGAGCTATTGACACAGCTAAAATTATAGCAGAATATAATGGAAATATTGATATTAGAATCGATGAAAATCTTATAGAGATAGATTACGGTGTATGTGATGGAATGAGTTGGAATGATATAAATATTCAATATCCAAATATAAAAAAATCATGGAAAGAAATATATCATTATCCAATTGACATTCCAAAACAAGAGAGTTTTTTTACAGTATCTGAAAGAATGGAAAGGTCAATAAAAGATATAGCAAATACCAATAAATGTAAGACGGTGTGTATAGTTTCTCATGGTATAGCTATTCAAAGTTATATGTTTAAATTATATAAGCAAGATTTAAATGAATCTAAAGATCTACAACAATTAAAAAATACTGAATATATTGAATTTGAATTATGAAAATATATAAGTAAAAAGGAGTCGATAAGTGATATGAATAAGGAAGAATTATTAAAACTATTAGAAAGTCTAGATATACCTAAAGATGAATATTATATTTTAGGTGGAGGTAGTTTGGTTATGTTTGGCATCAAAGATACTACTGCAGATTTAGATTTGTGTGTCTCTGAAGAATTATTTACAAGATTAAAAGAGGCGTATAAGCTTGAAGAAAAAGATAAAAATGAATGTGGTTTTTATCGTATATCAGACCTTATAGAAGTGATTTCAAATCCTAAAGAAAAATTTACTATGGAAAAAATAGATGGATATAATGTAGAGGAATTAAATAGAATACTTGCTTTTAAGAAAAAGAGAAATGCACCTAAAGATCAACCTTATATTGAAAAAATTACTAAATATTTAGAAGAAAATAAAAAATAAAAAATGCCTAAAGAATACTTTAATTGTTTATAGAAAACGATTAAGGTATTTTTTTTTACAAATGAAATTGGTTAAATTTTCAAGGACAGTTAAGTATTCAAGTAGACTTTCAATTTAGAAAAATCAGATTTATATGATGATAGATATAGCTTTTCATTAGGTTTTATATTTCCAATAATAACTACTTTTTTTATTATATTCGATAGACATACAAAATTGAAATACAAATATGGAAATCTTTTGGTGTAGAGGCTATTATATGCATACAGTAAGCAAAAATAAGAAATAATACAGGTGGAGATATTAAAATATAAAATTGATAGAACCCAAAAAGTAATTACAAGAATATGTTGACCAATTTGAAAAAGTAGAGAAAGAAAATAGGAAAAAATACTGTTGACAGACCATTTTATGGCTTGATTTAGAAACGTCAGTACAAAAGCCTTCTAGGCTAAAAACAACCACACATTCTATTGGCAGTTATAATTTCAGAAACAGGATGGATTAAATATGGTAATAAAAATGTATCTTTAAATTGTTCATATGTGATACATAAAATTCGGTAAGTTACCTTTTGCCTATAATTTCAATAAAGTATGATTTTCTATACGAATTTAATTTCAAAATATTATTTTGAAATCTATTTTTCATTTATAAATAAAGCCAATTTTTTCAACATATCGCACCCAGCTTTTATTTGATCTTCAGAAAATTCTGACAATATATTTTTAGTATCTATTATAATATCTTTATCCCTTCCAAATAAAATATAATCAGCAGAAAGGTTAGTAAAATCGCAAAGTACCTTTAGTTTTTCTATTGAAAGATAATTCTTCCCATGTTCAACTAATCCTAAATATTGTCCTGATATTCCAATCTGTTTAGCAAAATTTTCTTTTGTCATATTCATATTTTCACGAATATTTTTTATTCTTTCTCCAATCTCTTTTTTCACTTTACAACTCCTTTTTTATTATAAATATATTTTTATTTTATATAAAATACTAATTGTAAAAATGATATATAATAATGATTATAAGTGGAAATCAGTTATAATTTATGATAATATTGTAAGTAATGTTAGATACGAGGGGGATATAAAATGGAAAAAGTTCCAATGAAGATACTATTAGTAGAAGATGATATGAATGAGTGCAAAATATACAAAAATATAATAAAAAATAGAACTGATGTTGAATTAATATCTACAACAAACTCTTCAATTAAAGCTATTGATGAATATAAAAGATGTAAACCAGATGCTATCATATTAGATTTAGAGCTTAATGATGGAGAGGGGAGTGGTTTTGATTTTATTGAGAAAATAAATGAACAATATAATACAAAGTTACCCAAAATAGTCGTAACAACAAATGTTCATACTGATACAGTGTATGATTTTTGTCATAGAAATAATATAGATTTTATTTTTTATAAAAAGCAGAAAAATTATTCTCAAGAAAATATAATAAATACACTATTATTATTAAGAGATTATGACAGTAACACCAAAATAGTTGATATAGAAGTAAACGAAAAAGACTTAAAAAGTAATATCATGAATAAAATACATAAAGAGTTAGACTTGATAGGTATAGGAACACATTTGCATGGTAGAAAATATTTATGTGACGCTATTTATTTTATTCTTCAAAATAATGAGAATTGTAAAGTATCCATAGTACAACATTTAGTAAGCAAGTATAAAAAGTCTAATAGTACTATAAGTAGAGCTATGCAGAACGCAATATTACATGCTTGGAGAATTACGCCATTAGATGATTTAACTACTCATTATACTGCTAGAATCAATTATGAAACTGGTGTACCAACACCAACAGAACTAATATATTATTATGCTGATAAAATAAAAAAAGAAATATAATTATACTGTATGAAAGGAAATATCATGGGGACTAAATCAGATATAATTATATATTTTATAAAATCATTTGTAATAAATATTTATGTGTACTATTCGTTTAATAAAATATCTAATATAAAAAATAATAACACAAAAATAAAAATCATAAATTTAGTATTCAATATAATTCTTACATGTATTAGTACTTATATTGAGTTTTATATAAATTCATTTTTATCAATTATAATAATATGTCTTTTATATGGATATATTTTAGGAATTATAACAAAAAAACAACTAGGGTATTCTACTATTATAACTATTCTATCCTATGCTATTTGTGAAATTTGTTTAGTAACAAGTATAATAATAACATTTGTTCCATATACGATAATTTGCATAAATAACAATTACTTGAATTTATTTATAATATTACTAATACAGTTTATATTACTATATGCATTTTTTAAAATAAAAAGATTTAAAAATGGTTTTAATTTTTTATATGAGAAATTAAGTAATGATTTTTCAGATATCATTGTAATTAATGTAAGTATTGCAATAATACTTATAGCTTGCCTTCTAGGAACTATCTTTGAAGGAATAGAGCAAATAAGAAGAAATTTGTTAGCAACTTTTATAGCTTTAGGTATTATAATGATTGTTATAATTAATAAAACACTAACAATGTACTACAAACAGAATCTACTTGAAAGAACATTACAAGAAAGTCAAAAAGAAATAAAAGAGAGGGAAGAGGAGGTAAAAGCCTTAAATAACGAAAGATTTAATATCAGTAAAATAACCCACGAATTTTATAATAGACAAAAGGCAATGGAATTATTAGTTAAACAAAATATAAATACTAATAGCGATATGAAAGAATATGATACTAATAAAAATATTTTAAAAATAATTAAATCTTTAACAGAAGAATATACAGAAGAATTTAATGCAATTAAAAGTTTATCGAAACTCGAAAAAACAGATATTTATGAAATTGACAATATGTTTAAATATATGCAAAGTGAATGTGAAAAGAATAATATTGAATTTAAATTAAAAATAATAGGGAATATTTACCCATTAATTAATAATATAATACCTGAAAATAAATTAGAAACTTTAATTGGAGATCACTTAAGAGATGCTATAAATGCTGTTAATTCTGCAAACACAGAAAAAAGAGAAATTTTTGCAATACTTGGAATTAAAAATAATATATACGAATTATGTATTTATGATACTGGTATTAATTTTGAAATAGAAACATTGATGGAATTGGGATTAGAACCAGTTACAGCATATGCTAATAAAGGTGGTAGTGGTATTGGTTTTATAACTACATTTGAAACTTTAAAGCAAACTAAAGCGAGTTTGATAATAACCGAACAATTACAAAATAAGAAAAACTATTATACAAAATCAGTAGCAATAAGATTTGACAATAAAAATGAGTATAGAATTTGTTCATATAGAGCAGAGCAAATAGAAAAATACATTAATAAAAGACAAATATTGATAGAGAAAACGTAAATAAAAATTTAAATTGGTTAAATAAAAAAGCAGTCCAAACTGCTTTTTTATTTTTAACAATATATTCGCTTAAGTACTTTTTCATTGCTTTCAGAAATTGTACCATTAATTACAGCACAATTTATTAGGCAATATAAATTAAAATACGTTTTCTTTTGTTCGTTTTCAATAATCTCATCAATTATATAATTAGGTAATATAAAATCAAATTTTGATTGAATTTCTTTAGCCTTTTGATTCCATTCTAAAAAATCTTCATGCAATTTATCAAATTCAGCTTTTCTAACTTTAAAATCCTGTAAATGAATTGATAATGAATTTGTTTTGATTTTTGATGATTTTCTTGACATAATAGTACTCCTTTTACAAAATATGACATTTTACATACCATATTTTACCAAGGATTACATTTATTGTCAATGTATTACTTTCAAATCATAGTAATATTTTGACTTTTAATCTTATTTTATAAATAAAGCAAGTTTTTTGAGCATATCACATCCAACTTCTATTTGCTCTTCAGAGAATTCTGACAATATTTTTTTAGTATCTGTTATAATATTTTTATCCCTTCCAAATAAAATATAATCAGCAGAAAGGTTAGTAAAATTACAAAGTACTTTTAGCTTTTCTATGGAAAGATAATTCTTTCCATGTTCAATTAATCCTAAATATTGTCCTGATATTCCAATTTGTTTAGCAAACTCTTCTTTTGTCATACTCATATTTTCACGAATATTTTTTATTCTTTCTCCAATTTTTTCTTTCACTTTACAACTCCTTTTATTATTATAAATATATTTTTATTTTATAAAAAATACGAATTGTAAAAATGATATATAAAGATGATTATAAGTGGAAATAAGTTATAATTTATGATAATATTGTCAGTGATATTAGAAGAGAGGGGATATAAAATGGAAAAAATTCCAATGAAGATACTATTAGTAGAAGATGATATAAATGAATGCCAAATATACAAAGATATAATAAAAAATAGAGCTGATGTTGAATTAATATCTACAACAAATTCTTCAATTAAAGCTATTGAAGAATTTAAAAAATATAAACCAGATGCTATTATATTAGATTTAGAACTCAATGATGGGGAAGGTAGTGGTTTTGATTTTATTGAAAAGATAAATGAACAATGTAATACAAAATTACCTAAGATAGTTGTAACAACAAATATCCATACTGATACAGTGTATGATTTTTGTCATAGAAATAATATTGATTTTATTTTTTATAAAAAGCAGAAAAATTATTCTCAAGAAAATATAATAAATACACTTATATTATTAAAAGATTATGATTGTAATACTAAAATAACGGACATAAAGGTAAATGAAGAAACGTTAAAAAATAGTATTTTAAGCAAAATAAATAAAGAGTTAGATTTGATAGGAATAGGAGTACATCTACATGGAAGAAAATATCTATGTGATGCTATTTATTTTATTCTTCAGAATGATGAAAATTGTAAAGTATCAATAGTACAACATCTAGTAAATAAATATAAAAAATCTAACAGTACTATAAGTCGAGCTATGCAAAATGCAATTTTACATGCATGGAGAATTACACCATTAGATGATTTAACTACATATTATACTGCAAGAATTAATTACGAAACAGGAGTACCAACACCAACAGAATTAATATATTATTATGCTGATAAAATAAAAAAAGAGATATAATCATTATGAATAATATATTGTAATTTTTTGTCATAAAATGTCGCTTTCGAATATCACTTATACAAAATGTATGAGTGATATTTTTTTGTTATTCAAAAAAGATGGAGGTGATGTTATGAGTTTTTGGGAATGGTTAGCATATTGGCTTAAATAAAATTACTTAAGAACAGAACACAATAATCAAATCTATATAATGAAAACAAAGTAATATATTGATTGTTGTGTTCTTTTTATGTATAATTATATTGCATGAAAGGAAGATATTATGAGACTTCAAACAGATATAATTATATATTTTATAAAATTATTTATAATAAATATTTATGTGTACTATTCGTTTAATAGAATATCTAATATAAAAAACAATAATATGAAAATAACAATTATAAATTTAGTATGTAATATAATGTTAACATTTATTTGTACTTATATTGAGTTTTATATAAATTCATTTTTATCAATTATAATTATATGCCTTTTATATGGTGGTATTTTAGGAATTATGACAAGAAAACCAATAGTTTATTCTATAGTTACAACTATTATATCTTATGCTATTTGCGAAATTTGCTTAGTATCCAGTGCAATAATTACATTTCCCTTATATAAGTTAATAGGAATAAATAATAATTATTTAAATTTATTTATAGTATTAGTGGTACTATTAATATTATTATATGCATTTTTCAAAATAAAAAGATTCAAAAATGGTTTTGACTTTTTATGTAAGAAATTAAATAATGACTTTGCTGATATTATTGTTATTAATATCAGTATTTCAGTAATACTTATAGCTTGTCTTCTAGGAACTATTTTTGATGGAATAGAAGAAATAAGAAGAAATTTGCTAGCAACTTTTATAATCCTAGGCATTATAATGATTGCTATAATTCAAAAAACACTAAACATGTATTATAAACAAAAACTGCTTGAAAAAACACTGCAAGAAACTCAAAAAGAATTAAGTGAGAAGGAAAAAGAATTAAGAAACTTAAATAGTGAGAAATTTAGTGTCAGTAAAATAACTCATGAATTTTATAATAGACAAAAAGCAATGGAATTATTAGTTAAACAAAATATAAATACTAATAACAATATAACAGAAGAGCTAACTAATAAAAGTATTTTAAAAATAATTAAATCATTAACAGAAGAATATACAGAAGAGTTTAATGCAATTAAAAGTTTATCAAAACTCGATACAACAGGAATTTGTGAAATAGACAATATGTTTAAATATATGCAAAGTGAATGTGAAAAGAATAATATTGAATTTAAATTAAAAATAATAGGGAATATTTACCCATTAATTAATAATATAATACCTAAAAATAAACTAGAAACTTTAATTGGAGATCACTTAAGAGATGCTATAAATGCTATTAATTCAGCTAATAAAGGAAAAAGAGAAATTCTTACAATACTTGGAATAAAAAATAATATATATGAATTATGTATTTATGATACTGGTGTTGATTTCGAAATAGAGACATTAATGAAATTAGGATTAGAACCAGTTACAACATATGCTGATAAAGAGGGGAGTGGTATTGGGTTTATAACCACATTTGAGACCTTGAAACAGACTAGAGCTAGTTTAATAATAACCGAACAATTACTGGGTGAAGAAAACTATTATACAAAATCAGTAACAATAAGATTTGACGGTAAAAATGAATATAAAATTTGTTCATATAGAGCAGAACAGATAGAAAAATATAGTAAAAATAGGCAAATAGTGATAGAGAAGGTGTAAATGAAAAATCCAAACCTTATAAGAAATTTTGTTTGCATTTTAAAAATGTTGTGATATAATTTGTACAGGAGGTACAAAAAAATGATAAAAGGAATTGAATGTTTAGGTCATAGCACTATCAAAATAAATAAAAATGAGAAAATTATATATATTGACCCATATAATATTAAAGAAAATAAAAATGATGCAAATATAATTTTTATAACACATAACCATTACGATCACTTCTCAGAAGAAGATATAAAAAAGGTTAAAAATAATGAAACAATTATAGTCATAACAGAAGATTTATATACAAATACCTTAAAGTTAGAATTTAATGCAATAAATATAATTATTGTAAAGCCAAATAACACTTATCAAGTAGAAGGAATTAAGTTTAGTACAATTCTTGCATATAATACCAATAAAACTTTTCATCCAAAAGAATGTGAATGGGTAGGGTATATTATTGAGCTTGAAAATACTAGATATTATATTTGTGGAGATACAGATATAACAGAGGAAAATAAGAAAGTAAAATGTGATGTGGCATTTATACCAGTTGGCGGAACGTATACAATGGACTTTAAGGAGGCTGCATATTTAATAAATGAAATTAAACCTAAAATAGCAGTACCAATACATTATGGAAGTATAGTTGGAACAAACCAAGATGCAGAGGATTTTAAAAAATTATTAAGACCAACAATTGAATGTAAAATTATGATAGGGGAATAGGACTATGAATTTATTGAATGAATATAATTCAAATCAAATTAAGTTGTTAATAGAGGCAGGTATAAATATAGAGGATAGGGAATATTCTGCTAAAGAAAGAAAAGATTTCTTAACAATCGCTAACTTGATTTTTAGATTAATAGCTAATCAAATAAAATACATCTAGATTAAGTTGATTTTGTGTAATAACTACTAATTTTATAACTTACTTTTATTCAAATTCAATAATAAGTTTTTCATTAAAAAGTATATTAGAATATAATTCTTTATCTAAATTTAATATATTTTTTATTTTTAGTATTTCATCTAAGGTAAATTCTCTTTGTCCATTGAGTTTCTTTGTCATTGTATTATAACTTATTCCTAGTTTCTTTGCTAATGTAGTTCTTTTAATTTTTTTGATTTTCATAAATATTTTTATTCTTTCACCTATTAATATAGTATCCATGGTGATTATCTCCTTTAATATTTTAATCTTCTATTTTATATAAGTCCATAAGATTTACATCTAATGCTTTAGCTATCTTTACAGCAACAATAAGGCTTGGAATCTTGTAATTATTTTCTATATCATTAATAAGTCTCAAAATATCGACGCACGAGAATCGATTTTAAGGCGTTTTTATATTTTAGACTTATAGTTTGTTGTTTGAAAAATACGGCTATTTTGAAACGAAGCGTTAAAATCAATTTTAAGGCATTTTTATATTTGAGATTACAAGTTATATATCTAAATAGTAAATTAAGTATAAAAATATGATATATTATAAAGAAAGATAAAAAATTATATAAGATAATTAAATTGTATTAAGTAAAATATAAAGAGTTATAGGTAATTAAATAACATATAAAATAATAACACATAAGAATAAATTATAAGATGATTTTATAATAAAGCAATATAAGTATTATTGGAGAAATATTAGTTAAATATGGCTATACCATAAGAATAGCAAAAATACGCAAGGGGACACCAAAAATGGCAGTCTTATATTTTTATTCCTACTCCTATTTGCACAAAACTTTGATTTTGTGCAATGTTTAATATCCATTTTTTATCACTCTAAATCCATATTTGCCTCTCTTCTCTGCTTGATTTTTATATATTTTATTATTATATTTCTTTATCACTCACTTATAAAAATTAATTTAAAAATTTTAATTTATTTATTTTTATTGATTTTAAAGTTTCTATTTTGATAATCTGATTTTAAAATACATTAATAAAGCAGTCCTATTCCCTGATTTGGACTGCTTAAGCTTTTATAAATGTTGTTTTCGTGTTGCTCGTGTTACCTTTGTGTTGCATACGTAACACTTAATATTGTTCCTTCTTTCTAAAGCTTGTTTTTCGACTGCAATATCAGTCATTTTTTTAATATAGGCAGCTTTTATAATTGCTACCAATTTTGCTGTGCTCTCAATCCCAATTATGGCTAGACCACAGATTGATGTCAGTGAAAACCATCCCAACCATTTAGGATCCATACTTCCATCGAGCATATGTACCTTGTTCGCGAAGATAATCAGTGCGATAACACTAAATACCTCTACAAAATGTTTGTAGTTTGGCTTCCGTCTGCGTTTTGTTGTTTTCATAGAAAAACAACTCCTTTCTCTTTTTTAAAAAATTATTCTTGAAAGTCACATAGGGATTGTAACTATATATATATTATTATACTACGAATTTTTGTTTTTTGCAAATTCAAGCATATAATTTCACATATTTATATTTATTTATTATTTAAATCTCTTTAAATATAAATCCATTTTATCTATAAACTGATCATTATTTTTAGTAGCAACCATTTGACTTATTAATTGTTCTGTTACATCTGCAACAGGAATACTATTCATAGCTTTCCTTAAAGCGTATACTGTTTCTAATTCTTTTGGTGTTTGTAATAAATCTTCTCTTCTTGTTCCAGATTTATTTATATCTATAGCAGGAAAGATTCTTTTTTCTGATAGTTTTCTATCTAATACAACTTCCATATTTCCAGTACCTTTAAATTCTTCAAATATAACTTCATCCATTCTACTTCCTGTTTCTACTAATGCTGTAGCTAAAATTGTTAAACTTCCACCGTTTTCTATATTTCTAGCAGCTCCAAAGAATTTTTTAGGTTTATGTAACGCTGCTGGATCAAATCCTCCAGATAGAGTTCTTCCAGATGAAGGAATAACTAGATTGTATGCTCTTGCAAGTCTTGTAATACTATCTAATAATATTACAACATCTTTATTTTGCTCTGTTAATCTTTTTGCTCTTTCTAATACCATTTCTGCAACTTTTACATGGTGCTCAGGTAATTCATCAAATGTAGAGTATATTACATCACCATCTATAGAACGCTTCATATCTGTCACTTCTTCTGGACGTTCATCTATTAATAATACTATTAATTCTACTTCTGGATTGTTATCTGTTATACTATTTGCTATTTTCTTTAAAAGTGTAGTTTTACCTACTTTAGGTGGAGCTACAATCATTCCTCTTTGACCTTTTCCAATAGGGCACATTAAATCGATTATTCTTGTTGCATATTCTGAACTTCTTGTCTCTAATTTTAATCTTTCAGTTGGATATATAGGAATTAAATTATCAAATTTAATTCTTCTATAAGCCATTTCTGGTGCTTGTCCGTTTACTTCTCCTACAAATATAAGTGCAGGAAATTTTTCACCTTCTTTTGGCATTCTTGCGATTCCTTTAATTTTATCACCCTTATCCAATCTAAAACGTTTTATTTGTACAGGTGAAATATAGACGTCTTTAGGACTTGATAGATAATTTTCTCCTCTTAAGAAACCGTATCCATCTGGTAATACTTCTAATATTCCCTCTACTATTTCGTCATCTTCATTCGTTATTTTATAACCACTTACTTGTAGCTCTGTTTTAGTATTATTTTCTTGTCTCTCATGCAAAACTTGTTTATCTTCTTCAGATAAGTTAGATAATATTTCTAGTAATTCTTCTTTTTTTAATTTTGATACGTTTTTTATTCCTTTCTCTTTTGCTAATTGACGCAATTCTACTAATGTACATTTTTCAAAATTCATAAATAGACCCCCTTATAATTTTTAAATTTTTATTATAATATTCTGGAAACTTTTAAGAAATAAGTGAATAGAAAAAATTTTAAATCAAGAGGCTAGTTAAAGCCTCTTGTAATTAATTTAATTACCAATATCATAAAAAATTCTTTCATTTGGTAAATACATTCCTAGTTTTTCTCTTGCTACATCTTCTATATATTCGGTTGAATTAACATTTTCTTTTATTTGATTAAGTTCTTGATTATTTTCTTGTTCTTGCTGTATTTGTTTTGCATAAAGCTCTTCTTCTTTTTTATATGCATTTAACGTTTTTTGTTGTGATATAAGTGTATATATGACATATATGCTTATACATAGTATAAATATTTTTTTATATGGTTTTTTTAATTTTTTCATGTGTAAAACTTCTCTCCATTTAAATAATATTAATCTTACTATTTTTTTCTACATTATATTGGAAAATCCTTCTTTTGTCTTAAATTTTTTCTACTTTTCTTTGATATATTAACACCTTTTAGCGATTTTGTCAAATTTTTTAATATTTTAGAATTAAAATTACGAATATTTATAATAATAAACGAAAAAGGTTTAAAAATAGTTTTTTGTAGTATATTTATTATTATTTTAACAGGATAAAATAAAATGTATATTATCTTTGATATACTAATCTTTAAAATATTTATTATTTTTACATTTAAGCGTATAAAATATTTACTAACTGTAAGAAAATAAGTAACAAGACCAATTATTAGACTAATAAACATATAAATACGTATCTCTCCAAAACTGTATTTAAATATTATATATAGTAAAAATAGTCCTGTTATTATCCAGAATAATATATCTTCTATATATGTTATAATATCAGGAGTTTTAAATGACTTTCTTAGTATTCTAAATAGATCAAATAGAATTCCAATTATACTTCCACTTATTATAAATACCAATAATGTATATAGCTGATTTATAGAATTCTCCATTTAAAAACACCTACTTTTTTATTTAAAAATCTTATTTAGAAATCCGAGTACCTTTTTTTTCTATATCTTTTTCACTATATCCTAAATTAAATATTTCACCTTCTACAATTACTTCTTCTGTATCAATACTAAGCTTGTTTATTTTTAAGTTTTCTCCTTTTACCGTTAACAATCCTAAATCAGTTTCTACTATTACTATTTGATCATCAAAACTAAGTACATCTAATACTCCAGAAATACTTAATTTTTCTCTATTTTCTAATACTATATTTTGGATTACGTTTGAAGATAATGATTTTCTTTCATCTATAGCCATTTTAAATCACTCCTTACTTTATTTTTATTCTAAAATATATATATTCAGGGTTTGTCTATTTTAGAACTAAAATTTAAAATAAATTACCAATAAGGACGGGATATTTTGACATTTTTTAATAATAAAATGTCAAAATATCCCGTCCTTATTGGTAATTTATTTTATTAGTTGTGTATGCAATTGTTCTAAAATGGAATTACTTATTTTCTCTTTGAAAGTTAATGTTATCTTAGATTCATTAGTTTCTATATTAATAGGTTCTAATTCGTTTAATTTTAATATTTTCATTGCCTCTCTTAAGATTCTATCATCATTCATTATTCCATGACCTATTATAGCCATTCTTGTTATATTAGAAAAAGTAGAATTAAACATTCTAAAATCTGTTTCTAATATATTTTGAAATTTGTTTAAATAAATAGATTGTATTGTAAAACTTATATCTAGACTGTGAATACTACTATTCCTAAAACTTATTGGAATAATTCCATTATCTAATAAACAGGTATGAATTTGATTAAACAATTGTATAGAATAATTTTCATATTTTAGATTTACTAATATTATATCATCGTTTTTTACAATGCTTTTAACTTTTGTATCTTCTATTTTTTCCTGAATTATAGTTCCAGGTTTATTATTAAATGTAGATTTTGTAATTATTGGTATTTTAAATTTTTGCCCTACTTCTACACATCTATTATGTAGGACTTTTGCACCTTCATTTGCAATATCTAACATCTCTACATAAGATAATGTTTCTAATTTTTTGGCTATTGTTACCTTGTTTGGATCTGTAGTATATACCCCATCAACGTCTGAAAATATATAACAGTGTTTTGCTTTTAAGCTGCTTGCAACAGCAACTGCTGTTGTATCAGATCCACCTCTTCCAAAAGTAGTGATATCTAGGTTTTCGTTTATGCCTTGAAAACCAGCAATAACAACAATTTTTCTTTTGTCTAATTCTTCTAAAATTCTTGATGTGTCTATGTTTTGAATAACTGCATTTTGATTTGTATTATTTGTATAAATTCCTGCTTGCCATCCTGTTAAGGAAATAGCGGGGTATCCTAATCTATTTAGTAATATACTAAGTTTTGATATTGATACTTGTTCTCCAGTACTAAGCAGAACATCTAATTCTCTATCGTCTGGTATGTGAGAAAGTTCATAAGCTTCTTTTAATAAATTGTCTGTTGTTTTTCCTTGTGCCGAAACTACAACTACTATATTATTATTTTTATTGTATAATTCAATTATTTTGTCTGCTACTATATTTAATTTTATATTATCTGCTACTGAACTTCCGCCGAATTTTAATACTATTGTGTCCATATTGTGGCACCTTCTTTTTTATAAATTTATAATTAAATTAATTATAATTCTAACTATATTGTATTATATTGATTTTTATGCTAATATGTGAATTTATTTTAAACTAAAATATACAACTAATGCAATTGCAATAATAAACAGTATAAATCCTGCAATTTTTAATATATTTTTGCCTAATTTATATTTTTCGTACTTGATGCATTGTTTAGCAGGTTCATTTTCTATTATAAAATTATCCAAAAATTTCTCGATATCATCTGGTTTTAAAAATAATGTTGAAAAAGATAATTCTTTCAAAAAATTCATATTATCTACATATCTAATTACTAAACTATAAGTAAACATTGGAATTAAATCACTAACACTAAATTCCCTGGATAGATATATATTAGCAATTCTACTGTATGATATTTCAAATTTTTGAAAGTTCAACTTCATAGATAATGTTTTTTCTTTACACTTCATACTGTATGTACTTGATAATATACAAGCACATACTATAAATGTTAAAAATGCTAGTACAGATAATAGCACTGTCCAATCTTTGTAAAATGTTACTACTAAAATTAATAATATAATTAATGTTCCTATTAAAAATTTAATCCAATTTTCCTTTATAGTTTTTATAGGGCTAGATTCTATTCCTATCTCTTCATTTTTAATTTCTACTATAGGGCAATATCTTCTATTCTTATTTTCTTTATATACTTCTTTAGTTTTCATATTATACCTCTCTATCTATTATTTTTCTTTAGATATTCTTCTATAAAACCATCTATATTTCCATCCATAACATCTTGAACATTTCCGAACTTCATATCCTGTTCTGTGATCTTTTACTAATGTGTATGGACAAAAAACATAAGATCTTATTTGACTTCCCCATGCTATATCTCTTTGTTCTCCTTTTAAGTCTTCTATTTTTTCTTTTTGCTCTCTTTCTTTTAAATCTAACAACTTAGATTTAAGCATTTTCATTGCAGTTTCTCTATTTTGGATTTGTGATCGTTCAGATTGGCATGCAACTACTGTATTGGTTGGTATATGCGTTATTCTTACAGCTGATGATGTTTTGTTTACATGCTGACCACCTGCTCCAGATGCTCTATATGTGTCCACTCTTAAATCGTCTGGATTTATCTCGACTTCAATATCGTCTGTTATTTCTGGTAATACTTCTAATGATGCAAATGATGTATGCCTTCTTCCACCTGCATCAAAAGGTGATATTCTAACTAATCTATGTACTCCTTTTTCCGCTTTTAAATAGCCATATGCATATTCTCCGTCGATTAATACTGTTACACTTTTTAATCCTGCTTCATCACCTTCTAGATAATCTAATTCTTTTACAGTGTATCCATGGCTAGAAGCCCATCTTGTATACATTCTATAAAGCATTTCTGCCCAGTCTTGCGATTCTGTTCCGACCTGCTCCTGGATGAAGAGTTATAATTGCATTATTTTGATCATATTTGCCAGATAAAAGTGTCTCTAGTTCTAATTTTTCGATTTCTTTATCAATTTTTGTAGTATTATTTAATAAATCATTTGCTAAAGATTCATCATCTTCTAACAATAATAATTCATTCATTTCTTCTAAGTTTATTAATTCTCTTTTTATTTTTACAAATGTCTCTTTTTTATTCTTTAAGCTTTTAATTTTTTGTAAAACTTTACTTGAATTTTTACTATCATTCCAGAAATCCGGATTCATTGTTTGCGACTCTAAACATTTTAATTCTTTTTCTATTTTAGAAATGTCAAAGAGACTCACCTATACTTTCTAATTTAGATTCTAAAGATTGTAAATACCTTTTATTTTCTTCTAATTCTATCATGCTCTCTCCCCTTTCTTATAAAGTAAGTGTAACACAAGGATCAATATTTTTCAATTATATTTTTGATTAATGTTTAATTTATACATATGAAAGCATATAGTAAAAGATTTTACTCTAATTTTACCTCCTATTTTTATGCTTTTCGCGAATTATATTTTCATATTTTTCCTTTATTTTTTATCTTCATGCTCTATTTCATTACTAATTTCTTTTAAAGCTTTTAGATATTCTTTATATAATATATTTATAACAATATAATTAAAAGAGTTAGTACATTATTTAGGCACTAACTCTTTTAATTAATTTATTATAAAAATGATATTTATCATCTGTTTTGTTCCTCTTCTTTAATTATGTTTTTGCTACCATAGTATGTAGTCAAGAAATAAATACCATATATAACTCCAATAATAATTGCTGTTGCTATAATTGATGAAATTAATTCGTTTGTATTTGTAATGCTTGATAAAATTATCAATGCAAATTTAATTCCAAATATAGAATGTATTACTGCTAAAATAAGTGGTAATGTAAAGAATATTCCTATTTGCTTAAATAAAGCACTATTTATCATTTTTTCATCACATCCTATTTTTCTTAAAATGATATATCTTTGTTTATTGTCAGAGCTTTCTGTTAATTGTTTTAGTGCTAAAATAGCTGAACTTGCAATTAAGAATATTATTCCTAAATAAATTGCTATAAATATTATTATTGTTGTAAGACCAACACTTGAATCTATAATACTGATTTTAGTTATAGCATTTAATTCAATTCCTTTGTTTGTTAAGTTTTGAACTAAAGCAGAATCATTACTTCCAAATATTTTTTCTTCAAGTTCTTCTCTTTCTGCCTTTGTTTCTACATTATAATTTCCTACTAAAAATACCTTTTCTTTTTGAGCATCTTTTAAATCACAACTATCTGGAACTAGAATTATTCCCATATTTGTATGGCTTGAAGAAATTATTACAAAGCCTTCCTTACATTCATTGTATTTGTTAGTATATGTTTTTCCATTTACTTTTATTGTATTATAACCTGAAGAGAAAGCTGTATTTCTCATTGTCAGCATATTTGAATATTCACAAATAACCATATATTCATTGTCATTTAAAGAATATTCTTTTAACCCATAAAGTTTGGCTATTTTATTATAATCTGACACTTTTATTATTTCTTCTTTTGTATCATATAATAGATATGAGTATTTTTCTTCATAAAGGATACCAAAGCTATCATACCAAGTTTGCTCTGCTGTATATATTGGAATTTCTACTACATCTTTTAAGTTATTCATATCAAAACCATTTTGAGTTAAAGTATATACAATAGATTCTCTTGAATCTTCTTGCTGCTTTTTTGTATATTTAATAACTTTTCCAGATTTAGTTGTTGTTTGTTCTGGTAAGTTTGATGTTTTGTATAAATTCAAATCTACAGGTGTTGTTTCTAACATTTCTTTTTGCATCGATTCTCTTAAAGATAGACTTGCAGAAAGTATTGATATTGTCATAAATAACATTAAACATATTACACTCATACTAACAACTGTTGTATTTATTTTATTATTTAATTGTCTTAATACAAACATATTTGTTCCTGATAAATATGTCTTTTTCATTCCTTGTATTACTCTTAATAAAAATCCTGATAATGACCAAAATATTCCTACTGTTCCTACAACACCCATAAGAATTTGTATTAAAAGTTTTACTTCACTATCTATTGCGTTTACATCTGTTGTTGTGACGTTATAATAAGCAACTCCAAGTACTACACACGAAATCAAGAATATTAGTATTGATATAAAAGGATTTTTTATTTTTACTGTTTCATTTTTCTTTACTGCTGTAAGTAAATTTATAAGTTTATATTTTGAGATTGTAAATGTATTAAATAACATTACAGCTAAATACATAACTGCAAAATATATACAAGTTTTTATACAAGCCTGTTTTGAGAACACAAATTCAAATTTTGTCATATTTGCTTCAAATAATTTTGCAACTAAGATCGACATAAATTGTGAGGCAAATATACCAACTACAAGACCTACTACAAGTGATAATATTCCTGCTAATATTGTTTCAAATAATATAATTTTTGAAATTTGTCTTTTTCCCATTCCAAGTAACATATATATTCCAAATTCTTTTTTTCTTCGATTTATCAAAAAATTATTTGCATATACAATTAAAAGTCCTAATATTACTGCTACAAATACAGAAATGTATGATAACATACTTATCATTAATTCGATAATTGCATATTGAGAATTTGTAACATCTAACATTGCTTGTTGACTATCTAAAGAGTTAAACATATAAAATATTGCAACACCCAATACTAATGTCAAGAAATATATTGCATAATCTTTAAAACTCTTTTTCATATTTCTTATTGATAACTTAAATAACATCTCCAAGTTCACCTCCGAAGTAAAGTTTGAACTTCAATTATTTTTTCAAAGAATTGTTTTCTTGTATCATTTCCTCTAACTAATTCATTAAAAATTTTTCCATCCTTAATAAATAAAATTCTACTTGCATAACTTGCTGTAAATGAATCATGTGTAACCATTAAAATTGTTGCTTTAAAATTTTGATTAAGTGTTTCAAAACTTTCTAATAATTGTTTCGCAGATTTACTATCTAATGCTCCTGTTGGTTCATCTGCTAGAACCATTTGTGGATTAGTTATAATTGCTCTTGCAGATGCTACCCTTTGTTTTTGACCTCCAGATATTTGATAAGGATATTTACTTAATATATCCGTTATATCTAGTTTTTGAGCAACTTCTTTTACTCTCCTATCTATTTCGTGTGCATTTACTTTTTGAATTGTAAGAGCTAGAGCAATATTTTCATAAGATGTTAAAGTATCTAATAGATTGAAGTCTTGAAATATAAAACCTAGTTGTTCCCTTCTAAATTTGTTTAAGGCATTTCCTTTTAATTTTGTTATATCTTTTCCATTAACTACTATTTTTCCGGCAAGTTACTCTGTCTATACTAGAGAGACAATTTAGAAGTGTTGTTTTTCCGAGATCCACTTGCTCCCATTATTCCAACAAACTCTCCTTTATTTACACTAAAGCTAATGTTATCTATAGCTTTTGTTAGATTAGATTTGTTTCCATAGTATTTCTCAACATTTTTTACTTCTAGTACATTTTCCATTATAAAAACTCCCTTCTTATTTACTATATCTATAGTAAATTCTTTTTTTATTTTTTGCCATCGATTTACCTTACAATAACCTTACATTTTTGTAAGGTAAAAAATTAAGGATTAAATTTTAATCCTTTTATCTATTTAACTAATGGTATCTGATATAAAACTACTTTTAGGAAATATAACTCTTACCTCTGTTCCAACATTTTCTTCTGAATTTAGCTCTACTCCTAATCCTAATTTATTACATAATTTTTTGCATAAGTATAATCCTATTCCTGTTGCTTTTTGCGATGCTTTTCTTCCATTCTCTCCTGTAAAACCCTTTTCAAATACTCTTGTTATTTCTCCTCTTCTTATTCCTATTCCATTGTCCTTTATATACAAAACTATGCTGTCTTTTTTCTCTTTTGCATATATTTCAATTTCGCTATTTTCGTGTTTTCTATATTTAACTGCATTTTGTATAATTTGATTTATTATAAACACACACCATTTTGAATCTGTATAAACTTTTTTATCTACATCATATATATTTAGTTTTACTTTATTTTGTATTAAATTTCTTTTATTTTTCAATATTGTTTGATTTATTATTTCTTTTAAGTATTGTTTTTTTATAAGATAGTCTTTTTCAGGTGCTTGACTTCTTGCATAAAATAATGCTTGTTCTATATAGTTTTCTATTTTATCTAATTCTTCGTTTATGCTTTCAGTTACTTCGTTTTTGTTATTTTCAATAATCATCTTTCCTGTTGCTATTGGAAGTTTAATCTCGTGAATCCAAAGTTCTATATATTCTTTATAATCTTCTTGTAAATACTTATATTTATTTACATTTTCAAGCATAGACTTTCCTGTTTCTTGTAACATTTCTTTTAGTATTTTACCTTCTACAAAACTTGGATTTTGAGTAATTTCTGATATTAAATATTTAGCATCTAATTCGTTTAATTTCTCTTGCAAAGTATCATAGTAGCTTTTCTTTTTATAATATTCTACAAAAAAACAAATTAAAAATAACACCACTGGGCAAATACCTATATAAATTCTAACTATTAGATTTAATTCAGAAGGTATTAGTAATATTTCTGAACTTGTTACTCCAAAAATTAACATTATAATGTAAATTAACTTATCTTTTAAATAACTTCTAAAACTCATTTTAAAATATACCCCTGTCCTCTTTTTGTTTCAATCATATCATTTAAACCTAACTCATTTAACTTTCCTCTTAATCTTGTCATATTTACTGTTAATGTATTGTCATCTATAAAAGTTTCACTTTCCCATAAACAATCCATTATTTCTTCTCTTGATACAATTTTCTCTCTATTCTTAATTAAAAAATGCAATATTTTTAATTCATTTTTAGTTAACTCTATTTTTTGTTCATCTTTTTCTATAGTGCTTTTTGATATATTAAGTATAAAGCCTTTGCAATTTATTTTATCTTGATTCGTGTTAAAACTTTGTGTTCTTTTTAGTAGTCCTGATATTTTTGCAAGTAAAATTTGTATGTTATATGGCTTTGTTACATATTGATCTGCTCCATAATTTAAACTAACTAATTCATCTATTTCATTATCTCTACTTGTTACCATTATAATTGGCACATTTGATGTTTTTCTTATCTCTTTGCAAATATATTCTCCATCTGAATATGGTAAGTTTATATCTAATAATATTAAGTCTGCATTTTTATTTAAGATGTTTGGAACTGGATTATGAAATTTTTGTAATATTAAAACTTCATAGCCATTGTTTTCTAAAAACTTTTTTAATTCGTTCCTTAACTTCTCATCATCTTCTACTATTAAAATTTTTTGCATAAAGCAAAACCTCCCAAAATATTATACCATATTTCGAGAGGTTTGTACCTTACATTTTTGTAAGGTTTAATTATTCACATTTACATTACCACAATCACAATTTATCTTTAATGTCGTTGTAGCATTTCTGTTATTTTTGTTTATATTTGCTTTTCCATATTAAAGGATAAAGAGTATCTTACTTTCATTATTTAGTTTTATAGTGCCTCCTAAATAATTTCTTTTTTAATTCAATTTTCTTTTCTTTTTTGAAATTATACTTGTAAAAATTGTGAATATAATCATAAATACTACAATTACTATCATATTAGCAATAATTGGTTTTAATGTTTCCATATTAAATACTTCTATTGTCTTTAGTAATTCGTTTGTTTTAATGTAATAATATGATGGTAATATATGTGCAATAGAAATTATAGAACTTGGTAGCCATTCCATTGGAACAAATGCACCACATAAGAAACTTGATCCTAATGCTATTACATTTATAATTCCATTGATTGCATTTTTATTGTTAATGATATTTCCTATTAAAAATGCTATGGTTAGTGAGCACATACTAAATATAAATGAATTTATAATACATATTAAGCCCTGTTTTGTAAACATTATGTTTCCTAATAAGATGATACCTAATATACAGTAAAATGCCCATAAGCATATCATAAACAAACTATTTGATAATAGTAATTGTCTATTATATTTTCTATCATTCATACTACTTATTATTGTTCTTTTTCTAATTTTATCTTCTTTAAAACTAGAAAGTATTAAGCATACAACATATATCCCTCCTGCTAAAAGTGAATAATTAGCAAAATTGAAGAAAAATGCTAATTTTGAAATACCTGTTTCATCTAATTTTGATGTTATTTCTACTTCTATTTTATCATTTAAGGTATCATGTATATTTTTAATCACTTCATCTTCAGAAAGACTTTCACTTACATATATATTTGCTACTCTAATATATTTGTCAATTATCATTTCAGAAAGACGAGCCATATAATCTCCTGTACTTTTAACTTCTATTTTTGGATTTTTACCATTTAAGAAGTCATCTCTAAAATTATCTGGAATGTAAATTATATAATTTACATCTCTATAGAACAAAGCATCATCTAACTTTTCACTATTATTTTCCATTTCTTTTACATTACTATTTTCACTTATATAATCTATGAAATCCTTTGTAATACCTATATTTTCATCATTGTTTATTATTGCTATATCAGGTTTGCTTTCTATAAATACTCCGGTAGTTTGATTACTGGTCCCACTGAATGCTCCAAATATGATAAGCATAACTGTAAACATTGTAACAGTCATTTTACATTTATTTAATACTTTTAAAAATGTTTTAAATACTATCATATTTTTGCCTCCTTAAATGTTTTACAGATAATAGAATAAGAACCAAAGAAAATATTAATAAACTTATTACATTAAAGTAATATCTATTTAATGTGTCATAATAATATAGAGAATAAAAACCATCTGTAATCATACTTGCTGGGTTTATCTTATTTATAATAGGAATATTTTTATCAACAATATATTTCATTGTAATTCCCATCATTCCAGATAAGAAGCACCAAAACATTGTTAGTGCAATTAAAATACCAGTTTTTGCATTATCATTTGCTTTTATAAATGTTGATACGAAAATTCCAAGTGATAATCCTGCAAGACTTCCTGTTAAGGCAAGTAATATAATCATTGGTAAATTATTTCCAAAATCCACTTTTAAAACAAATATTGTATAAAGGAATAATAGTAATAGCCCTACTATTTGTGCAATATAACTTGCTAAAACACTACTCAATATAAGTTTCCCTTTTTTTGTAGGGCTAACAGCAACTCTTTTCCCTTGACTTGTCATATTTGCTAAACAATTATTGATAGATACTATTGCAAGTATTCCACCATAAAGCGAAGCCATTGCAATTAATGTATAAAATTCTATCATTGTATAACTTAAATTTTCTCTTGATATATCTTCAATATTTGAATTTGTTCCTTCTATTTTAGAAATAGTATTTTTATATATTTCTTCATAATTTATATTTGCAAGTTCCATTGGTAAAGTATTTTCTAGTTCTTTTTCTACTAAACTATTTATCATTTTTTCTTGGTTTTCTATTTCTTCTACTGCACATTTTAAAACTGTTTCATCTACTCCACTAGAGTTTACTACTACTTTTGTTTTATCCGTAATTAAAACATAACCTACTATTTCTTTATTTTCTAAAAGTGTTTTTGCTTTATCTTCTGTTACATAGTTTATATTAAATAATTGGTTTTCACTTGTTTCATCACTTAATAGCTTAAATGATTCTTTATATATTTCGCTCTTACTAAATTCATCAGTTTCTACTACTGCCATATCAAATACTTCAAATTTTTCACTATTTTCAATATTTGAGAAAGCCATTTGAAAAAGTGTTCCTAATATTATTGGAAAGGCAAAAGTCCAAAATATTAGCATTTTATTTTTAAAGAGAGTTTTTAAGGAATATTTAAAATTATGCCAAAACATATTAGTCTCTTAATTCCTTACCTGTTAATTCTAAAAATACATCATTTAGTGTTGGTCTTTCAGAATAGATTTTGTTATATTTAATACTCTCTTTTTTTAAATAATCTATAAAATCTGTTAGATTATTTTTGCCTTTTTTATATGTAACCACTAAATTGTTATTAGTATATACTGCTTCATTAACATTTTTTAATTTCTTAATTTCCTCAAGATATTTCTTATCTAAATCCATAACTTCTATTGTTATTTTTTCTTCTATATTAGTAATTGTTTTTAATTCATCTGATGTGCCACTTGCTAAAATTTTTCCTTTATCTAAAATGATAATTCTATCACAAAGTATTTCTACTTCTTCCATATAATGGGTTGTATAAACAATCGTTGCACCACCATCTCTTAATGTTTTTATTCCGTCTAGTATATTATTTCTACTTTGGGGATCAACGGCAACTGTTGGTTCATCTAAAAAAATTAATTTTGGTTTGTGTGCAATACCACAAGCGATATTTAATCTTCTCAAAAGTCCTCCAGATAATTGTTTAGGATAAAACTTTTTATAATTTTCTAATCCCACCAATTTAATGGCTTCTTCTATATATTTTTTTCTTGTGTTTTTATCCTTTATATAAAGTCCACAAAAATAATCTATATTATCTAAAACTGTTAATTCTTCAAAAACTGCAACTTCTTGAAATACTACTCCAATATTCTTTTTTATATTATAAGCATTTGAATTCATTTCCTTTCCAAATATCTTGATACTTCCATTACTAAAATTGAGTAGAGATAAAATACAGTTTATTGTAGTCGATTTACCACTTCCATTAGGACCTAATAGACCTAATATTTCTCCCTCTTTAACTTCAAAAGATAAATCATCTATTGCTTTTAATTTTTTGTATTCTTTCGTTAAATTCTTAACTTCAATAACATTTTTAGGCATTACATTTCCTCCTTTTAATTTATATATCATTGTAATTTACCTTTTTTGATTTTCTTTGCATTCTTTTATTCTGGTATTTACTCCGTCAATAACTTTATATTCTCTTTTAGAATTTTTATAAACTTTTTTCTGTATTTCATTCTCTAAGCCTATTCCTAAAATCTCTGATAATCCTAATAAATATATAGCAACATCAGCTAGTTCTTCACCTAAATCATCTTTCTTTTTTCTTCAAATTTTTGTATTTACGAATATTTGTATCATATCATACATATATATAGGATTCAATATTTTTCTAGATATTTCTCAAAATTTGTATCATTAACAAAGTCAGTACAAGCTTTTGTACTGACTTTTTAACAATTTTATTGATTTCTACCACAACAGTTTTTATATTTCTTACCACTTCCACATGTTCTGTCCCACTTAGTATATATAGTATATATAATATTTATTGTATTATCTGTATTTCAAGTGTTTTACAGACAAGTAACATTTAGTATATATAATATATATAGTATTTATTTTATTATCAGTATTTATTTCCTGCGAACAATTTGTGAACATTGTTCGCAATATTTCATCTTACTAAACTAAGTATATAACTACTTATATTTAATTGCAAGTTTAAATAAAATTCTATTTCTTTTTATAATATCATTATACTAATCTTTATTTGCTTATAATATCAAGTGTATGCATTGCTCTTGTACAAGCTATATACAGTAATTTGGTATCTAAAATATTTTCACTATATTTATTAGAATCTGAAATAATTACACTATCAAATTCTAAACCTTTTGATAAGTACGAAGGTATAATAATTATTCCTCCAGTATATTTAGTCAAATTCTCTGAAATTAATTTTATATTAACTCCATGATTCGTAACTTTTTTATGTAATTCTATACTCTCATTAAAATCTTTTGTGATTATTGCAATATTTCTATGTCCTGCTTCTAATTGTTTTTTTATTATTTCACATATTTTTTTTACTCTATTATTTTCACTATCAACTTTCCAATGTTCTACTTTATCTCCATGTCTCTCAATTGGTTGTGCTAAAATAATATTTTCATTATCCGTAAATTTATTTATTACTGTATTTGCTTCATTCATAATTTCCATAGAAGTTCTATAACTTTCTTTTAAAACCTTTATTGATGCCTGATTGTTAAATACATTTTGATTTAATTTTTGCCAATTATTAGTTCCTTTATATGAATATATACCCTGAGCTATATCGCCTAAAATTGTCATTGACATATTAGGTTTAACTAATTCTTTAAAGTTATAAAATTGAAATTCTCCCAAGTCTTGAGCTTCATCAATAACAATATGTTCTAATTTTATATTATTAATATTTCCCCAAAATTTATTTTGAATATAAAACAATGGTGCTAAATCTTCGTATTCAACTTTTTTGTTTTTTATATTTTCTTTAAATGTTTTAAAAATATATTCATATAATTCAGATTCTACATATTTATCAAATAAAATTTGATCATTTATAATTTTTTTATATACTGATAAAACCTTTTCAATTTTAAAATCTTTCAAATAATCAATTACTAATTTTTTTCCACCTTTAAAAAGTTGTTGCATTTCATACTCTGTTTCTTTAAAAATCCCTAATCTTATCTCTTTTATTTTATCTTCACTTAAATCTTTATCTATATTGTCTAATTTATTCTTTCTTTGTTTTGATAATTTATCTATTAACTCATCTGCAATATTGCTAACTCTTTTTTGTAATATTGATGTTAAAATTTTCTTACTTTCATTTATTGAATTATTTTTAAAGTAAGTCATAAACATATCTATAACTTCATCATTATTGAATACTACTATGTCAGAAATTTTAAAATCTTCTCTTGGCAAAATATTTTGTAAGAATTTATTAATAAATTCATCTATTAATTCTTTATATCTTAAAGAAGATTTGAAATTTGCAGATTTTTTTATTAAATCTGTTTTTCCTTTTTGATTAACTATATTGGATAATTCTACATTTATTGGATTAATTTCAAAATTTGCATCAATGTTTTTAAGCATAAATTCTTCAAATGTTTGTTGCCTTACATAGTCTACTCCTAAATCTGGTAAAACATTTGAAATATAGTCTAAGAAAAATTTATTTGGAGCAATAATTAAAAATTCGTCTGGATTAAATTCTTTTTCATAAGTATATACTAGGTAAGCTATTCTATGTAATGCTACTGTTGTTTTTCCAGAGCCAGCTACACCTTGGACAATAAGAGGATTTGACATTTTAGCTCTAATAACTTTATTTTGTTCTGACTGTATTGTAGAAATAATATTTTTAAGTCTAGCTTCAGAATTTTCAGTAAGACATCCTTGTAAAAAATCATCATTTGTGGTTATATCTATATCCTGATAATCCTTTAATATAGAATTTTCAATAGTATATACTCTTTTTTTACTCAAATTACCTTCTATTATTCCATCAGGACATTCATATTCTACTTTTCCCAACTGACCATCATAATAAATACTTGAAATTGGTGCTCTCCAATCAGTAACAACTACTTCGTAATCATTATTAAATATTCCTGTTTTTCCAATATATATTTTCTGTATATTGTTCTGTTTATTTTCTTTAAAATCAATTCGTGCAAAATATGGTACAGAAATTGCTTTATTTAAATTTTTCAACTTATTGCTATATTCCTTACTCATATTTTGAATATATTGTTCATCGGCATTTCCTTTTAATAAATTACTATACAATGTTTCATATTCTTCAATATTACTTTTTAATATTTCTATAGTATCAGATACCTTTTTTATTTCCTCTTTGTCAATCATTTTCTTTTCCTATCTATATAACTTTCTTTTTACTAAAATATAATAGCATTTTTTTATAATTTTTGCAATTATTTCAAACTGTTTTCTTCTAAAACTTGAGAAAATCAATGTTTTATGCTATAATCTATGTATTAAAAGTAAAAGTTATCATAATGTTAGGAGGATTAAAATGGACGATTTCAAAAAATATATTGGTAAAAAGGTAACAGTAACAGTTGACAGAAAAATGGGCTCAAAACATCCAAAATGGGGATTTATATATCCAAATAACTATGGATACATTCCTAATACAGTAAGTGGCGATGGTGAAGAACTAGATGCCTATATACTTGGAGTTTTTGAACCTATCGAATCTTTTGAAGGTGTTTGTATTGCAGTCTTACATCGTTTAACCGATGATGACGACAAACTTATTGTTGTTCCTGAAAATGTTAATTATACCGACGAACAAATTAATGCTCTCACAGAATATCAAGAAAGATTTTTCAAACATATTATTATTAGATAACTTTTTATTTAAAATCCTCACTTATTTTATTAAATTAGTGAGGTATTTTTATTACATTGTCAAGTTGTCATAACAACTTCCTTTTATTGACATTTTTCCTATAAAATAGTATAATTACTTTATAATATTTAATAAGGATGGTAATTATGAAAAAATTTGATGTAATAAAACGTGGTAATGATCAAATTCTTGTAATATCTGGTGCAAGTGGTGTTGGTAAAACAACAACATGTGCATTGCTTGGCATGTTATACCCTGCTAATTATGTACATATTCCTTTTGACAGAAGTAGGCCATCAAGACCAGGAGAATTTGGTTCAAGACATGTTGATTTAGATATAATGCAAGAAAATTATAATGCTGGTGAATACTTTAATATCGCTCCTGTAACACATGGTGGTTTTGCTGCAATTAGAACTGCTGATATAAAAAAAGCCTTTTCAGAAGGAAAAATAGCTGTACTTGAATATCCAATAGAGCAAATTGATGTATTAGAAAAAACTTTCCCAACTGCTGAAGTAACTGGCGTTGAATTAGTTGCTCCATCTGAAAAAGAAAGATTTAGAAGATTAAAGCAAGACCATAAATATACTGAACATCGTATTGAAAGCGATAAATTTGGTTCTGGTAGAATTGATAGATACAAAAATGACGATTTGCTTACTTTAGATGACCATAATCTAGTATTAATTACTGAAAGAGATAAACTTGGAGATACTGTATATGAAATTGATAGATATATGAGAATTCAAACTTTAACATTAGCAAAACTGCAAGAAGTAGAGAGATTAGGTGGAATTAGTGGTGTTCAAAAATTCTTAAAATCTTTACGAGTTCCTAAACATAACTATACTGAATCTGAACATTATGAATTTCTAGAAAATAAATTACCAAAAACAGAAGATTTTGAGAGATAACCTCTCAAAGTTTTCTGTTTTTTTACATATCTTTCATAAAATTTTTATCATTAATTATTAATTCGATTGTTTCTTCTTGATTAATATTAGTAGTGTCAATAATTTTAGTATTAGGAAAAATTTCCAATACTATTTTTTTATAAATTTTTTCTCTTTTTTCAAATTTATCTACATCCATAATCAGTTTATCTGAACCAGTAACTTCATTACCTGATTTAGCTCTTTCATGAAATCTTTTTATTCTTTCTTCCATACCAACAGTAATATAGAAAGAATCCATTTCCGGATAATTTTTTAATAGTTCTTTTAATATAGATATTTCTTCCTCATCTTCTTTATCGCCTTTTTCAATTTTACCAGCTAAATATTTAATTATCCATAACGAATCTAATAAAATTAATCCATCTTCTTTATAATTTTCTATATCCTTTTGTATGTTTTCTTGAAGTAATGGTTTCCATTCTTCCGGAGATAACCATGTATCTTGTTTTCTCACATTTTCTATTAAGTCAATTGGAGTTAAAAATTTCTTTTTTATTTTAAAAGTATTTGGTATTTTTTTATTAATTCCATTAACAATAGTAGTTTTTCCCGAAAAATCCATTCCACTAAACAATTTAATTTTAGACATTTTTTCAATCCTTTACTTTCTTACTTTTTTATAAATTCTAATATTTTATTTATTCCTTGTTCTACTGATAAATCTGAAGATGTATCAATTATTATATTTTCTTTTGATTCATTTGCTTTACTTACAAGTTCATTATAAACAATCTTAAAAAATTCAGGATTATCTCTGTAAAAATCATGTACTGGCGATTCCTTACTTTGACTCATTCTTTCCTTTATAGTTTCAAATGGTGGAATGCAAAATACACTTAATGATGGCTTAACCAATATATCATTTTCTACAAATGCTTTTGGTATATCATAAATGTTATAATCAGAGTTAATATAATCACCGTATGCCTTTATATATGTTGTTATTGCATCAAAATATCTATCTTGTAATACAATTGTATTATCCTTTGTTAAATAAGGTTTAATAATATTTTTAGTATTTATTATTAAATCGGTAAAAAAATATGAAACAGTAATTGGCATATCTTTTTTGCCTAAATTCTCTTTAAATTTTTTACCTAAATCAGTATATGTCATTGCACCATGATTATATACTGCCTCATATCCTAATTCATTTATTTTTTCAATTAATAGCTTGCATGTTGTTGTCTTTCCACTACAACATATTCCTTCAAATACTATAAAATTATTCATTTTTACTCCTATCTGTTATTTAGAACAGTATATCCTCTAAAATATTTGCTGTCCTTTGTAAGTTCTATTGGAAGTTGTGCTTTTGAAATTAAGTTATTAACTTCTATCAAATGTCTATCATAATCATAATCAACATCTGTTGTATTTGGTTTTTTCCAATCTTCTATTTCAAGCATTTCTTCGTAAACTGAATTTGATTCATCTTTTTCAAAATATTTAACTTTATCATAAGAAACATATAAGCGATCTCCGTCTTTTTTTACTATACTTACCTCTCTTTTCATATTTGCAAATAATTTTATGCTCAATTCGCCACTTACATTTATATTTAACTCTTTAATAAATTCATTTACATCTTTATACTGACCTCTTAATTTTGTTCCAAGTTCGAGTTTAGACACATAAGGCTTTTCAGGATTACATTTATTTGTCTTATACAAAAATCCCTTAAATTGTTCAGTAACCATATTACTACCTCTCATGACATCTCCCCTATTTAATATAGTAAATTCATTATCATCATAGTAAGTTTCATGTTTTTCTTTTTCAAAACTTTCAACCAATTTATATCCATTTTCATAAAGAAATTCAAGAAACTGTTTTGAAGTATATTTTTCATTCTTCTTTATTAAATATTTAAGTTCTCTTTCATAATTTTCAAATTCCATATAAAATACCTCTTTTCAATCTTATTTAATACTTATAAATACTCCTGTTTCTCTTGGAATATTTATAGCACCATCTTTTTTTCTTATATCTTCAAAATAATTATATAAATTTGATAAACTTTCATCTGAATAACCTGAAATAGATTTAGTTGACTTTAACCAATCTATCAAGTCTTGTGTATTAGTTATTGCAAGTATATTTTCATAATCAAATCTTTGAACATTTTCAAAGTACTTGCCTAAAATTTCACAACCATTTTGAAGATTAAAAGGTAACTGTTCTGTAAATGCAGTAGATGTTGGCTCAAATTTTACTATTGCATTATGTAGAAATGGTCTCATTCCTCCGTTACCATCTGTTGCAGAATAAAATACTCCATTATCTTTTAATACTCTTTTTACTTCTAATAATGCTTTATTTAAATCTGGTACATGAAATAACATATGGTTTGCAATTACAATATCAAATGTTTCATTTTCAAACGGAATATCTTGTATATCAATTTTTTTAATTGAAACATTCTTATTTTTTGAAAATTTTTCTTTAACTAAATCTAACATACCTTCTGAAAAATCTGATAATACTAAACTACAACCATTTGGCAAAGTTTCAATTTTTCCTTCCCAGTGACTTCCGTTTCCACATCCTAATTCTAAGATTTTCATATTTTCTTTAAAAACATATTTATCAAATAGCCAATCTGCAAATTTGTACTTATTAGTTGTGTATTTTTTATAAAAATTAATTCTCATAGCTAAATTTTTATCATTTGAAAATTGATTTTTAACATTTTTAGTTACATTCATAATAGCCATATATATTTACCTCCATTCTATATATAAAAAATAATTTATAATATTACTTTTATTATATAATTAAATTATAAAAAATTAAAGAATCTTTTAATTTTGCTATCTTATAAATGGATTTTCTTTACCATCATAATTTAAATCATATTTTTCACACAATGCTTGTCCACTTCTATTTATTGAACTATAAAAATCAGAGTTGCTTCTAATTTGAGCCAAAACTTTTTCATTAAGTTCTTCTTCTGTAATCCCTCTTTCTACATTATCTAAAACCATTTTCATAAAGTCTAAATCTTTTAATTTTAATTGATAGTATAAATTATAAAATGATTTTTCTCCAGTTGAATCAATAGCTTTGGGAGATGAAATAGGATCAATAATCATATCATATAACTTCATGTGTGATTTATGCCATTTTTTCAAGGCATTGTAAGTCAATTTTACCTTTGGATCTACAATTTCATATTTATTGTTATCATATAAATCATTTTTTACAATCTTATCTTCTTTCTTTAGTTTTTCTGTATATAATGTTCCATCAGCTGCAAACATTTCCGAAAAAATTCCTTTTGTAATAATCCAATCATACTCTCTTAAAAAATCATAATTTTCTTTAAGTTCTTCAAATGTTGTATTATCATCGAATAATATATAACCTGCTTGAACATATATTCCATATTTTTTCAAAATATCTAATGCCTTTTTATTTGCAGCTAGATTAGCACTTTTATTCATTCTTTTTAGTGCTGTATCAGAACCATTTTCAATCCCACAAGCAAATGAATGAAATCCTGCCTCTTTTAAATATTTTATTTTACCATCTTCAACTTGGTCAGCTTTTAAAGAGCCTCTTAATGAAACATCAATACCTCTTGCATTTATTTTTTCACTAAACTCTTTTGCCCATTGTTCATCTCTATCATGTTCTAAAAAACTATCATCTATAACTTTAATATATTTAACTCCCATATTTTGAAGTTGTTCTAATTCATCTATAATATTATCAATACTTCTACCTCTCCATTTACTTCCATTGGATAATTTATTAAAAGCGTTAACTGAACAAAATAGACAATTTCCCGTACAACCTCTTGCAGTTAAAATGTTTACCGTAGATTTTCTGTCTTTTGCCATTTTCATAGTATCTCTTGCCGGAAATGGTATGACATCCAAATCAGATATTAAATCTCTTTTTTCAGTTCTTACTATTTCTCCATCTTTTTCAAAAACAATACCTTTTATATCTTCAATATTTCTTTCCGAATTTCCAGTAAAATAATCAGATACTTCGACAATTGATTCTTCTCCCTCTCCAATCATTGCTATATCAAACACACCATCTTTTACAAATTTTTGTGGATTAAACGACGGTCCAAAACCGCCACACATTAATTTAACTTCTGGTCTAGATTTTCTTATTCTTTTGGCTAATTCTATTGATTTATCATTGTTTGACATATAGCATGAAACTCCAACAATAGATGCATCTTTATCAGACAAAATTCTTCTCAATACTTCTTCATCGCTTAAGCCTCCAAGCCATCCATCAATTATTTCAACATTATATCCACTCTTTCTTAAAACTGCAGTTAAATATGATAATCCTAAATTTTCTTCGGAAGTTCTATGTGTATCTGGTGACAAAGTTGTTAAAATAATTTTATCTTTTCTTTTTTCCAAAATATTTTGAAGGTATTCTTTATATTCTTGAATATTGTTATCATCATTTCCTTCAATATTGATAATTCCCTTTGATTTATCTATAATAATACATCTTCCATATTGTGTTGTAAAAAGGAAATCATTATCTTCATAATTCAATCTACACATATTTTTTACTTTTTCATTAGTAAGAGTCATATTTTTTCTAACAACTATTTCTGATTTCATATTAACTCTCCTTTATTTTTTTGGTTTTCCTATCCATGTGCATAAATAATTTTCATGTACTAATTTTTTGTTGCTTTTTTTATAATTAATATTATTCTCTATATCAATATCTTTAAAGCAAAATGGATCTCTAGCAAACAAATCTTTTTTTCCTGTTTCACATTTTTGGTATGTATATGCCATAGCAAAACATCCACCTCTACATATGTCAGCTTTATCACAGTCTTTACAACCTTCAATATTTTTATAATTATCTTTTCTTGTTTTAAATGCTTTAAATTGCTCTGAATTTATAATATCAAATATATCATCTTTTAATAAATCTCCAACTCTATAATCATGCATATATACACATGGAGATACAGGTATTTTACCATCTGGAGTTATAGAATTTATTCTCATTGAATAGATTCCACAAGCACATCCTTTAACTTTATTATTTTGTGTTAACCCTAATAAGGTTGGTTCACTTAATTCAACAGTATCGCATTTTTTAAATAAATATTTATAATTTTCCAACACCTGTTCTTTTGAAGGTACAAGTTTAAAATGTTGTGGTTGTATTGGTTTAAGTAGATTAAATCTTATATTTGAATCATATTTTTTTGCAATTTCTAATAATGCATCAATTCTGTCTTTTGTAAAATTCCAGTTCATTGCACACATTATAATTCCTGATTCAATATTATATTCTTTGCAAATTTCTAAAGCTTGAATAGCGTATTTATAAACATCTCCACCTCTATTTTCATTATGTTCATTTTCAAAAGGCGAATCCAAACTAATATCTACATCATTTAATAATTCTAAACATTCAGGATAAGTATTTTTTAATGCAATAAGACTTATTCCAGCAGTTGTTATACCTACCTTTATATTTCTTTTATTCAGCTCTTTTAATATATATGGTAACATACTGTTTTTAACATCTAAACCATTTGTAAAAATTGGTTCATTACCACCTAAATTAACTGTTTCTACATTTAATTTTTCAATTTGTTCTATAACTTTATCAACTATTTCTTTTGTTAAATTTTGCCCTTTCTGTCTAACTGAAAAAGAATAGCAATGTTTACATTTACAAGGACAGTCATTTCCCAATGTCCACCCTATATTTTTTATCATAAAAAAACCCCTCCATTTACAACAAAATTATACCATTTTATGTAAATTATGTCAAATAAAATTTATAATTAACTCTTGAAATTTCTCTACATATATATAATTACATCAATTTTAAACAAAAACCATAAAACGAACTTATAATAAAATCCATTTTATGGCTTTCAATTAATCTATTTGTTCTAAATTAATCAATTCATTTTTTCTAAAGGTTAATTTTAATAAACAGGGTGATTTTATGTTTAATATTGTTTTTTCGTTATAGACAAGTTTAACATTTTCATTTACTGTACACCAATTTAATAAAAAAAACTTTATTGAACCTCCATGACTAATTACTGCAATTCTTTTCCCTTCATATTCTTTAAGTATCTTGTCAAAAAATTTATTCATTCTTTCTCTAGTTTGCTCTGCACTTTCTCCATCAGATGTTCTAAATGTTCTATCTAAAAGTTGCTCTTGTGAAGGATCTCTTGTAGTTTTATCCTTCATAAATTCTCCTAATTCTTTTAAATTTCCTAATTTTCTTTCGCTTAAATTATTGTCTAAATTAAAAGGTAAATCATTTACATTTGCAATATATTTTGCTGTTGCTTTAGCTCTAGTATAACTACTTGACCATATTACATCTAGATTTTGTAATTCTTCATTCTCACTTAATCTTTTGGCTTGTTCTTCCCCTTCAACAGATAATATCTCTTTTTCATTAATCAATTGTGAATCTTCACTTGTATTTCTTATTCCATTTTCGTCAACAGTTTCTGCATGTCTTACTAAATATATTATTGTTTCTCTCATTTTATTCAAGCCTCCTTTTTGTTTTTTATTATAACAATATAATAAATATATTACAATCTTTTTTATTAAAATTTCTCTTCTTACGAAATTTTAATAATTTATAACTTCATATATAATATCTGTTTGTATTATTTTTTCCAATATATTATTTGCCTCTTTTCTTGTCTTCTCCGAACTTGTTATATAATAATTTTCAGTAGTTTCGATTCTACTATGTCCTAAAATGTCTGCTACATCTTTAATTTCTACTCCTTTTCTTAAAATTTGAGTAGCATAGCTTCCTCTCAAATCATAAAATCTACAATTTTTTATTCCAAGTTCATTATGAATTATTTTAAACGGATACTTTATAATATCTGTTCCTACGTATAATCCATTATTTTTGGTAAATACCATCTCTACGCTGTTTAAGTTCTTATGTTTACTTTCAATTATTTTATATTCATTTACTTTTCCATATTTATTCTTAATAGGATCTAATTCATATCTTTTATACTGCTTACCATATTTCTTCTTTAATAATTTTTGTCTTTCTTTATACTTAACTAATATTTTATATAAGGTATCACATATAAAAACCTCTCTACAACTTCCATTCGTTTTAGCTGTTCCTAAAAACCATCTTCCTTTATCATCTTTTATTTTGGAATATGCAGTTTTATTTATTTTTATAATTTTGTTTTCCAAATCAATATCATTCCAGGTTAATGCAAACACTTCTCCTGTCCTCATTCCTGTGTAACAAGCTGTTAAAAAAGCACATATAAATGTATTATTATTCTTAAATCTTAATAAAATTTTATCAATTTTTTCTTGCGAATAAATATGTTTTATACCGTTTTTTTTGTTTCAAATGAAAAAACTTTAGGAATTTGTAAATCAACTGCTGGATTATATTTCAAAAATCCAAAATGATTTGTTGCATCTCTAAAAGAACTTTTTATTACTTTTTGATAATTTCTTACTCCTTCTTTTGTTTTACATTTTTGAGCAATTTTCAATAATGTTTGATTTAACAAAAAAGGTGTTATATAACTCAATTTGTATTTTCCTATTTCTTCTTTTAATACTTTAAATGTTTCCTTATATCTCTTTGCCGTCGAATATTTATAATTGATTTCAAAATATTCTTTCATCCAATAATCTAAATAGTCTGCATAGGACATTTGTGAATTTTGAATATTGCCACCGTTTATATATTCATCATATGCTTTCATTCCTGCCATTAAAGCTTCATTTTTTGTTTTAAATCCTGATTTACTAATATATTTTCTTTTTCCATCAACTTTTGCTATCTCAAATTGATACTGATATACTTTACCACGTTTTCTAATATTTACCATTTTTTACCTCCATTCTTCTATATTTTTGCACATTAAAAAAGGAATGTCAACACATCTTGTATGTCTACATTCCTTTATTTTCAATACTTTTTGTTCGCAAATTTATATTTTTGCTGACAAAACGAACTTATTTTGCCAATTTATAGTTTCTAAAAATCTTGTGTAAGCCACTGTTTATGCGTTTTTTCCACAACAATTCTTATATTTTTTGCCCGAACCACATGGACATGGGTCATTTCTTCCGATTTTTGGTCCTTGATTAACAACTGTTTTATTCATTCCGCCTTCTTTTTCTGAAAGGTTTCCATCTACTAGATTAATTGCTGTATCTTCTAAGCTTGCATTTGTAATTTGAGCTGACTCAGTTCTTGTTATTCCTTCTTTCTTTTGGATATGTAATAAAATCTTTGATACTTCGTTTTTGATATCCTCAACCATTTCATCAAACATATCAAAACCTTCTATTCTATATTGAACAACAGGATCTTTTTGGCCATATGCACGAAGACCAATACCATTTTTTAATTCGTCCATATTATCGATATGATCCATCCATTTTTGGTCTACTACTTTTAACATTACAACTCTTTCAAGTTCTCTTAAATCTTCTTCACCAAATTCTTTTTCTTTTGATTCGTATATATTATTAACTTTTTCTTTTAATTCGTTTATTATATTCTCTGGGTTTATTTTTTCTTGTTTCAAAGAATCTAATTCATCAATGCCGAAGGACATCTTAATATCTTGCATAAATGCTTCTTTGTTTACATTTTCTACATCTGATGTATATACTGCTACTAAGCTTTCTATAGAAGAATCCATCATTTTTAGGATGTTTTCTTTTAAATTTTCCCCATCTAGAACTTCTCTTCTTTGTTTGTATATGATTTCTCTTTGTGTGTTCATAACATCATCATATTGAAGTACATGTTTTCTTATACTAAAGTTTCTATCTTCTACTTTCCTTTGAGCAGATTCTACAGCATTTGATATAATTCTTGATTCGATTGGCATATCTTCATCTGCACCTAAAGTATTATATACTTTTGAGATTGCATTTCCACCAAATATTTTCATTAAATCATCATCTAATCCAATATAGAATCTAGATTCTCCAGGATCTCCTTGACGTCCACTACGTCCACGAAGCTGATTATCAATTCTTCTTGATTCATGTCTTTCTGTACCAATAATTTTTAAACCGCCTGCTTCAATTACTTTTTGTTTTTCTTCTTTTATTTGTTCATCATATTTCTTTTCTAATTCTCTAAATTTGGCTCTTGCATCTAATATTTCTTTATCATCTGTTTCGTTAAAAGCTGTAGCTTGTTCTATTTGCTCTTTAGAGTAATTCAATTTTCTCATTTCTTGTTTTGCTAAATATTCACTATTTCCTCCAAGCATAATATCTGTACCACGACCAGCCATGTTTGTAGCAATTGTTACTGCACCTGGTTTACCTGCTTGTGCTACAATTTCTGCTTCTTTTTCATGATATTTAGCATTTAATACAACATGAGGTATACCCTCTTTGTTTAATAAATTGCTTAATTTTTCAGATTTGCTAATAGATACTGTACCTACTAGAACTGGTTGCCCTTTTTCATGGCTTGCCTTTATATCTTTTATAACAGCTCTAAATTTAGCATCTTCATTTTTGTATACAATATCGGAATTATCTTTTCTTATCATTGGTTTATTTGTTGGTATTTCTATAACATCTAATTTATATATTTCTTGGAACTCGTTTTCTTCTGTCATAGCAGTACCAGTCATACCAGATAATTTTCCATACATTCTAAAGTAGTTTTGGAATGTAATTGTTGCTAAAGTTTTAGATTCGTCTGCAATTTTAACTTTTTCTTTTGCTTCAATTGCTTGATGTAATCCGTTGTTATATCTTCTTCCATACATAATTCTTCCTGTAAATTCGTCTACAATTAGAACTTCTCCATCTTTTACGATATAGTCAACGTCTTTTTTCATAATTCCATATGCTCTTAATGCTTGATTTACATTATGAACTAATTCTGAGTTATCTAAATCGTTAAAATTAGATATTCCAAATTCTTGTTCAGCTTTTTTTATACCTTTTTGTGTAAGAGTTGCAGATTTTGCTTTCAAATCTACTATATAATCAAATTTTTCATTATCTTCTGCTTGTTCATAATCTTTTACATCTTCTTCTACAATTATTTTTGGAGTTAATTTTCTAACAAAACTATCTGCTTTTTTATATAAATTTGAAGATGCACTTGCTCTACCAGAAATAATAAGTGGAGTACGAGCTTCATCAACTAAAATACTATCAATCTCGTCTACGATTGCATATGATAATTTTCTTTGTACTAATTGATTTTTGTAAATAACCATGTTGTCTCTTAAGTAATCAAATCCAAATTCATTATTTGTTCCATATGTAATATCACAATTATATGCTTCTTGTTTTTCTTTTGGATTCATTCCATTTATGATAAGACCAACTGTTAGTCCTAAAAATCTATATACTTTACCCATCCATTCGCTATCTCTTTTAGCTAGGTAATCGTTTACTGTAATTACATGAACGCCTTCTCCTGTTAATGCATTTAAATATGCTGGAAGTGTTGCAACTAAAGTTTTTCCTTCACCAGTTTTCATTTCTGCAATTCTACCTTGGTGCAAAATAATACCACCTATTAATTGAACATCGAAATGTCTTAATCCTAAAACTCTTTTAGATGCTTCTCTTACTACTGCAAAGCTTTCTGGTAATATATCATCTAAAGTTTTTCCTTCTGCAAGCTTTGCTTTGAATTCTGATGTCTTGTTTTTTAATTCATCATCAGATAATTTACTTATGGATTCTTCTAATTCATTGATGCTTGCTACTATTGGCATAACTCTCTTAACTTCTTTTTCACTATAAGATTTAAATACTTTGCTAAATATACCCATTTATTTTCTCCCTTTCTATCTTATGTAAATATGTATTTTATTACTTCCATAGTAATATACCACTCTTTATTATTTTTAGCAAGTAGAAATTATTATAAATTTTACTAAGATATAACAAGTGATCTATCTATGGCGGTTGTAAATGAGCACTTTGAAGAACAATAGTGGGCTTTTTGAACATTTTTTCTGTTTAGAACATTTTAAAGCTTGCGTTTAATTGTTCGTGTGCCAATTTTTGATAAAAAATTGTGTACAATTATTTTTATATAATAGGAAAGTTCTATTATAGAGTAAAATTTAACTAACATGTCTTTCCTATTATATAAAAATATATGGCATATATTTCTTATTTTAGAATATTATTTATTAATATACTTGCTTAGTAACTAAGAGAAAGAGGGTTTTTCTATGTTTATATATAATTTTAAACTTAATGGTAATAAGTTAATTAAAAATTTTTTTATTTTTTTACTTATTATAGTACTTATTATATGTGGAGTTATAGTTTATAAGATTTTTGGATCAAATATTCGAACTTCCAAAGTTAATGATAAATTAAACTCTGGAAAAATCAATGAATTAAACAGTAGAAATTATACAAATATACTAAATGAAGTTCATAATAATTTAAGTTTATATACAGGTCAAAAGATTAAATTTACTGGCTTTGTTTATAGAGTTTATGATTTCTCAGAAGAACAATTTGTTTTAGGAAGAAATATGGTTATTAGTTCAGATTTTCAAACTGTCGTAGTTGGTTTTTTATGCCATAGTAATTTGTCTAAAAATTTTGCAGATAATACTTGGATAGAAATAGAAGGTGAAATTACAAAAGGTAATTATCATGGAGAAATACCTGTTATTGAAGTTACAAAAATAAAACAGATAGATAAACCAAATGACGAATATGTTTATCCACCTGACGACTCATATATTCCTACTTCTAGTATATTATAACCTGCTAGGCGACTTCAGAATTTATGGGCAAAATTCTATATAGCATTTTTCATTAAGCAATCTTTTTGCCCTGAATCCTCTGCTCCTTGCTTGGTCACTCTCTATCAAATATTGATTTCATTATTCCTTTATCAATCAAAGTAGAAAAAATATTTTTTAATACTATTAAAATAATTGGTCCTATAAGCATTCCTAAAATTCCTATAAATTTAAATCCTGTATACATAGCAATCAAAGTAAATATTGGATGAATTCCAATTTGTTTACTAACTATCTTTGGTTCTATTAGTTGTCTTACAATACTCATAACTGCCCATAGCCCTAAAATTGATAAGCTAAGTGTAAAATCTCCATTACAAGCTGTTATTATTGCCCAAGGTAGCATTACTGTTCCAGAGCCAAATATAGGAAGCGCATCTACAAAACCTATTCCTAATGCAGCCATTAATGGATATTGTACATTTAATCCTATAAAATTGAATATATATAAACCTATTAATGAAATTATAAATGAGATTAATATTAGAATTGATTCTGCTTTCAAATAACAGCCTAATGCTTTGGCAATTTCTCTTATATGTTTTATCAACCTTTTTACCCATGTTTCAGGTAAATGATGTTCTAACTGATCTAACATATATATTTTATCTGTACAAATAAAATATAGTGATAATACACAAATTACAATATAAAAACCAATTGTTGGTAGTGAAGTTAATGTATTTACTACTTTAGTTAGCCCTGTCTTTAACCAAGTAGATAATGTACCTAAAAAGTCTCCTGCCCCATTTTGTATTATATTTTGTATTTCCTCTGGTATTTGTATTTTGTTAAATTCTGGTCTAGAAATTAAATTTTGAATTTGTGCATATATTTTTTCAAAATATCCATTAAGTCCTGTTAGCATATTTGATGCCTCTTGAATTAATGTGGTTACTCCCCAGACTATAAGTCCAGTTATTATACCAATTACTATTACAAAAACAATTATAGCGCTTGTCCTTCTTTTTAATTTAAATTTTTTCATTAGAAAACGTATTACTGGTTCTATTAGCATAGAAAGTACGAATGCAACTAAAAAAGGCATATAAAATATTGCTAGTTTAAAACCTAAATATACACCGAATTATCATTATTATTAAAATAAACAATTTCCTTAAGACTTTTGTCCAATAATTTATATCTACAACCATATGTAATACCTCTATAATATATTTTATGTTATTTAAATAATTTTATTCCAACAATTTCTGACTCATAGGCAAGGACGAAGAATTTTGGTCTAGCATTTTTTAAAGTGTCCCCAATTTCTTCGTCCTTGTCACTTTCTTTGTGTCAAATGTTTAATTACTCTGCATTTTTAGTTTTACAGTCACATATATTTTCTAAAGTATCACATATTCCTTCTGTACTTATCTGTTCGTTTTGAGCTAAATCGCCTAATGTTAAAATTCCTATAATCTTGTTGTTTTCTATTACTGGTAATCTTCTAATTGCATTCTGAGACATTAAGTTTTCAGCTTCTTTAACATCTGCATTTGCATCACAGCAACATACATTAGAAGTCATGATATCACTAACAGGAATTGTTTTGCAATCTTTATCACATGCTACTGCACGCAAAATAACATCCCTATCTGTAACAACACCTACTACATTTTTAGAGTCATCACATACAGGAACACATCCAATATGACTATTACTCATTAATTTTGCACAGTCACATACTGTAGTATTAGGAGTAACAAATTTTACATCATTACACATACAATCTTTTACTTTCATAATATCCATACCTACCTTTTTAAAATTTTAAAATTCAAAAATGATTTACGTTTTGGGCTTGATTTTTTATTTTTAAATTATAGAATATAACAATAGCGGGCATAATTTAAATTTTTGACCTTTTATAGAATATTCTAATAATTTAAAAATCATATTATTATTTTTTGCAAATAAGAAAAAGATATGCACGTTATATTTTGCATATCTTGTATTTTTTTAAAAATTTAAATAATCGTTGTATTCAAAGTCACGCATACCTGGTCTTGGTCTTGGAAATGGTGGTCTCATTGGAGGCCTTGGTTCTGGAAATGGCGGTCTTACTGGTGGTCTACCTGGAAAAAATCCTCCTCCTAATAATTGATTTAGAATTAAAATTCTAATTAAATCTCTTAATAAAGGATTATTCGGCCTACGCTCTCGTGATTCTTGAAGATTTCTATTTTCTCCACTTTCTTGTAATTTAGAATCTTTTACTTCTCTATTTTCAGTTTGCTTTTGAGTTACTGTTTTAGAATTACTTAATTCTCTTGTTTCTATATTTACATTTACTATATTTATTTCGTCCGCTTCTATATTGTTATATATTTCCATTGTCATTTGTTCTACTAATTCGTTTGTTATAGGTCTTGTATTATTCTGACAAATTTTACATACCATTGGATTAATAATCTTATAAATGTCTGGATATAAGTCTTCTATGTTATCTTGCATCATTCTGTAATTGTTATTATATGTAGGTGTAGAATAATAACTTTGTTCATAATTTTCGTTATATGAATTTAGATTATTCCTATTATATCCAAGAACATTTTTCATATAATCTTCGTACTCATTATAATACATATTATTACCTCCTGATTTTATATTATGCTTTATATTATGCATTTTGTAGCATATATGTTACAATTTTTTAACAATTTATGTTATATTTGATTGTAAAAGTAACAATAATTCGTACATTAATAACTATTTTACTAGATACTCTATCAATTGTTATTGATAGAGATTTACTTAAGAAATTTTATCTACAAAGATTAACGAAATAATATATATATTCTTTATTTAGAAAATTGCTACCTATAAAATATAGGTAGCAATCTGTTTTTTACTCTTCTACTTTATTTACCAACTCTTTAAATATATCTCCTCTTTGATACGCATTTTTAAACATATCGAAACTAGCACTACCTGGTGAAAATAACACTACTTCTCCTGACCTTGTAAGTTCATTTGCTATATCTACACATTCTTCTAAACTATCACATTTATATATTTCTACAATTTTATTTTGATTATGCATTTCTTGTTTTACTGCATTATATATTTTTTCTGAAGTTTGACCTATTAAAAGTAATGTTTTTACTTTATCAACAATAGGTTTTGCCATTGGAGTATAATCTAAATTTTTATCATATCCACCTGTTATTAAAGTAAGTTCCTCATTAAATGCATTAATGCCTGCTATAGTTCTTGTAGGAGAGGAACTTGCTGAATCATTATACCACTTCACTCCATCTATATCTCTTACAAATTCTAGTCTATGATGTACTCCTTTAAATTCGCTTATAGCTTTATTTTGAGTATCTATATCTACTAAAGGTGCTGTTGCAGCTATTGCTGCACATATATTTTCAAAATTGTGAATACCTTTTATATAAATATTTTTTGTATTCATAATATGTCTTCTTATTCCATTTTCACAAGATTTAATTTTCTCATCATCATATATAATTCCATTTTCTAATTTTGTTTTACTACTGAAAAATATCACTTTTCCATTTGCTTCTTTTTCAAATTCTCTAGTAATATCATTATCATAATTTAAAATTAATATTCCATTTTTATCTTGATATTTAAAAATATTTTTTTTACTTTCTATGTATTCATCATAAGATTTATGAATATCTAAATGGTTTGGTGTTATATTAGTAATAATCGAAATATCAGGACTTATTTGCATATCCATTAATTGGAAACTACTTAATTCCAATATAACAATATCATCTTTTTTCATCTCTTCTACTTTTGTAAATAGTGGTACTCCTATATTGCCACCTAGATAGCAATTATATCCTTTTTGTTTTATTATTTCGTAAATTAAACTTGTTGTTGTGGTTTTACCATCACTTCCAGTAACTCCTATTATTGTTCCAGGACACATTTGCATTAACATTTCAATTTCAGATGTTAAAATTGCACCTCTTTCTACTTCTTTTACAATTTCTTTAGTATCTGGTCTACAACTTGGTGAACGAAATATAATATCAAATCCTTGCAGTCTTGAAAGATAATCTTCTCCGAATGACATACCCATATAGTAATTTGATATTGTATCAATAATATTTTTATCTATATCATCTATATTTCTTCTATCAAAGACCGAAACTTTGGCACTTTTTTTGTTAAAATATTCTAATAATGGTATATTGCTAACACCAATTCCTATTATTGCCACTTTTCTATTTACAAGGTAATTATTAAACTCTTCTAGTTTTTCATTAATCTTTTCCAATTTTTATTCCCTCCAAAAGTTTATTCTATTTATAACCAAATATAATAGAAAGCCAAAAAGAACTTTACTATTATAACATAATATGCTTTTTATATATTATTAGTTAACATTTCTATGTATTATATACTAAAATAAAAATTTTAACAACTGCAAATTTTTATGAATATTTTTTGGAAATTTATGCACAATATAAATATCACGAATGGAGGTGTAAGATTATGTCAGAAAAAAATAATCAAAACAACCAAAACAGAAAAAATAATAATAAGAATAACAATCAAAAAAATAATAAAAACTGTGATTAATTTTATGGTGGACAAGGGGACGGTTCTCTTGTCCAATCTTTTTTATGCGAATTTTTTTATTGCTTGGTTGACTAGTGTAGTATTAGCTATTTCTACGTGATAAGCTATTCCATAAGCTGACCATTTCTTTGCAAAACGTTCAATAGGAATTCTCTTTTCTCTCATCAAGTCATTCAACCTGTTTAATCGTATTTCTGTTTCTCGATTAATTATATTGTTCTTCAATAAATAATTGAAAAACATTGCAGCTTTTCCATAATAACCGTCTTTCGCATTTCTTGCCAGTGTTATTAATGCTGGGATAACATCCCCAAATTCTGATACAACAAAGATGTCAAAAACTGGATAAACCCAATAATTTCGTTCTTTTTGCAAATGACACATGTTATAAAAGATTGTTGGATTTTTGTCCTCTATGGAATTTAATGTTCCTTTCCGACAAAGTTCTGTAAGCATTACTTCCATTTTACTTTTCCTCCATTGTTTGGGTAAATTTTCTCACCTGACCTATGAGTATCTAAATATGATTTTAAGCATATTGCGTATAATATTTTAACACAGTTTTATGTATATTTCAATAATTTGATTATATTTTTATGTTTGCTTCTATTTCCGCTTCTACTATTTTTTGTTTCATATATTAATTTTATATTTACTTCTCCAAATATTTCTTTAAAAATTTACCTGTATAACTTTGCTCATTTTTAACAATTTGTTCTGGGGTTCCAATTGCAATAACTTGTCCTCCCCCATCTCCACCTTCTGGTCCTAAGTCTATAATATGATCACAAGTTTTTATTAAATCTAAATTATGTTCTATTACAATAATACTATTACCTATATCTACTAGTCTTTGTAAAATATCTACCAGTTTATGAACATCTGCAATATGAAGACCTGTTGTTGGCTCGTCTAGTATGTATAATGTTTTACCAGTAGCTCTTTTAGAAAGTTCTGAGCTAAGTTTAACACGTTGTGCTTCTCCTCCAGATAATGTTGTAGAGGGTTGTCCAAGTTTTATATAGCCAAGTCCTACATCATATAAAGTTTGAATCTTTTGTTTTATCTTAGGAATGTTTTCAAAAAATACTAATGCTTCTTCTACAGTCATATCTAATACATCTGCTATTGTTTTACCTTTATATTTTACTTCTAATGTTTCGTGGTTATATCTTTTACCATTACATACTTCACAAGGTACATAAATATCTGGTAAAAAGTGCATTTCTATTTTTAGAAGTCCATCACCTGAACAACTTTCACATCTTCCTCCTGGTACATTAAAACTAAATCTTCCCTTTTGATACCCTCTCATCTTAGCTTCATTAGTTCCTGCAAAAATATCACGAATAATATCAAATACTCCTGTATAAGTAGCTGGATTAGAACGTGGCGTTCTACCAATTGGTGATTGATCTATATTAATAATTTTATCTATATTTTCTATGCCTTTTATAGATTTACACTTACCTGGTTTTTCGTTTGACTTGTTTATTTCTTTTGCAATTGTTTTATATAATATTTCATTTACAAGTGTACTTTTACCAGAGCCCGATACGCCTGTAACACATGTAAATAATCCTAAAGGAAATTTGACATTTATATTTTTTAAATTATGCTCTTTGGCACCTATTACCTCTATAGCTTCTCCTTTTACAGCTTTCCTTCTTTTTCTTGGAACTTCTATTTGTTTTCTTCCGCTTAAATACTCACCTGTAACAGAACCTTTAGCTAATTTAATTTCTTCTGCAGTTCCTTGTGCCATTACTTTTCCTCCATGTACCCCTGCACCTGGTCCTATATCTATAATTTGGTCTGCTGCATACATTGTATCTTCATCATGCTCTACTACTAATAAAGTATTACCCAAATCTCTTAATTTCTTTAAGGTTGCTAGTAACTTATCATTATCTCTTTGATGTAATCCTATACTTGGTTCATCTAATATATAAAGTACACCAGATAATCCTGAGCCAATTTGAGTAGCTAAACGGATACGTTGTGCTTCTCCTCCAGATAATGTCCCAGCACTTCTTGATAGTGTTAAATACTCTAAGCCTACATCCATTAGGAATTGAAGCCTTTTATTCATTTCTTTTAATATTTGTTCTGATATCATTCTTTCTGTTTTAGTTAGTTTTAAATTATTTATATAATCCTTAATCTTGTTAATTGGTATATCTGTTAATTCATTAATATTTTTATCTCCTACCTTAACAGCCAACACTTCTTTTTTTAGTCTTGCTCCATGGCACTGGTCACAATCAGAATTACTCATGTACATTTCATAAAAATCACGCATACCCTGAGACTTTGTTTCGTTATGACGTCTAGTTAATGTTGGAATAACTCCTTCAAATGGAGCAGTATATTTTCGTGTGCCTGCTGGTGATTCATATTCAAAATCTATTTTTTCATCGCCAGTACCATATAATATTTTATCTAAAAACTCACGAGGAAGCTCATTTATGGGTTTTTTAATATCTACATTATAATGTCTTGCTATACTTTCAAAATACATTTTTGCCATAGTGTCGCCTTTTTTCATAGTACTTGCACCAAAAGCTTTAACACCATCATACAAGGTTTTACTTTTATCTGGAATTATTAAATCTTCATCTATTTTCATTAAAAATCCTATACCTGTACAGCTAGGACATGCTCCAAATGGATTGTTAAAAGAAAACATACTAGGTGTTAATTCTGGAAAACTAAAACCGCAATCTGGACATGCATAATTTTCACTAAACAAAAGTTCTTCTTTTCCTACAACATCTACTTTTACTAGTCCATCTGCATTTTTTAGTGCTACTTCTACAGATTCTGCAAGTCTGCTTCTAATACCTTCTTTTATAACTAATCTATCTACTACTATGTCTATGTTATGCTTTTTCTTTCTGTCTATTTCTAAATCATCAGAAAGTTCTACAAGGTTTCCATCTATTATGGCACGTACAAAACCTTCTTTTTGATATTTCTCTAATAGCTTTACATATTCTCCTTTTCTTCCTCTTATAACAGGTGCTAATATTTGTATTTTACTTCCCGCTTCTAAACTCATTATACTATCTAGTATTTGGTCTATTGATTGTTTCTCTATTTTTTTACCACAAGTAGGACAATAAGGAACACCTATTCGTGCATATAATAAACGGATATAATCGTATATTTCTGTAACTGTTCCTACTGTAGAACGTGGATTCTTGGAAGTTGTTTTTTGATCTATTGAAATTGCAGGTGAAAGGCCTTCTATAGATTCTACATCTGGTTTCTCCATTAAGCCTAAAAATTGACGTGCATATGAAGAAAGACTTTCTACATATCTTCTTTGTCCTTCTGCATATAAAGTATCAAATGCTAGAGATGATTTACCAGAACCCGAAAGACCTGTAACAACAACTAGTTTATTCTTTGGTATTTCTAAACTTATATCTTTTAGATTATGCTCTTTTGCGCCTTTTATTATGATTTTATCATTCATATACATGCCCCCTAATTTGCTTTTTGCTTTTTTATTATACTACATATTTTTACACAAAACAATAGTTTGTTTCATTAAAAATAATAGCAACTAAATTATATTTCATAATACTTGAGAACTCTCCTAGATATAAAAAACAAAGACTAAAAGGCAATAAATTAATTTATCTTCTGGTCTTTGTTTATATTTTTATACTTATCATTAAAATTGTGGTGTCATTATAGGAATAATTTTATAATTTGTAACACACTCAAATTGTGACTCTGTTAATGTTTTTCTAATAGTTTTCCACACATTAGAGTACTCTATATCATTAGCATAAAAATCCTTTGATATAACAATTACTCTTTGATCGCTATTTCCAATCTGGATAAATCCTTTTCGAAATATTAAGAAATCTGAAGCTTCTTTTTGAGTTATAAAATCATTACTCCAAATGTCTTTCCAATTTTTAGATTCTATTATCTTTTCCGCATTACCTTTATGATCTGTAAGTATGTTTGGAAAAAATACATTAGTCGCAGGATCTATAAAACCTGCAAGATACCGTATAGTCACACGATACTCCTCCTTGTCAAAAAAATATTGTTTATATTGTAACACTACATTTCTAATAAATCAATATATATATTTTTCCTAATTCATATTATTTACGTTTTTTAAATAGATTTTTCTAATTCTTTTATCTTATCTCTTAACTCTGCAGCTTTTTCAAACTCCATAGAAGCGGCATGTGCTAGCATTTCATCTGTTAATTTAGAAATTAATTCTTCAGTGTCTATATCTTTTTCTATCTTATATTCTGATTTCATATCTTCTATAATACTTGCCTTTATTACTTCTCTTACAGATTTTTTTATTGTCTGTGGTGTAATTCCATGTTCTTTGTTATATTCCATTTGTATTTTACGTCTTCTATTTGTTTCGTGTATTGCTTTTTCCATACTTTCTGTTAATTCGTCTGCATACATTATAACCTTTCCTTCTGTATTTCTAGCTGCACGACCAATTGTTTGTATTAAACTTCTTTCCGAACGTAAGAATCCTTCTTTATCTGCATCTAGTATTGCAACTAAAGATACTTCTGGTATGTCTAGACCTTCTCTTAATAAATTAATTCCTACTAATACATCAAACTCTCCAAGTCTTAAGTCTCTTATAATTTCCATTCTTTCTAGTGCTTTTATTTCAGAGTGCATATATCTTACTTTTATGTCTAGACTAGCAAGATATGAAGTTAAATCTTCTGCCATTTTTTTAGTAAGTGTTGTTACTAAAACTCTTTCTTGTTTCTCTACTCTTTCTCTTATTTGTTCAATTAAATCATCTACTTGATTTGTAACTGGTTTTACTTCTATTTTTGGATCTAAAAGTCCTGTTGGTCTTATAATTTGTTCTATTACATTACTTTTAGAATGTTCTTTTTCGTAATCTGCTGGTGTTGCACTAACAAAAACTACTTGATTTATTCTTTGTTCAAATTCATCAAATTTAAGGGGTCTATTATCAAATGCAGATGGAAGTCTAAATCCATAATTTACAAGGGACTCTTTTCTTGCTCTATCTCCATTATACATTGCTCTTACTTGTGGTATTGTGGCATGAGATTCATCTATTAATAACAAGAAATCGTCAGGAAAATAATCAAATAAAGTAAATGGAGGACTTCCCTCTTCTCTACCACTAATATGTCTTGAATAGTTTTCTATTCCTTGACAAAATCCTGTCTCTTTCATCATTTCTATATCAAAATTTGTTCTTTCTTCTATTCTTTGTGCTTCTATTAGTTTTCCATTATCTTTAAAATACCTTATTCTTTCTTCTAACTCTGCTTCTATTGTTTTTATTGCTCTTTCCATTTTGTCACTTGTTGTTACATAGTGTGAGTTTGGAAATATCATAACATGATTTCGTGTAGCTATTGCTTTTCCTGTTAATGGATTTATTTCTGATATTTTTTCAATTTCATCATCCCAAAATTCTACCCTAATTGCTGATTCATTTTGGTCTGATGGATATATTTCTACAATATCTCCTTTTGCTCTAAATGTACCACGTTTGAAATCTAATTCATTTCTTGTATATTGCATTGTAACTAGTTTTTTTAATACTTCATTTCTTTCCTTTTTCATTCCAGGTCTTAACGAAACAATCATATGTTCGTAATCGATAGGATCTCCGAAGTCCATATATGCAAGATACAGATGCTACAATGATTACATCTTTTGTTTCAAAAAGTGAAGCTGTTGCTGAATGACGTAGTTTGTCTATTTCATCATTTATTGATGCATCTTTTTCTATATATGTGTCAGAAGCGGGCAAATAACTTTCTGGTTGGTAATAATCGTAGTAGCTAACAAAATACTCAACTGCGTTCTCTGGAAAGAACTCTTTGAACTCTGAGTATAGTTGTCCAGCAAGTGTTTTATTGTGTGCTAAAACTAGTGTTGGCTTCTGTACTTTTTGAATAATATTTGCCATTGTGAAGGTTTTTCCGAGAGCCTGTAACTCCTAGAAGCGTCTGGAATTTCTTACCTTCCATTATTCCTTTGCTTAAATATTCAATTGCCTGTGGTTGGTCACCAGTTGGCTTATATTCTGATACTAATTTAAACATAATTTTCTCCTTTTTTAATTTAGTTATTTTATTATGTATTCCCAACCTGGTTGCCAAGATTTCAGAATATGGACAAGAGAACCGTCCCCTTGTCCACTTAATATCCTTTATGAAAATGATCTTTTACCATTTGTATAAATAGCCATATTGTAAAAATAGCAGCTAATGCTAAATAAATATATCTTAATATTTGATTATTTACCATGCTTGCTCCTAACAATATTGCCGCATCTAAAAGTCCAATAATTAATTGATGTAACATCTTTTCTAATTTATCTACCTGTTTTTGTGAATTTGCAAGTTCTATATCTATCTTAGTTTCACCACGATTAATATCTCTTACAAAACTTAATAATTCATTTGGAAGCATACTTAAACTATTTGCTCCAGTTACAAAGTTTTTTCCTGTATTTATTAAATTTTCTTTTGAAAATGCATCTCTTAAGCCTTCTTCTTTTACTTTATTACTAAGTACCATTAATAAATTGATATTTGGACTAATTCCCTCTAATGTTCCTTCAATTACGCAAATTCCCCTAATTAGTAAAGTAATATTTTTATCTAGTTTTATATTATTTTCTCTTAAAACAATGTTTACACTATTCATAAATTCCAATATATTAATATTTTTTATATCTTCATTTACATTTTTATCTAGAATTTTTTGAATTGCTGTTCTTAATTTAATATGATTTACTGGTTCTTGAACATTAGATATATTAAGTAAAACATGTTCTAGTTCAGTTACATTATTTTCAATTATAGCTTTCATTGCATTCTTTAATAGTAATTTATTTCTAGAACTTATTCTTCCCATCATTCCTAAATCTAAAAATATTATTTTTCCATCTCTTATAAGAATATTATCTTGGTGCGGATCTGCATGGAAAAATCCATCATCTAATGCTTGTTTTATATAATTGTTAGCAAGTTTTAATCCTATTTCTTCAATATCATATCCTTGATTTATTAATTTTTCTTTATCATTTAGATTTATTCCTTTAATATTTTCCATAACTAAAACTTTTTTAGTAACTAAATTATTATATACTTTTGGAACATCTACATATGCTATATCACGGTTATTTTCCTTAAATTCTTCAAGATGTCCGAGCTTCTATTTGAAAATTCATCTCTTCTTTTGCTATATTATATATCTCATCTATTACGTTAGTTAAATCAATTGTTTTTATTATAAAATTTAAATGCAATAATCTTATAGCTCTTTTTAATAACTTTACATCCATAGACATAGTTTCATAAACATTGTTCCTCTGAACTTTAATGACTACATCTTCTCCAGATTTTAATTTTGCTTTATGTACTTGTGCAATAGAAGCGGAACCTAAACATGTTTTAGATATACTTTGAAAAATTTGATTTGTATCTCCATATTCTTCTTTTAATATTTTTGAAACTTCTTCGAAACTCATTGGTGTAACTTTTGCTCTTAGATTTGATAAAGCATCACAATATTCTTTTGGTAATAAATCATATCTACTAGACATTATTTGTCCTAGTTTTATATACATAGGTCCTAATTTAGAAATTGTGTCACATAATTTTTTAGGAGTAATGCCAATAAGCAAATCACTATTCTTTAATATTGAAATAATTTCTTTAAATCTCATTCTTTCGTTCATACTATCTACCTTTTCTAAAATTATTTTTGCTTTAGCTTTTAATCATTTTCATTTTTTTCTTCTTTATCTGTATCTGTTGCTGACTCAGAATTATTTTTTAGTAATTTTGAAATTTCTTCTTTTTCTTCATCACTTAGATTTTTAATTATTTCTACAATTTCTTCTTTGCTTGCAGTTGTAATTTTAATATTAGTATTTTCTTTTATTTTATCTTTAAAATCTCTTTTTAGCTCTTCATTTTTTATAGAGCCTTCTTTATATAAAGCTTCTCCTTTTTCTAATAATTCTTTCTTTAGTTCATTTGCTTTTTCTCCTGTAAGAGATATAGCTCCTAAACCCATTAATAATACATTTTTTATGTTTTCTTTCATTTATATCACAACCTTTCTAAATTTATTATAACACTAATATAATAAAAGTAAATTAGTAATTTATATAATTGTAATAAGTTTTCTTCTTGCTTTCTTATCTATTATTTTTAAATCAAGAAGTCGTACTTGTGCTGATTTATCAGCTTCTTATGGTAAAATTTTTTTTAACTCTATAAGCTAGTGTCAATTTTTTTATATTTTTTATGTTTTTTCATAAACTACTAGACTTTTCATATTTTTCTGTGATATTATATTGTCATACTATAGATAAAGAACTATTTAATAGTTTATAGATTTAGGAGGGCAAAAAATGTCAAAATTTTTAAAAATAATTTTAATGATATCTGTATTGTTATGTTTTTGTATAAATAGTGTTTTTGCTACCAATACTGCAAGAAACACTCAAGAAAACAATACAGCAACTACTAATAGCTCAACTTCTACTTCACAATCAACTACAACAGTAACTACTCTTGATGATATACCAGAATCTAATCTTGGACTTACAAACATCTTAAATATATTATTAATTACAGTTGGTGTTGTTATTATTTTTCTAGCAATTGCAATTTTAATACGTTTAAAATAATTTTCTATATATTTCCAAAAACTCTATTTTTTAACAAAATAGAGTTTTTTTTTATGTATATTTTATATTTTAAATTTAATAATAATATTGAGCTTGATTTTTTTTAAAATCAAATTTTATAAGGAGGTTATTATGAAAAAAATAATAATATCATCACTTTTAATATTATGTATTTCTTTACTTTTCTCATTTTCTAACGTATTTGCAAATACAATGAACAATGCAGCAAATGATGTAAGAAACGTTGTTGGTGGTGCTGAAAATGTGGTAGAAGATGCTGCAAAAGATGCTACTGGTGCTGTTAGAACAGGTATTAATACTGTTGGAAATGCTACAGAAAATACAGTAAACAATGTAAAACATAATACTACAGGAAATATGAATACTAGAACAGATGATGGTTATACAGCTACTAGAACATCTGCAAATGGTACTGGAAATTTTTTAGGTAACATGGGAAATAATGCTTGGACTTGGATAGTTGTTGGTATAATTGTATTGGCCATAATTGCTCTAATCTGGTATTATTCTACAAGACAAAATAATTATAGCAACCATAATGATGAATAGAAAAGCTTATAGTATTATTAAATAAAAAATAATAATTTGTGCGTTAATCAATTTTATAATTTTAACGCACATTTTTATTGTTCCTAGTTAATAGTTTTTTACTTGTTAGTAACTTTTATTATCAAAACTACAATTTACTATTTTCTTATTTCTCTTTGCATGATATAATATTAAGCAATTAACATTAAAAAAGGAGTTTAATATTATGCGTAAATTAATTGCAAAAAATCCAACTGCTAAGCACAATTATACGATTATAGATACCTTAGAAACAGGAATCGTACTTACAGGTACAGAAATAAAATCTATTAGAGCAGGAAAAGTAAATTTAAAAGATAGTTATGCTACTATAAAAAATGGAGAAGTGTTTGTTTTATCTATGCATATTAGTCCATATGAACATGGAAATATTTTCAATAAAGATCCTTTAAGAGATAGAAAATTACTTTTAAATAGACGAGAAATCAATAAATTAGTCGGACTTATTAACCAAAAAGGTTGTACATTAGTTCCTATAAGCTTATATTTTAAAGATAGTCTAGTTAAATTAGAATTAGGGATTTGTAAAGGAAAAAAATTATATGATAAACGTGAAGATATCGCTAAAAAAGATGCAGAAATGAAAATTAGAAGAGCTATGAAGCAAAATTATTAATTTTTTCAAGGAGGGTGCCTTTAAAAATAGGAACCCTCCTTGAAAAATAGGAACCCTCCTTGAAAAATCTTACATTTAGATTTTATTGTTTGAACCAAATACTTCTCTTATTTTATGCTTAACTGTTTGTTTTATAGATTCTCTTGCTGGTGTTAAATATTTTCTAGGATCAAATACACTTGGTTCTTCTGCAAATACTTTTCTAATTTCTGAAGTCATAGCAAGCCTTAAATCTGTGTCTACATTTATTTTAGATACACCAAGAATACTTGCTTCATGTAACATTTCATCTGGAACACCTTTTGCTCCTGGTATATCTCCTCCATATTTATTACATTTTTCTACTAGTTCTTGGATAACAGTAGATGCACCATGTAATACTATTGGAGTATTAGGTATTAATTCTTTTATTTTCGCTAATATGTCAAATCTTAATTTTGCCTCTCCCTTAAATTTATATGCACCATGACTTGTTCCTATAGCAATTGCTAAAGAATCACATCCTGTTCTTTCTACAAATTCTTTTGCTTGCTCAGGATCTGTGTACATGCTATCTTCTTCTGATACATTTACATCATCTTCTATTCCAGCTAATTTTCCAAGTTCTGCTTCTACAACAACACCTTTACTATGAGCATAATCTACGACTTTCTTAGTTAAAGCTACATTCTCTTCAAAATCATATTTAGAACCATCTATCATAACAGATGTAAATCCATTATCTATACACATTTTACATGTTTCAAAATCTGGTCCATGGTCTAAGTGAAGTGCAATTGGAATATCATGTTCCTCTAGTGCTGCCTCTATCATTTTCTTTAGGTATGGTATTCTTGCATATTTAATTGCTCCATGTGATGCTTGAAGTATTACTGGTGAGTTCTCTTCTGCTGCTGCATCTACAATTCCTTGTATTATTTCCATATTATTTACATTAAATGCTCCTATAGCAAATTTTTCTTTCATTGATTTTTCAAACATTTCTTTAGTCGTTACTAATGACATAATATCTCCTCCCTTAATTTTTTATCTAATGGCTGTATTACCAACTTGAATCTTATTGTATTTCTATTTTTAAATAAAGTCAATATTTTATTGTAATAATTAATTTATTGCACACACAAGACCGTGCCTACTGTAGTAAGCATAGAATGTCATCATATTATTTTAAACTTTTTAGTATTAATAATCACTATTCTCATAACTGCTACACATAGATTCATCAGGTTTCTTTGTATTACAATCATTTATCGATGTTACTATAATTTGTTTTAATTCACACATTTGTTTTTCTTGATTATTAAATTTACAGCTTTCTACTGTACAATTGATTTTTTGATTTGTTTCCATTTTATCACCTTCTTTCATTTTTTAGTATATCCATACATTACTTTTTTATGTAGTTTGAATTTTTTTCCTGTTATATAAAATAATGAATTACATATAGACTTAATGAAGTGTTTTTTAGTCATTGGCACTAACTTAACATAAATAAAAAATAATCTCCATGTGCGTCAACTCTTTATGGTTACTTATTAAAATAAAATCTGAAAAATTGCAAAAATGCACTGTCCATTTTTGCACGAATTATAATAAATTACATATTATATAAAAAATGATTGGAGGTTATTTTTATGGATTATGAAATAATGATGAACGGAAATATAAAAATTGGTATGTATGCTCCCGACTTTGAAGCTCAAACTACTATGGGAATTATTAATCTTAGTGATTACAAAGGTAAATGGATTGTTCTCTTTTCTCATCCAGGTGATTTTACTCCTGTTTGCACTACTGAAATAATTGCCTTTTCTAAAGCTAATACATATTTCGAAAAATTAAATACTTGTTTAATTGGACTTAGTGTTGATAGTAACTCATCACACTTAGCATGGTTATATGATATATATTGTAAAACAGGAATATGTGTTCCATTCCCTATTATTGCTGATAGAAATGGACAGATTGCTAGAAAATATGGAATGATTTCAAATGATATAAGTAATACAGAAACTGTTAGAAATGTATTTATTATTGACGATAAAGGAATTGTACGTGCAATTTTAGTATATCCAATGAATGTTGGAAGATGTATTACCGAAATTTTAAGAACTGTTCAAGCTCTTCAAGTTGCAGATATAAATAACGGATCCACTCCTGCTAACTGGGTTCCTTGTAATCCGATAATTATTCCTAGTCCAAAGACGTTTTGTGAACTACAAGAAAGAAATGAACAAATTAACAAAAATAGAAATGGAATGAACTGGTATTTGAGTTTTAAAAATCCTGATAAATGTTGCAGTTTGAATGAAGTAAGAGAAATCGAAGAAAAAAGTAATGAGTAAAGATATATCTAGGATAAATTTACTTGCATAGAAAAATTTTTAAAAAAGATATCTCATTTTAAAAAAATCCGTACAATACAGGGCTTGTACGGATTTTTTTTAAGTATCAGCGCATCATCTAAAAAAGTTTTATTATAGTTTTATTCTTAATATATTTTATTTTTTATTTTTTACCTATATAGTAGTTTTTCTTTCCTCTTTTTACTACGATGTAAGCCCCATCTATAAACATGTCCTCTGTAACAATAGTTTCTATATTATCAATTTTATCACCATTAATAGATATTGCACCATTTTGAATAAATTCTCTTGCCTCTCTTTTACTTTTAACTGCTCCCATATTCACAATAAAATCAACAATGTTACAATTACAATTTTCTTCAATTTGCTTTATATCTTGATCTCCAAAAAGTTCTACTATATCTTCCTTTGATAAATCCTTAAATTTATTATTAAATAAATTTTCTGTAAGCTCAGCAGCCTTTTTATATTCTTCTTCACCATGTAAAAATGTAATTATTTCTCTAGCTAAGCGCTTATGTGCCTCTCTTAATTCTGGATGTTCATTATTTTTCTTTTCATACTCTTCTATTTCATCTTTTGATAAAAATGTATATATTTTTAAATAATCAATTACCATACAATCTTCTACATTTACAAAGAATTGATATAACTTATAACTAGAAGTTTTATTTTTATCAAGCCATAAAGCATTTCCTTCACTTTTACCAAATTTTTTACCTTGTGAATCTGTGACTAAAGGCATAGTAAATCCATATACCTCATCTCCTGTAGATTTTCTAATTAAATCTATACCTGCTGTTATATTTCCCCACTGATCTGAACCTGCACACTGCATGTCTACTCCCTTATTTTCATGTAAATATTTAAAATCTAAAGCTTGCAAAATCATATAAGAAAACTCTGTATAAGTAATTCCTGTTTCTAACCTTCTTCTTATAATATCTTTATCTAACATATAATTCACATTAAAATATTTGCCATAATCTCTTAAAAAATCAATTACATTAATGTCCTTATACCAATCATTGTTATTTACAACTTCAAATCCAAAAATATCTTCTACTTGTTTTTTTAAACTTTCAAAATTTTTGTTTACTTCTTCTTTTGATATCATAGCCCTTTCGGTTGTCGGTCTTGGATCTCCAATCATTCCTGTACCTCCACCAACTAGTAAAATTGGATGATGCCCGAGCATCTTTCAATCTTTTTGAAATTAAAAAGCTAGATAAATGACCAACATGTAAACTATCTGCTGTTGGATCTGTCCCTATATAAAAGGTCATACCTCCCTCATTTAACTTTTTTTCTAAGTCTGGACTAGAAATATCTTTTATTATTCCTCTCCATTTTAATTCTTCAAATAAAGTCATATCATTTCCCCCTTTAATTTTTTTTATCTATTATTAAGCATTTTTTGTAACATCACTTTTATTCTATCTAGATTATAAATTATCATCATAAAAGCATTTTTTAGAACAACAGCAAGCTCAAACTATATTTCATATTTAATTAATTTCCTATTATTATATAAAACAAAAAAAGTTAAATAATCCTATTAAAGGACGATTTAACTCGTGGTACCACCTTTATTTACAACACAATTTATTTTTTGTATTGCCTTATTTATAAGCTGTTCGTTGCTAACGTTAATTACTATAAGAATTGTAATTCGTAAATTTTATATACTGATAGTTTACACCTTACCACTATCTCTCTTAGAATTTAAATATTTGATTAATATAAATAAATTGCAATTATTTTATTGCTTTGTAACTATAAAATTACTACTTCTTTCTTTTTAAACATAATTAAATCTAATTGTTTATAATTATACAACTTATTTTATTTCTTTGTCAAGGAAATCTACCTAATCATTTATATTTTGTTCGATCTAAAAAAACAAGTTTCTTAAATATTATAATACTATAATTTCATATATAAATTACTACATTACTTCTTCAAATTCACTATTTTCTATCATTTCTTTAATTATTTTAGCAGTTTTTTCTACTCCAAATTTATCTACATTAATAGCTAAGTCATAATTACTAAAATCTTTCCAATCTTTATTTGTATAATATTTATAGTGATTTTCTCTTGCTTTATTAATTTTGCGAATTTCTTTTAAAGCAGATTTCTCTTCTACCCCATAATATTTCACGGCTCTTTTTACTTTTGACTCATCACTATTATATAAGAAAATACTAAATACATTATTATTATCTTTTAATATGTAATTAGCACATCTACCAACAATAATACAAGAACCTTTTGTAGCAATTTCTTTTATTGCATTACTTTCTGCAATAAATAAATTATCATCATTTGTCATGTTATTATAATATTGTGAATTAAAATTAGCCAAAAGTTTACCACCTATTGTTTGCTCATTTTCTTCTATATATGATGCAGATAAGCCACTTTCATTAGAAACCATTGTAATTAGATTCTTATCATATAATTTAATTCCCAATTGTTCTGCAAGTAGTTTTCCAACATATCTACCACCAGAACCATATTCTCTTGCTATTGTTATAATAATATTTTTATTTGTATCTATATTTGAATTAATCTCCTCATTTTTAACGTCATCATTTATAGATTCTTCTTCTGTGTCATTTATAATTTCTTTACTCTTTTTAGTTAAACTTTTTCTTTCTAGTATCAGTAATGTAGCAGATACTAAAAATGCTAATCCATCAGATGTAGGACCTGCATATAGAACACCCATTATCCCAAACATTTTTGATAAAATAATTGCTGATGATGTGAAAAATAATATTTGTCTTGATAATGTTAAGAATGCTGATTTAGCAGGTTTTCCAATTGCTTGGAAGAAAATACCAGATGAAATTTGAATTCCATTAAATAATGTTAGCATTAAGAATATTCTAAAAGATAAGCAAGCAAATTCATTATACAAGTCATCTCCAGAACCAAAAATACTAATTAGTTTTTCTGGTATTGTTTGAAACAAGACAAATGCTATAACTGATACACAAAAACTTGAAATAAGCACTATTTTTAAAGTTTCTTTTACACGATCATACTTTTTAGCACCATAGTTAAAACCAACTATCGGTTGACTACCTGCTGCAATACCAATAATAATACTTGATAAAATCTGATTAATTTTCATTACAATTCCTAGCACTGTAATTGGTATTTCTGAACCGAATTTACTACTTTCACCATATTTTTTAAAGATAGTATTTTGAACTGCAATTACAACTACAATAGCAAGTTGTGTAATAACAGATGAAATTCCAAGCATCGCAACTGCTTTTATTTTAGAAAATTCAAATTTAAAGCTTTCTTTACTAACTTTAATAGACTTAAATCTTCTAATATAAAGTACATTCATTAAAAATGTAATAAATTGACTGATAACAGTTGCTATTGCTGCTCCTGTAACACCTAATTTAAATACAAAAATTGCAATCGGATCTAATATAATATTAATTATTGCACCAACCAGCATTGATATCATTGCAAATTTTGGTGAACCATCTGCTCTAATAATAGAATTTAATGTAGTTCCTATCATCATAAAAGGAATACCAATAGCTATTACAAACCCATAATTTAAAGCATAATCTCTTAAAGCATCTGTACATCCAAATATATTTAATAATTGTGGTAAAAAAGCTAAAACAATTGCACATAAAATACACGAAATAATAACTGAAGCTAAAATACCATTACAAACACCTTTTTCTGCTTCTTCTTTCTTCCTTTCTCCTAATTTTAAACTTAAATATGATGATGAACCATCTCCAAACATTAATGCAAAAGCTAAACAAATAACAGTTATAGGAAAAACTACATTTGTTGCACCATTACCTAAATATCCTACACCCCAACCAATAAAAATCTGGTCTACAATGTTATACAAAGCATTTACAACCAAAGAAATAATACATGGTATTGAAAATGACAATAATAATTTACTGATTTTTTCTTTTCCTAGATTTAATTTTTCCATTTTTCTCCTCCCCTTTAATTGTTTATTTTTAATAATATCTGAAACTTATGAAATTTCTACTCGTCATATACATATTTTATTAGTGATATATTGTTTCAACAAATATTACATTTTTATTTATAATATAACTTTAAAAAACAACACTACTTTTATTGAAGTGTTGTTCGTTATTCATTATTACATTTTATATAATAATGTGCGTTTCCAATATTACCAAAAATTATATGATTATTTTTTTACCAGATTTATATTTTATAATATTTGTTGAAGTTTGTCAATATTTCCATTTTAATTATTTCTTTGTTTTCTTGAACAGTACGGATATACGTAATACAAATTGCTAAAGAGAATAAAACCACTGTAAAATTTTACAGTGGTTTTATTCTCTTTACTCCTCGTCATCCTTATCGTCTTTAGAACAGAATGCAAGTATTCTTGCCATGAAAAAAGTTGCACATAATGATGCCAAAAGATATATCAATACAAATTTCATACTGTGTAGTTCCTTTCTAAATTCACTTAGTGTAGCAAATTATAATACGGAATTCATATACCGTAACCGCTTTAGTTTGATTTTTTTATTATAACTATTATTTTTTAAAAAGTTAATATATTATGTATATACCTTTTGTATATTTTATTCAAATAAGCAAATTTTATTTTTTATATCAATTATACTGAACCATATTAGACATTTGTACATCCATTTTATTAATTAATTTAGCACAATCTATTAATTCTTTAGACATTTTCTTAGTAACCTTTTTATCTGTCTTGTATTTTATTTCGTGCTCTAAGCTCGCCCAAAAGTCCATTGCCATTGTTCTTACTTGAATTTCTACTTTTACATATATAATTTTTCCTGTTACATTAACAGGAACTTCTATTATTAAATGATAACTAGAATATCCACTCTTTTTTGGCTTTGTTATATAATCTTTTTCCTTTACAATTTTAAATTCTGGATAACTTTTTATTAAATTTATTACTGAAAATATATCATCTTTTAATGGGCATATAATCCTTATTCCTACAATATCACTAATTTCCTCTATTAAATTTTGATAGTTCATATTACATTTTTTCTTTTTCATTTTATTTAAAATGCTTTCTGGTTTCTTTATTCTGGTTGCTATATGTTCAATTAAGGTATAATTATATAAATATTCAAACTCATCTTTTAAAATATTTATTTTAGTTTCCATTTCTCTTAAGGCTGCTGAATACAAAAACATTAATTTTTCAAAAGTTTCGCTTTTTATTTCTACATCCTTTCCTTCTAAATGTAATGTATCTTGTTTTAACAGACTATTTTCTAAATCCATAAATTTACCTTCCTATATATTAATATTTATTATTACACATTCTTAGTTACTAATTTATTTTTCTTTTTTAATCTCCTCCTTCCTATCTATAGTTTTAGTTATTTTACACTTAATTTGTGTCCATCTCTTGTTCTTCTTTTGCTATTTTAGTAAATAAAATTCGTATATAGTTTTTATAAGAATCATTCAAATATACAAAAACTTTATTAATATAAAAGAGAAGATATTTTATAACTAATCGAACTTAAAATATTGTTCATTTAATTTATAATTATCTTCTCTTTTTTATTTACTATATTTTAGTATATTTATTTTGTTTCTAGAAATTTTACCATTGTTTTAATCATAACTCCTGTAGCACATTTGTCTTCTAAAGCTGTTCCTGCAATATCTAAATGTATCCATGGCATATCTTTCGATAAAAATTCAGACAAAAATCCTGCTGCTACACTTGCTCCAGCACTTGATACAGAAGAATTTCCTGCAGAATTTTTTATATCTGCTACTATTGTATCTTTTAGTACTTTTGTATATTCTTCATTTATAGGAAGTCTCCATATATTTTCATAATTTTGTTCAGATGCTTTTTTAAATTTATCGTAAAATTCATTAGAATTAGAGAAAATTCCTGTATAAACATTTCCAAGAGCTTTCGAACATGCTCCTGTTAATGTTGCAATATCAATAATTGATTCCACTTCTTTTTGATTACATGCATATGTAATACCATCGGCTAAAATTAACCTACCTTCTGCATCTGTATTTGTAATTTCAACTGTTTTTCCTGATAACATTGTAATTACATCATCACATTTATATGCATCTTTACCTATAAGATTTTCAACTACTGGCATAATAGCCATAACATTGCATTTAGCTTTTTTCTTAGCTAAAATAGATATTGTAGCTAGAACACTTGCTGCACCCGACATATCTGCTTTTTCTGTTATTTGACTAGTTGATGGTTTTAAACAATATCCACCACTATCATAAATAACACCTTTTCCAATTATAGCTTTAAAAGGCTCATTTTCTATACCTTTATAACGAAGAATTATTAACTTTGCCTCCTGGTTACTTCCTTTATTTACAGCTAGGATTCCTCCTGCTCCTATTGATTCTAATTGTTTATTTCCTAGTATTTCACATTGTATATTTAATTCTTTTGCAATTTGTTTCACATACTCTGTAAAATCTTCTTGTTTCAAATAATTTGATGGCATATTAATAAGATTTCTAGCCATATTAACAAACCAAGCTTCTTGAACCTTCTCTAAAATAAATGATTCATCAGTTTCATTTACAATTAAATTAATTTTAGGAATGGTAGTTTCTTCTCCTTCTATACCATTAAAATGATAATTAGTTAACAAATATGTTTCTATGAATATATGGACTAAATCATTTTCTTTTATATTTTTATTTTTTATAGTATTAATGTCTACTAAACAATTTTGATTTAAAATGGAAATATTATTTTTTATTATTGTTTTAAATTTCTTTATAGTAAAATCATTTATATTTCCTAGACATATAAAAATAAACTTTTTAAAAGAATATTTACCAAGTGTATGAATTATAGTAGCTTTCCCTTCTGTTTTATCAATTAAATCATTAATAGAATAATTTAATCTATCTTCTATCTCTTTTGGACAAATTGACTCTTTAAATAAGAATACAACAATATCCTTTTTACTATCCTTATAATCTTTTACATCTGATTTACAAAACATATTATTACATCTCCCCTATCTTTAGAACTTTATTCTACATTTTTAAAACATTATACATCATAAAATTTTTCTTATTTTTACTTAAAATGTAATATCTTTTTTGCTCCATTTCATATTTTCTATTTCTTTTACTAAATCTTCTACTGCAAATGTTTTCTTTTGCCCATCTTTTGTCCTTTCTAACTCTATAAATCCATCTTCTGTATTATTTCCCATAATTGCAACATATGGAATTCCAAGTATCTTTGCATTTCTTATTTTTTCTCCAATTGAACCTTTTACATCATCTATAATAACTTCTATATCTTTATTATTAAATTTTTCATATAGATCTTCTAATTGTTCTTTTTTCTTATCGTTACTAATTAAATATACATAGTATGGTGTAACAGAAATTGGCAAAGAAAATCCTACTACTTTATCATTCTCTTTTATTACATTGTTTTCATACATTAATCCAAGTACTCTACTAACACCAATTCCATAGCATCCCATAAAAAATGGTTTGTTATTGTTTTCATTATCTATATAATTTATTCCCATAGATTCTGAATATTTTGTTCCAAGTGCAAAAATATGACCTAATTCAACTGCTTTTTGTTCTTTTAGTTTTTTAATATCATTTATATTATATACTTCTTTTAAATAGTCTTCAGCATTTTCTTTTTCTAATACTTCGATATTTAAACCTTGTTTTGAATCATCATCAAAAAGTATTGTATCTTCACCAATTCTAGATAGTGCCATTATCTCTTCTGAATTTTTTCCTCCCATAGAACCATTATCTGCTGCAACTGCTACTATATCTAATTGTAATTCCTTAAATGCCTTAAAGTATGTTTCTTTTATTTTTTTATAAGTTTTCATCATAGATTCTTCGTCTTTATCAAAACTATATAAATCAAACATTAAGAATTCTTTTCCTCTTAGTAAATATCCTCTATTTCTAATTTCGTTTCTAAATTTTGGTCCTATTTGATAAAATACTACTGGTAATTGCTTATGTGATGTGACTCTATTTTCAATAAAAGTTGTAATTGCTTCTTCTGCAGTTGGTGCTAAACAATAATTTCCTTTATCTGTTTCGGATGTCATCATAACACCATCTTTAACATATCCATCATATCTACCAGATCTTTTCCAAATTTCTTCTTGCTGTAATAATGGCATTTGTACTTCTATGCAATCTGCCTTATTAAAATGCTTTTTTATAATTTCTTCAATATTGTCTTGTAACTTTAATGGAATATTATCATATGCATATACTCCGACTTCCATATTGTTTTACTTGATTTGTTTGGATTAATATATCTTGTGCTGGATACATTTCATCTAAATTACTTAGTTTTACATTTTTCATTCCCATTTTTGATACTCTCATATTATCATTCTCCTTTTATTTATTTTTGGACAAAGGGACGGTTCTCTTGTCCAATTACCAGTTTTTGTATATATAAATACAAAAAGGACAGTACCATAAGGTGTGCTTCTTGCACGGTACCATCCTCTAATTTTAACTTCTTTCATTTTAACGATATTTAACCGGAAATAGTTTGCTATTTCACTCATAGGTAGGAATTAAATAATGTTATTGATAAGTTCTCACTATCCTTATCTCACTTTGAATAAGAGATTATTTAATTATGTCCTAATTAACATTTTTTATATTTAACTTTTAATATTTTATCATCTTTATTTTGTTTTTGCAATGAATTTTTACAAATTTTATAGTTTATTTCTTAAAATCTATAGTATATCTGTTCAACTTATGTTATACTAATTTTATATTTTATGAAAGGAGCTGAAATTTTATGTCAGAATTGCAAAAAGAAATTCTTAATATGGTTATTGTTTTTAATAATGATACTCTTTTGTCTGTCAAACCTCTCTTAGAAAAGTTATTAGATACAGAAATATTACGAATTGATTCAAACGCTAATTTAAAAGAAATGGATATTTATGATAAAATAGATGTTTTAAAATCTATTAGAATATTAAATACTGATTCTTCAAACATCTCCTACAAAGACGCTATAAATGAGCTAGGTTTGGATGGTGATGAAATATAATATGAATTATACAATTAACTTTAAAACTGAATCAATAAAATTTCTAAAAAACAATCTAAAAAACAACAACTTAGAATTAAACAGGCAATAGATAAACTGCCGAATGGTAACATTAAAAGATTAGTTGCACTAAAATCTCGGAAATTTATTTCGTCTACGAGTTCGGCAAGTATATAGAATTATTTTTTCTATTGATGAATTTAAAAAATCTATTACTATTATTCTTATTAATAATCGTGGTGATATCTATAAAAAAATATAATTTTTTCTTATATCTTTTTCACATAATAAAATTAATATTTATCTACAACTTCTCCTTGTTTTTTATAAATACTATTTTCTTTAACAACACCTCTTACAGAAGAAAGAGGATAAATATTTGTATTTTTTCCTATTACAGTTCCAGGATTTAGTACACTTCCACATCCAACTTCTACATTGTCTCCAATCATTGCACCAAATTTTTTTAAACCTGTTTCTATTTTTTTATCTTCACTTTTTACTATAACTAGCTTTTTATCAGATTTTACATTAGAAGTTATAGATCCTGCTCCCATATGTGATTTATATCCTAGTATAGAATCTCCAACATAGTTATAATGAGGAACTAAAGCATTATTAAATAGTATAACATTTTTAAGTTCTGTAGAATTTCCTACAACTGCATTTTCTCCTACAATTGCATTTTCTCTAATAAATGCACAGTGTCTAACTTCAGCATTTTTTCCAATTATTGTTGGCCCATTAATGTATGCAGATTCTGCCACTTTTGCAGATTTTGCAATCCATATATTTTCACCTACTTTATCATATTCTTCTTTATCCAAACTTTCCCCAAGATTTATGATAAACTCTTTAATCTTAGGCAATACCTCCCATGGATATAAACATCCTTCAAATATATCTTTTGCTATTGTTTCATCTAAATTGTATAAATTTTTTATTTCACATTCTTTCATGGTTTTATCTCTCCTTACTTACATCTAGCTCTATTTTGTTTTTTCTAAAATATTTCTTCATATAATTTAATATATTTATCTAAATAAGTCAATATGTTTATTAGAGTAATAAATTCGATATTGTTTTAAAAGTATTTTTTTGAATATTTACTCATAAAAAGTGAATCAAAATCATTAAACCTCTTTATATAATGATTTTGATTCACTTCAGAATTTAAATATAAATAATATTTTTATTGATATTATTTTAAATTATTTTATTTTCTTTTAATTTTAACAAAAACAATCAAAATATATTTTCACTACTAATTTTGTTCATTTAAAGCTCTTGCTGTATTCAAACTTTTTATTATATCTTTTGTTTTTCTAGTCTTTTCTTCATTTTGTAGTTTATTTTTTCTTTTTTCAGAGTTTTCCATTTTTAATTTATCTTTTTTGTTTGTAGCTTTTGAAAGCTGAATTTTATCTTTTTTACCTATTGTTTGTTTTACCTGTTCTTTACTTTTTTGCTTATTCATTTTTATCATTTGTCTTTTCTTTTCTAATTCTATAACATATTCTTCTAATTTATCAGATTTTACTATACTATAATCTTTATATATTTCATCTTCTAATATTATTCCTAAAAAACATTTTTTATTTTCTAATATACTAGTTGAAAACATAGTTTTTAATTTGTTCTGTAGTGATGCCTTTTTGGATGAACCTTTATATAAATCTAATATTCCTTTTCCTGATGGAAGTGCAAAATATACTTTTTTTAATTTTCTATCTTCTCTATTACCACAAGCATAAATCGCTTTATATAAATCAAATTGTTTTTCGTTAAAATCAAAACCTGTTTTTATTTTCGTCATTCTTTGAACTTCTACTAATTTATTTGTTTTAGAATCTAAAAATTTGATTCTAGTTCCATCTTCATTTATTTTTAACTCACTTTTTTGATTGTTTATTTTTCTCGTATATGCTTCTACATAGGCATTTTTTTCTACCTCTGGTATATAGCTACTTTCTTCTACTATACGAGGTGGTGGCAACTGTTTCATTTCTTTACCTTTTATTTTACTTATTACATTCTTAAAAAAGTCTCTTAATCCCATTTTTATTATCCTTCACTTTCCTATTTTTTGTTGCTATTTAGAATTTTTAAATACTACTTTTCAAAATATATAGTAGTAAATTTACATGGAGAGTTTTAAAACATGTCTTAATCGATAACTATTTTTCATTTTTTATTGCTGCTTGTGCTGCTGCAAGTCTTGCTATTGGAACTCTGTAGGGTGAGCAAGATACATAACTTAATCCTACTTTATGACAAAATTCTATGGTAGGTGGATTTCCTCCATGTTCTCCGCAAATTCCAAGTTTAATATCTGGTCTTGCTTTTTTTCCAAGTTTAACTGCCATTTCTACTAATTTTCCAACACCGTCTTCATCAATTTTAGCAAATGGATCAAATTCATATATTCCTTTATCATAATATGAATTTAAGAATTTACTGGCATCATCACGACTAAATCCAAAGCATAATTGTGTTAAATCATTTGTACCAAATGAGAAAAATTCAGCATCCTCTGCAATTTTGTCTGCTATTAAACATGCTCTTGGTATTTCTATCATTGTTCCTACATGATACTTTAAGCTTGTACCAGATCTAATAATTATCTCATCTGCAGTATTTGTAATTATATTTTTAACATATTTTAATTCTTTTGAATCACCAATTAGTGGTATCATGATTTCTGGAACGACATCCATCCCTTCTTTATTAACATTAATTGCTGCCTCTATAATTGCTCTTGTTTGCATCTGGGCTATCTCTGGATAAGTTACATCTAATCTACATCCTCTATGCCCCATCATTGGATTAAATTCATGTAAATTTACCACTATCTCTTTTAATTCGTCAAAAGTCATTCCCATATCTTTTGCAAGCTGCTTTATTTCCCAATCTTCATGTGGTAAAAATTCATGTAGTGGTGGGTCTAATAATCTTATTGTTACAGGATATCCTTCCATTGCTCTATATAGTTCTTCAAAATCTCCTCTTTGCATAGGAAGTAATCTTGAAAGTGCTTGTTCTCTTTGAGATGGAGTTTTAGCTACTATCATTTCTCTAATTGCTGCAATTCTGTCTTGATCGAAGAACATATGCTCAGTTCTACAAAGTCCTATTCCTTCTGCACCAAATTTGTAAGCTTGTTTTGCATCTTTTTCAGTATCTGCATTTGTACGAACACCTAATTTTCTATACGAATCTGCCCAATTCATTAATGCATGAAAATCGCCAGATAAAGAAGCATCTACTGTTTCTATTTTTTCTCCATATACTATTCCTGTAGAACCATCAAGTGAAATATAATCACCTTCATGATAGCTTTTTCCATCAGGTGTAAAAAATACTTTTTCATCTTCATTTATTGTAATATCTCCGACAACCTGCTACACAACATGTTCCCATACCTCTAGCTACTACTGCAGCATGTGATGTCATTCCACCTCTTATAGTTAAAATTCCATTACATACTACCATTCCTTCTATATCTTCTGGTGAGGTTTCAAGTCTTACTAAGATTAAGTCTTTTTCTCCGGAATCTGAAAGTTCTCCTGCTCTTTCTGCTGAAAATACTACTTTCCCTGTTGCTGCTCCAGGAGAAGCTGCTAAGCCTTTTGCTATTACTTTAGCAGATTTTAAACTTTCTTCATCAAAGTTTGGATGTAGTAATTGTTCTAATTGTTTTGGTTCTACTCTTAAAACAGCTTCTTTTTCTGAAATTTGTCCTTCTTTAACTAAATCTACTGCTATCTTTAAAGCGGCATTTGCTGTACGTTTACCATTTCTTGTTTGAAGAATATATAGTTTTCCGTGTTCTATAGTAAATTCCATATCTTGCATATCTTTATAATGTGCTTCTAATCTGTGTGCATATCTTACAAAATCATTATATGCTTTTTCATTTACTTCTTTTAATTTATCCATTGATTCAGGTGTTCTAATTCCTGCAACAACATCTTCACCTTGTGCATTCATTAAAAATTCTCCAAATATTTTGTTTTCACCGGTTAGCTGGATTACGTGAAAATGCAACACCTGTTCCACAATCATCTCCCATATTTCCAAAAACCATTTCTTGAATATTAACAGCAGTTCCCCAAGAATGTGGTATATCGTTTAATTTTCTATATGTTATTGCTCTTGGATTATTCCATGAACGAAATACTGCTTTTACAGAATCTATTAATTGTGCTTTAGAATCTTGTGGAAAATCTTCTCCTATTTGTTCTTTATATATTCCTTTAAATACCTTTACTAAATCCTCTAAATCGTTTGCATCCATATCTGTATCTAGAGTAAGACCTCTTTGCATTTTTTTAGTATCTATCGCTTTTTCAAATAAACTTTTTGGTATTTCTTTTACAACATCACTATACATCTGAATAAATCTTCTATAGCTATCATAAGCAAATCTTCTGTTTTTCTCAGCTAGAGTTTTAACTACTTCATCATTAATTCCCAAGTTTAATATAGTATCCATCATTCCTGGCATAGATGCTCTTGCACCTGATCTTACAGATACAAGTAGTGGATTTTCCTTACTTCCTAAAACTTTTCCAGTTTCTTTTTCTAATTTGCTAAGTGCATCATATATTTGATTTATTATTTTTTCTGAAATTTTCTCATCATTTGCATAATATTCGTTACAGCTTTCAGTTGTTATTGTAAAACCTCCGTGGAATTGGCATTCCAAGATTAGTCATTTCTGCTAAATTTGCTCCTTTTCCTCCTAACAATTCTCTCATATTTGCATTTCCTTCTTGAAAAAGGTATACATATTTTTTATCCATTTTTGTTTTCCTCCTTGTTATTATTCTTTCGTAAATTTGCTTTTATTATAACATAAATTTTAATTTTTCAATATGCAAAAAAGTAGATAATAGAAATTTATATCATAATTACACATTCTATTTTTTATTTAACATATCTTTAAATTTTTCTGCACCTTTGGTAGATTCTTGTAATCCATATGGATCAACATATACAATTTTATTATTAAAATAAAATTTAATAGCACTATGGAATAAAACTTCAACATTTTCTAACATACTCTTATCCTCCTTTTATTGTCTTACTTACAATATACCTCGATTTTATTTTCTCTATTATCATTATTTTCTCATATTTTTTTCTGTTAAAATAATACCATAAAATGCGATATTTTACAATTATTAAAACGATAAGTTTTTCAAACAAACTTTGCATTTCTTAAGATTTTTCTTTTTATTTCTTAATATTCAATCTCTGTTATAATTTCTTCTCTAAACAAATTATTTAGAAGTGATACTTCCATGCTACAATCTAGCATAGTATTATCTTTTACTTGTTTAGAGTTATCTATTTCTATTTTATAATTTCCATAACATTTTATCTATACTATATCTAAACCTTGCTAGACTTTCAAAATT
>DXVF01000011.1 GCA_019417465.1 Clostridiales bacterium
AAAATTGTACATAACTAAATTCAAAATTTTGTACATTTTCTTATTGACATTAACAGGAAGGCAATAGTTAAATAACTTTAGAAAGGGGAAATACCTTATGACAAGAGACAACTTAATTTCCGCAGAAAACATTTCTGCAAAGCACTTCGCATTAGGTCCTTTAGATGGACGGTATTCACAGATTGGCGAGAAATTAGCCCCTTACTTCTCCGAATATGCTCTGGTGAAAAACAGAGTTAAGGTAGAGGTGTTCTGGCTCAAGTTCTTGCTTGAGAATGTCAACGGCTCTGATATTTTGGATGCTTTTGACATGGACAGACTTACGGAAATCATGGAAATCTATAACGATTTTTCTGATTCTTCCTATGTAAGAGTTAAGGAAATCGAATCGGTTACTAACCATGATGTGAAATCTGTTGAACTCTTTGTAGCTGAAAAGCTCAAAGAAATGGGAATGGACAGTCTTGTCAGCTTTGTGCATATTGGTTGCACTTCAGAGGACATTACTAATCCATCCTATGCTAACATGATTTCTACAGCACTAAAGGAGGTTTGGATTCCGGCAGCCGAGCAGCTGATTGATAAGATTTCTGAAATCGCACTCGATCATGCAGATACGGCTATGCTCGCACACACACATGGACAGCCTGCAACTCCTACTACTATTGGTAAGGAAATGACTGTTTACTCGTATCGTTTGAGAAAGTCTTTGGAGAATATTAAATCCATCAAGGCTTGTGCAAAATTCAATGGTGCGACAGGCAACTATGCAGCAATTTCTGTTGCATTTCCAAATGGAGACTGGCCTATATTGGCTAAGTGTTTCATTGAGGAATATCTGGGACTGGAGTTCAATCCTGTAACTACCCAGATTGAAAGCCACGACTATGTCTGCCATATTCTTGATGGTATTCGCCACTTCAACAATGTCCTTAGGGATTTTGATTTGGATATGTGGTTGTATATCAGTATGGAATACTTTAAGCAGATTGCTGTCAAAACTGAGGTTGGTAGCAGTACCATGCCTCACAAGGTCAACCCCATTCGTTTTGAAAATAGCGAAGCTAATATCAAGATAGGCAACGGCATTTGTTCTGTGCTTTCTGATGAACTTCCACGTTCTCGTATGCAGAGAGATCTTTCCGATTCTTCTTTACAGAGGAATGTAGGACTGGCATTTGGCTATTCTATTCAGGCTATTGAGCAAACAATAGGTGGTTTAAAGAAGGTTGCTGTCAATACAGATAAGATTTCTTCTGATCTCGACAGTAAGTGGGAAGTTTTGGCAGAGCCAATTCAGACTGTACTTCGCAAGTACGGTATTCCGGATGCTTACAATCAGTTAAAGGAGCTGACAAGAGGTAAAAATATATCTAAGGAGTCTATTCAGGAGTTTATTAAATCTCTCGATGTGATTTCTGATGAAGATAAAGCAACTCTTCTTGCTCTTACTCCTTCTAGCTATATTGGTCTTGCAACCAAGATTGTAGAAGATGAACTGTGAGGTTCGATTTAGTTGTTTAATTGAAAAAGGAGAGCCGTTTCCATTAAGGATTCGGCTCTTTCCCTATAAAAAACATAAAATAGTGTAAAAACATTGTTTTGTGTTTTTATTGATTATTTTAAAAAACTTTTCAAAAAATTATACCTTTTTTGATTTTGCTAGGCATTTACATAGTGAAAAGTAAGTTTTATAAAAAAATTTTCAAAAAATTCCCCCTTTTTCAAAAACGAGGGCATTTACTTTATAAGAGAGTAAAAATTTTTTTGGAATTTTTTTAAAATCGTTACATATTAGAGTCTTTTTTTGAACTTACCTAGTAGAGGGGTAAAAATTTATTTTAAATTTTTTTGAAAAAGTTAACATTTTATAATCGATTTTGGAACTTATCTAGTAGAAGGTATAAATTTTACTCTTACTATTTTTACAAAGGAGGTAATGTGGATGTCAAATAATGAACAAAATGAAAAAATAGGAATATCAATAGATGAAGCAAGAAAAATACTAGGAATTGGAAGAAATTTAATGTTGGAATTAGTTAAACTAGATGGATTTCCAGCAGTTAAATTTAAAAGAAAAATAATTGTTAATAAAGAAATGCTACCAAAATGGTTTGCAGAGAATTGTGGACAGTATGATGACTATATGAATATTAACAATTAGAAAAAAGGGCTGATTTCTTGTTTTAAACGTGATAGAATGTATTTGATATTAAGTTTCGTGCCCTTTAAACTATTTAATTTTGGAAGGAGTTACAATGAAAAAAATAAATAGACAAAGAGCACCAAAAGGAACAGTTACAATAAGAAAAAAAGGAAATAGTTATGAGGCAAGAGTAACATTAGCCCTTAACTCAATAATGGAGTGAGTTGATAGAAACCCTAGATTATCAAGGACAGCAAGATCAGAGAAAGAGGCAAGAAAAAGATTAGGTGAATTAATTACTGATGTATATTTTGATATTAAAAGAGATAGTAAAATACCCAATGTCAAAGTATTTACAGATGAATGTGCTTCTACTTTAAATAAGTTTACTGAATTTAATGAAGAAAAAGCCAAAAGGAAAATAGAGTTACTGGCAGATGATTATACTTTATTTCCCAATATAGCAAAAGAATCAAGTTAATCCTAGTACAAATAAGACTATTAGCCTAAAAACTGTAGAAACATACATAAATACAATTAAAAATCATGTAATGGTTGATTTTAAAAACTATCATGTCAGCGAAATCAGTAGAGAATTGGTAGAAAACTATATAAATGAAAAAAGACAAAAAACACCTAGACTAACAAAAGACTTATTCTTGCTTATTAGAGCAGTATTAACTTATGCAAAAGATAAAAAGGGATTAATAAAAGATGTACCTAATTTTGATCTAAAATTTCAAAAGAAGAAAAGAGCAAAGGTTGCAAAGGTATGTTATTTACCAGAAGATAGGCAAAAAGTATGGCTGGATATATGTGAAAAAGATAATAGACCATTTGCATTACTTTTTGCAACATTACTACAAACTGGTATGCGACCAGAAGAAGGCTGTGGTTTGAAATGGAAATCTGTTCATTTTAATCAAAATAAAATTAGAGTAGAAAATGCTTATAAAGATATTACATTGTATGATGATGAAATGAATATTACAGGGCATATAATGACGGATGGAGATTTAAAACTACTGAAAACTATCGTAATATACCAATGACTCCAAGATTAAAAGAAATGTTATTAAATTTAAAAAAAGAAAAAATGAATAATTTACAATATGGAGAAGAATGGGATAATAACCAATATGTATTTTTAAATACAATAGGTACACCTTATGTTCCAGAAAGATTGACTAAAAAGATAACAGAATTTATAAAGAAATACAAATTAGAGCACATGACAATTTATGGATTTAGACATTCTTTTGCAACTTTAATGAGTGAAAAAGGAATGGATAAAGAAGTTTTAAGAGAATTAATGGGACATGCCGAATTTGAAACTACGGATTTTTATTATATCCATGTATCAGAAGAACGAAAGAAAAAGGAATTTGAGAGAGTAAATTTTGAGGAGTTTCAGGGGAAAACAAAAAATCCTGAAAGTGAGTCTACACAAGGAAAGCGATACTTTTTAAAGAAAAAGCCTCAAAAAAAGAAAAGAGTTCTCAAATTAGCTTGAGAACTACCATTTAAGCAATGGTGTACCCGGAGGGATTCGAACCCCCGATCTGCAAGTTCGTAGCCTGCCATTCTATCCAGCTAAACTACGGGTACATATAAAATATGCTTTTGGTATGAAATTTATATTAAGGGGAAATTCAGGGGAAAACTTTTGAGAGAGTTCCTTGAAGTCCCTAAATATCAATATTTATAAAACAAAGGATGTGCGTTTCGTAGCCGAGTCTCTATCCAGCTAAGCTACAGTCGCATAAAAAGGACTTTACATATTATAACTGTTTTTAAACAAATATTCAAGTACTAATTGCAAGTTTTTGAAAAATATTGAAAAAAGTACTTGAAAAATTCATATTGATATGATATATTATATAAGTCATTAAAATTATATCGAGGTGTAGCGCAGTTGGTAGCGCGCGTGGTTTGGGACCATGAGGTCGCAGGTTCGATCCCTGTCGCCTCGACCAATGAAAATGCAGTAATAGCAAGGCTTTCAGAGCTTTGCTATTTACTTTTTCCAATATATTTCCAACGGAAAAAAATAGTTTTAAAAAGTTATAAAAAGACTAAGAAACCTTAGCCTTTTTTACTTCTGCAAGAACAACATCATCTACACTTGCAAGAATTTCATTTTCTACTTCTTGCCCAATTTCTACATAATATTTATTTGTAGTTGCTATATCAGAGTGTCCCATCGCTAATTGAGTTACCTTTTGAGGCACTTGATTCAACACTAAATTTGTCGCAAAAATTCTTCTAAGTCCGATGTGTTCCAATAGATGGTAATTCTAAATCTCTCAATATTCTTTGGAAAATTTTATAAATACTTTTACAAGTATGCTTCAATCCTGTTTTGGTATGAAATACTAAACCATCAATACTATGCTCTTGTTTATTCAATGTACATAATCTTTCAAAAACTAACTCATCAAAGTTTAATGTTCTTTTACTATTCTTCGTTTTCAAAGGCTTCAATTTTGTTATGTATGTTCCTGTTGGATTTAGTTCTTCATCAAATTCCCTAACTCTTCCGCAACCCTGTTTTAATTTAATTTCCATTTTATCAAGGTCAATATCTTCCCATCTCAAACCGACATACTTCACTAGCTCTAAGTCCTCTTGTGTATTGTATCAGTAACATAAGTGAAACAGTTTTTGTATCTTCTTTTTCATCATTTACTAAAAAATTCAATAATTTTGACTTTTGCTCCTTATTAAGTATAACTTTTTCCTCACCTTCTGCCCCATCATTTTTAATTTTTGATAGTGGAAGTGGTCTAATCATATCATTATCAACCGCTTCTTGAAAAATTTGTGATATTGTATTCTTGACATTTGCAATAGTTTTCTTCTTCAAAGGTTTCTTTGTTTCTGCTAATTCTTTCTTGTTAAGTCCTTTCTTTCTACTTGTTTCAGAAAGTTCCCCTTTTGCCATCTTAGAAGTTATTTTGTTTAAATCTTTCAATTTGACATCACATATCTTCATTTTTCCAAGCACAGGAATTATATAACATCTTATGTGTTGCTCATAATATGATAAACTTTCTTTATTTGCCTTAGTTCTAAGCCATTCATAACACCATTCTTCTACTGTTTTTGTTTCATCAATAACAATTTCTTTATCTAGTGCAATGTTAATTTTGTGTTCTATATCTGCTACGGCAAGTTTTAAAGTTATTCCACTTCCAGTAAAATCCTTAGGCTCTCCATTTATAGTTTTTCTTATTCTGGTTTGAATTTTATTTCCAACTTGTCTTACACCATATTTTCCATAAATTCCTTGTACTTTTTTTGTCTTTCCAGTAACTACTATTTCTTTTTGTTTTTTTGTTGCTTTGATTTCCATATCTAAAATCCTCCTCTAAAATTTTTTAAAAACTTTATTGAAAGCAACTTGTAGATATGATATACTCTGTCTACAAGCATACTTCAATATGTTTGCATTACACAATGACAATATTTCTTTGTTTTAGGCGACAGGTAATATTGTCATTGTTATATTAGCATCACTTTTAATAGTTTGTCTATTTTATGAACTAAATTTTCTATTTTATTTCTTGTCCCCATTCGTCATATTTCTTTTCTTGTAGTCTAAATAGTTCATCATACAACGAATAATCCCTACATACTTCTTTAGTAGTGAAATTATGCAAAATTACAAGGTCTATGTTTTTATCAAATGTTAATGGGTTTATCCCAATACTACGTAGAAGTTTTATATGCTTGTCAAATGTGTCATCACAGTAGTTGTATTCATTTTTTGCCCTTGTATATCCTTTTTCATTTATGTCTGTTACTAATTCACACAACTTTTCCGCTTCTGTTTCAGTTAATCTTTTATCTGTTTGAATTTCTATTATTGCATAGTCTATACGATAAAATGGTTCAGTAAAAAAAATAGGTGCTACATATCTTGAAAAATGTTCATCAGCGACCGCTTCACTATAATAATTGTCTATTGTCTTATCCATCTTAAAAGTGTTTTTTATATTATAGTTAAGACGTTTATTCTTATCTCGAACTTCTATTCTAATAACATTTTCAAATTCCTTTATTTGTAGTCGTATTCCTTTTTTCTTATGCTTTTTTAATTGTTCATCTTTAAAATAAACAATTATTTCTATTCCACTAGAGCTTTGGGGTTTGTACTTGATAGCTGTTTCGTATGTTTCTAAGTAAACACCTCTTATTCTAGTTGGCAATTTTCTCATAATACTAAGACTAGCTTGTTTCTCTGCTACTGAATATAATTCACATTCAAAATCACGTTTATAGTCAATTCTATTGATTTTCCTCTCTATCTGTAACTGTTCTAAGTCAATGCCAATACTCTCTAGCAAGACTAAAACATTATCATAAATTGTGTTAACATTCTTATCTTTTATTGCATTATGTTGTAAGTGTATATAAATATAGTCATCTCTGTATTTATAATGACAGTAAAATAAACTATAATTGCCGTAACTCCCACTAAATGAATACGTTTTATAATAAAATTTGTCATAGTTAGCAAAAAAACGTGTTGCACAGATACCAACAAATTTAAGTTGCTTTTGTCTAGCTTTCTTTAACTTTTTACATTTCCATTTTCTACACACTCCATTTACAACTCCACTTTTAAAGTCATCAAATACTATGTCTTTGAATTTAGGTTTTATCATAAAGTGCAAGCACATAGTGTCAACATAGTTATCTACAATAACAATACACCTCCTCTTTTTAGTAGATTACTTTTGTTATTGTTTCATTAGAAATATTGTTATTACTAGATGTAGTGAGCGGTGCGGTGGTGTGAGGCAAGGGAGCGTAGCGACCATAGAAACAAAATTTCGGTAATCTATCCTGTAATTACTTAAATAGAAAATTTTTAGAAAAAAAGATGCAAAAAAAGCATAGCAAATACATACTATGCTTTAATTATCAACAAATAGAGTTATGTGGAAGTTCCAAAAAAACGTCTTGACAAAACTTGCAATTATATGATACAATGTCTATACGAAAATATAGAAAAGTGCATACAGTATTTTTCTAAAATTAGAAGTAGCTCCAACTACTTCTTTTTATTTAATTATTTAGTATTATATCACACTCATAACAGTTTGTCCAGTCAGTTGGAAACTCCTTGCAAGAGTAAGAATATAACTTCTAAACCCTAAAATTTTATATTCTTTTGGAGGAGGGTGTCCCACCACCAAAAAGGCTCTATTTTCAATATTTATCATTCCAATACTAGGATATTATTGATATATAGCCATTTTTTCAAATCCCCCTATTTTTTAGGTTTGTTGTGGTCTGGCTTGGAAGATGCACAATGCTATATATAGTAAAGGAAGGTACCCACTTTTATGTTTATATGGGGCGGGTCTATTCTACAACTTCTTTTATTTTATCGACAGAAATATCAAAATATTTTCCATCAATTTCACAACCAATAAATTTTCTACCACTTTCAATACAAGCAACTCCAGTTGAACCACTACCCATAAAGCAATCCATTACAACATCTCCAACATTACTACTATTCTCAATAAGTATTTTCATCAATTCAACAGGCTTTTGAGTTGGGTGGACTTTATCCTTAACATTTGGAATTTGTAAGAAATTTGATGTTCCCATATCGTTTATATCCTTAGCTCCAGCTTTCCTAAACATAAGTATATATTCACATTGCCCCATATAGTAATGATTCATAACTTTGTTATCCTTAGCCCATACTATAACATTTTGAAGTTTAAATCCAACGTTCTCTGTTTCTGTTATAATCTTATTTAAGTTACTCCAGTTAGAAAACAAATAACAATGACTTTTTTCTTTTAAAATACGATAAACTTCTCCAATGTATTCTGTAATATCAATATCATTATGCTTAAATATTTTACCATTTTTTATATTATTGATATTTTCCTCTGTATTCTCAAAACAATTAAATATACCTCCAGCATATTTCTTTCCCTGTTTCTTCTGTCCTCCTCCTTTTTTACTTATTTTGTACGGAATATCACTACAAAATAGGTCAATACTTTCATCTTTTATATTATCTAAAACTTTTCTACAATCTTCATTAAATAGTATGCAATTATCTGTTGCATAATTTGGATTCACTTCTCCATTAAAACAAAAATCCATTTTAGTTCAGCTCCTTTATTGAATTTCTTTCTAAAATCCAATAAGGTTGCGATATATCTAAAATGGGTGCAACTCTTATTATTTATAGAGTAGTTTATATATTACCCTACATATATATTATAGCACATTTGTTTGCATTTGTCAAGTTGGGTTGAAATTCAGCAAAGCCTCTCTGTGCCTCAATTACAAGGCGAAAAAACTTTGAAAAAGTTCGTAAAATCTATTGACAAAAAACGTGATACCTGTTATAATAAATACATAGAAACGTGATACCTGTTTACAGACAAAATGTTTTGAAATTTATAGTAAAGGAGGTTGATAGAATGGCAAAACTAACGGAGGTTATGGATTATAGAAATAACGGTGTATTTGTAAAAGGTTATCGTATAGCACTCCGTAAAAAAGGCATAGAAGAAACTGGATTTACTAAAGATTCGGATTTAGAGATAACCTATAAAAAAGGTAAAATCATCATTGAAGAAAAGAAACAAAAGTAAAAAAGAATATATCAGTTGCACAAACTTTGGTCGGTTAGACAACTAATATATTCCTACAGAACATTACTTTTACAAGTAAAGTCTATACATATTTTAACACACAATACCTTTATTTGTAAAGTAATGATGAAAAATTATTTTATAAATGGAGGTATTTTTATTATGAGTAAACAAGAATTAAAACCAATTTATGACCGCAGAAAATCGTTTTACAAAAAAGCATTTATTATTAAAGATGATGATGGAACAGTACATTTGATAAGTTATTGGACAGAAGTTGCAACAATTAAAGATGGAAGATTAAAAATTAATGGATTTTATTCCGCTACTACTCTTCGACATTTAAAGGAATTTATTGAACAGATGGGCTTTCAAAATGGTAGTAAAGCAGAACTTGAAAAAATGTATTGTTAATAATGGGAGGACAACCTCCTCCCTAAAAATTAAAAATTTAGAAAATCAAAAATTTAAAAATCTATAATTCAAGGAGTGAAGTATTAGAAAATGAAAAGAGTTACTAAAAATAATTTATTAAAATTTGTTGCATTAGTAAAGGAATATAACAAAACAGAAAATAAAAAAATTTTATTTAAAATCAATAAATATGTAACAAATGTAATCAACAAAGACAAGAGATATTATACAAAATTAAAAAGTTACAATTTTGATGATGAAATTTTAAAGTATTTATTGTAGATGTAGTGGGGCATCACTATTGTCCCCTACTCAAATTTAAAAAAAGGAGAATTTAAAAATGATAAAAAATAAGAATCAATTAAAAAACAGATTGAAAAAAAATAAAGAAAGTTTAGTTTTTGAAACAATAATGAATAAAGACAAGCCTAATCTAGTTGGAATTAAAAGACAAGCAAATAAAATTCAAAGTAATGCTTTCACTCTTTTAACCACTAAAGATGATGGCGAAGTTGTTGACAGCTGGTTATGGTACTCGGATATAACTGTAAAAGATAATATTATTAGTTATTTAGATTTTAACGATAAACCAGTTATACAAATTAAAATATTAGAAATTGCATAAATTAAAAATTTGGTGGGATTGGTGCTATTATTCCAATCTTCGCACCAATTCCAAACCTAAAAAGTTTACATCTTTCTATATTATATATAGTAGAATGATAACTTTTATAAATTTAAAATTGGAGGATTAAGAAAATGGAAAATGAAGAACTAAGAGAAAAACAAAGAATTGAAGTTATTGAAAGATTAAAAATATTACAAAAATATTATATGTTGCACCAGAATGTTTTAAAAGATTTTAAAGCAGATAATACAATTTATTATAGTGAAACAATAAATCGATTTTTGAGTGGAATTTTGTACTGGTTAAATAACAAACCCTTATATGTAGAAAAAGTCAAAGAATATGAAAAAGAAAATCAAGCTTTTGTATATTATTGTATTTTGAATCACACAGAGTTTGGCGATATGTTAGATATGTTATATGTAAGTAATAATGTAGATAATTGGGAACTTGAAAGAGAAGAATTGCAAGAGGGATTAGTTAATGTGTTTACAAGTGATTTAGTGAATGACTACTATTCAGAAAGTGGAGTAATTAGTATTAGTGGAATTAATGGTGGTATTGTTAGATATTAAGTTGCTGGAGGTAATTTAGAAATGTTGTTTATATTGCTTAAAATTTTAGTAACATTACTATTCATATATTTTATATGTAAAAAATGAAAAATTAAAAAATTGACGAAATCATCATACTACTATAATAATTATTTATATATTACGACGGTTTCGTCAATGATTGGGAAAAAATGACGAATGACACATACAACCTATAATATATTTATAGAAAGTATATAATTTTCGACATTTTTCTCCAAAACATAATTAAGAGTTACACATTATATTGAGAATTTAAAAAATAAAAAATATGGCTAATCATAACGGGAATTATGTTCAACTCAAAAGCTAAAAATTAAGAAAATCTAGTTTGAGTTAAACATAATTACCACTATATCCCCAAAAAACAAGTTAAACATAATTTTCAGAAAGGAGATTTTGAAAATGTTAGAATTTAAAAATTATTTATTAGAACAAAATAAATCTGTTAATACAATAGAAAATTATATCAGAAATGTTGAAAGTTTTAAAAAATGGTATAAAGACACAACTAATGAAGAATTAAAAATTTTATATAGACCAAATGTGTTAGATTACAAAAGTTATTTAAGAAACATCAAAAAAACTAAACAAGGACAACCTTTGAAAGCGGAAAGCATAAATGCTAATTTGTCAGCTATTGCAAAATATAATGAATTTCTAGTTGATGATGGTAGACAAACAGAAATTGTCTTAAAAGATAAAGATTTTATAAAAATACAAAAGCAACATATAAATCCTTGTACTATTGATAAAGCAGATGTTGAAGAATTTAGACAAAAAATATTAGTGAATGAAAGCAAAAGAGATTATGCAATAGTTACACTACTTGCTTATACTGGACTTAGAATTAGCGAATGTTTATCAATCAAGATGAATGACTTTGATTTGAGTAGCAAGGAATTGATAATTAGAAATGGAAAGCGGAAATAAACAACGTGTAGTTTTTTTGAATGATAAAATAATAATATCAATTAAAGAATATCTAAAGGAACGTAATAGTAAAAGCGAATACTTATTTTGCAGTAGACAAAATGATAGAATATGCAGAAGTCGAATAAATCAGCTATTTAGCAAGTATTCAAAGGTTATACACCCCCACCTACTAAGACATTTTGCATTTACTAATATGGCAAGTAATGGATTTTCTATTGTAGAAATTGCAATGCTTGGCGGTCATTCATCAACAAAAACAACCGAAATTTACATCAACCCTAGTCAAAAAGAAATAAAGGAAAAATTAAATTTATTATAAAGTGCTTGTCAGCATTAGCGATAAGCAAAATATATGAAGAAATTGGAGGAACTAAAAATTATGGAAAATAAAGAATTAAAAAATAACAAAATTGGTAGACCAAAATTCATAGCAAATGTGCAACAGTTGCACAATCTGTACAAAAAAATTGAAAATAAAGAACTCACAAACGAGGAAGCTTGGAATATTGCAAAATGTGGCAAGACAAAATGGTATGAATTGAAAAATTTATATTGTAGAACTGGAGGTACTAAATAATGATAAATAATAATGATTTTGACAAATTAAAAAAGCTATTGCTTGAGAATTTTACTAATAGCACAGTTACCATAGAATCTAAAGGGATAATCAATGGAAAAATTACAATAGATAAACCATCTATAACTTTCACAGTAAATAAAGTTATAATGACAGATAATATAAAAGATTTTTCAATAGAACTTACAACTCTTAGAAATACCGTATTCTTTGAAGATTATAGAGTTCAACTAATTTATGAAGATTTAGTTGTAACGATTGAATTATAAGGAGGTTATAATATAATGAATAAAGAAGAAGTAAAAGAATTAGTTAATACCCTATCCAAGAAATTTAAAAGAAAAGAAATCAATATAATTTTCACAGGTGCAATAGAATTTACAATAAAAATGAAAAATATTAGGTTTTTCGTAACAAGAGATATTATAATAATAGTAAATGAAGATGACACAGAAATCCGTATTGAACCATTTTATATAGATGATATAGATTATACAAATAATGTTATTAAACTGGATATGGAACGGCTACTATTCGATACAAATTGAAAATTAAATAATAGGAAGTGAATTAAAATTGAAAAAAATTAGAATTAAAGAATTAAGAAATATAATATCTACTTTTAATGATAAAGAAGTTATAATACATACAAGTGAAATTATAACAATGACATTACATATTCAAAAATTAAAAATATTTTTTCTTAATGATGAACTGGTAATTGAAGAAAATAATATTGAGAAATTAAGAATTGCTATAAACTGGGTGGCTAATTTCTATACAAATGATGATAAAACAGTTGTAAAGCTGGAATTTGATGAAACAGGCGAAGTTATAATTCAAATTATATAAAACAAATAGAGTATGAAACTATATCATACTCTATTATTTTTTCTATTTCAATTTATCAGCTATTGCTTCACATAACTCAATAAATAAATTTTGTTTATCCTTTGGCAATTCCTTTATTATTTCAGAAAAACGGCAATCCGCATTATTTACAGTAGTTCCAAACAACATATAATCCATATTCATATTAAGGACTTTTGCTATCTTTGTAAGTGTTTCTATACTACATTTTGAAGTAGCTCTTTCTATTGCTCCTACATAAGTATCCGACACTCCTACCATTTCAGCTAATTTCTCTTGTGTCAATCCCAATTCTATTCTTTTATTTTTTATTCTATCTCCAATTTGCTTAAAATCCATTACTCCCACCTCATTTCTATTATTTTATATTAAAAATTTTCAACATTTAAGAAAATATTAGTATTGAAAACTACTAATTGTTATGGTAAAATAATAAAAAATAGGATTTTTGTCGAAATATGTAATATAGTTATTAGCTTTTTAAATATATTATCTTGAAATTAAGGGGGTGGAAAATATGGCAGTAATAGTTATAATTGCAGTCATTGTAATAGCATTATTAGTATTAAATGTTATAATTGCAACTAAAAACAACAAAGACAATACAGATAATCCTAGTCCTATCATAGTATTATTAAGTCTATTATTCCCTATTGTTGGTGGAATTATTTACATTGCAAATGCAAGTACAAGAAGAAAGTATGCAAATATTTGTGGTGTCGCTGGATTATTAGGATTGATTATTGGTTTTGTACTATGGTTAGCATTAAGCCAAATGTAAAATTAAAAAATAGTATAAGGAGATGTTAATTATGGAAAATGAAAATATTATAATTTGTGAAAATTGTTATGAGGAAAATCAATCAAATAGGACTATTTGCAAAAATTGTGGTGCTAAACTATATCATAATGAAGAAAGTAAGTCATCAAGTGAAAAAAAGAAAGTTTCTAAAAAGGAAAAATATATTGATAATGAAGATATAAATACAGAAGATGATACAACAAACAAAGTAGCTTTCAAATTCTTAATAGTAATAAATATTATGAAACTATTAGGATATGGAGCTTCAATAATAGGGTTCATAGTTTGGTTAAATTTAGAAGAAACTGGCTCTGCTTTCTTATGCTTAATTCTAGGTGCTATTGGAACGTGGCTTTCAACATTGATATTTGAGGCGATTGCAGAGGGATTAAATTTGTTACAAAAAATTGTAGATAAAAAGTAGATTTTTAAGAATTAAAAATTTTAAAAAATATCAAGCAAAAAGAAAATGTAATTTAGAAGGAGTTGTTAAAATATGGAGAATAAAATAAATAATAAAAATAAGATTATCATTATAAGTTTAATTGTTATCATATTCTGTTATGACTAAAATTTATTTAGCCAACATTTATTAGTTCATTTTCATCATCTAATTTTCTAATATTTAAAATATTGAATTTATAATATATTGTAATTTCCTTATCTTCCGACACTTCTATTCTGTCTATTAAAGATACCATCATTGTTCTTGTTATTTCTTTTAGTTCTACAAAGTCTTTTACAAGTTTATTTATATCTACCGAAGAATCTTCTCTTTCTAATTGTTTTTCCAAATATTTTATTCTTTCTGTTGTTTCTTTCCTTAATTCAGTTTGTTTTGAATAAATCCTACTAAAATCTTCATCTTCAAATAAACCTTTGCACTTATCTTCATATAACTTGTCTATTATTTTACCAATATCTTTTAATTTCTTTTCTAAAACCTTAATTTCATTTTGAAAATTAAATCTATCTTTTAGAATTTTATCTTTGGAAGAATTTGCAACTTGCATATATTTATTTTCATCTAAAAACTCATTACATCTTGTTTTTATTTGCTCTAACACATAATTTGTTAATTTTTCTAAATTATTGCTATGTGGAGTACATAAATGCAAATGTGTATTACAAGCATAAGTGTTACATCTTACATAAAAAGTAGTTTTATTAGGGTGCTTTTGTGGTACTATACTTAATTTCTTACCACATTCTTTACAAGTTAATAATCCTTTTAATAACCAGTCATAAGATTTTACTCTTGTACTTGTTCTACTTTTTATCATATCTTGTACTATATTGAAAGTTTCTTCATCAACAAGTGGTGTGTGCATACCTTTTACTATTGTTCTTTCTTCTTTTGGCATTGTCATTATCTTCTTGCTTTTATAATTGATTTTCTTAACATTTCCATTTGATACCCAACCAAGATAAGTTACATTTTGTAATAACCTTTTCACTGTATTTCTATTCCAACCTCGTTTTATTCCATCTTTTCTGACATGATTATTTCCGACATATTTCTGATGGTACTAAAACTTTTTCATCTGTTAAAATTTTTCCTATGTCTGTTGGTATCATTCCGTTTCTTGCTAACATAAATATTCTTCTAACTATTGGTGCTGTATCTGGATCAGGTACATAATGATTATGGTCTAATGGATCCTTTCTATAGCCGATAAGTAGGATAGGTAGTCATTACTTTTCCTTCTTTTGCTCTTGTTCTTTTACCATTCCTTATTTTCTTTGATGTATCTCTCAAAAACCATTCATTAAAAAATGCTTTAAATTGTGTCATTTCTTCTGATGTTTCTGCATTTCCTGTATCAATATCATCATTAACTGCAATAAATCTTACACCTTTTTCAATAAAGTATTCTTCCAAATAATATGATATTTGACTTGATAATCTTCCAAACCTAGATAAGTCTTTTACAATTACCATATTTATTTTTTTATTTTCAATGTCCTTTATCATTCTATTGAAGTCTGGTCTATCAAATGTTGCTCCAGATACTCCATCATCAGTATAGTGGTCATATATATAAATATTTCTTTCTTTACAAAAATTTTCATTAAATATTTTTTGTGTGCTTATACTTCCACTTTCTAGTTCATCATCATTTGAAACAACTACTTCGCCACTTGCGACTTCAATATTTTCATTGGATAATCTTTCATATAATCCTGCTCTATACTTTTCAGGATTTGCTATTGTTATCATTTAAACCTCTCTTTCTAATAACAATAGGTTTCCTCCTATCCAATTTATAACTGAATTATACAATTACTTTTAAAAAAATTCAACTGGTATTTACAAATTTAGGCTAGTTATATATGCCTCATCCATATATTAACTAGCCTTTTTAACTAATTATTTATTTTTTCAATTAAGAAATTTATAAATACTTCTTTTAATTTTTCATCTAGTGTTTTTGATTTTTCATCAAACACTTCTTTTATTTTATATTCTTGTTTCATATATAAATACCTATTCCTTTCCGTGAATAGTTATATATGGTTTATAAATTCAGTTATATATAAATTATCAACCTACTGCTATTCACATATTTTCTAAAATTCTTGATAAATAAAATCATTTTACTTGTTCTCCTTTAAAATTCGAGTAAAAAAATACACTTTGATTATTCAAAGCATAATAATTAAACATATATTTTATTACTCTTTATCATATTTGGATTTATTACATTGCTAACTCTTGTAGCAACTGCATATCCTGCATTTATACCATTTTTCAACACTAAATCACTACTATTTTTATCATATTCATATGCACTTCTATTCCACTCTGCATATTGTTCATCTGATATTTCTTTTCTTTTTGAAAAATATTGATTATCACTATTGATTTGGTTTATCATTGCTTGATATTCTTGTTTTTCTTTTTCTCTCTTGTTTCTAATATGTTCCCTTTTTTTAGCTTTGGTTCTTTCTTTTCCTTCTATTCCTCTTAATTCTTTTTCTTGGATATATCTTTCATCCTTTTGAATTATTTTAGTAACATAAGAATCAACAACTTTTAATTCTTTTGCTATATCTGTTGTTCTCTTATGTTGTTCATAGAATAGTTCAATAATTTTGTCTTTCGCCTTCTTGCTATCGTGTTTCATTTTAATTTTTAACACCTCCATTCCTTTTAAAATTTATTTTCTCTCAAACTATCATTCTTGCACCTAACATTACAAATATAATTACTTTATTGTGCTTTTATAGTTTGTTAAAATCTTTGCTATTTCAATACTTTTTACATATTTAGTGAAATTTTTGTCTACATATTTTGATATTAGAAATATAATGGTTATGCCTGTTACAGAAACCATTTATCTTTTAAACAATTTTTATTATAAAAAGTATTGTATTCTATTTCTAATTATAGTATAATATAATTAGAATGTCAATAACAATTTTAATATTTTTTAGAATTGTTTTCTATTGAAATTTTATAGAATTGGAGGAAAGTATTGAAATGAATGTTGATTTACCTGATGTAAGACATTTTGAAGATTTCTACATTTGGTTTAATAAAGAAAAGAAAGAAGAATATTATTCTACACCTTTATACCTTTATAAATCTGATTTTTCTTTTGATTTTAATGATAAGGAAAAAGACAATAATAATAATGGTCGAAATAAAAATGGTGGTACTAGACATATAAAATGGAAAGAAACAGAAGGAACTGATAGAGGTTTGAAACAGCCAGGTAGTTTATATTTTCCCTTTGTTGAAAGATTAGGTTTTATGCTACTACGATTTTTAAATGCTGATTTATCTACATATGAAACTGCATATAAAAATTTCTTTTATGCTTATGGATTTGAAATATTAAAAGATTTAGATGAATTTTCTGATTTTGAATTTAAAAATCAATATGGAGATGATGAAACTTATTTAAAAGAAACGAAGAAAATATATAATATTTTAAAAGAACAAATTATATATGTTCAAGAAAATATTAAAGATGCAGTAGATTACATATATAACATAAACGAAAAAGAAGATTTAAAGCCTTTTACATACTCTCAAAGGTATGCTGTATATCTAATAAAAAGAATGGGAAAATTATATTCTTACATAAAAAATGATGAAGTAGTTGCAGATAATTATTCAAATAAGTACGAAGAACTTGGGGGCTTTTCAGAATTGGAATTATTAAAGAAATTAAAAGAAGAAAGCAAACTAATTTCTATGGTTAATACACATAAAAGTAATGATATATCAAGTGTTTGTTATTCTATATTAGAAGAATTATCAAAAACAGATAACTACCCTATTAAAAAATGTCAAAATTGTGGTATGTATTTTATACCAAGTTTTAGATTAGATGAAATTTATTGTGATTATCCTAAAGAAAATGGAAAAACTTGTCGTGGTCAAGGTGCGATACTTTCTTACAATAAGAGATTACAAGAAAAAAATCCTTATACAGAATATAGAAAACTTTATCAGCAAAAATTTGGTATAGTTAATAAAAATAAAGGCGATAAAAAATTAAAAGAAGAATTTGAAACTTGGAAAAAACAAGCTAAAAAGCAAATATTCAAATGGAAACATGGCGAACTTACTGACAATGAAATTTATGAATGGCTTGAAGAAAATAAATAATTATCTAATATTGAATCTAATATTTTGATACATGTAATATGTATTATATTTTTCTTATCTAGTTACAAAGCGTTTCATAAAAAGCGTTTCGATATTGACATAATATGTAAAATATGTTAAAATGTTATTGTTGTAAAACTTTTTTTATACAATAGTTGGTGCAATGTGCCAATTATTATATCCTAAAACAATTATTAAAGGAGGAATAGCAATGCCAGGAATTTTGTATCATCTTAGTTTTGCAGAGGAGATATATCGGAAGTTAAGTACAGTCATTCAATTTGATAAGGTAGGCTTTATGTCTGGTAATCTTATTCCAGATTTGGCAACGGACAAAAATAACTCTCATTACCGCAAGAATGCATCTGTGGATGGCTTTTTTGTTCCAGAAATGGAACTCGTAAAGAGAGACCTATTCAGACCTGAAGATTCCATTAAGTTTGGAATGTACTGTCATCTCTACTTGGATTACTACTTCATTGAAGAATTCTTGATTCCTGAATTTATTTGGGATGTTGAAGGAATGAAAGTAATAAATCCAAGAAACAACATGAGCTGGGATGTAAATACCTTCTTTTCCCATTATGGTATGTATGGAGCATATACAGAGATTAATCAGTTAATGGTAAGAGATGGACATGTATCCATTAATACTATCAATGAAATCCCTGATATTCTACCAAGCACAGGAATACCCGTATTCGACACAAGGCGTGATAAGACATGGAAAGCAGAATTGGAAGAGTATTTGGCACAGAAAAAAGAATATACTGGAGAAATCTTTGATTATGACAGATTGTGGAGCTGTATCGAAAGAATTGCTACTCAATTTGTACAAGAAATGTCAAAGTAACCTACAAAAATGGCACAGGACTACTGAACTGCAAAGTTTGGTAGCCCTATTCTTTTTTTTACTAAAAAATCCCCTCAAGGCATTGCCTTGAGGGAACCGATTAGAGATAGAAACTATTGGATTGATTTGTGCTTATTCGGCAGCACTGTCACCATTCTGAGGAGCCTTGTCATCCTTCTTGCCCATGAAAGCATCGAGCATCAGATAGCCCATCAGTGGGTTGTTGGAACCTGCCATATTGCCGCCCATCATGGAAGACATGAGCAACAGCTTCATCGTATCGTCGTCTCCGCCGAGCTTATCCTTGAAAAGCATCAATGGAAGCAGCTGATTCATCTGGCCGCCGTCATCTTCAGAGGTCATCATGGAAGACATGAGCAACAGCTTCATCGTGTCGTCGTCTCCGCCGAGCTTATCCTTGAAAAGCATCAATGGAAGCAACTGATTCATCTGGCCACCGTTCTCGCCAGTCTGACCGCACATTGTCGACATAATGGCCAGCTTTTCCACATCGAAGTCATCACCCATGTTGAGCGAATCGCTGAGGGCGATAACCTTCGAATAGCAGCTGAAACCCAGAACGTTCTTGATGGGAACGACACTCTTCATCTCGCCAGTTCTCGCAGAAAGCGTCTGAGTCGGCGTCTCGGGAGTCGCAACCTTGGTTACGAAATAGTACTCTCCAGCGTCCTTGATAAGATCGCCTTCGCTGAGCTTGGTAGTGGGCAGAATAAAGATAGGAAGATTGCCGAGCTGCATGTCGCCGACATCAGTGATTTCCTTCTTCTTCTTATCATAAATCCGCCAACTGTCGCCGTTCTTGACAGCAACACCCATCAGGGTACTTGCGATGTTCTCATCCTTGTTGGGACCGAACTCCATGTTCATGTTAAAAATGTTGTTTGCCATAGTAGTATCCTCCTTATTTTCTGTTACCTGTGGCCGTTGAGAAACTTGTTCTTTGCTAGCAACAGCATCTTCGCGTTCTTTTAAAGCTCGCTCTTTGCTGTCAATAGACTGTTCGCGCTCTTGCAGTTCCTTTTCCTTGCGTGCAAGGATTGCTGCCTGTGCAAACTTGTTGTAGGCTGACTGCTCAAATTCGAATCCAAATGTGATGGTCATGTGACGGTTATCACCTTCATCACCTAACTTGACACAAATACATTCGTCTTTGTAGCTGCAGTCTGAACATTCGTACCTTCCTACGTCACTTTCTGCAGTGAATGGTACCTCAAATGTAACAGTGGGCTTATCTGTGCTTTCAATTATAGAAGAAATTGGAATGCTCCCCTCAATTGATTGAGTTGCCCTTCTGCACATGTAGTTAGTGGAATAGTAACAATAGCCATCATAGAAATAAATTCTATAATCACCCTCGTTACAGTCAGATGGTGCGTTAGAACATTTGAATTGAGCTTTATAGCTCTCTGAATCATAATATCCTAACTCATTCCCTTTGTTCCACTTGTGCCATTTTCCACAATAGGGACATAGGAAGCGCGTTGGTGTGAGATTTAACAGTTTTTGATTCACGACGTTTGCCTCCTGTCTGTAGTGGTGCCGTTAATAGTTTCTTATCTCCTTTCTAAAGAGTATATTTGTGCATATACATTTTAGGCTACCAAAGTCAATCTGCCTTTGATATATACCACACTAAATACCAATTTTTATTATACCATCAATTTACATAAAAATCAAGTTTTTAGCTTTTTAAATTTCTAAATCTATGAAAGAAATGTGATAAAGTCATAAAAAAAGAAATGAGAAAATGTCACAACTAAAAAATAAATGTTCTCTAAAAATGATATAATTAATCTATCATTTTAAATTAAAGGAGGACACCATGAGAAAGGTTGTGTTAACATTGAAAGAACAATATAAGTATAACATTATTAAAAAATTAGTTGAAACTAATGGAAATAAGGAAAGAGTTAGAATAAAATTAGGATTTAAAGACATCAGACAAGTATATAGATTAATTGCTGGATACAAAGAATTTGGTAAAGAATTTTTTGTTCATGGTAATAGAGGCAGAAAACCTAAACATGCTTTAACAAATGAATTTAAAGATGAAATTGAGTTATTGTATACCTCCAAATATTTTGATTGTACTTATACTCAATTTACTGAATATTTAGCTGAAAGAGAAAATATTTTTCTATCTGTTCCTGAAGTTGGTCAAATACTTAGAGAAAAATATATTACATCTCCTAGATTTCGTAAAGTAACTAAAAAGAATTTGAAAAAAGAACTTCTTGAAAAACAAAAAAAATCTAATTCTAAAAAAGACCTTGCTAAAATTCAATCAACTATCGTAGCTATTGAAGATTCTCACCCAAGACAACCCAGATGTATCTATTTTGGTGAAGAAATTCAGACTGATGCTTGTATACATATGTGGTTTGGTAACTTTAAAACCGCTCTCCATGCTGCTATAGATGACTCTACTGGTCATGTTGTTGCTGCATATTTTGACAAAGAGGAAACTTTAAATGGCTACTATAATATTTACTATCAAATACTTACTAAATATGGTATTCCTTACCTTTTTAAAACAGATAAAAGAACCGTATTTGAATACAACAAAAAAGGTACTACCTCTGATGAAGATAATACCTTTACACAATTTGCTTATGCTTGCTCTCAGTTAGGCACAAGCATCGAATGTAGTAGCGTACCTGAATTTAAACCTCGTATTGAAAGGCTTTTTGAATCTTTCCAATTAAGGCTAATACCTGAACTTAGATTAGCTGGTATTAGCACAATTGAAGAAGCCAATGCTTTCCTTCCTAGCTTCTTAGATAAATACAATTCAAAGTTCGCTCTATGTATTGATTATACAAAATCTGTCTTTGAAAAGCAACCTAGTGAGCAAAAAATTAATTTAACACTAGCTGTTTTATCTAGAAGAGTGGTTGATACAGGTCATTCTATATGTTTTAAGAAAAAACATTATAGGACAGTAAATTCCGTTGGTACTCCTATATATTTTGGTAAAGGAACGAAATGTATGGTAATTGAAGCTTTTGATAAAAAATTATATGCAACAGTTGAAGACAGTATATTTGCACTTGAAGAAATACCTGAAGTACAAACATATTCTAAAAATTTTGATGAGATATTACCTACAGAACCTAAGAAAATTTATATACCTAAAATGACTCATCCATTTAAAAGGGCTTCATTTGAAGAATTTGCACAAAAGCAAGCTATTAAAATAAAAAAAATACTAGAAGAAGTTTCTTAAAGTGATTTTTAAAATTAGCCATTTTTTCGTAGGGTACATGAAGGGTAGAAAAAATGGTGGTATTCGAAGAATAAATTTTAAAAATCACTAAAGTACCCTGACTCAAAAAACTACCCTAAAAAATCAAATTTTTAGGGCTTATATTTAAAAATTTTTGTGACATTTTCAAAAATCATTGACAGTTTTTAGCTTTTTAAATTTCTAAATCCCATTCTTTTTCTCTTTCTTCTTTTTTCAGTTGTTTTTCTGGAGCAATTAATGTATTAGTTTCTTTTTCAAAATCTCTCACTAATTCTTTTGATTCGCCTATTCCAAATTTCTTACAAACCCATTCTATAAATTTTTCTACTGTTTCATAAAATCTATCTACTATTTTGTGTAAATGGTTATTTTCTTTTTCTAATGACTTAATTTTGTGCTTATATCTGTACTCAATATCCAATTCCTTTTCTTTAAATTGTTTTTCTAATTCCTCTTTTCTATTGTTATAATCAAAATCAAGACTATTACTTTTTCGTTTATATTCTTTTTCTAAATCATTAACTTTATTATTTAATTCTTCATTATTAGCAAGTATTTTATCTCTTTCTTTTTGATATTTTTCAGCTTCATTAACTAGTTTTACTTGTTTTAACAATTCACTATGCAAAGCTTTATTATCTTGGTATAATTCATTTATTAAGTCATCTTTAGGTTTTATTATTTCTTTTCCTACTTTTGCTTTATTTAATTGTAAAAGTTTTATATCGTTTATGTTTGGAACTTCTGGTAGTTCTAGTGTTATATTCTTCAATACCTTTTTAGTATTCTCAAAATTAGTAATTTTCTTTAAATCTTCTATTCTTTGATGTTTTGCTCCTGTTTCTTCTACTGGTAATCCTCTTTCTAAATCAAAACCTTTTGATGTTACATATGCGTGAAAATCATTTTGTAATTCTCTATAACTATTTCTACCTCTCCAAAAATCTCTCGCACATATTTTTTCTATTGCATTACCTTCTTTATCTTTTGTTCTTACTACTGGTATATATACCAAGTGCATATGTGGTGTTGTTTCATCTAAATGAACTGCTGCAGACACTATATTTCTTTCTCCAAGATTTTTGTAATTGCATACAAATTTATAACTTTCTCTAAAATACCTCTTTGTTTCTTCTAATCCAATTTTATCAAAAAACTCATTATCAGATGTTATCATCATTTCGCACATTATTATACTATTACTTCTGATATTTCCTTTTAAATCGTATTCTTTTCTCATTCTGTCAAATTCTTTGATATATGTTAGTTCATTTTTCTTACACCAAAAATTAAGGTGTGTTCTTGTAGGATCAATATCTTTATTAGAATGACCTTTTGACCTTCTATCATTGTGAATGTATGACCCTTGTGCATCTACTCTTGTTAGTTTATCATTTCTTATTATTGCGTAGCTCATATCTCCAACGCTCCTTTCTTGCTCAAGATAAATTTATTTGTCTAACATACTAGTCAAACAAGTTTGACTGTATGGCAGGGAAATTACATTTCCCCACACCCCTATCTCCTAAAAACTGCTAAAGCATTTTTTAGGTTTTATTTAAAGTTGCTACTCGCACCTTTAAATAAAAAGAACAGCCACCAAAGTAGTTTTCTACTCTAGTCGCTGTTCTTCTATATGCAAATGTTTTGCTTTATATAAAAGCATCTGCATTTGCATATAATGAGTCAAGGTCAATGGCGTCATATTTTCGCTGTTCAAAGTTAGCCATATTCTTTTTATGAAAGTCGTTATTATATTTATTATTTATTTTATTATTATATTTATTATCCTTAAACTTTTCTTTAATAGGGGTATTAAAGTTTTCTTGTGGAGGGTATTTAACTTTTCTTAAATAGGTATCTTCATTTTTGATTGGTATTAGTTTTCGCATTTCTACTTGTTTTGTATTTTCTTTATAAATTATTTCTGTTGTTATATACTTCTTTTTCTTTAATGAATTTATCAATGTTGAAACTTGTGTTACTGATATATTTAATAATTCACTTATTGTTTTATTTGTTAGAAAGCAATACCCATTTTCTTTGCTTAAATAAATTATTATTGCATATATTGTTTTTTCTTTATCACTTAACTTTTTATCTGTTAATATTTCTATTGGTATCCATATACCTTTTAAATTTAAGTTTGACATTCCCTCACCTTCTTCCGTTTATTTGCTTTATTTTCAATTTCTAGCCATTTTTATTTGCTTTTAGTATAATTTTATATTTTTAAAATGTAGATAAAAAATTTCCATAAAAATAAGCCTTGAATTTAATTTTTCAAATTCAAAGCTTTATTTTAAAATATTTATAAAAATGAAATTGGTTAGATGCGTCTAACTAATCTTTTTAAATTTTCGCGACAGTGTCGCGAAAATTTAATTCTATTCTTTTTCTTCTTCCTTTTTTCTTTGTTCTAGCTGAATTTTTGCATTTTTTATACTAGATAGAAACTTTCTTTCTAATAAGTCTTTTGGTACATAATTAGTAAGATATTGAGCAACATGTATACCACTATTATCTAATTCTAACAATTCAGCCATTGTGTCGCTTTTATTTGCACATAATATAATAGCAACTGGTGATTCTTCTCCTTCAGCTTTTTCATATTTATCAAGCCATTTCAAGTACAACTCAACTTGTCCTTTATGTTCTGGTTTAAATTCTTCTAATTTCAACTCTATAACTACTAATCTTCTTAATTTTCTATGATAGAATAATAAATCTATATAGAAATCTTGTCCATCTATGGTAATTCTCTTTTGTCTAGCTAAAAAAGCAAAATCATTTCCCATCTCTAAAATAAATTTTTCCAATTCACTTATAATAGCATTTTCTAGATCTTTTTCGCTATAAGTATCCTTTAATTCCAAAAAATCTAATATATATGGATCTCTAAAAAACAAATCCGTTGTCATTTTATTTTCATTATTTAATAATTGTAAGTCATTTATAATGGTTTGTTCTGGTTTTTTAGAAATTGCTGTTCTTTCAAATAATGCTGAACCTATTCTTTCTCTCAATGTTCTAACAGACCAATGTTCATTTATACACATTGTTACATAGAATTTTCTTTTTATATCTGTATCCATTTTTACTATTTCAATAAAATGAGACCAACTTAATTTTTGCGACAGTGTCGCGAAATTTTCAAAATCTTCAAAATTTTCATTTAGTTGTAACATTCTATATAAATTACTTGAACTATATCCCCTGCCATAATTTGCAACTAACTTTTTACTTAATTCTTTTATTACTTGTTTTCCATATTCAGGTTTTTCATTATTTAAAAGTTCAACTTTAATTCTGTTTCCTATATTCCAATTTAGCACAACTAATTCTGTATTGACTTGTATAGCCACTTGTTCTTTTGCTTTTTCAATCATTGTTACAACATCTTTATATAAATTATCAATATTAATATTTTGTAATTCATTCATTTAGACCTTCTTTCTAATTTTGCAGACTCGTCTGCAAAATTAAATAAATTTACTATTGAAAGCATTATACCATTTATTTTCTCAAATTTCATCAAAATCAAAAATAAATTTTACTTTATTTATAAATTATTTCATTATATGCTATTTCTTCAGCACGATTCTTAATACTATTCATACTTTGCACCCATTCCATTTGATTTATTACTTTTAGTTCTTCTGTGACATTTTCTTTTTCTGCCATTTGTTTTATTAATTGTTCAACTCTTGACTTACACTTATCTTCTATATCTAATAAATGACTTATCAATTCGTTATTAACTCTCATTATCATAACTTCTGGTTTATGATGTTCTTCTAAATATTTAAGCCTTAATCTTCCATATTTTCCAATAGTTCCTGTTCTTCTTGGTTTAGGTAATGCAATATTTGGCAAATAATAATCTCCTACCAATCTGTATTCAATTCCTGTTTTTTCATCAATATAATTTTTTTTAATTCTTTATTTTCCATTTTCAGATCCTCCAATTTTATTTATAATTTTAAATTTTACTATTATTATAAAATCAAAAAAGATGAATTTGTATTATTATTTTTGGCAATTCATCTTCTAAATATGTGAAAATTTATAAATTACTAAATTGTTTGTAGGAGGAAACCTTTGCTATTACTACATTTTAATTTTTCGTCATAAGAGAATAAAATTGTAGTTATAGCACTATTAATAATTGGTGGAGGAAGCTACGTTGCTTATGATAAATACCAAGAAAAATTGGAAAAGGATAAACAAATATTATTGGAAGAAACACAAAGTAAATATGATTCTATTAATACTAGATTAGAAACATTAATTTTAAATGACGAAGAACAAAATGCGATTAATACACAATTAGAAACTATTAAAAAATCAATAGACGAGAACAATATAACAGGAGATACTAATAATATTTTTGAAAATATAAATAAGAAAATAGATGAAATCAAAAACAACAATGTTTCAACTTTGTCAAATAAAGAAAATGAATGTAATAATATAGATATAAGTAAATTCAATGAAGAACAAAAAAATAAGATTACGGAATTACAAAATCAATTTAATGAATTGAAAGGTCAAGAAAAATATAAAGAAGCTCAAGGTAAAATTGAAGAATTAATTACATACAAAAATAATACAAATGCGGAGATAAATAAAGCAGAGCAAGAAGTGAAAGACCAACAACAAATGCAATCAACAACGAATAGTAAAACAAATACAAAACCTAGTACAACAAATAAAAATAATAGTAGTAGCAATAATAATTATTATTCTAACGAACAAGCTGAAGCAGACAAACAATGGATTAAAGAGCAAGCTGAAAGAGCAGAGAAAAAATCTCAATTGCAAAATCAAATGACTAACATATACCCTAAAATAACAAGTTTAAAAATAGAAATACAAAATCTACAAAGTGAACTAAATACAGTCAATAGTCAATTGAATTCTATAAATAAAACAGAAAATACAAGCAAATGGTTACAATTAAATAATAAAGCTCTATCATTGCAAAGTAGTATTGCTAGTAAACAATCTGAATTAAATAGTTATCAAAGTCAATACAATTCATTAAAAGCTCAACACGACCGTTTATAAAGGAGGATATAAAAATGGAAGAAAAAAAGAAAAATAAAAAAAATGTAATGATTATAGTGTGTATAATATTAGTAGTAGCATTAGGAATTGGAGCAAAATATATATTAAGCAATAGTATAAAAACAAAAATATATACAGGAACTGAAACAACTCAAGAAGTGAATAATAGTAAATTAACAGATGAAGAAAAACAATTATACAAAAAAGCAGTTGCAAGAGGAAATTCAAGTTTACTAGATGGAAAAACTATTGAAACAATAATAATCGAAGAAAAAGAAAGACAAGCAGAGGAACAACGTCAATTAGAAGAAAAAAGAGCAAAAGAAGAAGCTCAAAAAGAAGAACTTGCAAATGCAGTAACTTTAAATGTATATAATAAAAATGTTATTTTGAAAGACACTTCACAATGGAGATTTAGTGATTTTGTTGAGTTGAAAATGAATTGTAAAAATAATACTGATAAAGATATAGTAGCAGTAAAAGGAGATATTAAAGTAACAGACTTATTTGGAAATGCAATTATAGATATATCACTTTTGTATGATAAAGCAACAATATCAGCAAAAGGAGAAGTTGATATAAAAGATATAGGACTTGAAGTTAATCAATTTATGGACGCACATATTAAGTTGAGAGATACAGAATTTTCAAAATTAAAATTCTCTTTTGAAACAAAATCAGTTGCATTTGCAGATGGAACAATATTAGGAGAAAGTAATTAGATTAAGAGGGATTCCCTCTTTTTTCTTTTCTCTCACGTCAATTTTAAGCCGTTTTTATTTTAAAGGCAACAAGTTATATGTCTAATATATCCAAAACGTCTGTACTGTAATTGTTATTACTAGAAAATCGTCATATTTTTATTCTATCTCTCTGTGATATAACCTACATTCCTTATATCTAAAAAATACATCAAAAAAATTTGATTTTATGGTATAGAAAATTATCATTAAAAAATATCTTAAAATCAAGGTTAACTAAAAAAATATTGATAAAATATGGAAATTTGATAAAATTCAAAAAAGTCGATTCTAAAAACGTTGGTATTACTGGGTTTGCGACGACGATTTTGACTATAAAACTTAAATTTTATTAGGTATATAATAAAAATATTTATGTGTAGACATTATGTATTTAATGCGACATCTGTCTACAATATGCCTTTGTGAAGCTAGATGACAAGTTATATGCCTCAGAAATAAAATTGGCTAGGATTGGCTTGTACAGAATGAAAATATTTGCCTAAAAATTCTTTTTTTGAACTTGTGCCACAAGCGGTACTTCTTCAGTATAGTTTGCTACACTAATAATTCGTGCCAAAAGTTCTTTTATTCATATTTTCCAATTTAAAATAAAATATAACATAAATATATAATTTGTTGTCTTTAATATTTTTAGGAGAATTTTCTGGTTTAGTAAATTAAATAAACTCATATAAAAACATCTTGATATAAGTTAAAAGTTATGATAAAGAATGAATGAAAAATAATTTGTGATGATTTATTGTTTTTTAGTAAAAATTGTTATATTATAATTGCAACCTTTCATTGTCAAAAGGCAGTTCTTTACATAGGAGCGGAAAGGGGGCAAATAAGATGACACAAACCGAGCTTATTCGAGAATTGATTGAAAAGTTATTAGCAGAAAAAGAAAAAAACATCAAACTTCAAACAAAACTGGAAGAATACAAAAAGAGTAAAGACTAGATGTGTCATACATAGTCGAAAGTGGGAAAGTTTTACGGGGCTTTCCTACTTTTTATTTTTGCATAAAAAAAGTAGTGTATTACGGTACACTACGAGCAAACAATATACACAAACCGAGCTAGAGTACATTGTTCTTATGTATTTATATAATAACATCTTTTATTGGTTTTGTCAAATGAAATTTTTTAAAATTCAAAAGTTGTTGATATATAAGCATTGGAAAGCCCTATCTAAAAAATATCAAGCTATTATTGACAAAAATAATGGTCAAAATTTTTTTCCAATATATTTCCAAAGTTGTCACTTGAATAAAGTTCATATTTTACATCACAAAAAATAAATCCTAAAAAATGTAAAATCTCAAATCTCCTGTGACTCTAAGAAATCCCCTATATAAACATTGGCTAAATATAAATTTTTGTTTGTATATAGGCAAAATTCGATCCCTGTCACCTCGACCAATTTAGACCGTTTTTCAAGGAAACTCAATAGAATTTGAAAACAGTCAATAAAATTCAAAAGTGCTATTTTCTAAGGATTTTAGAGAATAGCACAATTTTTTTGCATTCTAAAAAATTCTCAAAAATTCCATTATTTTGTTCAGAAAAATGTTCCGCAATTTTAAAAATCTTTTAAAAAATTGTTCCGCAAATTTCCGCAAAGCAAAATTCATTGATATTTAGGTACTTTCAGTGTCGTTTGAAAAAACTGAAAGGAGAACTATTGCTATGGATTTTATACCTTATAAAGCAAATGAATATCTTGAAAATGTTTTTTATCAAATTCCAAAAGAACTATTTAAAAATCCTTATTATAAAGATTTAAGTTCAGATAGTAAATTACTTTATGCATTGTTACTTGATAGACTATCAGTTTCAATGAAAAATGAATGGATTGATACAGCTGGAAATATATTCTTAATATTTTCAAGAAAAGAAGCTGAAGAAAAGTTAAACTTGTCAGACAAAACTGTTACAAAAGCATTTAAACAATTAGTAGATGTCAAACTCATATCTGAAAAAAGGCAAGGATTTAGAAAAAATAACATTATATATGTTGGAAAGATAAATCATATATCAACTGCTAAAATTATGAGTCGTAAAAATTACGATTCAAGAAACGGAAAAACTACGAGTCAAGAGTCGGAGAATTTACGATGTAGTAATAATAAATATAATAAAAATAATTATAGTAATATGAGTGCCAAGAAAAATTCATATTCAAATTATGAGCAAAGAGTTTATGAGCCAGAACAACTAGCTAATCTATATTGTAATGTATAAAAAAATAATAAAGGAGATTTTAAATTATGGGAAATATTGAATCAAAAGAAAGATTTATTGATGAAAGAACAGGAATAGAATATATTAGAAATGGCGATTACTATTTGCCAAATTTAGTCATAGAACCTCAAAGAAAAATTGACTTAAATAAATATGGTAGATTAAGATTAGAATATTTTAAAAAGCATAAAAAAGCAGAATATACAATTCTATTTATAGAAAATAAATTAGTAAACCATTTAGAAGAAATACAAGAAACTGCTATGAAAAGAGTAGAGGAAATTATACAAAAATTAAAATTACAAAGCAATTTAACTGAAGAAATGAAAAATACTAACCAACTTTATTGGGTAGGAATGATGAATAATTTTAAAAATCAAGCTGAAGAAATCGTATTAAAAGAATTAATTTATGTATAACCTCTATTTTTATTTTAAAAATTTAGGAATTATTAAAGAATAAATTAACTTTTTTTAGAGAAGCAATTTAAAATTTTCTTCTCTTTTTTGATGTAAAAAATTTTGAAAGGAGCAAATAAAAATGAGAAATAAAGAATTAAAAGTAACACAAGAATTTGCTAATTTATTTAATGATGAATTAGTAATTTATAAAAATATTTTAGTAAAAGGAAGAAGTAAAATCACATTTTATAATTATATTATAGTAACAAGAAAAGGTATATTTGCAATTAAAACTAAAACGATTTTAGGTCGAATGGTAACAGATAAATATAAAGTAAAATGGAAATCTTTTATAGGTTTTATTCCATTTATTTTTACAAATCCACCACTAGATGTTAGTTATAAAAGTTGTGATTTAGATTTTGCTTCAAATTGCGAAATGAATACAATTATTCCAATTTCAATTATAAAAAATAAAGGAAAAAAACATTTTTATATTGATATGAATTACACTCAAAAAGAAAAATTTTATTATGAATTACACCATCAAGAAGATGTATTTTCTGATAAAAAAGTCGGAAAAATTTGTGAATTAATAGAGAAAAAAACACTTGTTTTTAGCAAATTTTAGCTATTCTAAAAGCAGTTACTATTTTGAAAGCAAGCATCGCATTTATATTCCCGTATAAATACCGCTTGCCAGTTTTAATATAAAACTGAATTATGGGGAATTTCTTCCCCAATCCCCTAAAAAATATATGCTCTTTTCTGGCAGTCTTTATAAAAAAGACTGTCTATTTTTTTGAAAAGGAGAATTAAAATTATGAGAAAAAGAAATATAAAAAAACAAATATGGTTAGATGTAAAGGAAGATGAATTATTAAAAAAGAAATCAAAAGAAGCAGGTTTAAGTGAAGCTGAATTTGTAAGAAGTTTAATTAAAGGTTATAGAATAAAAGCACAACCAACTGAAGAAATAAAATCTTTTCAAAGAGAGCTATATGGAATAGCAAATAATATAAATCAAATTGCTAGAGTTGCAAATTCTAGATATAGTGTTTCACACGATAATTTTGAATATGTTTCAAAAGCCTTAACTGATTTCATTTTAAAATTTGAAAAGAAAATTTATTCAAGACAAAAATGAAAGGAGATTTTAGATGGCAATTACAAAATATATAGTTATAAAAAAGAATTTGGAGGCAGTAATAAATTATGCAAAGAATGGAGATAAAACTGAAAATGGAATTTTAGTATCTGCAATAAATTGTTTGCCTGAAACGGCATATTCACAGATGATGTTGACCAAAAAGAATTTCCATAAAGAAGATGGTAGATTGAGTTATCATATAATACAATCATTTAATGGTAATGAAATTTCCCCAGAAAAATGTAATAAAATTGGTATGGAACTAGCACAACAGTTATGGGGAAATAAATATCAAGTTCTAGTTTGTACTCATACTAATAAGCAAAATGTTCATAATCATATAGTTTTAAATTCTGTTTCATTTATAGATGGAAGTAAATATCATAACTCAAATGTTGAAATTGCATTACTTCGAGAAATAAATGATGATTTATGCAGAAAATATGATTTATCTATAATTGAAACTAAACAAGCTAATAAAGGTAAAGATATTGCTCAAAATAGAATAGCAAATTATAATCGTAATTCAGGAAAAATGGAGCTTATAAAAAATGATATTGATGAAGCTATTAAAGGAGCAACAAAATATCAAGAGTTTATAGATATATTGAATTTTAAAGGTTATTATATTAAAAAATCTGGAAATTTTATGTCTATTTCATCTCCATACTATAATAGAAATATAAGACTTGCTAGAACATTTGGAGATGACTATACTTTTGAACATATTAAAACTAGAATTTATCAAAGTGCCATATATGATAAGTATATAAAAAGAAATGATAATGAGAAAATATATAAAGTAAAAATATATGATGGTATTAAGATTGATTCAGAAAGATTAAAGACTTCATCATTTTACAGATTGTATGTGCATTATTTATATCTTCTGGGAAAATTACCACCTAAAATTCATTATGAAGAAAGAACAAAAGAATATTATCAAGAAATAGACAAATTTAATAAATTGTGTGATGAATTGAATATGATAGCTGATTATAAACTAGAGTCAAAAGAAAATGTAGAGAAATTAAGAACTACATTTCTTAATGAAGTTGCACCATTAAAAGCAGAACGAGAAAAATTAAGGAATTTGTATAATAAAACAACCAATGAAGCTGATAAAACTATTCTTCAAGCTAAAATAGATATTATTACTGAAGATATTAATAAGATAAACAACAAAATTCAAACTTGCAAAAGAATTATTTCTAAAGCTGATAAAGGTGAAAAAGAAACTGCTTTAATAAATAATAGAGTATCTGAAAATCAATTAAATAATGAACAGGAAAACACTAAAAATAAAGACAGGAAAAGAATAGATAGAGCTACTTTTTAGTAGTTCTATCTAATATTTATAAACTTCATTTTGAATAATCTGAATGGCTTCTCTTTATTCTTTTTATATAATTGTTTTTAGCGTTACTTCAAACTCTTTAAATCCATTTTTCTTGTAAAAATCAATTGCATTTACATTTAAAGCACTTGCTGTTACTTTCATTTCTTCAATTCCTTTATCAAGACAATATTTTTTAAACTCATTTATTAATTTAGTTCCAATTCCTTGCCCTCTATAATTTTCTTCAATATAAAAATTATCTAATTCAGAAATAGGTTTTAAAATACAGGAGTTTTTTGTATCAACTGTTCCAGCTAAATAGCCAATGATATTGTTTTCTGCTACTGCTACAAATGCTATTTCATTTTCAATTATATCTTTAAAATAATTCTCTCCTTTTTCAGTAAAAGGCCATCCAACTTTTAAAGAAGAATCAAATTTATTATATTCTAATTCAAATAACTTATTATTTAATTCTTGAATTGTTCTTAAATCTTCAATATTTGCCTTTCTAATTACAATATCCATAATTTCTCCAATCTTTATTTAAACATATTTAGCCACTTTATCAACCGTAACTACAATTGCACCTTTAGGTTTTGTAGCTCCAAAAGGCGATATTTCGCCATTACTAAAAAATGTGTGTTTACAAAGTTCATAGTATTCTCCATCAGAGTAAAATTCAGCTGTCCCAAACATTCTTAATCCTTCATACTTTTCATTAAAAACTGTTAAGACAACATTGCGATTATATTGTATGTTTTTTTGTGTATTTACCATTTCATTTACAGAGATAACAATTTTATTTTCTTCTATTACTTTAACATCTGAAGCAACTGATAAATTAGGATTATTCTCTTTATTAACTGTAGCAATATGCATTGGTTTTCCATCAATTAAATCTTTATATTCAAATAAATTCATTAATACCAACCTCCATCTACTTTTATTACTGTGCTAATTATTATATCATAACCTTTCTTGGCAAATTCTCTTGATATAGCTTCTCCTATTCCTCTTGTACCACCTGTTACTAACACATTTTTATTCATATAAAAACTCCTTTCTAGTTGTTTTAATTTAAAAATTAAAGCTCTTTCTTCTATCCTCTAATTCATCAAAGTATGAATCATAAGAATAATCTATACTGATATATGGTTTAAATAATTGTATTACAATATCATCATAATCTGTTGTTAAAAATTCATTATCAATAACTTTACCTAAAGTATAAATACAATTTTCACTGGCTTCCTTTGATATCTTAAATTTTTCAGATAAATATGCAGGTGTCATTTTAGCTCCATTTTTAACTAACTGCTTTAAAACACATTGAGGAGCTAATAATTGTGCTGCAAAGAAGTTAGCTTCAGCTTCATTTTTGTCACATTGAGTTGTATGTTTTAAAACTATATGTCCTAATTCATGGGATATTGTCCAAATTTTTCTTCCTTCTGTTTCTATATCTTCATTATAAAAAATTAATATATTATTGTTTCTAATATATGTATATCCATCATTAGTATTACCATTAGAGGTTAACTGATTTATACTTAGATTTGTCTTTTGTGCATATTCTTGGAAACTGATTATTATAATATTATATTCTTTTAATTTTATATTTTTAGGATTTATAGGAAAAGACAAATTTTCTTGTAATATTAAAGTTTTATAAGCTTCTTCTTTTGCTTTTCTAAAATTTGGTTTAACCATTTTTATTGTTCCCTAAAAATATATCAATTGTGCTATCTAATATGTCAAGTAATTTTTCCTTTTCTTTTGGATTCACTTGTTCAGCTTTTCTAAAAATTATAGCAGTTCTAGAATTATCTTCTTCCTTTATTTTATCTTTAATTCCTAATAAATAATTAACAGTAACTCCAAAATAATTAGATAATTTATTTAATGTTTCAGTGTTTGGAGTTGCATTTCCAGATTCCCAATAAGATACTCCAGTAGCAGTAATCCCAACTATATCAGCTAACTGCTGTTGTGTTAGATTATTTTTTTTTCTTAATTCTTTTATTATTTGAGAAAATTTATTTTCGTTCATCATCTTTCCCTCCATTTAATGAAATTATAATATAAAATAAATAAAATGTAAATATTTTTTAAATAAAATGTAAGTTTTTTGGCAAAGTATATTGACAATTGCTAAAAGCCCTAGTATAATCAAAATGTAACAAAAATATAAATCACGCTTAAGTTGTGATTTGTATAAATACATAAATATTATACCATACTAGGAGGTTTTTATGAATACTTTAATGTTAAGTTCTAAGAGTTATAAAGAAAGTAATGAACATGATTTTGGGGATTGTTTTATATCAGATAATGGAAATGATGTTGTTGTATTTGACTGTGGTTCAAACGAACACGCTGAAAAAGTAATAGAATATTTAGAAAAAAATTATGGTCCAAGTAAAAAAGCAATAATTGTTTTGTCGCATAATGATTCAGACCATTTCAATGGGATACCAAAACTGATTGAAGAAAACAAAGTAGAAAAAGTTTATACGATTCTATTGTTAAAATTTTATGAAGAATTATTAGAAGAAATTGATGATGATAGAAAAACCAAAGATTCTATAAAGAAACAAATATTAGAAAGATATTCAAATATTGCTTCTTTAGGAGAACAAGGTTTATTAGAAAATATATACAATGAGGATGACTCATTTGTCCAAATATGTAATGGAATTGAAGTTGTAGGTCCATCTAAAGAATATGTATTAGAAGTTGCTGGACAAGCTTTAGACTCTAGACAAGGAGATTCTATAGATAGCGAAACAACTGTGAATGCAGCTAGTGTTCAAATAAGTATAGATTTAGGAACATCAAAACTCTTACTAGTTGGAGATGCCAGTACAAAAGCAATTGAAGATAATGCAAAAGAACATCAAATAATTCAAATTCCTCATCACGGAAGATTAGACCATGCTGAAGATTTATTTGAAATAAAAAAAGAAGATAAAGATACTGTATATCTAATATCAGATAATAAAGGTTCTAGCTCAGGAGGTTCAGAAGAATTAATAAGCAAAGGAAAAGATAAAGGACATACTATATTTAATACCAGAACTGAAGACACTAAAACTATAAGTTCTACAACTTATCAAAAATCTTATAGAGTGGGGTCATATATATGATATATATTTTACAACATTCATATAAAAAGGAATATAAAAATTTCAATACAGAAATTATAGGCAGAAAAGATTATTTATATAATATTTTTAAATTATATTTTATAATAAAGAAAACAATATATTTAAAGGGAAACTTTACATTACCACAATATTATATTCTTGAAAGCTTTCCCTTTAATTCTATGAATAATATTTATGTGGTTGTAGGTGATACAAATTTTGTTATAGAATATATAAATACACACAAGGAAGAATTTAATGGAAAAATATTAGTTATAATAACTTGCGTTAAAAATAATAAAAAGAAAATTAATGAGCTGTTATCTACCTTAAAATGTACATCAATATATCTGACTAGACAAAATAATGATGAAGCAGATTATTACGATGGTAGCAAATGGGGATTAAATTTTAAAATAACTTTATCAGAACTAGATTTTTACAATAGTAATAAAGGTAATACTATTGAAAAATTAAACGAAAATTTTGAAAGGATAAAATAAAATATGGAACTTTTTTTTAATAAATTAGAAAATTATAATATACTAAATTATATTTTACCAGCTGTTGTTTTTGATGTTGGTTGCAGATATTATATTAATATTGAATTAATTCCTACCGATAATATATTTATTTCAATTTTTATATATTATTTTTTAGGGTTGGTTATTAGTAGGATAGGCTCTTTAATTATAAAACCATTATTGTGGAAATTAAAAATCTTAAATAAAAAAGACAGTTCAAAATGTACAGATTTTTATAAAGCTGAAGAAACAGATGCAAAAATAAAAATATTATTCACCGATTACAATATGTATAGAAATTTTATTGTTACTTTCTTTCTTCTTTTAATAGCTAAATTTGCATATGCAGTAAAGACTTGGCTAAATATTGATTCTACAATTATATGTACAATACTATTCATATTACTGATTATATTATTTGTAATATCATATAAAAAGCAACTAGGTTATATACATAGTAGAATAGAAAATACTAAATCTAAATAAGCAAATATAATAAGAGCTACAAAAGTAGCTCTTTAATTATATATTTATTCATTTTTCCTCAATTATAGATAATTTACTATTTCTTCAAATGTATCAAATCCACTTTCTGCATTTATATGTCCAGCATCATTTAATAATATTTGTTCTGTTGCAACTTTATCTGCAAATTGTTTTTCAACTTCATATTTAACATAAGGATCATTGTCAGAATAGAAACAAATAATATCTTGTGCATATTTTTTTACATCTTCTATATTATCAAAATACATTGAATTATTTACTGCATCATATTCTTCATTAATTCCTAAATAATTATTAAAGCCACACACAAATATTAATTTTTTAACTTTTACTTTATGTTCTACTAAAAATTTAGATATAAAAATTGGTGCTATACTGTGTCCTATTATTGTTGTATTTTCATTTATTAAATTTAAATCTAAATAAACTTTTAATAATTTACTCCAATGTGCATAATTTTGATATCCTACGCCTATTGGGAAATCTGGTACATATACTTGTTTTTCTTCTGACGCAATAAAATCTGCTAACCAACTAAACCAATTTGAATATGGACTACTAAATGAGCCATGTATTATAAAATAATTATCTTTCATATCTTATTTTTCCTTTCTTTCTAATAATTTTCAATATCTTTAATTCCAAACTCTGGAATAATAACATCATCATCACAATTAACAATGAATTCTATTGCTTTTGCTACTTTTTCAACTTCTAATCCTGTTGAAGTGTCATAATCATTACCTGCTTTTTTAAATATATTTGTTTGCATAAATCCAGGATAAAATCCAGTAACTTTTACACCTTTTTTACTTACATCTTTTTGAATAGAACGATTAAATCCTCTCATTGCCCATTTAGATGCATTATATACAGTTGAAAAATCATCACTATCAAAACTTGCTTGTGAACATACATTAATTATTAGTCCCTCTTTGTTATCATACATACTTGGCAATACTGCTTTTGTCATATATATAGGACCTTTTGTATTAACATCAATACAATTACTTATTCTTTCATAATCAGTTTCTGTTAAATCTCCTGCTAACCAAATTCCTGCATTATTTATTAATACATCTATTTTATTATTTTTTTCTAATATATTATTTATTGTATTATTAACTTGTTCGTAATTAGTTACATCACAAAGATAATACTCACAATTAATTTCTTTAGCAGTTGTAACTAAACTTTCTTCATCTTTTGAAATGATAATAACCTTATTATCATTATTAAGTCTTTTGGCAATGGCTTTTCCTAAACCATCACTACCACCTGTAATTACTATTGTTTTTTTCACTTAAAATTCCTCCTTTAAATTTTATTTAATATATCACTAATCACTCATTATAATTAGTTCTTTGTCTTTTTTAAATCCTATTCTTTTATACCAATTTTGTGGAAATTCATTTTCATCTCCATAAGTGTGAAACTCTATAACTTTGCAATTATAAATATTTTTTGCGTTTTCTAAATGACATTTATATAAATCTCTAGCAATATGTTTATGTTGATATTCTTTAGAAACAAATATTTCTGTATCATTAAGTCTATTTCCATCAAACCAAGGTTTTAAATTTGACATTACTGCACCAATTGCTTTACCATCTTCCTCAGCAACAAAGAATAAATCTTTTTGCCTATCATAAAAATATCTTAAAAGTTTTTCTGCATTTTCAATTGTCCAAAATTCTCCAATATCAGCATCATCATATAATTCTTTATAAATAGGTGCTAATTCTTTAATATCTTCTAATTTAACATTTCGAATCATATAACCCCCTCCTATAAATCTAACAATTCACATTTTTCTTTATACCAAGCAGGTGTACAAATCATAATTATTTTACAATTACCATCCAAATAATAAATTTCTTCTTTATCTATAAAAATTACATCTCCTTGTTCAAAAGATATTAGTTCATTCTTTTTATTAATTCTTCCCATACCTTCTAATATGTAGCATAATTCTTTACACTTTTTATTAGTGCAATATCCTTTTTCAGGATATCTTCCACTAATAGTATTTATACAAATTATTATTTAATTCGATTGAATATTCTAGCAATTGACTAGTATCACTATTTTTAAATACTTGTGCCTTTTCTTTTTTTACTATTTTCATATATTACTTTCCTCCAATTATTGAAAATTACTTTCATCAATTAAGGGAATAATATCTATTGCTGGTTCTTCATAAGGGTGAACTTCTCTTAATTTTGAAATTACATTTTTAACTAAACTAACATCACATATAACTTCCAATTTTTCTTCTTCCACAAACTCTAAATTATTTATCTCTCCAATATATGGATTAGCCTTATCAATTGGTTTAAAAGTTCCTATGCATTTTGTAGACATAGAACAATGAGTATAATTACCTATTACGCCAGCGCCCTCATTGCATATAGCTTTTCTTACTTCATCAGTATTTTCAACAGGTATAGTTACTATGATTTTCACCTTTTTAATATCAATATTCATATTTTCCTCCTTTTATTTTGTTATTAATGTTAAATCGCCAAAATAATCTAAAACATTATCAATAACATCTTTTATAGGTATTTCTAGCCAATTATTGTTTGCTGTATTAATTCTTGATTGAAATCTACGATTAGTTAATATGTTTGTTAATCTAGTATGTATATCTTTTAATGTATTTTCACGCATATTTTCATCTTGAAAAATCAAAATATCTATGTATTTTATTAGCTTGTCCTTATCTAAATCTTCATTATTGATTAGATAATAAAAATCAAATATATCTTTAAATCTAGTAGAAGTAATACCGAATTTTAATAATGATTTTAATTTTTCAACAATTATTTGTTCTTTTGAGTTTATAAGTAGACTTACACTTTCATCAATTATATTCAAGTCAAAGTAATACTCATCTTGTTCCATATCAAAGTATTTATGTACTCCAATATCTAACTTAGAACTTATTGTGTACTTATTTTTATCAGTTAATTGTATATATACTCTTTTTCCATCATAATCTTGATGATGTAATGGCTCAATTTTCCCTATTATCTTGATTTTTATATCATCTTCAGTATTATTTAGTTCTTTTATAAAATCTCGTATTGATTTATCTTCCAAAGAATATTTTATAAAATCAATATCCATATCTCGAGTTGCACGACGCATATCTTTAGAGATATTGTGCATTACAACTCCACCTTTTACAGTAATATTCTTACTATATCTGCAGTTTCCAATTTTAAGTAAAACAATATCTTGAGCAACCTTTGGAATTGCATCATCTTCTGAATAACCTGCTGTTACATATTTATTGACGGCTTCATATATATCCATTAAAACACCTCATCTTGTATTATTTCAAAAATTTTATCTCCATTTACAAAATACTGTAAATATTCTTCTATCTTTTGTGTATCTAACGAACTTGCTAGTCTTCTATAATTAGATATTATTTCTTTATATAAATCATATCCTATTTGATTTTTGTTTCTAGCTAAATCAATTAGCATTCTTTCTTTGTCATAAATATTTATTTTTATTCCATCATAATCGATTTGAGTTTTTCCTAAATTATATAATTCATCTTTCATACGAATTTGTTTTATTCTATTAGAATATATCATTCTATTATTTCTATCTGTTGCCAAGTATATTTTATCTGGAATTACATCTGTTAAATTGTGATAATAATATGCAGATAATGATGTTATTACAGCATTAGAGTATTTTTTCATTATAACAGCTAAAAAATGTACATTTGGAATATCAGAATAAATCCCTTTTTCTATTTTATAAATTTTTCCATCTTTAACAGCTTTTTCTATTTGATAAGCACTTTTATAATTCAATAACAATTCTTTATATGTATATACCATTTTTTACCCCCTAAAGTAATTTTAAACTAAAACGCTCCATAAGTCAATAGTAATGGAGCGCTTTAGTTTAATTTTTTTATTTTTCTATGGCACTGAAATTTCAATACATATCCAGTGTATTAGTCAAATTTCTTTTTCTTCTTTAATTCTTTTGTTAAGCTATCAGATAGCTCTTTACTTGGCATTTTTACTGCAATTCCATCATCAGTATGTATTACATTTCGAGAAATAATTTTCCCTCTGCTCTTATAAACATTAGCTTTATTCTTACATTGAGGTGTATCATATTCAGCTTTTGGGTTATTTGCAATAAATGCTTTTTCACAAAAATTACATATTTTTAATAATCTAATATCTTGTGCCATTTGCATAGAATAAGATACATCAACAGCTTGTTTTAAATAATCTATTCTAAATCCAAAACTATTATTAGAATATAAATCATTTATATTATGTGTTAAATGATTTACACTTAAAAATGGTAATTTCATTGTTAAATGTTTATTTTCTAATGTAAGACTTAAATGCTTATATAAAGACCTTGCATAGTTTAAAATTAAATCAAGTGGCTCTGCATAATGTTCAGAATATATTAAATATTCATTTATAATTGATGTTAAATAATCTTCTTTTATTGTATCACTAGCAATATCTTTACATTTTTTTATTAAACTACTTATTTCTCTTTTATTTAATTTTGGTAAAAAGAACTTTAAATATTCATCAACATTCATAAAACCTAGTTCATCTTTATTATTTATATAAAAAGAATCTCTTATAGTTACTTTGTCATCTAATACAAAATATTTATTTATTGCTAGGTCAATCATAAATCCAAAAGAGCTATATTTTGTAAAAAAGTTTAATAATTCAAAATCTTGTATGGTTTCTTTAAAAAATTGTTTTTTTCCTATATTTAAAATTTCAATTAATAGGTCATCAATATGTTCTGTTATACTAATAGTTTTTTTAGTTGCATTTTCTTCTGGCATTATGTACTTTTTACCATTAATTACTTCAATTTTATATTTGCTATAAACATAGCAAAATCCAGATGTTTCAAGTTTTAAATTTGTTTTCATTTTACCAACTCCCAAATTTTTTCAAAAAATTCATTGTAAGCTATTGACAAGTATAATCAATTACTGTATTATATTAATATATAGTAATTGATTGTAAGTGGTGACAGCTTACTTTTTTAGCACCTGTTAAGTAAGTGATTATTTGTAATAATAGTATACAACGATTACTAAAAAGTGTCAAGAGTATTGAAGAAAATTCTTGAGTAGCACATTGACAATTAAATACCCAATAGCTAAATACAATATAATGATACACTTGCATAGCCACAGCTCGAGCGTGATAAAACCGTCGCAAGCAATGGGGGCAACTCGGTAAGATACGGAGTGGTGAAAATCCAGTGGAGTATGAAAATACCATTTAGAATTGCCCAGAATAGAGGGATAGGAAAAATATCGTTCAAGAAATTAACGAAAGGAGGAGTAAGTTATATGGGAGAAAATATTCAATTTCTTACAACATCAGATGTAAGAAAAATGTTAGGTATAGGAAATAAAACTTGTTTGGAATTATTCCATAGAAAAGATTTTCCTTGCCAAAGATTTGGAAGAGCTTATAAAATTACAGAAGAAAATTTCAAAGAATATTTAAAAACAAGACGAGTTTATAACGAAGAAAACGATAATGAAAGATAAAAAAAGAAGATTTAAATATGCGACATTTAAAACCTCTTTTTAAATACTATGTATTTTTAAAAACTGAAAGAAAACTATTGCTATAGATTTCCTTAACTGATATAATTATACCATAAAATCTAGATATAGCAATAGTTTTCCTTAAATTTAATCAAGAAAAGGAGAGAACAATATTATGAAATTTAAGGGAATAACTGTTGGTACTTATGTTTCAAAAAGACCGAAAGGAAAGTTTAACGAATCAGTATGTACCAATTGCGAAAATAACAAAAATAAGAACATTGACAAAGAAAAACAATATGAATTATGCAAAGGATGCAATAAGTTTTATGTTTCTAAAACTTGTAAAGCCGTTTTAACAATAGGTCGTGATCAAACAACAGGAAAAACTATCCGCAAATCTTTTGTTGCAGATACTGAAGAAGAAGCCTTAAACAATGCTTTAGAATACAAAATTAACTTAGATAGAAATGGTGGACCAAGAATTATAACAAAAACAAATAAAACTTTAATAGATTTAGTAAAGCCTATGATAGAAGAACAATTTAAACTAAATAGAATTAAAGAGTCAACTTATAAAAGGAAATTAGACACATTAAAACAAATTGAAAATGCATCATTTGCAAGAAAGCCAATTGCAAAAGTTACAAGAGATGATGTAGTTAATTATCTTGCTAAAATAAAAACTTATTCAAGAACAACTATAAAGCAAAATTATGAACTACTATGTATGGGATTTGGAGAAGCTTATCATCAACAAATTATAAAAGAAAATTTTATGGTAGGCTATAAAAGAATTGAAAAACCTAAAAGCGAATACAATGGACATCACAGAATTGCACTTACAATAGAAGAACAAAGAAATCTAATAGAGTTTTTAAACAATGTAGAATATTCCAAATTCAAGCATAAATATCTATTTTTATTGTTACTAAGTACAGGAATGAGAATTGGAGAGGCATTAGTGTTAGATTATACTAAAGATATTGATTTAGAAAAAGGAATTGTAACTATTCGAAGAACTCAAACAAAAGATACAAACGGAAAATCTAGAATAGGAGAAATAACTAAAACTTTTTCTGGTCAAAGAACTATCAACTTAAACGATATTAGTAGAAAAGCACTTGAAGAAGCACTAAATCATATTACTCCAAATAAGTTTCATTTGCTATTTTATAATCCAACAAATAAAAAATATGGATTATATGAAGAAGCTAGTATAAATTCAGCACTAAAACGAGCAGGATTACAACTAGGTATTGGACTATATGAAGATGAAAATTCGAAAGGTAAAAAAGTAACAAGAACAGATATACACACTCATATGTTAAGAGGAACTTTTGCAACAAGATGTGCAGAAGCAAAAATTGCACCAGCTGTATTAAAAGAAATATTAGGTCATTCAGATATATCTATCACAATGAAATACTATATTGATATAGATACTGATTTTATCAACTCTGAAAATAAAAATGTAGTAAATTATTTAATAGATAAAAATATATTTGGAGTAATATTAGATAATACAGAAATTGCAGTTTAAAAAATTATAAAAGACTGATGAAAAATTATTGGAACTATGCGGAATTTTAAGGCATTTATAACCTTAAATGTTCCGCAAAAGTGTTCCGTAAAATAGAGTACAACTACTGCAAAGGCTTAAATGTCAAAGAAAATAGTACAAAATGTCGAGAACTCACCCCGACCAATTTAAAAGATTTTTTAAGAAATTCTAGAAAATTTCAAAAAAGTCTAAAATGTGGAAAGACACATGTTTGTAAGATTACAGCATGTGTCTTTAATTTTGTTAAATTCTATAAAATTCTTGAAAATGCCGAAAAAATTTCAAGAATTATTTTTCTATCTAAAAAAATTTCAAGAAAATTTCAAGAATAGCAATCACTTATCCTGTCTGAGATAGGAGGAACTACTTATGCTAACTTTTGTACCCCATAAAATAAGTGAAGACTATAAAAAAGTTGAGTTTTATCGTGTAAATAAAGAACTCTGTGATAATGAATTATATAAAGATTTAAATCCTACCGCAATTTTATTATATTCACTATTATGTGATAGACTTTCGTTAAGCTATGCAAATGAAAATAATAAAAATATTTCAAAAATAAAGAAACATTTTTATGATGAAGAAGAAAATGTATATGTAATTTTTACTAGAATCAATTTAGAAGAAAAATTACATGTTGGAAAATCTGCTATTAGTTCTGCAATGAAACAACTAATAAAAGCTAATTTAATAAAAGAAATTAGGCAAGGAAAAAATATGCCAAATAAAATTTATGTAGGAAAGACAATTTCAGAAATAAAAGAAGATTTTGTAAATGTGATGTCTGAAAATCAAACTTCAGGAAGTCAGTTTTTGAATTCTCCTGATGTCAGAAAATCGGATTGGAATAAGAATAATATATTTAAATCAAATAATAAGTGTAATTCTAATTATCAAGGCAGAGATTATTCAGATATGGATTGGTCAAAATTGTATGCTAATCCACAATTTTAAGGAGGTATTGTATATGAATTTAACATATCGTAAAGAAAAAGATTATTTTATACCAAATATTACTGTTGTTGGTGATGATAATAACTACCAAATTGGTAAATATGGAAATTTAAGATTAGATTACTTGAAAAATTATAAAAAAGGTCTATATGCAGAATTAATACTTGATGGAACATTAATTAACCACCTAGTTTGTATTGATAAAGAAGCACATAAACAAGTAAAAGCAATGATAAGAGAACTTGCTAAACAACAGAATGTAGACGAAGAATTAAAAGAAAGCAATCAATTAGAATGGGTTAGATTAATGAATAATTTTAAAAATTCAGTTGAAGAAATTGTGTGTAATGAATTAATTTATGTTTAAATTTTAGGAGGGATATTATGTGTGATTTTAGAGAAGTTAAAGAAGATATTTTAAAAGAATGGATATTGTTTAGAGAAGATGAACTTTCTTCTTTAGTGTGTAATGAGGATAAAAAACATTGGGTTTATTTTGATGAGATTTCTGAAAATATTTTGAAAAGTGTGCCTAAACAGAATAGAGCTTATATTCAAAAACAACTTAATGTGCTAGATAATAATTTTATGGATTATATTGGCTATTGGAATGAGAAGTATTATAGAAATGGATTTTGCGATGGTGTGCAACTAGTTGGTGGATGCATGAAAAAATAGACCAAAAGTCCGATATAAATAAGAAAACTATTCATATCGGACTTTTTATTTATAAAGTAATATTATTAACTCCATCTATTATAGATTGTAGCATAATATGTATTTGCTCTATATAGTTTTTATTGTTTTCATCTAAGTTAAGTATATCCTGACTCAATTCAGATAATATATATTTATTCCCTTTCTGATAATTTAAAAAATTTAAAATATCTTTTGCAGAAATTTCCTTACTATCATTTGATAAAATAAGAATTCTTTTTTCATTTGAGCATAAATATATTTTATTTACTGCCTCATATTCTATACTAATTTTAATTTCCATATAATCTAAATCTCCTTTCGATAGCTTCTTTTCCACCATCCATTATATCTGCCACTTGGTCAATTATCTTATATTCTTTACAATTATATTCCAAACAGCCATCTTTAACAGTTATTTCATTTTTATAATTCTTATTTAGACATATTACATTATCTACATCTAAATTAACTACAAGTAATGGATTATGAGTTGCTATAATTATTTGTTTGTAATCTCTTACCTGTTTTATATATTTCAGCAATTCTTGTGAAATTTTAGTGCTACTAATATCATCTTCTGGTTGATCTATTAAAATAATATCATAATCCTTGCTTAGATCATTAAATAAGAAATCATAGTGTATTGCTGAAATCTCACCGGGAGTTTCTCCTACAGTACTTTTTAGTCCGTCTTTTTCAATATATGTTTCTTCTCCTAAATAGTCTTCAATAAATTTGTCCACCTTATTATACCATGTATCAATTTTTTTGATGTCTTTAATCCCTTGTAATGCTTCTCCTAAATCCTCATTATTGGTAATTTCAAGTATACGTTTTTTGTTATATGCTCTATTAAATAATTCTTCATAGAAATCATCTTCTAAAGACAATTCATCAAACTTGGCTTTTTTTACAAAGGTAAAACCTCTATATAATTTTTTTGAACAACCTGAAATTTTTTCTGGAAATTTTGGAATATCTGGCTTGTTTGCTAATCTATCAATATAATCTACTATTAGATTGCAAAAATCATTTTTTTGTTCTTTATACTTAACACTTTCTTTTTCTTTATCGGTTCTATTTTTATCCATTTCTGAATTAAAATTTCTTAAAGTGGATATTATTAAATTTTTAATCTTATTGTCAACTTCAATATTTTCTGATTTATTTAATATTGATTTTTGAATATATTCTAATTGTTGATATATAATATTAATTTTTTCTTCATATTCTTTATAAAAATCTGCATTAATATTAAATTCATTTTTTAATTGATTTGTTATTGTATCTAGTGAATCGCTTCTAATTCTATATTTGTTTAAAGTTGTTTGTATATCTATTTTTATAGTTGGAATATATAAATTTTCTTTTTCTATTAAAAGATTTATTTGGCATTCTTCTAATTTATTTTTCATTTGCTCTGTTTCTATATTATAACTAATATAATTAATTATATCTTTAGCATACTTCTGTATACTATCTTTAAATACAGTTTTAGTATTTATTGAATTATAATATTTAGAATTGTTAAAAAGTTCACCTTTCTTTACTTGGTCAATTATTTGATTTTGCTGTACATAATATATATTAGGATTTCCATTTACTTTTTTTGATACATTATTTTTTTCAGCTAAACTTTTATAATGTTTAGGTAATTTCTCATTATTATTTAAAAATTCCAATAAAAATGATTTCCCCGAGCCATTATCACCAATAATAGCATTAATTCCATTACTTAATACAACTTCTTTAGAATCAAATTTTATTGATTCTATAATATTTGTTTTACTATTATTTATTACTCTATTAAATCTATTTTCAATATTAGTAAAAGCAAATACTAATCCATCAAAATTTGGTAATGCCTTAATTTTTGTTACATATTTTCTACTTGCTGTAATTGAATCTTTACATGGATAGTAATTCCATTGATGACAATCACTTCCTATTATCGTGGCAACATTTTCATTCGCCTTATTTAAGCTGTTGATTAACATTCCTTGAACACTTGGCTTTTGATATTCCAATGCATTTATGTAGCCGGTTTTTATAAAGTTATAAATGTCGTCTACAGAATTTGATAAACTTTTAGGTCCACCTTCTTGATTATCGAAATGCTTATGTTGATGGGCTATTAAAATTACATTTAATCCAATTTCTTTAAGAATTTTTTCAAAATCTTCACGAGTATAAAAGTCATCTTTTTTTTGTATTAGCTTAGTATTAATAACATCTTCGATTCTTTTTACTTTAGTTTCATCTTTATCATCAAAAATTGCTATTATATGGCAACTTGGTTTATCTTCTTCTATCTGAACATCAAATTCAACTCCAGGCAAATTTTTGAATACATTTTTAAATAAATTTTCGGATATCTTATTTTTTATATCCAAATATAAGTCATAACTAAATCTATTATGGTCTGTAATAGCAAACATGTTAATATTATTTTCATTTAATTTTTGTAATAATATTTCTATGTTTTGAAGATTTGAATCATTTACATATCCACTATTTTCTTTATATTCACTAAAATTAGAATGAATATGTAAGTATAATGTCATTTAATTTATCCATTTTTTTCTCCCTTTCTTTTCGGTATACATCTTTGATTATAACAAAGTTAGAAACAAAGACTATTATTCAAAAAAGCAAAATAATTTTGTAATTAAAAACACATTATTACTTTGCTTTTCTTATGTATATTTTTTATTTAAATATTTCTTTCATAATTTCATTTTTCATATCTGCAATATTATAAATATTATCCATATTATCAAAAGTTTCTTTCAAATTATTTCTAGCAGATATCCATCCCATACCATCTGTAAACCATACAAATTTAAATCCTACTATATTTTTAGATTCTTCTGCTATCATTTTATAACTTCTTGCGGTTTCATTAAGTTTTGAACCACCTGCTGCATAAAAATTGGTTTCAATTCCATATATGCAATTATCAGTTTTAACAACAAAATCAAATCTTTTAGTTGATTGATTATGATTGCTAATGAAAGACATATCTAATTTCCATTTTTCTTCTATTTCTTGTAAATACATTTCTTTAAAATAGGTTTCGTTTTTCTTAAATCCGGCTTTTTGAATAAATCTTTCAACAACATCTTCCATTAGATGTCCTCCGCGGTTTTTTCTAGCATTTGAATTTAGTCCTGATTCTACACCTAAAACATAATCATATAAATTATTTACAAGATGATTTTGAATTAAATCAAATAATCCAGTTTCCCTCATAAATATTTTATATTGTTCAATATTGTAGTTAATTTTTTTGAAGTTATATTCAAATTTATTTCCTTCTTCATCTAAAACTATTATTTCATATTGTCGTACAGCTAATAGAATAGGAATACATTTTAATACCTCAGGATACTTATTCACTAAATCCTCAAAATCTTTTTCAACATTTTTACTACCAATTAAAGAATTTAGCATATTTAATTCAATTTTATGTTCTTCTGCATTTTTATATATAGTTTCAAAATCTATATAATATTTATAATTAGCAATACTATCTGTAAAAGTTAATAGCCATTGAGCAAAATCTCTCTTCATAACTAATCCTCCTTCAACTCTTTATATCTTCTAATCGATAAATCTAAAAATTCTTTTTCATTATCTATTCCTATGTACTCTCTATTTAATTTTATAGCAGCAATTCCTGTTGTACTGCTCCCACAAAAAGGGTCTAGTATTAAATCATTTTCTTCTGTTGATGCTAATATTATTCTTTCCAATATTTCTAAAGGTTTTTGTGTAGGATGTTTTCCTTGCCTTTTTTCAGATGGTTTAGTTAAAGAAGTTGTCCAAACATCCTTCATTTGCTTGTTACCATTTAACTCCTTCATTATATCATAATTAAAAGTATATTTACTTTTCTTTAAATCCTTTTTTGCCCATAATATAGTTTCTGTAGAATGAGTAAAAGTTTTACAAGCTAGATTAGGCGGTGGATTCGTTTTTTGCCAAGTTATATTGTTTATAATTTTAAATCCTTCTTCTTCAAGTGCCATCCCAATTGAATAAATATTGTGTAATGTACCACTAATCCATATTGTTCCATTATCTTTTAAAATTCTATAACATTCATTAATCCATTTTTTATTAAAATTATGTTTTTCTGAAATAGACAAAGACTTGTCCCAAATCCCTTTATTAACATTAACCATTTTTCCACCACTACAAGTAATTCCATTATTTGATAAAAAATAAGGAGGATCAGCAAATATCATATCAAAGGTTTTGTCTTCAAATTTTTTTAAGGCTTCAAATGTGTCATCATGTATTAACTTAAAGCTACCATTTCTAAAGTAGAATTTATTTGAAAATTCCATTTTGATTGCTCCTCATAATTTGTTATTAATAATTCTGAAATTTCTCCACGACCTTTTGCGTTTGCATTTATCATCCTTTTGGCGGAAACTTCATTTATACAAAATCCCTTATATATATCTTCAAAGAAATTATCATTTTTATTAATATTTTTTGGATTTGAATTACTTAACATTAATTTTGCATTTTTTTTATTTAATTCATTAAAATATTTTGCCAATTCTTTTTGATTATTGTCATCAAAGTTTTCCTTCGTATAAGAAGTAAATCCGGATGTAGCCGAAAGTGGTCTATAAGGTGGGTCAAAATATACAAAAGTATTATCGTTAACAAAATTTTCACTTTTTCTATAATCACCATATTGGAAAATAACATTTTTAATAAGTTTTGATAAATTTCTTAAATTTTTAGAATCGCATATCGTTGGATTTTTATACTTACCACATGGGACATTAAATTTTCCATCTTTATTAACTCTATATAGTCCATTAAAACAAGTTCTGTTTAAAAAAATAAATTCAGAAGCTCTTTTTGTATTTAACTCATCATTCAAAGTATAAGAATTATATTCTGTTCTAATATCATAAAAATACTTTTGTCTTTCTTCACTATCCAAAACTAAAAATTCATTTTCTTTTTTATTTAATTCAATTATTAGATTTTCCACATTATTTTTTATTACATTATAACAATTAATTAAATCTTTATTTATATCAAAAGCATATGCTTCTCTTACTTCATATTTCTGTAAAATGTCAATTAAAACAGCTCCTCCACCAACGAATGGTTCAACATATCTTTCAATAGCACCATTTTTTAATTCAAATGGATAATATTTTGTTATTTGAGGAATTAAGCTATTTTTTCCACCTACCCATTTTACAAAAGGTTTTATAATATTCATTTTTACCTCCAAAATTCCAACTTTAATATATCACATTTTTTTAAAATTTAAAAGAAAATAAGATAATGTTTTTAAATTTATTTTATTACATTTGAAATATTTTTAAATTTATTATTTGTACAAAAATTTTTTATATAGGTTTGGTATTTTATCCCATTAACCGAATTTCGTGTGAACAAATTCATTGCTTGCTGGGACAAGAAATTAAATTTTAGAAAATTTTTTGTAAATATTTTTTATCAGTTATAAAGATTTTTATAACTTATTTTTTATTCTTTAGTAAGTTAAAATAAAGGCTTGGATTTTTCCATTAATAGAATTTCGTGTGAACGAATTCAGTGCTTGCTAGGACAAAAAATCCGATTTTTAAAAGTTTTTAAGGAAAAAAAGTTTGTACCTAAAATATGTTTTTGTTACTTTTTATGGTACATATTTTATTCCTTTAAATATATTTATTAGAATAATTTTAATCTATAATTTAGCAAGAAAAGAAGAGCAATATTTTTACAATATTACTCCTAACTATGTATAATATTTTTATTTTATATTCAAATAATTTGTTCTAAGTCAACTAAATCTTTATCATTAAATGTAAGTTTTAATAAGCATGGAGATGTTATGTTTAAAACTTTATTTTTATACTCTAACTTAACATCTGTATTAACTTTACACCAATTTAATAATAATAATTTTATTGAACCACCATGACTTATTATTGCTATTTTCTGTTTTTCATATATTTTTCTACTAAAGGAATCCTTGATTTATCCTTTTCGCGGTTACTTTCTTTTAAAAATTCATAATATTTTTCAATACTTTGAAGATTATATTTCCCATATTTTTCTATTTTCCACGATTCCTTAGTATCAAGAACGCATTCTATTTTATCATTTATAATATACCAACCAGTTGATTTTTCTTTTAAATTATAATTATTTTTTAATTCTTGTAATCCTTTTTCTGTAACTGCAATGTCTAAGTCACCAGCATCTGGATATATTCCACGCATAACTAATGCTCCACTTGATAAAATCCAGTATTCATTTTTATCTAATCTTAAGCTTTCTAACAATTTTAGTAATTCTTCTTTATTCATTCTTTTTTCCATAATTGAAACTCCTATATTAAATATTTTTAGATATCTTAGCTAATTTTGTGTATTTTTAAACTTTTATATTCGTTATATAATTATCGGATTCATCTCGAGATTTAAAAATAATAATGTTGATATTATTTCTATATCTATCTAATAGTTCATAAATTTGGGGTAATTTTTTTCTTGAAAAATCCATAATCGCTTGTTTAAAGTTTTCATCTAGTTTTTCTTCAACCCAAGGTAAATCGTCTCTTTTATTTCCAATTCGAGATTCTGCACCCTCTATACAAACTTCTGTTGGAAAATCTAATAAAAATACTGTATCACACTCTTTTAAACGCATTTCTATTGTTCTTTGATAATTACCATCTATAATCCAACTGTCCTTTTTAAATATTTCAATTAATTTCTTTTCAAGTTCTTCTTTAGTTATATGTGTTCCATCTTCATTGTGATATAACATATCTAAATGATATAAAGGGATATTAGTTACATCTTTTAATTTTTTGGAAAATACGCTTTTTCCAGAACCAGGGCTTCCTATCACAATTATCTTATTCATTTTCAAATCCTCCTAAAAATGGTCTTTGTTTTTCGCGTACTATTATATTTTTCTAGCAACAATTTCAAACATATGCCAATGTTTCATAACTCCTAAAGCAGATGGCCTATCTTTTTCAATTTCAAGAAATTTAATAATTTCAAAATCTTTAAATAATGCTATTGCAGATTTTTTACTTAAAAAAGTTTTTTGACTTCCACCTATATTCCATTCATCATTAAGTCCAAAGAAATTTCCTACAAAAAATCCATTAGATTTTATATTAAAAGAAATTTCTTTCCACATTTTATAAAAATACTCTTTATTACAAAATGGTAAACTGTTATTAGCTATAATTAAATCCACTTTTTTTAATTTTAAATTTTCAAAGTTTTGAACTTGAAAGGTTAATTTTTCTTGTTCTTTATTTGATAATTTATTTCTAATTTGCATTTCTGAATTGGTTCCATCTATCGCTAAGACATTCCAATTATTTTTTATTAAATAAACCGTATCGTTTCCAGCACCACATCCTAAATCAATTGCATCTCCAACTAATTTATAAGTGTTTATAAAATCAATTACATTTTTTCTTGGAGGAATATCCTTAGTTATATTATGAAAATTTTCCCAATCTTTCAAATTTTAATCATCCTTTCACACTATAGACTAACATTTATACAGATTATATCACACTTTAATTACTTTTGTATATTTCTAACAAAGTTTTATTATCAAAAATTTTATAATCTAATTAAAAATTTCAAAGTGTTTGTTAACCTTTTATATAAAAAATTCACTCATGTATTATAGAAAAAGTAAAAAAAATAAACATTTTTTCAAATAAATGTATTCTTTTTGATATTTTATTTCGTTCTTTATATATAGAAGTAGCTAAAAATAAAATTTTTTTAAAAAAAGTCGGGACAATTATAAATTTTTTTCGCCTATGTATAGTGAAGGGATTAAAAAATATAAAGTTTTAAAATTTTTCGGGACATGGTTCAATTTCTTCGCCTATGTATTATAGAAGAAGTAAAAATTATAGAATTTTAATTTCGACTAATATCATTGACAATACAAAAATGTTATGTTAAATTTCAAATATGGGTGACCAAATCACACAAGAAATTAACTTGAACATTGTGAAAAAATCAATGATAGCAAATTTAAGTTAAGGAGGTGTGAGTATGGAAAAACTTGATAATATAGTTATGTACTCTCCAGAAGATGTTAGAAAACTACTTCATTTAGGTAATTCAAAATGTTTAGAATTATTTAATTCAGCAGATTTTCCAAGCATAAAAATTGGTAGAGCCTTTTGGGCAAAATCAGACTGTTTAGAACAATATTTAAGTAAAAAACAAGTCTTAAACCAAAAGGAAGAAGATTTATTCTAATACAATAAATATACAAAAATAACTATTTACAGGAACACCCTAAAATACACGATAACCATTATTTTATGGTACAAGAGTAATTGCAGGGTAAGTTCTTTCCTAATAAGGAGGTACTAATGCAACACTCAAAAGGAATTACAGTTGGAACATACACAATAAAAACAAAAAAGAAAGTAAATTCTTTGCCTATCTGTCCAACTTGTAAAAATTGTAAAGATAGGTCAATTTGTAGCAATAGAAAAAAACAAACAAAGTGCTCTATATGTAAAAGTTGCACAAATAGTGAACAATGTGATGTTTACTATATTTCTTCATGTTGCAAGGCAATATTAAATTTAGGTAGAAGTCCACAAACAGGAAAAGAGATTAAGAAAACTTTTACTGGAAAGACCGAAGATGAGGCTTTATACAAACTTTATCAATTTAAAGATGATGTAAAAAGACATGGACTTCCTAAAAATATAATACAGAAATCAGTTGTTACAATTTATAGTTTAGGCTGCCAAATGGAAGAAATAAAAAAATCAAGAGGTAAAATTGGCACAAATGCATATAGAACAAACATGAGTACATTGAAAAGATTAAAAAATTATGAGTTTTCAAATATACCTATTGAAAAAGTTACAAGAGAAAGCATAGAAGATTTCTTGGAAGATGAAAGAGAAAAATCAAATTCCATAATTAAAAAAGATTATGGAATGCTTGCAAGAATCTATGAGTATGCTGAAGAAAATGATTATATTAAGAAAAACTTTTTCAGAGGTTTTAATAAAATTGAAAAAACTCAAAGTAAGATTGCTACAAAACAAGTAAATCCAATGACATTTGATGAAGAAAGAAGGTTTAAACAATACTTGATGAACGATACTCATCCATATAGAAATCTTGTCTTAATTGAATTGTACACTGGAATGAGATTAGGAGAAACTATTTCTTTAAGTATTTCAGATGTTGATATAAATAGTAATACTATACGAATTAGCAAAATATTGACACATGATGAAAATCACAAACCTTACATACATGATTCTGCCTTATCTCAAACAAAAGACGGCGCTAGACTTGTTCAGATTAATAAAATATTTAAAAATAATGTTATACAAGCAATGAATTGTGCAAAAGCAAATGAATATAACAAAGAAAATTTATTATTCTGCCAAGATAATGGCTCACTTATTTTAGAAAGTAGTGTAAATAGTTATTTAAAAAGAGTTGCAAAAGAAATTGGATTAAGTTATTGGAAGGAATTTAGTTCCCATAGACTAAGACATACATTTGCAACAAGATGTATCGAAGCAGGAATTTCTTTGCCTGTACTTCAAACATTAATGGGACATCATGATATTCAGACTACCATTAATGAATATGGTAAAGTATTTAATTTTTACCAGAGAAAAGAGAAAGAAAAATATATTAATTATGTAACAGATGGAATAAGTGAGATTTAAAGCGAATTTGAAGTTAATTGAATGGATAGAAAATAATGAAAAATTTCAAGGTCAAATTTCAAGAATTAGAATAAGACCTATAAATGCAGTAATTGCAATAGATATGTGCCTTATCGAGGTAGCCACCTCGACCATAAGATAGCAATTTTGAGGGAACTTAAGTAAAATTGCAAAAGTCTAAAAGAGTATTAACGAAAAGGTTCTCGTTGATACTCTTTTCTGTTGAGTTTTAAATTGTTGACATTGATTGATACTGGGGCTGCTTACAAAGTAATATTACTCTATTATCCCACTATTTCATCAATAAATTCAATTAAATAAAATCATCGATATGTTCATTTTTAAAATATAGTTCTCCATCCATAGCACTACTAAGAACTAGCTTTAGTATGTTTTTATCTCCGAACCAATCTATTTTTTCAATAAATTTATCAATATTGTACCATTCGTAATCTGAATTTTCCTCATTAAGTATTATAGTTCCATTATTTACATATGTTATAAAAGCATACTCTATGCATTTACGCCCCAATGACATATATTTTAATATCCAGTTTAAATATATTATTTTTTGTGAATCTAAATTTGTCTCTTCCTTTATTTCTCTTTTTACAGTATCCTCTTTTGTTTTATCAATTTTTTCACAACTTCCAGTTACAACATACCAAAGGGGTTTTTTAAATTGAGGGTCGCCAGGACTTCCCTTCAGTAATAATAATTTTTTTTCATTAATATTAATTATAAAACTAAGTATTTTATTTATTTCTATCATCTCCAAAATAATTATACCATATATAACTTTTGTAATTAAAATTTAATATTTACAAGATAGTGTCAATTTTTTTCTTGCAATAACCTCAAAAGTATGCCAATGTTTCATTTTACCTAGAGTTGTTGGTCTATCTTTTTCAATTTCTTCAAATTCTATAATATCAAAGTCTTTAAATAATTCAATTATCTTTTGTTTACTTAAAAATGTTCTTTTATCTGATTTAGTATTCCATTCATCTTTTAATCCAAAGAAATTACCAACAAAAAATCCATTTTCATTTATACTATTACATACTTCTGGCCACATATTATAAAAATAATCTTTATTACAAAAAGGTAATGCATAGTTTGATATAATTAAATCACTTTTAGGTAAATGTAAATCTTCAAACCTTTGAACTTGAAAACAAAATTTATCTTGCATATCATCACTTAATTTTTTTCTTATCTTGTTTTCAACATCAGTAGAGTCTATTGATAAAACATTCCAGTTATGTTTTATTAAATATATTGTATCACATCCTGCTCCACATCCCAAGTCAATAGCATTTCCTGTTAAATTATTATATTTATCTATAAATTTGATAATATTTTTTCTAGGAGGATTATTATCAGTAATTTTGTGATAGTTATTCCAACAATTATTCATATGTCTAAGCCTCCAAATTTTTAAATATTTTTATTTTTTATATAATTACCAGAAAATTCGTTTTCAAGTATATCCATGTGCAATTTATCATAAAATTTGCCATTTAAAAATATTTCTTCTCTACTGCAACCAGCATCTTTAAATCCACATTTTAAATAGCACTTATGAGCTCTTTTATTTACTGAAAGTAAGTCTAATCTTATACTATGCAAATTCAAATATTTAAAACCATATTCTAATAATAACCTAATTGATTCTGTTCCATATCCATTACTTCTAAAACCTTCATCTCCTATAAAAATTCCAAGTACAGCACTTCTTTCAACCCAGTTAATATGTTCTAATCCAACTGTACCAACTAATTTATCATCTTCTATGTTTACAATATTAAATGTTCTTTTTTCAGTATCTTTTTCAACATTTTCAAGATATTCTTTTTCACTAGCATATGTAGTTATTTGACTTGTTCTTCCTATATAATCTGTTACCTGAAAGTCATTCATCCACTCAGCAAACTTTTGTATTTCTTCTTCTGAAGAACCTTTTGGAGATAAGTATATTCTTTCTCCTATTAATTTTTTTAAATATTTCATAATTAACATCTCCTTAATCTTTTATTTTTAAATCAATTTTATTATTTTCAATTATCAATTTTGCATTTCCACCAATTGGAAAAGTAAAAATAGGCGTTGTATGTCCAAAATTGGCATTAATAATTATTGGTATATTTTCTAATTGTTTTTTTGTTTCTAAAATATTAACCCATTTATCATAATTCATTTCAGATACTTTTTCAGCTCTTCCTATAACAATCCCTTTTATATTTTTTTCTTTTGTAGCATGTAATAAAGATTGTAAATCTCTATCAAATTCTCTAACAAATTCTTTTCCCACAAGTCCATCATCCTCTATAAATAAAATACTATCATTTATATCTGGCATATACTCTGTACCTTGTAATAAATTTAAAGTGCATAAATTCCCACCAATTATTTTTCCTTCAGCTTTTCCTTCATAAATAATTTGCATACCTTCATTTTTTTCAAACATTCTGTTTTCTTGATTAGAGAACCATAAATCATTGCTCCATTCTTTAGATGATTTTATTTGAATCCACTCATTTGTTAAAAACATCCTCCTAAAATATTCTAATGAATATTCAAATCCATATTTCATTCCGAAACTAGAAAAATGCACTCCTGAATAAGTTACAAGACCAGTTTTAGTATAAATTGCATTAGTAAGTGCAGTTATATCAGAAAATCCACACAAAATTTTAGGATTGTTTTTAATTAAATTGTAATCAATTTCATCTAATATTTGATTTACATTGTAACCACCAATTACAGTAAGAATTGCTTTTACGTTTTTATCAGTAAATGCATCATGTAAATCATTAACTCTATCTTCAACACTGGCACATTTATAATCATTGTTAATAGAATTCTTTACATTTTTTCCAAAACTTACTTTAAAACCTAAATCTTCTAATCTTGATTTTGCAATTTTAATTACATCTTCCTTTAAAATATTCATACTTCTTGATGGTGCAATTATCCTTATTTCATCACCAAATTTTAATTTTTCTGGTATTATTTTATTCATATTTATAATCCTCCTATCAAAAAAAGCCTTACAAAGAAATCGTTTAAGACTCCTTTGCAAGACTTTTAAATCTATACATCGTGTAAATAACTATTTTATTAAAGTTATCCTATATCGCTCGGAAGACTTTGTTTCCTAGATATACTCTTAAAAAATATTTTTAATTTTAATATATATTTTTCTATTTGTCAAATAAAATATTTTTAAAAGAGGGTAAAATGTTAATGCTATTTTATATTTGTTTAGTTTTAAATATTGTTTATATATTTATTAAACTCTTTAAATGTCAATCCATGCATTACATCAAAAAACTCTTTTGTTGGACTTTCCTTACCACCACGAAGTTTAATATAATAATTTACAATTGCTTCTAATGCATCTTTTTCATTTTTATACTCATATATACCTTTTCTTTCAAAGTTTGGATGTTCCATATGGTAAACTTTATTATTTAAATAATACAATACAAAACAATGCATATGCTCATCTTCTTCCAAATTGTTATACTCATCTGGTTCAAAAATTCTACAACAAAACATCTTATTTTTAATATTTATTTTATTTAATAAAAAATGCATAAACCAAACTTGTTCAATACAAGTTCCTAATCTATATTTAATAATTTCATCTATTGACATTGTTCTATATAATTTTCGAAAATCTTTCATTGTTTTTATATGTTTTTCACCATTAATATCTATCCAACCATATTCTATGTATTTATTCATAAAATTAAAAACATCTTCTGGTGTTTTAATGTTTGATATATCACTTTGAAAATCGTTCATTATTTAAAATCCTTTCGCTTCATTCTTTTGTTGCGGTTATTCCATAATATCTTCTAATTAGTAAAATTCCTTTATCAGTTGTATTCTCATTAATATATTTATCTAATAAATTCATATCTAATACTTTGTCATCATCAATAGTGGATACTCCCATTTCAGAAAAGTTGGTTAGAATAGGAGTTTTTAGAAGTAATGCTAATAAATCTTCTTTTGTTTTATAATATTCTCTGATATGTATCGGTATCAATTCAACTTTCTTGAATCCTGCTTTAATTATATTTTCATAATCTATTAAACTAATAGGTTTTGGATCATTAAATGCTTGACCTTTTTCAAACAATAATTTTAGTTGCCAACAGTCTAATTTATCTACACCCCTTAAAAGTAATTTACCACCTTTTTTTAATGTTTTATAAATTTGCTTTGCAGATATAACAGTATGTCTTGCAACAACTATATCAAAATAATCATTTGGTGTATCCATATTAAGATTGTCCATCACTTTAAATTCTATATAATCTTTTCCAGATTTTTTAAGATTATTTTTTGCTGTTTCTATCATATTAGATGAAAAATCTGTACCTAGTATTTTTTTAACTTTTGGAAAATCGTGTAATACTTTTTCACCACCACCAGTACCTAAATCCAAAATAATACTATTAGAATCACTATTTTTTTCAATTTCTTTTTGTAGATTCCATTTTGTTAAACACTCTTCTTCACAGTTTATCATACTGAAATCCCAATTAGATATTTTATCATAAAAATTCTTTTCAATACTCAAAATAATCACCTTCTTCTTTTTATTTAACTTCTATTTTTTTATTGAATTGATTTTTATACCACTTATTAAGTTGCCTTCTATTTTTGAATATATGTATTTTTGAACTATCTATATCTTTTATTTTTTCTAATATCTCATCTCTCTTATTTTTTCTCCAATTTAATACAAAACAGAAAAATTTCCAATTCATTTGTTCTTTACAACCTGGTATTTCTTTTTTCTCTTTTCCATGATTTTTTATAAATCTACCTAATGCTCCTTTTATTTGTGCTATAGTCGAATAGTCTAGATAGATAATATAATCAGCTTTTTCAAGACGATATTGTAATGTAGAACGATATGTTCCATCTATAATCCACTTATTCTCATTTGTTTTACTAATAATTATTTTATCTCGTTCGTCTTTGTCTCTAATTTCCCAATTCTTTAAATGATGTATTCCATCAATATGATAAACAGGTAAATTAAGTTCTTTTCCCAAATTTTCAGCTAACGTTGTTTTTCCTGTTCCACTACCACCAATTATACAAACTCGATTCATATGAACTCCTCAAATATTAATATTTACCTTTTTAATATCTTATTTAAATTTACAAATGTTATAAAAGTATACTCTATGCATTTACAATCCAATTGCATATACAAACATATTTACTATCATTTCACATTATTCAAAATAGCCACAATCCTTTTCTACCTTATTAATTTAAAAATATAAAGTAGTTATTCAACTTTTTTCCAACCTTTAATATTACTCCTTTTAATTGCTCCATACAAATTAGCTCTAATTGTTGGTATATCCTTCTGGAATGCTAGAATTAAGTTTTTCATATCTTCACGTTTTGATACACCATCTATAGGGCAAACTTTAGGTATAATAGGAATACTATTTCTTATAACAAAATTTCTGATATATTTTTCTGGTGCATAAATTAGAGGTCTAATTAGAGTTATTTTAGACCTATCCATATAACTAGTAGGAGCAAAAGTGTTAATAGAACCACCATATAGTAAATTAAGAAAAAACGTTTCTAAAACGTCGTCTTCATTATGTCCTAAGGCAATTTTATTACAGGATTCTCTAATTGCGATACTATTTAAAATTCCCCTTCTTAAATTTGCACATAAAGAACATGGATTTTTTTCATTTCGTATATCAAAAACAATTTCTTTTATATGTGATTTTTCTTCTATAAAATTTATATTTAAGTCTTTACATAAATTTGAAAGAGCAGTTACATCAAAATTATCAAAACCAGGATTTATAGTTACTGCTATAATTTCAAACTTTTTAGGGTAAAATCTTTGTAGGTTTTTAAGCCCGAGTAGTAAGGTAGTTGAATCCTTTCCTCCAGATAAACCAACTGCTATTTTATCTCCATCTTCAATCATATTATAATCTTCAATTGCTTTTCTCATATATCCTAAAATTTTTTGCATAAATTTACCTCTGTTTACATATTTTAGAGTAATTATAGCATAAATATATTAAATAGTAAATCGTAAGAATGGATAATTATATTCAAAAAACTTGAATATAATTAGTAAAATAAGAATTTAAATAATTTTTTATATAGATAATTTAGTTTTAATATTTACATATTAAACATTGAAAAAATTTTTTTTTGTGATATAATACATAATATATGTGCGTGTAGCTCAGTAGGATAGAGCGACAGTTTCCTAAACTGCAGGTCGCAGGTTCGATTCCTGTCTCGCACACCAAATATTTAAATCTAATAATTTATTTTAAAAATTAGGATATCAATATAAAATGCGATTCTATATAATTTGTATAGTCCTATGTAGGCCCAAAAATGTAGAATCGCATTTTATATAATATTAATATGTAAGGAGACTTTTGTGGAAGAAGAGTATATGAAGGAAGCTCTAAAAGAGGCTAAAAAAGCATATAATAAAGAAGAAATTCCAGTAGGGGCAGTTATAGTTAAAGATGGAAAAATTATTGCTAGGGCTCACAATTTAAAAGAAACTAAGCAAGACACAATTAATCACGCAGAGATTCTTGCAATAAAAAAAGCAAGTAAAAAATTAAATTCATGGAGATTAACAGATTGCGAAATGTATGTTACATTAGAACCATGTAGTATGTGTGCAGGGGCTTTGATACAATCTAGAATAAAAAAGGTATATATTGGTGCTATGGATTACAAAACTGGAGCATGTGGATCTATTTTAAATTTATTGAAAGATTATCCTTGTAACCACCAAGTAGATATACAAACAGAAGTATTAAAAGTAGAATGCGAGAAAATATTAAAAGATTTTTTTAAAGAATTAAGAAAAAAAAAGAAATAGTTTTTTTGGAGGTATGTGTTTGAAAGAAGATAATATAAAAAGAGTAATAAAAGCATGTTTAAGTATAGCTTTATTAGCTGTTATATTAGTTATTGTTGTAACAATTATGATGAAATATAATGTAGAAGGTGAAAAAAATATGCCTTTTAAACTTTCTAAAATTACAATAATTAGTACTGCAGAAGGGATAGAAGATTCACAAAATGATAACAATGTAAAGTGGAAATTAAATATTTTACAAAATAATGATTTATATTTTACAATTTCAAAAAATGAAAATTATGATAAAGAAGATATTATAGAAAGTGTAAAAATAGAAAATATAAAAATAGTAAGTGAACCTAAGGTTGGCGAAATAAAAGCTTATATGCCGAATAGCTCAGATGGTAGAATATATCAATATAAAGATGAATATGTAATAACAGATAAATTAGAATACTTTGGCTCAAATACAAATAATGCAAAAACTCTAGAAATTGGAAATCAAGGTGGAAATATATTAATGAGTTTCACAAACAATGGAATAGGTACATATGAGTCAAATGATGATGATACCATTAAACATGATGGATCATTAATTAGCAAATTAGGCAAAACAAAAGAAGATTTAAACTTCTCTGTTTCTTTCGATTTAGTTATAAAAGTAACAAATAAAAGCTATAGAACAAATATAAATTTAGATTTACCATGTGGAGATATTATACAGGAAGGAACAAGTACATATGAAATAACTGATACAGATAAATTTATATTTAAAAGAGAAAATTAAAATAAATACTTGATAAAATAGAAAAAACAGTATATAATCCAAAATGGTATGAGAATACTTCTAACCTTTGTATGGAAAGTAAAAATCCAATAAATAGCTATGAACCTTGTCAGGTCCGGAAGGAAGCAGCAATAAGTAGTGATGTTATGTGGAAGTTTACTTTCCATAGAGAGGTTAGAAAAGTAAATAAAATCTCGTACTATTTTTTTTCGAAACGAGGTGAAAAAAGTGGCATATACAGCTCTATATAGAAAATTTAGACCACCTGTTTTTGACCAGATTATAGGACAAGAACATATTACGAAAACTCTTAAAAATCAAATTAAATCTGGGAGAGTTGGACATGCATATCTATTTAATGGAGGAAGGGGAACTGGTAAAACTTCAGCTGCTAAGATTTTAGCAAGAGCAGTAAATTGCCTTAATCCGCAAGAAGGAGAACCTTGTAATGAATGCGAAATTTGTAAGGCAGCTATTTCAGGCTCATTAACAGATATAGTAGAAATGGATGCAGCTTCTAATAATAGTGTAGAAGATATTCGTTTAATTAGAGATGAAGTGAATTTTTTACCAACTACAGCTAAGTATAGAGTATATATTATAGATGAGGTTCATATGTTATCAACAGGAGCATTTAATGCACTTTTAAAAACGCTTGAGGAACCACCAGAACATGTTAAGTTTATATTAGCAACTACAGAACCACAAAAATTGCCTGCAACTATATTATCAAGATGTCAAAGATTTGACTTTAAAAAGATATCTGATAATAATATAGCAAAATGGTTAGCCTATGTTTGTAAAGAGAGTAATGTAAATATTACTGAAGATGCATTAAAAACAATTGCGTCTTTGGCAGAAGGTGCAATGAGAGATGCATTAAGTATATTAGATCGTTGTATACAAGACGGAAGTAATCAAATTGATGTGCAAAAAATTAAAGATTTAGTTGGAATACCACAAACTGAGTACATTTATAAAGTAGTAGAAGCAATCTTAAATAAAAAAATGGATCAGAGTATTGATGCAATAGACGAAATAATAAAAGATGGAAAAGATATAAATAATTTAGTTTGGGAGATAATAAAATATGTAAAAGATATTTTATTATTTAAAACAAGTAAAAAAGTAGACTTGTATACAGAAGAAGAACTTAAGCAAATATCAATATTATCTGAAAGTACGTCTAAAGAAGCTTTATTAAAAATAATTTTTGATTTGTCAGAATTAGAAAATAATTTAAAATGGGCCACACAAAAGTCTATTATTTTACAAGTTGGAATAATGAAATTATGTAGTAATGAAGAGATAAATGATAAAGAAGAGTTGATTAGAAAAATAAATAAATTAGAAAAGCAAATTAATGAAATTGAAAAGGGTGTTATCCACAATCCTTCAAAAAATGTGGATAACACTATGGTAAAAACATCTAATCTAGGAAATGTAGCGAGTAAAAATTTAAGTTCTACAAAAGCAGAAAAGAAAACTAATAACATGGATAAATTAAAGAAAATGGATGCATGGCCTAACATTGTAAATAACTTAAAGCAAGATGGAAAGATAATGTTATATACTAATTTAATTAATACAAATGCTAGAGAACTTAATGATATGATGGTAGGAATAGAATTTCCAAATGGACTAACATCCTTTGGAAAAGCTATTTTAGAAAAACCAGAAAATATGCTTGAACTTACAAAGGCTGTTTCTATGGAATATGGTAAGGATATGGTCGTTAAGCTAATTGATGAAAATAATTTACCTAAATTTGTAAAAAACAATGAAATTGATGATATTACTAAGAATATTGATATGAAAGTTAATATAATAGAAGATTAATTTTAAGGAGGAATGTAAAATGGCAAAAAGAGGTTTCCCAGGTATGGGAGGATTTGGTGGAATGAATATAAACCAATTAATGAAAGAAGCAAAAAAAATGCAAGCAGATATGGAAAAATCACAAGAAGAATTAGCAAATAAGGAATTTGATGCGACAGCAGGTGGGGGAGCAGTTTTTGTAAAAGTATCAGGAAATAAAGAGTTAAAAGAAATAATAATAAAAAAAGATGTAGTTGACCCAGATGATGTAGAAATGTTACAAGATTTAATACTAACATGTGTAAATGAAGCTTTAAGAAAAGTTGATAGTGCACAAGCAGCTGAGCTTGGAAAGTATAATATACCAGGAATAATGTAAATAAAACCCAGTAAGAAGGTTTCTTCTCTAAGCATTTAGCAAGAAATCTTCTTTTTTAGACAATAAGTGGAAGGAAGAAGAAATATGTCGTACTATTCACCATCAATAGAAAAATTAATAGAAGCTTTTGAAAAATTACCTAGTATAGGAAACAAGACTGCTGCAAGACTTGCTTTTTATATCTTAAATTCTAGCAAAGAAGAGACAAAAGAGTTTGTAAAAGCTATACTAGATGCTAAAGAAAATTTAAAATACTGTTCTGTATGTTATAATATCTCAGATACAGACCCATGTATGATTTGTTCAAATAAAACAAGAGATAAATCTGTTATTTGTGTAGTAGAAGATGTTAAAGATATTGTTGCAATGGAAAGAACACATGAGTTTAAAGGTATTTATCATGTGCTTCATGGTTCAATATCACCTATGAATGGTGTTGGACCAGATGATATTAAAATAAAAGAATTGCTAGCAAGACTTATGGATGGAGAAGTAAAGGAAATTATTTTAGCTACAAATCCAAGAGTCGAGGGAGAGGCAACTGCAATGTATTTATCAAAACTAATAAAACCACTTGGAATAAAAGTAACAAGAATTGCACATGGAATACCTGTAGGTGGCGATTTGGAATATACAGATGAAGTTACATTAAGTAAAGCTTTAGAAGGAAGAAGAGAATTATAAAAATATATCTAATAAATTTATATTAATCACAGTTATTATTATTAGGTTCCGCTGACGCAATAGTACTTAAATTGGATCCAAGAGCAGAAAAAAAATTACCTAACACATCAACTTCATCGCTAGAAAATTCATTTGAAATATAAATAGCTATGATACTTGCTAAAGCAACTAGCTCACAACCAGAAAGATTATTAAGACACATAAAGCTCCTCCTCACTTTATAAATATATGAGTTAGGAGCTTATTTTTTTCATAAAAAATAATATTTATTAATAATTTTTGTTATTCAAAACTGTTTCACAAATATCTTTTGTAGAATTAGGCTTTCCTAAAAGTTTTACATATTTTTGCAAATTCTCAAGGTTATTAGGAAAGTCTAAAACACTTGAAAATACTTCTTCTATATTATCATCATTTTTTATCCATATAGCAGCATGATTACTTTCTAAGAAATTCGCATTTTCTTCTTCTTGACCAGGAAGTGGATTTATAACAATAATTGGTAAACCTGATGCTAAACTTTCTGTAGATGTAAGACCGACCTGGTTTAGTTATAACTAAACTAGATATGTACATAAGTTCAGGAACCTTATCAGTGTATTCGAATATTCTTATATCTTTTTTATTTTTTTCAGTAAGTAACTTTTCAAAATTAGTTTTCATTTTTTGATTTCTTCCAGAAATAGCAACAATCTGATATTTATCTGTATTTTGAGAAAGATATTTAAAAATACTAATAGTTCTATCTTTCCCTAGTCCGAATTCTCCACCACCAAAGAATAAGATTACCTTTTTGTTAGGGTTTAATTCAAAAAAATTAAATATTTCATTTTTATCATAACTTTTTAAAAATCTATTTGAAATGGGAATTCCAGTAGCAAATATTTTTGATTCTGGAATTCCACTATCAATAAGAGAATATTTCATTTTATCATGTGCAACAAAAAAATAATCTATATATTCGTTCCCTACAAGCCATTGATCATGTGGAGCAAAATCTGTAAGTATACTTGCTAAAATGCAATTTACTTTTCCAGTATTTTTTAAATAGCTAGTCATTTGTGAACCAAATGGATGTGTAGAGAAGATTATATCAGGATTTTTTTCTTCAAATAAATGATAAAGTTTTGATGCTAAATATCGATTAGCAGCATTGCTGAATTTAGATAAAAAACCTTTTTGTGAATTATTATATATATTACCCCAAAGTTTAGGAGCATTTTTAGCCATATATTTATAAGCAGAAGTTGTTAATTTATCTATACTGCTACTTATATAATTAATGCAATCTATTAATTCTGATTCGACATCTGGAAAGTGATTATCTATATATTCTTTAATTGATTTTGCGGCAGATAAGTGTCCTCCACCATAAGAGGCATAAAAAATAATTATTTTTTTCATTTTACAAAAATTTTCCTTCCTTCCTTACTTAGATTTTCTAAATTATAACATATAAAAATTCGTTTTGCAAAAATATGCAAAAAAAGAATAATATTTAGTAAAGTTGCACAAAATATTTTAAGAAAATATTATATATGAAAGGAGTAAAAAGGTGAAAAGAATATTAAAAATCACTTTAATTTTATTTTTAGTAATTTTTACAGTAATAGAAATTTATAATATTATTCTTATTTTAATGGAAAAAAATAAATCTTTAGCCGCGACAAGTTCGAGTGTATCAAATGTACAATTAATGGCAAGAGCAATAAATGGAGAAGCAAGAGGAGAACCATATGAAGGACAGGTTGCAGTTGGAGCGGTTATTTTAAACAGAGTCAAAAGTTCAAATTTTCCAAACACAATAGCAGGCGTAATCTATGAACCAGGAGCATTTACAGCTGTATCAGATGGTCAAATAAATGTACCAATAGAAGAAAACTCAACAGTATTCAAAGCTGCACAAGATGCATTAAATGGTTGGGATCCAACTGGTGGTGCAATATATTATTTTAATCCCGATACAGCAACTAATAGTTGGATTTGGTCAAGACCATTAATAAAGACAATAGGAAAACATAGGTTTTGCAAATAGAAAAGAGTAATAACCTTAAGATTTATTTCTACTTTATAAAAAGGTTGATTTTTTATAAGGTGAAAATTATTAATACAAGGAAAATCAAAAATATAAAGAAAGGAAGATGAAAATGGGTAAAATAAAAGAAAAGGTATACGATTGGAAAAATCGTTTGCAAGATAGACATATGCTAACTTTGGTAATAGTTTTAGTTACAATAATAGTTGCTCTTGGAATATATGCATACAAAAAGCAAACAGAATATAGACAAGCATCAGAAAATGACTATAATATGGCATTTTACGAATTAGTAGATTATGTTCAAAGTGTTGAAACATATTTAGCAAAATCATTGATTTCTAGTACTCCCGAACATGGAGCTGAAACTTTGACACACGTATGGAGAGAGGCAAATCTTGCACAAAGCTATTTAGCAAGACTTCCAATCGATAGTAACGAATTGGCAAATACAGCAAAATTCTTAAATCAAGTTAGTGATTATAGTTATTCTTTATCAAGAAAAAATATCTATAATGAATCTTTATCACAAGATGATTTAAATAATTTAAAGGAATTACATTCTTATGCAATAGAATTAGAAAATACGCTAAATCAATTGTCAAGCGATATAAATGATGGAAGAATAAGTTGGGGAGAATTGACAAAAAAAGGAACAAATATATTTGCACAGCAAGTTAGTAATATATCTAAAGATAGTTTTAGTAATTTAGAAGAAAATTTTCATGAATATGCTGGATTAATTTATGACGGAGCATTTTCTGAACATATGACAAGTCCTGAGAGAAAGGGTTTAACAGGTGAAGAAATTAGTGAAGAAGAAGCTAAGAAAATAGCAGAAGAATTTATAGGAACAGATAAAATAAAAGAAATTAATTCAAATGGGATATCAGAAAATGCAAACATTCCTTCATATGACTTTGTTGTAAAAACAGATAATAATAAAGATTCTAATTTATGGATTTCAATATCTAAAAAAGGTGGACATGTAGTTTTTATGAACTACAACAGAAATGTGGAAGCTGAAACAATTAACCAAGAAAAAGCAATAGAATTAGGTAAGCAATTTTTAGATTCAAAAGGAATTAATAATATGAAAGAGACTTATTATACAAAACAGGACGGAATTGTAACAATTAATTTTGCATATATGCAAGATAATGTAATAATGTATCCTGATCTAATAAAATTAAAAGTTGCTTTAGATAATGGTGAGATTTTAGGAATAGAAACAACAGGGTATTTAAATTCACATACAGAAAGAAATTTAGAACAAGTTCAAATAACAAAAGAAAAAGCAAAAGAATCTCTAAATAAAGAGTTAGAAATATTAAGTGAAGGATTAGCTGTAATACCAACTGAATATCAAACAGAAATATTATGTTGGGAGTTTAAAGGAAAAGTAGAAGATAGGGAATTCTTAGTATATATTAATGCAAAAACGGGGAAGGAAGAAGATATTTTAGTAATATTAAATACTCCAAATGGAACATTAACCATGTAAAGACTAATTTTTCTTAAATAACATTTCGATAATTGTATATAATATTATTAGAAAAGCATAACTAATGTTTTTCTAAGGAGGTTTTTGGTATGTCAAGAAATAAGAATTCCACAATATCAGAAAATCTAAGAGAAGAAATAGCAAAAGAGCTAGGAGTATATGAACAAGTAAAACAAGATGGAGGATGGCAAAATGTATCTTCTAAAAATTGTGGTAATATTGTAAAAAAAGCAATAGAAATAGCTAATAGAAGTGTTGAATAATAAAAAATTGGACAAGGGGACGGTTCTCTTGTCCAATTTTTTATCAAAAATTGGCACACGAACAATTAAACGCGGGCTTTAAAATGTTCTAAACAGAGAAAATGTTCAAAAAAGCCCGCTATTGTTCTATAATTAGAAGATTTCTAGTATAAAGTAAAATTTAACTAAGAGAGATTTCACATTATATAAAATAATTGTTGTAAAAATGCTAAAGTTAGAATATAATTTAAAAAGTTAAAATGGAGGGTAGATTATGGATAATAAAGCAATTCTTGTAAAAGACATACTTAATATATGTAATGCCGAATTAGTTATAGGAAACAAAGATGAAATCTGTGATAATTTTTCCAAAGATACTAGAACAATAAACCCAGGAGATGTATACATAGGAATAAAAGGAGAGAAATTTGATGGGAACATATTCTATTTAGATGCTATTTCTAAAGGTGCAAAAGTATGTATTCTTCAAGAAATAAATATAGATTTAGAAAAAGTAAAAGAATATAATAATGTGACTATTATTAAAGTAAAGGATACAATAAAAGCCTTGCAAGAAATTGCAAAATATAAAAGAAGTTTATATAATATACCAGTAGTGGCAATTACTGGCAGTGTAGGCAAGACCAGTACAAAAGATATTATTGCTAGAGTATTAGAAGAAAAATTTAATGTATTAAAAACAGAAGGAAATTTAAATAATCATATAGGATTACCACTAACCATATTAAAATTAAAAAATCATGAAGCCTTAGTAGTGGAAATGGGAATGAATAATTTAGGAGAAATTAGTGTACTTACTAATATTGCAAAACCTAATGTTGCAGTTATTACAAATGTGGGAACATCACATATAGGTAATTTAGGATCAAGAGATAATATATTAAAAGCAAAGCTTGAAATACTTGAAGGATTATCAAAAGATGGAGTATTAATAATTAATAAAGATAATGACTTATTAAAAAAATGGTATGAAAAAAATATAAACACTATAGGTTTTAAGGTGAAAACTTATGGAATTAAAGAAAAAAGTGATTTTACAGGATATAGTATTAAGAAAAAAGAAAATGGTAGTACCTATAAAATAGATATTGACAATAATACATATGAAGTAGAAATAAAAGTCGGTGGGGAACATTTTGTAATGAACAGTTTATGTGCAATTTCTGTTGCAAATGTGTTTCAAATACCAATAGATATGATAATAGATGGAATATTAAATTTTGAGCTTACAAAAAATAGAATGGAGATAAAAAAGAAAAATAATATAACATTAATAAATGATAGTTATAATGCAAATTATGATTCTATGAAAGCAGCATTAGATTTTTTAGGAACATACAAAAGCAATAGAAAAATAGCAATTTTAGGAGATATGTTAGAACTTGGAAAATTTTCTGAAGAATTACATCAGAAAGTAGGAACAGAAGTTAGTAAAAATAAAATTGATATTTTAATAACAGTTGGAAATTGTGCTAAAAATATTTCATATAGTGCTAAAAAGTGCGGAATGGAAGAAAAAAATATATTTGATTGCAAAGATAATATAGAAGCTATAAATAAAATAAAAAGTATCATGAAAGAAAATGATATTATTTTAGTAAAAGCGTCAAATGGTATGAAGTTCAAAGAAATTATAGATTCAATATTAAAATATTAATATTTTTATTATATATATAAAAGAAAATATAAACAGCTAAAAACGTTTTTGACAGGGGAAATAGTTTGAAAGAATTTAATTTTTCATAACTATATGTACTTTGAGAGCGAAGCAAGAAAGGAATGAATTTTAGTATGAATAAAATAAAAATAGGGGTTATATTTGGTGGTATGTCCACAGAACATGATGTATCTATTGTATCTGGAACATCAGTGATTCAAAATTTAGATAGAGAAAAATATGATATATATCCTATCTATATTTCAAAAGATGGAAATTGGTTTAAGTATATAACATTAGTAGAAGAAATAAAAATTCTACATATAGGTGAAGAGCCGAAAGAATTAGAAATTATTGAAAATCCATTAAAATATTTAAAACAAATGGATGTTATATTTCCTGTATTACATGGATTATATGGAGAGGATGGTACAATTCAAGGATTGCTCGAATTAATAAAAGTTCCATATGTTGGATGCAAGGTACTTGGTTCTTGTATTTCTATGGATAAAGTATATACAAAAATAGTATTAGATAAGGCGAAAATAAATCAAGTAAAATATGTATATATAAGGAGATATCAGGACAATTACATATACATAGATGAACAATTTAATGAAACAATATTATCATTAAATGAAGTTTCGGAAAAAGTAAGCCAAAAGTTAAATTTTCCAGTGTTTGTGAAACCATCAAATTCTGGATCATCTGTAGGTGTAAAAAAGGCGGAAGATATAGAAGAATTTAAAAAAGCAATTGAATTTGCTAGCAAATATGATACTAAAGTTTTAATTGAGCAAGGGATTGATGCAAGAGAATTAGAATGTGGGGTACTAGGAAATGAAGAGCCTCAGGTATCATGTGTTGGAGAAATATTACCAGCAGAAGAGTTTTATTCATATGATGCAAAATATAAGAATGATGATTCAAGGGTGTTAATACCAGCAAATATAACTAAAGAAGAAGAGAATAAAATAAAACATTTAGCAATTAAAGCATTTAAAGCACTGGATGCAAAAGGACTTTCTAGAGTTGACTTCTTTATAGATAGAAAAACAGGAGGAATATATTTAAATGAAATAAATACAATGCCAGGTTTCACGCAAATAAGTATGTATCCTAAGGTATGGGAAAAATCTGGTATTGGATATGGTGAGTTATTAGATAAATTAATAAACTTAGCTATGTAAATAAAAAAGACACTATTAACGCATAAAAGATATGCATGTTTGTATATTTTTTATGCGTTAATTATATGAAAAAATGTACATTATTTTAATTAATCTGTAAAAGGTTACAATTTACAGGATATTTTTAAGTAAAGTGGCGATGTTACCGCATAGCTAATTGTTTTATATATTTTTTTTAAACCAATCTTGAAGCGTGGCGAGTGAGTGGTAGGAATTAGTTTTATACCACGCAGTTTAGGTATAAAAGTAAGATAGTATGTACCATCGGCGATTGGTTTAAAAAAAATATATAAAACAATTAGCTATGCTAGTATGTACTTTTAAACAGGCTGTGAATTATAAATATTGTAGCAAATTAGAACCTTTAAATGTATATTTCCCATTGAAGAGATAAAAAAAGTGTGATATAATAAGCTTACCTTGGCATAAGGAGGATGTCTAAATGATATTTAAGGATTATTATAAAATATTAGGATTAGATACATGCAAAGTTTCATTAGATGAAATAAAAGTAGCATATAGGGAGCAAGCAAAAAAGTATCATCCTGATGTAAATATAGGAAATAAAAATGCAGAAGAAAGATTTAAAGATATAAACGAAGCATATAAAGTTTTATCAGAGATTTCTTCTAAGAAAAAATATGATAGAATGTGGAATTCGAACATTGGCAAGAAAAAAGTTAAATATGAGGAAAGTGAAAGAGAAAAAGGTTCAATATTTAGCGATTTCTTTAATATGTTTTTTGGTGTATCAAATTTTAAGGGAAATGGTATAGATGATAAAATTAAAAATAAAATTCCTGAAAAAGGTGAAAATATAGAAACACAAATAGATGTATCAATTGAAGAAGCTTTTTATGGTTCTGAGAAAAAAATATCACTTAGGACGACTGAAGGAAAAATGAAAACTTTTACTGTTAAAATTCCTGCAGGAATTCGAGCTAATGAAAAAATACGTCTAATTGGGCAAGGAAAAAAAGGTATAAATGGCGGAAAAAATGGTGACTTATTTATAAAAATTAAAATAGAAGATAGTAAAAAGTATAAATTAAACGGATATAATATATATACAAATTTATTACTTACACCATGGGAAGCAGCATTAGGTACAAAGGTGAAAGTTGATACTATAGATGAAGAACTATCTGTATACATTCCAGAAGGAATAGAAAGTGGAGATTATGTAACAGTTCCAGGAAAAGGATATAAAGATGGAAAAGGTGGTAGAGGAAATTTTATAATAGAAGCTAGAATAATGGTTCCAAAAAATATGACAGAAGAAGAAAAGAAGTTATTTAAAAAACTTGATGAAATTTCTAAATTTAATCCAAGAAAAACATATTGTTAACATAAAAATATTGACATTTTCAGAAAAAAGATTTATAATAAATTTATTGATTTATAATTGAGAACAAAAGATAAGCTATGAGATAAAAAATTCATAGAAGAGGGGTGTTTAATATGGAAAGCTTACAAGGTAAGCATTTTAGTATAACAGATCCAAAAGAGGTAAATACAGTAATATATCAAATAAACAAAACAGAAAAAGAGTTTTTAGATAACTCTCCTAAATTTACAGTAGAGAGGCTAGATTACATAGAAGAATTAAGAGGAGAAAATAAAAAGAAAACTTTTTTTGTTGATAATCCTTTAGAAGAGGGAAATCAATTAGTTATACTATCTTTTGCAAAAGAAAAAGTAGTAGTTAATATGGGATTACTAGATGGTGATAAAGTTAAGATTAGTAAAAAACCAGTACCAATTAAATTTGATACCTTATATACAGAAAAAGAATCAGAATATAAAGAATTTAAATATACACCAAATTTAAAAAGACCAATATCAATTATCGATCCTGAAACTGCAGAAGAGATAAAACCAGTATTATATTTTGACAAAGAAACTAATGAAGTCAAAGGTAAATGTAAATTAAAACCTTATAAATCATATTTTGCCTTTGAAATAAGAGATGATAAGAAAAATTAAAAGGAGAGAGGATGTATGGCGGACAAAGAACCGAACAAATATAATAATTATTATCTTGTAGGAGGTCAACTTAATGCAAATGATAAAAACAATAGCATAGAAATGCCCCCTAAAAAATCAAGAGATTGTAAAGAGGCAACTATTGTTCTAAATTCTGGAAACTATATAATTGCAAAGGCAGAAGATCATGTTGCTATTAAAGATGATAAAGGAGTAATAACCACACGCAAAGACGGAAAAGATGGAAGAGGTAAAACTTTAACAGGAAAAAATACAAAAAGCAAATCTACAAGACCATCTGAAAGAAAATCAGAAGATAATTCGTTTGACATGATATAAATTATTTTAACCAAAGAGAAGGTGAGTTTTTATGGGCTATAAAATGGATAAAGTAGGTAAAAACTTTAGAAAAAATTTAATAATATTTGTAATAGTATGGTTAATATGTACCATACTATTTGTTGCACCTATATCAATTGCGATAAAAGAAGCTATTATAAATGGCGAATTTAAAATGCCTACTTTTATAGAAAATGTAGTGCCAGCAATAACAAGTTTTACTGCTATTTTTAAAGCATTTTCATCAGAATATATAGGTACATTTTTTAAGACAGAAATATTTTTTACAGCAGGATTTGCAATAGTAATTATAATAGGGCTTGCTAAATCAGCACCTAAAAATGAATATTCAGATATAGAACATGGTTCAAGTGATTGGAGCGAAAATGGAGAGCAATATAAAATTTTAAGCAAAAATAAAGGTATTATATTAGCTCAAAAGAACTATTTACCAATTGATAAGAGAGGAAATGTTAATGTACTAGTCGTAGGGCGGATCAGGTTCTGGTAAATCAGCATCATATTCAATTCCAAATGCTTTCCAAATGTTAGGTTCATATGTTTTTACAGATCCAAAAGGAGAATTATATGATAAAACAGCAGGCTATTTAAAGAAAAATGGATATGATATAAAAGTATTAAATTTAGTAAATCCAGAAAATAGTGATGGGTATAATCCTTTAGCACATATTAATAATGAAATAGATGTAGATGTTATTGCAAATACAATAATAAGAGGACAAAAATCAGAAGGAGCAGGATCATCAGACCCATATTGGGATAATATGTCTGAAATGTTATTAAAAGCATTAATATATTATTTAATAAGCAGAGGCGTAAGAGAAGAAGAAAACTTAGTTAGTTGTGCAGAAATGGTTAGAGCTGCAAATACTAGTGGCGGAAGTAATATGTTAACAGAGCTCATGAATGATTTGCCAGCAGATCATCCAGCAAGAATAAACTATAAATCTATAGAAGTTGTTGCCGCATCAGAGAAAACCTTTAGTAACGTTTTAAGTTCACTTCAATCAAAACTTGGTAAATTTGACTCAAGAGAGATTGCAGAGGTTACTTCTACAGATACTATAAATTTTGAAGATATAGGAAGTAAAAAAACAGCAGTATATGTTATTTCATCAGATACACATACAGCATATGACTTTTTACTTACAATATTTTTTGCACAAATGATTCAGCAATTATATGATTTTGCAGATAAAAATGGTGGAAAACTAAAAGTACCAGTTTTTTTCATACTAGATGAGTTTGCTAACATTGGTAAAATACCAGATTTCGATAAAAAAATATCAACTTCAAGAAGTAGAGGAATATCATTTAGTGTTATTTTACAAAACTTAGATCAATTAGAAGCAGTATATGAGAAATCTCACGAAACTATTATGGGTAACTGTGATACACACGTATTCTTAGGAAGTAACTCATTTAAAACAGTAGAATATTTTTCAAAGGCATTAGGTGAGAAAACTATTACTAGAGATAGTAAGTCAGTCAATAGAGATAAAAATGAAAAGAAACAAGGGTATAGTACATCAGATCAGGTAATGGGAAGAGCATTAATGACTCCAGATGAATTAAGGAGAATGGATAATGATTTATGTATTATTTTTGAAAAAGGTTTAAAACCAGTAAAGGCTAGAAAGTATTATTATTTTGAATCACAAATGGTTAAAAAGTTACAAGAATATACATTAGATCATAATGATTTTGATTCTGGTAATAGAGGGGTGTGGAGAAAATTTAATCCATACAATCCTTACACTAATAATGAAGAACCAACAGATTTGAAAGTAGATTCATTAGATGATTTATTTGATGATGATAAAGAAGAGGATAAAATAGAGAAAATAGATAAAAAACAAGATACAACAGATGATTTATTTAATGATGAAATAGATGCACTGGTATTGCCTCAGGAAGAGGAAACAGATGATTTTTCAGAAGATATACAAAAACAACTAGAAGCAAAATTTGATGAATTGTTTGGTCCTCTAGATGATGAAAATTAATATGAGATTTATAATTTTTTAATATTAAAAAATTATAAATAAAATATAAAGATAGGTGATTATTAGAATTTAACTAATCATCTATTTTTTTGTATAATAATAAGTTTCTAGTATGGAGTAAAATCTAACTGATAAAGAGATTTCCTATTATACAAATAAATGCACATAATTTTTTATAAAAATTGCTGCACGAACAATCGCGGGTTGTAAGAAAATTAATTAAATACGAAATATAATTAAAGCTTGCTATTGTTCTTTAATATGATATAGCATTGATATAAAAATAAGTTTCTATAGAGATAAAACTATTATGTAGTAAGAAAAAATAAAAACAAATGTTCGAAATATGTTGACTGAAAAAAATAGGTATGATATAAATTAGAAGTATAAAAAAGAAAGGAAATAATGATTTATGAAATTTGTACATATAGCAGATATGCATTTTGATACTCCTTTTATTACATTAAGTAGTAAAACAGATTTATGCAAATTAAGAAGAATAGAACAAAAAGAAACTTTAAAAAGAATTATACAATTTATAAAGGAAAACGAAATACCATATTTATTTATTTCAGGAGATTTATATGAACATAAATATATAAGAGAAAGTACAATAGAGTTTGTAAATAACTTATTTAAAACAATACCAGCTACAAAAATATTTATTTCACCAGGAAATCATGATCCATATTTAAAAAAATCATTTTATAATAATTTCGATTGGAATGAAAATGTACATATCTTTCATTCTAGGTTAGAAAAAATAGAACTAGACAAATTAAATATTTATGGGTATGGGTTCGATGATTTTTATTTAGGAAGAGTTAATTTAGAAGATATTAAATTAGATGATAAAGATAAACTAAATATATTAATAATGCATGGAACATTAGATGGTTCAGAAACAACAGAAAATACATATAATCCTATTTCAAAAAAAGTACTAGAACAGATAGGATTTGATTATGTAGCTTTAGGACATATTCATAAAACAAATTATGATGCAAATTGTAATCAAAAAATAATTTATCCAGGTTCTACTATATCTTTAGGATTTGATGAATTAGGAGAACATGGTATGATTGTTGGAGAAATAGAAAAAGATAAATTAAGCCTTGAATTTGTAAAAATGGATCCTAAAGTATTTGTAGAAAAAGAAATAGATATTAGTGAAATAAACTCAGATGAAGAATTAATAGAAAAAATAAATAAATTAGAAATTGAAGAAAATACTTTTTGCAAAATAATTTTAGTTGGAACAAGGAATTTTGAAATAAATATAAATGAAATAAATAAATTAAATAATAATAAAAATATCTTAAAAATTAAAAATAAAACAAAAATTGAATATGACATAGAAAATATTTCCAAAGAAACTACATTAAAAGGAATGTTTGCAAAAGAGATATTAGAAGAAATTAAAAATGATCCTTTAAAAAAGGAATTTTTTGACGATGTTTTTGAGATTGGATTAGAGATATTAGATAAATAATGGAGTGATATGTTTGAAAATTAAAAATATAAAAATAAATTCTTTTGGAAAGATAAATAATAAAGAATATGATTTTTCAGAAAAAATAAATTTAATTTATGGTAAAAATGAAGCTGGTAAATCTACATTATTAAAATTTATTCAAAATATTTTTTATGGAACATCAAAAAATAAAAAAGGGAAAAATTTTTCAGATTATGATTTATATAAACCGTGGGGAGATGGAGATTTCTCTGGAAAATTAAAATATAAATTAGATTCTGGAGAAGAGTTTGAAGTATATAGGGAATTCGGCAAAAAAAATCCTAAGATATATAATGAAAATCTAGAAGATATATCAAAACAATTTAATATAGATAAAAATATAGGAAATGAATTCTTTTTTGAACAAACAAAAGTTGATGAATTTATGTTTTTATCTAGTGTTGTATCTATGCAACAAGGGGTAAAATTAAATAAGCAGGACCAGAACATATATATACAAAAAATAGCTAATTTAGCTGGCACAGGAGATGACAATATTTCATATAAAAAAACAATCGATAAATTAAATAAGAAACAATTAGATGAAATCGGCACAGAAAGAAGCCAAGGTAAACCAATAAATTTAAGTATAGATAAAATAAATAAATATGAAAATGAAATAAAAGAATTGGAAAATTTTAAAGAAAAACAATATATTATAGAAAATGAAATTAATAAATTAAAAATAGAAATAGAAAAAGAAAAATTGAAAGAACAGTACCTAAAAGAATTAAAAGAAATAAAAGAAAAAGAAAAAATAGAAAATGAAAAATTAAAATTAAATAAAAAAATAATAGAAAAAAATGAAGAAGCTATAAAAGAAAAAAAACAAGCTTTAAATTCACTAGTAAATCAAAAAGAAAAAAATGAGAAAACGAATAAAAATAAATTAAAAATAAATAATAAGGTTTATTTTATTTTAATATTTATTTTTATTGTTTTAAATATAATATCGTTTATATTAACCAGAAACACTATTTTAACATTAATTTTATTAATTCCGATAATAGGAATAATATTATATTATTTTATAAAGAGAAATAATATAAAAAAAGAAAATAAAAATAATTTAATAAAAAATTCTAATGAACATAATAAGAAAAAACAATATATTTTAAATGAAGGAGATAAAATTGACTTTTTAATTGAATTAGGTTTGATGTCAGTTGAGGGTAAAAT
>DXVF01000012.1 GCA_019417465.1 Clostridiales bacterium
AAATTGTACATAACTAAATTCAAAATTTTGTACATTTTCTTATTGACATTAACAATAAAAGAGTTAGAATATGTTTGAAGTGAACTCTTCTATTAGAGCAAATATGTTTAATAAGGAGGTTTAACTTCAAATATATTCTATTCTTTTATAGATAAAGAGGCTTGAATAATTTATTTATTAGAATTATAATCACATTATTAATGAAGATTACAAATGAATAATAAAAGGAGATAAAATATGTGGTTATATTTATGTTTAGCATCTACAGTACTTAGCGGATTTACTTCAATAGCAATGAAAAAATGCTCGAAAAACAACAATACTATTATGTTAAGTTTAACTCGGTATGATAATAAGTGATATTGTATATATAATAATGGGTATTTGTATGACTGATGTTATTCAAAATTTTAGTATAATAAATTTAATAAAAATAGCACCGCTAACAATTATACAGGCTTTAGGATATATATGTGCAATATTAGCAGTTAAATATGCGAGTGTATCTACAGTAACACCAATAAGAAAGGGCAATACTGTGGTAACATTATTATTAGGAATTATAATATTAAAAGATAATTGGAATGCTTTACAATTGATACTTTCAACTATACTAATTATATTAACTATATTAGTTGCTAAAGGAGAAAAAGGACAAGTAAAAAGAACAGAAGAAAGAGGGATTATTGCAGCATATGGTTTTGTAGTGTTTAATGGAGTATCAGGATTCTTAAATAAAGTATATATAAATATATATTTTAATCCATTGATTGTAGTATTTTATTATGCTTTGATGGGATTAATCCTAGTAATTTTATATTGTCTATTTACAAATAATTGGAAAAAATTAGATATTACAAAAATTAATTTAAAAGAATATTTTTTTCTACATGCTATTTTAGATTTAGGTACAAATTTATGTCAGAGATTTAGTTTAATAGATGGACAAGTATCAACAGTATCAGTAATTACTTCAAGTTCAATTGTTATTACAACTTTAGCTTCAAGATTTATATTAAAAGAAAAGATTACTTGGAAAAAATATCTCATGATATTTGGAATATTTATATGTGTATTAGGCCTGGCAATGCTAAAGTAAATTATATGAGTAATGATTCTCTAGATGATTCTTGAAGAATTCTCTGTATTTTTTTATTATGTATGCCCTTAGTATAAGGAATATACTAAAAAAATAAATAAAGAAATAATTACATTAAAAACTTAAAATAACCTAAAAAATTATGTTGAAAAAACATATTCCTTAATATATAATACAAGAATAAGAAAATAAAAAAGAAGGTAGGAAAAAATTTGAAAGAAAAAAAGAACTCATTTATGGGGAATGTTTTGATGTTAATGATATCACAAGTTGTCATACGATTACTTGGATTAATTTATAAATTAATAATTACTAATTTAGATGGTTTTGGTGATATTGGGAATGGATATTATTCAGCTGGATATCAAATATATACAGTATTACTATTAATATCTTCACAAGGAATACCTAATGCACTATCAAGATTAGTTTCTGAAAAAATAGCAATAGGGGAGTATAAATCTGCACATAGAATTTTTAAAATAGCATTTATTTTATTTGGAATAATTGGAGGAACATGTTCAGCTTTATTATTCTTAAGTTCAGATTTTATAGCAAGCAATATACTAAATGTACCAGATGTTAAATATGTATTAAGAGTATTATCACCAGCAATCTTTTTTGTATCAATTTCTGCAGTTATAAGAGGATATTTTGCAGGATTGGGAACTATGAAAGTAACTAGTACATCTCAAACATTAGAGCAATTTTTTAATTGTTTATTAAGTATTACATTTGTATATGCAACAATTGGAAGAGAACCTTATATTATGGCTGCAGCAGGAAATCTATCAACTACAGTTGCAATATTAATTTCTTTTACATACCTTGTTACATATTATAAATTAAGAAATAAAAAATATGCAGACAAGTATAAAAACGGAGAACAAAAAGAAAAAGCAAAACCAGCAAAGTCAATAGCAAAAACTATTTTAATGTATTCGATTCCAATGACAATTGGATCTGTTGTTACAGCTATCAGTACAATGATCGATACAGCTACAGTAAGTAATTGTACACAAATTGCATATAAAACCATATTAGGTTCTAAAGAAGCACTAGAACAAATGGCAATGAAGTTTACTGGAATATTATCTAAAGTTGATACATTAACTAATTTACCTATTGCAATTAATTTAGCGTTTTCTTCAGCACTAGTGCCAGCAATCTCTTCAGCACTTGCTAGAAACAATAGGGAAGAAGCATCTAAAAAAATATCGTTTTCAGTTACTGCATCAATTTTAATTATTTTGCCATGTTCTATTGGATTTATAGTTCTTGCAGATCCTATATTAAGAATGTTATATCCGAATGCATCAGATGGAGCACATATATTACAAATTGCATCAATTACAATGATATTTATAGCTATTAATCAAACTTTAAATGGTGCTTTATTTGGATTAAATAAGTTGTATATTCCAGCAATTGCAACTACAATAGGTAGTGTTATTAAATTTGTACTAAATATGATATTAATTAGAAATCCAAATATCAATATTTATGGAGCAGCCATTAGTTCATTTATTTGTCAATTTATTTCGTTTTCCATTACATGGAGAGTTACAAAGAAAGAAATTAACTTAAAACTTGACTTTAAAAAGAATATAATTAAGCCTATTATATCAGGGGCTATAATGGGAATAGCTATTTTAGTAATATATAATTTATTAAAAACATCTATAAATAATGTAATATTAACATTATTTACAATTATTATTGGAGCTGTTATTTATGTTTTAGCAATAGTTTATGTTAAAGTTCTGGAAAAGGACGAAATATTGTCTTTACCAATGGGAGATAAAGCTTATAAAGTTTTAAAAAAGTTAAAGATATATGCATAATAAAATAAGAATAGGGGAGTGCTTTTTATATAAAACACTTCCCTATATAAATAATATTTCTTAAATATCTTTTTGTGAAACAATTTTTCTAGTTATAAATTCTTTTGTAGATTCTAAAGACTTTGTTTCGATTTCGTAATTAGGATGTATATCTTCTGATATTTTAATACCTTTTTGCTTACATACAATTCTTAATATTTTTTCGGCAAACCAAGGATTTTTTACAAAAACTGGGCCTAAACAATTTGTGAAAATAATATTATTATTTATTGCACCCTCATCAGCCTGTCCATTATTTCCATACCCATATTTAATTGTTCCAAGAGGTTTTACATCTTCTTTTAATGTAATATCAATCATTTGAATTTGCGAACCCATAATCTCAGCTCCATCTTCTAATGTATAATAAAGGTCATCTCCAATAACCATTGTCCTTTCTTTTATATCCATATTTAAAAGTTTTAATCCTGAAAAAGATTCTCCATTATATCGATAAATATTATCTGCTAAAAGTGCACCAGTAGTGCCAGTTACAATAATAGTTTTTTGAGATTTTATATATCTATTCAGTTCGTCTAATTGTTTTTTTAGAGATTCTAAAATTGTAGGCATTACTTTTAATTCACCACTATTAAAAAGCAAAATATCAAAATGTGAAAAGTCTATTTGTTCTTCTATATCATCAATTCTTTCAATATTTAATTTTATATCTAATTCGTCAGCTACTTTTTTAAAACTCTGGCTATTGCCTCTTTCTCCATGAAGGTTTAAAATATCTGGATACATCCAAGCTAAATTTATTTCATTATTCAATTTTTGTCACCTTCCTTAAAAAATTTTTTAATTTTATTATAAGGTTTCATTCCTGTAATAATATAAATATTATTAGTTTTAATTTCATTTAATGATTCAAATATAGTATCAAAATCGTCTTCAATATCATATATTTTCATTTTTTCGATAGGTGCACCATCATAAATCATACGATTTGCACAATCATAACATACTGTTTTAGAAAAGCATATATATTGTTCCACATTAGATTCTACTACTGGCTTAAAGTTACAGTCAAAGAAATAAAATGTATTAGTATAGGCAGGAGGGAAGTCTTTAATTTCATATAATCCCATAAATATAGCTTTTTCTTGTTTATCACGAGCAAGTGTATCTAAAGCATTTTGAAGAGTTTCTGGATTTTCTTGTTTAATTCTTAAATAGTGTATGATTTTATCTTTATATTTGTAAGTTTCTCTTCTATCTACAGGATTTACAAAAGATTCAAACCCATTCTGAATGTCAGAATAACCAATATCAAATTGTTTACAAATTGCAATACATAAAGCATAATTGTAAATGTAGAAAGGATTTATATAAGTAACAGTATATTTATCATTTTCACATTTAAATGTCTTTTCTTCATAGTTAATATCTGTAATTAAGACATCAGGTTTTTCTACACTTTGATAAGAACAATGCGTACATTTAAATTTTCCAATGTTTTCTATATTATAATAGTCATACTTAATTTTATGGTTACATTTTGGACAAGGGAGAGTAACAGTATAAAAATCATCTTTCTCATAAGTTTTTTCATTTTTTTGCATACTGTAATATACTACTTTTCCTACATAATTTTCTAAAGATCTACTTCTAGGTTCTTCATTATTCACAAATAAAGTCATATTTTTTGTAATTGTATCTGCAAACATACGATAAATAAAATCAGGATCACCATTTCTTTGTACTTGATCTTTTTGAAGATTGCTAATACATAGATTAACTGCTGGAAGAAGTTTATGTATAGCATGAAGGCTACGTTCATCAATTTCTAAAATCAAAAATTCTTTATTGAATTTTCCAAACAAATTAGAATTCTTTACTAAAGTAGTAGCAATACCACTCATCATATTAGCACCTTCTGTGTTTGTTGCTAATGTTTTACCTGCTGATTTTATAGTATGTGCAATTAAGTTTGTGGTAGTAGATTTCCCATTTGTACCAGTAACAAATATAGTTTTAGAATAATCAATATTTCGAAAATATTTTACAAAATCTTTTTTAATGTAGGTAGCAACTTTTCCAGAAATCATAGAACCTTGTTTTCTTAGAATTTTACCAACTAATAGGACTATTTTTGAAGTCCAAAGAGTAAAAATAAATAATAATTTTTTCATAATAAAAAACACCCCTAAAATATGTTATATATATTTTCTTTCAATACTAGAATCAATAAAAATTGGACGAACGTCAAAATAAATATCATCGTTTTCTTTAAAGTTTTCACCAGTAATATCGATAATAGTATCATACATTCCGAATCTGACCAAGGACTTTATATGATTTACCATTAATTCTTAAATACACAAAATCATTTGTAAATAGTTTTTTAAAATCAATAAATACTTTTTTTGCTTTACTTAAAAATTTAAATCTTTGGTCTATAAGAGTAATACCAATCCCGTCATAATATCCAGTGTGAAGGATAGCTATTTTGATAGGTTTGCTTGCAATATAAGAATTTCCATAACCAATAATATCACCTTTATTTAGTTCCTTAATTTTAGAAATTTTAGTATGGAAAGTACCAATCTTTTTTAGAAAGTTTCCGAGGTCCATATGCAGTTCCAAGGAAGGCAGATCCAATTCTTGCAGAGTTTAAATGCATATCAGGATATTTAAAAAATCCTGATGAATTACAAATATGCTTAAATTTAAATTCTATACCAAATTGTTCAAGTTCGGAAATTATTTTAGTAAATCTATTAAATTGTTCTATACTCCATGAATTATCTTTAGCTAAAGAATTAGATAAATGGGAAAAGATACCTTCAAATAAAATATTATCACATTCTTTTATAATATTGCTTATTTGTTTTGCTTCTGAATAAGGAAATCCAAAACGTGATAATCCGAGTATCAATTTTTACATGAGCAGTAATTGTTTTATTTTGTTCTTTAGCGACTATATTTGCAAGCTTTGCAGATTCGTATGAATCTATTGTTAGAGTAATATCGTTTTGTACTAATATTTCTACATCTTTTTTATCTACAAAAGGAGTTAAAATCATTAGTTTTTTAGTTATGCCAGAATTTCTTAGTTCTATAACTTCTTCTATACTAGCTACTGCAAAAAAATCTATACCATGTTCTGATAAAAATTTAGTGTAGGGAACAATCCCTAAACCATAGCCATTTCCTTTTACTACTGCAATAATTGTATAATTATCTTTGGTAACTCTTTTTTCTATTTTTTTTAAGTTAAAAAGAAGATCTTCTTTAGCTATTATTAATTCTTTCATAATTATCTCACACATCCTATACGAAATATTAATTATATTAAAATATAATATATATTTGGAAGAAATTATATCATAACGACAAAATAAAACAATATTATATAAAAAATTAATCAAAAAAATAAAAGAGATAAAATAAGTTAGTAATTTTATTTTACCTCTTTATTGGAATTTTATTCTATTTGTTAAATGAGACGAATTGCTAAAGGGGATTAGGCATTTTCATAAATTTTCAAAATACATAATCCTCTTTAGCAACTCGTCTCATTTAGAAATAAATTAGTCTAAATTTTCTAATATTTTTGGTAACATTTGTTTTTTTCTAGAAACAACATTTTCTAGCATTGCTGTATGGTCATCTAAAGTAACTCCATAAGCTTTTTCTACTATACCAGAATCGTTTCCTAAACTAATGATTTTAGAGTTTGAGTTTAAAATATCTGTTGCAGCAAAAACATATAAATCTAAGTTTTCATTTGCTATTTCGTTATTAATAGCTGTTTCAAAATATGCTTTGTTTTTAAATACATCATCTAAATCTGCTGTATTAATTTGTGCTATTTTAAATTTTTTGCCACCTTTTTCGAATAATTTACTATCTATGTTAATAACTTCTTCAGGAGTAAATTCACTGATGTCTGTACCAGCTTTTAATAATTCTTTTCCATATACATCTAAGTCTACTTCTGCTAATTTAGCTAATTTTTCTGCAATTATTTTATCTTCGTTTGTACATGTTGGAGACTTAAATAGTAATGTATCAGAGATAATTGCACTAACCATTAGTGTAGCAATTGTTTTGCTGATTTCAACATCATATTCTTTATACATTTTATAAAGTACTGTAGCTGTACATCCAACAGGTTCAGCTCTATAGTATAATTGATATGGTGCTATAAAGTTCATTGTATGATGATCTACTACTTTTAAAATATTAGCATTTGCTATGTTATTAGCACTTTGTGTACATTCATTATGGTCTACTAAGATTACATTTTGACCGTCTTCGATATCTGATATTTCTTCTGGTCTTTCTATTTGTAAATAATTAAAAACATATTCTGTTTCTTTGTTTATTTTTCCAAGACGTACTGGAACAGCTTCATTTCCTAATTCATTTTCTAAATTAGCCATTACAATTGATGATAAAATAGAATCTGTATCTGGATTTTTATGGCCAAATATAAGTGTTTTATTATTAATCATATTTATTTCCTCCTTAAAAAGATATCTTATTTGTAATCAACACTACCTATTATACCACAATTAGGAAAAAACGTCAACAATTTACATAATACAAAAGAAAGATGTATAATAGTTAGTTATTATTATATTTATGATTTTTTTATATAACTTAATAACTTGCAAATAATAAAAATATTTGATAAAATGAAACTGTTGTAATAAAATATGCATATAATACAGTAGAAAAGGATGGTAAACATGAATAATGAATATGAAAAAGTAATACAAAAACTAGAAAAGTTTAATCAAACAAATTTAATTAATTTATTAAATAAATTAGAAGATAAGACAGAATTAATTAATCAGATAAACTCAATTGATTTTGAGCAAATTATGGGGTTATATAATAAAGTTAAAGAACCAAAGATTATTGATATTAATAAAATAGAACATATAAATTATGTAGACAAATCAAAGTTATCAAATGAAAAATTAGAAGAATATAACAAAACAGGTGAAGAAATAATAAGGAATGGACAGTATGCTGTTATAACAATGGCAGGAGGTCAGGGTACAAGGCTTGGTCATAAAGGTCCAAAAGGAACATTTAAAATATTAGTAAATGGAGAAGAAAAATATTTATTTCAAATCATAGTACAATCTCTTCAGACAGCAAATAATAGATATGATGTAATTATACCTTGGTACATAATGACAAGTAATGAAAATAAAGAGCAAACAGTAAAGTTTTTAAAGGAAAATAATTATTTTGGTTATCCAAAAGAAAAAGTAAAATTCTTTGTACAAGGAAATTTACCTCTTATAGACACAAATGGCGAGTTAATAATTGATAAAAATTGCTTAATAAAAGAAGCTTCAGACGGTAATGGAAGTATTTACCAATCTATAAAAAAAGATGGTATTATAGAAGATATGAAAAGAAATAATATAAAATGGATTTTTGTTGGTGGTGTGGATAATATTTTGTTAAAGATTGTAGATCCAGTATTAACAGGACTTACAATAAAGGAAAATAATAAAATATCTTCTAAATCTGTTGTAAAAACAAATCCTAAAGAAAAAGTTGGGGTATTTTGTAAAATAGAAGGAAAACCAAAAGTTATAGAATATACAGAGCTTCCAGAAGATATGGCTTGTAAAAGAGATGAAAATGATGAACTTATATTTGGTGAAGTTAATATATTAAGCCATTTATATTCAATTGAGGCGTTAGAAGAATTATCAAATAAAAAATTACCTTATCACGTAGCATTTAAAAAAGCAAATTATTTAGATAATAATGGTAACTTTATAGAAGTAAGCAAGCCAAATGCATATAAATTTGAAGCTTTTATTTTCGATGCTTTTGAAGAATATTCAGATATGAGTATATTAAGAGTAAAAAGAGAAGAAGAGTTTGCACCAATAAAAAACGCCGAAGGGCAAGACAGTCCAGAAACAGCATGTAGACTTTATACAGATTATATGAAATCACAAGATATGCTAAAGGTAAGTCTAGTGTAAAATAGTATAATAATTAAATTATTATACAAATTATTAAAAATTAAAATATAAAATAAAAATAGAGAAGAATGTATTTATTTTCAAAGAACTTGAAGATAAATACATTCTTTTTAGCTTAGATAAAACTACATTTGTTGTTCACCTGGTAGAAAATAATCAACTACACCATAAACGAGTGCACCAATAATTGCTGCCATCCAAGAAATAGTATAACCTGCAACAAAATATTGAGTAACATATAAAACTACTGCGGAAAGGACAAAACCAACAAATCCTTTACCAAAAGCACTTGCATGAAGACCAGTAAATTTTACTATTAAATAATCTATTATAGTAAGCACAATTGCTGCTGCTGCTAGTGCCCAAAAGTTACTTATACTAAATCCAGGAGTAAAAAATGCAGTAATTGCAAGTACAATGGCAGCTGTTACTAATCTACCAACTATTTGCCAAACTGTACTAGTTGTATTTTGTGATTTACTATTCACACCATTATCTGACATGATAAAAACCTCCTTGTGATAAAATATCAAAATTTTAAATTTTATGTGGTTTTATAATTTTATTATTTACGAAAACAAAACTTTTATTCAAAAACATGCGTATATTTTTATTAATATTTGGCAAAATAATAAAAATAAATGAAATGAAGGAGAAAAATAAAAAATGTTAATTACTTTTATAAGAGCGATTGTTTTATACATAATTGTTTTAGTAGTAATGAGATTAATGGGAAAAAGAGAAATTGGACAATTACAACCTTTTGAACTTGCTATTGCAATTATGATAGCAGATTTAGCATCAATACCAATGACAGAAATTGGTATTCCAATTTCAAAAGGAATTATACCAATACTTGGATTATTAGTAATGCATTTATTAATATCATTTATTAATTTAAAAAGCATAAAATTACGAGAATTAATTTGTGGAAAGCCAGCAATGCTTATATATAGAGGAAAGATAGACGAAGAAGTGTTAAAAAAGGAACGTTTTACTATTAATGAATTACAGGAAAGATTAAGAGGAAATAATATTGTAAATATTGGAGATGTAGAATATGCTATTTTAGAAACTAATGGGGAAGTGACAGTAATACAAAAGCCAAATAAAAGAAATACTATACCAGAAGATTTTAATATTATGCCAGACTATGAAGGTATTCCGTATGATTTAGTAATAGATGGAATTATAATGGAAGAAAATCTAAAAAAGATAGGTAAAAATTATATTTGGTTAGAAAAACAAGTAGAAAAATTTAATATGAAACCAGAAGAAGCTCTAATTGTAACATTAGATGGTAAAGGTCAGATTTTTTGCCAGAAGAAAGAGAAGAAAGGAAATTAAATTATGTATAAAGAAATAATAATTATTGTATTGATTGTTATTTTAATACTTGTAGGAAATGTTATTACTCAAAATTATACAAAAGATACAGTTAAGATTATGCAAGGAAATTTGAATGAAATCAAAGAAGATTTAGAGAAAAAAGTAGATACAAATAATGTAGAAGAAAAGATAAATAAAACAATGCAAGAATGGAAGAGTAGAAATAATAATTTAGCATATTATTTAGAACATGATGAATTAGAAAAAATAGAATCAGAATTAACAGCACTTAATGCAAATATAGTAACTAATGATTATGAACAAGGAAGAGAAAATTTAGATAGATGTTATTTTTTACTAGAACATATAAAAGAAAAAGAGACGATTAAATTAAGTAATATTTTTTAATGTGCTAAAAGTAAGGGATTCTAAAGTTTATATAACTGGTATATCTATAAAATATTAATGATATTAAGTTGAAAAATAGAAGATTAAAATATTGCGCCAATTTTAAAAAAATTGGCACAATGAACAATTAAATGGGGCTATAAAAATTAATTAAATATGAAATATAATTAAAACCCACTATTGTTATATAATAGTAAATTTCTAGCATAGAGTAAAATGTTAATTAAGAGAAATTTCATATTATAATATATAAATAATTAATTTTTCTTTATTAAATCATCCATATTATATAATCCATTTTCTTTAGTAATAATAAATTCTGCAGCTTTTAATGCACCTTCTGCAAAAACAGATCTAGAATATGAAGTGTGTTTTATTTCGAATGTTTCATTTTCACCATAGAACCTAACAATATGTTCTCCTACGATGTTACCACCTCTAATAGAAGAAAAACCAATTTCATTTTTGCCTCTTTTTTCATGTTTGTCATGACGATTAAATTCATAATTTAGCGTGTTTCCTAAACTCTCATTTATTTTATCTGCAAGAAGTAAAGCTGTTCCGACTTGGACTATCTATTTTTCTATTATGATGTGTTTCTATAATCTCTATATCAGTATCTTTTAAAATAGGAGCAATCATACTAAGAACTCTTACCATTAAATTTATGTCATAAGACATATTAGAAGATTTAAAAATAGGAATACTTTTAGAAAAATTTTTTATTAAATTTAATTCATCTTCATTAAAACCAGTAGTAGCAATAACTGTAGGTATATTTTCTTTTTTTGCATATTCTAAAATTTTAAGAGAAGCTTTTGGAATAGAAAAGTCAATTATTACATCAGGTTTTACTGTTATATTATTAATATCTGTAAAGACAGGAAAAGTAAGAAGTCCGGTATTTTCTTTATCAAAACCTCCAACTAAAACCATATTTTCATACTTATCTGCTAATTTTGCTACTTCTTGTCCCATTTTTCCATTGCAACCATTAATAAATATATTTATCATTTTTTACCTCCAAAACTATAATAATACAGATTGTTAGTTACTACTATATTTAGAGTATAAAATACTAAAATATAGTAGTAACTAAGGATCATTATACAATTTTTTTAAATAATTCTAAAAAATAGCAAATATAAAAATATATAGCTATATCTAAAAATTTTCTTCTTGCTAAAATACTCAAAATAGTGGTTATATGATTCTTTAATAGCACAGTATTTATCAACAGAAGATAGTATATATCCTTCTAAATATTTAGGTGGAATTATAGTAATTGGCCACATATGTTTTAATATAATATCTTGTTCTTTTTCTGTTAAAAAGAAAATTTCTAAAGAATTGTTTAATGCAATACGTGGATGCCTAAAGCCATGAAATCTTTTTCGATTTGGCTGTTTAATTCTCCAATCATATAAAAATAAGTCGTGTAGCATACCGAGCACGAGCAGCAGAAATATAATCTAATTTTAATTTCTTACAAATTAAATAACTATAAAATGCTACATCATAACAATGTTCAAAACAGTTAGTATCATAATGTTGCCTAAAGAGTTTCATTTTTTGAACAGTAGGATGATTTGCTAAATCATATACAAGCATATTAAATTCATCAATATCTTTTGTTAATAAATTTTTCATAATAACCTCTCTTATAAACATAAAACATATATATAATATGATTTAATTTAATTTAATTATATCACTAGTAGCGAGTGTTTACAATATTCCATAATTAGTCATTTCGTTTTTTAATTTCTTAAGGTGTTCTGGACTTAAGTCTACTAATGGTAATCTTGGACTTCCAAAGTTATATCCCATCAAATTTAAAGCGGATTTAACAGGTATAGGATTTACTTCGCAGAACAGAGCTTTTATTAAAGGAAGAGCATCTAATTGCATAGAAATTGCTGCATCAATATTACCATCAAAAAAGTTCTTAGTAATTAAATGTGATTTCTTTGGCGCTATATTAGAAAGAACTGATATAACTCCAAGTCCACCTAAAGAAAGAACTGGTAAAATCTGGTCATCATTACCAGAGTAAATATGTAAGTTATCTTTGCACAAATTGGCAATTTCTGCAACTTGAGATATATTACCACTAGCTTCTTTTATAGCAACAATATTGCTTATTTTAGATAAGCCAAGACATGTTTCTGGTAATATATTTAAACCTGTTCTGCTAGGAACATTATACAAAATTATTGGTAATGTAGTTTCTTTTGCAATTGTTTCATAGTGTTTTATTAATCCGTACCCCGAGTAGTTTTGTTGTAGTATGGAGTAACAATTAGAAGTCCATCTGCTCCAACTTCTTGGGCATATTTAGATAGTTCGATTACAGATTTTGTGCAATTACCACCAGTTCCAGCAATTACAGGGATTCTTTTGCGTATTGTATCTACTGCAAATTTTATTGTTTGTTTTTTTTCTTCTAATGTCATAGTAGAAGATTCACCAGTTGTTCCACAAACAATAATTGCATCTACTCCTTCTGAAATTTGAAATTCGATTAATTTTTTAAATTCGTCAAAGTTAATACCATCAGATGTAAAAGGTGTTGCGATAGCTGTTCCACAGCCTTTAAATAATATTTTTTTCATAAAGTTACCTCCTCTTTAAAGTAAAAGAGTTATTATATAGAAAATATATTTATATAATCTATGTGATTATTATATGATAAGTTATAAAAAAAAGAAATATTTTTTTTAAATATTTCTTTTTGAAGCTATATGATAATAGTTTGCTTGTAACAATTGATATATAAAAACCATTATCTTGTAATTTTTTTCTTGTATTTAGTCAAAATGTGCAAAATTAATTTAAAAATCCACTAATAATATATTCTCCAGCTTCTTGCTCATTAAGTCCAAGGGTCATTAATTTTATTAATTGCTCACCAGCTATTTTGCCTATTGTGGCTTCATGCATTAAATTTGCATCTAGATTATTGCATACTATTTTAGGGATAGCAGTAACTTTTGCTTTGTCCATTATTATGGCATCACATTCGACATGACCAAAACATTCATTGTTTCCAATGATATTAGACATAAATTCTTGGACTGATGTATCTTTTGCAACAGATCTAGAACTTACTTTTGTTTTTGAATTTTTACCATTTAAGTTCACATTAAAAATAGTTTTTGCAGTTTGAGTATTATGTGTCATAATTCTTTCTGATATAAGTAAAGTAGAATTTTTTTCTAGTGTTGCATTAGTAGTTCTTAGAGTAGAGTCTACACCTTTTATTTGAACAGTTTCCATTTCTAATGTTGCACCATTTTTTAAGTATATATTAGTTTCTGGATTTAAAATTCTTTTTCCAGAGCCGTCACCTTCACCATAATGTTTTTCTATATATTTAACTTTTGAATTTTCTTCCAAATGAAAAGTATGTATTCCATCATGCTCAGAAGTAGCACATGAGCCATTATGTATCCCGACATCCTGCTATAATAACAACATCAGCGTTTCTACCAATGTAAAAGTCATTATATACCATATCTTTTAGCCCGCTTTTAGTTAAAATAACTGGGATATGAACACTTTCATTTTTAGTATTTTCTTTTATTATAATATCAATACCTGGTTTATCTTTTTTGGGTATTATATCAATATTTGCAGTTGTGTTTCTTGCAATACCTAAGCCATTTGCACGCAAGTTATATGCTCCAGAAGGAACAGATTCAATACCTGCTATTTGTTTTAATAAATTTTTTTCTATCTTGTCCATTTAAATCTCCTTCTATTATTTGTTTTGATAAATTATACTTTTTTACAACGTATTGAGTTTTCTGATAATATATCTTCTAAATTTTGATTTGATTCTACAATTTTTCCGTTCTTTTAGTAAAATTATTTCATCTGCTATATTTAAGATTCTTTCTTGATGTGAAATTACAAGAATTGTATTATCTTTTGTATTTTTCATTTTCTCGAAAATACCGATTAGATGGTTAAAACTCCATAAGTCAATTCCGGGCTTCAGGTTCATCAAATATTGTGAATTTAGAATTTTTAGCAGCAAGCATTGCTATTTCTATTCTTTTTAATTCTCCACCAGATAACTTAGAATCTACAGATCTATTAATATATTCTTTTGCACATAATCCAACATCTGATAAATAATCACAAGTTTTGCAAAACTCTAATGAACTACCTGCGGCAAGTTCAATTAAGTCTTTTACGGTAAGTCCTTTAAAACGTATAGGTTGTTGAAATGCAAAGCCGATTCCTAAATTTGCCCTTTGTGAAATTTCTAAATTTGTTATATCTTTACCATTAAATATAATTCTACCAGAATCAGGAGTTTCTATTCCCATAATAATTTTTGCAAGTGTAGACTTTCCAGAACCATTTGGTCCAGTTATTGCAATAAATTTATTACTTTCTAAATTTAAATTTATATTATCTAATATTTTTTTATTATCCCTTGAAAAGGTAATGTTTTTTAATTCTAGCATAAAGCCTCCTAAAATAAATGTTAGTTTCGACTAACATTTTAACAATAAGATAGTAAAATGTCAATATATAAATAGTAAATATTACAAAATGAACAATTAAAAAATGTAATATATTGTTTTAAAAAAATTTTATGATATAAAATTTAAAAAATATAAAAGAAAAGGAGGATAGTAGAAAAAATATTAAAATAATGTAATAAAAATGCAATAGAAAAGTAATAAAAACGTAAAAAAAGAAGAAAAGCTTGAAATAAAAGGGCTTTTATAGATATAAATGGAGAAATAAAAAAAACAATATTGCAAAATGATATTAAAAGTATGTATAATGAAAATGTAAGAAATTATGACAAAATGTCAAAAAATTAAGGAGGAGTAAAATGAAAAAGACTAAAAGAATATTATGTGTTTTATTAATTTTAAGTTTAATAATAAGTGCTTTAACATTTGTTAATGCTGATACAACACTTGTTATATCAGATGGAATAAGAAAAGGAAATATTGTTGAATTTACAATTAAACTTCCACAAGGTGGTGGCTTAAATGGAGATGCAAACGATAATGGCAGAGTTGATGAATATAGAGATTTTGAAGAAGTAGGTGAGATGCCTGCAAAAGAAGATTACAATGTTGATGCATATTTGATAGCTAAATATGTAAGTATGCTTGTGCCAAGTGATGACTTAAATATGTTACTTGCTGATTATAACCTTGATGGTCGTGTAGATATAGCGGATGTTGTAAAAATGGAGTCTGCCAAAGAAGTTTTAAAAAATCCAATAACCTTAGATGGTACATTAGCAAAAGAAAGCAGTATTTATGAAATGTCAAAAAATAATGATGGAACATATAAAGTACTAGTAATGATACCAACAGATAAAGATGGTACAATTGGTATAACTATAAAGCCAAGTGTATTTAAGTATAGCTCAACTGTAGCAAATGAAGAAATTAGTAGTGATTTGCTAACTATTTCTACAGATTATTATGATGATTATTATGATTCCAATATTAAAATTAGTGACGGTATTAAAGATGGAAACAAAGTAACTTTTAAAATCGATTCTCCAAAAGGTACTGGATTAAATGGCGATGCAAATGGTGATGGAAAACTAGATGAAGCAGATACCAGTTTAATAAACAAGTATATCATGGATCCTACAAGCGTAGAATTAAATAAAGTTTTAGCAGATTACGAAAATGATGGGGAGATTAATGCTATAGATGCGTTGGATGTTACAAATAGGATTATATTTGATTCAGATGATGATAAAACTAATGATAGTATTCAACTTAAAGGAACATTAGCAGAAAATAGTACTTATCAATTAGTAAAAGATCAAGATGGAAGTTATAAAATAGTAGTAACAATTCCAGAAAATGTGGAAGAGGGAACTATAGGTGTTATAGTAGATGAGTATGTATTGAAAACAACTGATAATAAGGTGAATAAACAATTAGTTAGTAATTTATTTGATTTAGCTAAAAATCAAAATAATGATAACGAAGAATTTAAAGTGATAGATAAGAAAGATGAAGACTTAGGAGATGGAAAAGTAAAAGTAACAATTACAGTAAATAAAGAGTTAGATCCAGACAAATTACCAGAAGGATGGACATTAGGAGAAGATGGAAAGTTAATTTGGAAAGTGATGGATGAAGGTGCAACAGAAGAAATAACATTAGTTGCAAAAGATGGAAGTACAATAAAATATACAGTTACAGTAGGAGATAAAACAACAGCTCCTGGAACAATACCACAAACAGGTGTAAGAAATACAATAATAGTTGTAGTAGCAGCTATAGCTATTATTGCAATAGTAGTATTTGTAAGATCTAGAAAAATGTTAAAATAAAAATATAAAAAAATGAATTAGACAAACCAATATGTACTAAAGCCCAAAAAAATTGAACATTTTTTGGGCTTTAGTATTAGAATAAATTTGCTAACGTATAATAATTTTAAGCTTTATTTAGCAATTTTTTTAGTATTTGTATAGCATTAGTTGCAGCACCTTTTCTAATATTATCTGCGACGACCCAAATATTAATTCCAGATGGTACACTATAGTCACGTCTAATTCTTCCAACAAAGACATCATTTTTTCCTGATGAAAAAGTAGAAAGAGGGTATTCATTTTTTAAGGGATTATCTTGAACTACAATTCCAGGTGCATTTTTTAATATATTAATTACATCATCTATATCGATATCATTTTCGAATTCTATATTTATAGACTCACTATGAGAATTAAGAACAGGAACTCTTACTGTTGTTGCTGTTATTTTTAAATTTGGTTTTCCTAGTATTTTTCTCGTTTCATTAATCATTTTCTCTTCTTCTTTAGTATATCCATTATCTAAAAAAACGTCTATATGTGGCAAGCAATTATTAAAAATTGGATGAGGAAATTTTTCTAAGTTGTAAGAATCTGTTTTATTTAAATAAGAAGAGATACCATTTTTTAAATCATGAATACCTTTTGAGCCCGCTCCAGAAACAGCTTGATATGTAGAATAAACAATTCTTTTTATTGTATACTTATCATCTAATGGTTTTAATGCGACAACAGCTTGAATAGTAGAGCAATTGGGATTAGCAATAATTCCTTTGTTTTTAAAAATTTCATCGGCATTTACCTCTGGGACAACTAATGGAACGTCTTCAACCATTCTAAAAGCACTACTATTGTCAATAACGATACATCCTTTGGATGTAGCTATTGGAGAATATTTTTTTGAAGTATCTGAGCCTGCAGAGAAAATTGCAAAATCAAAACCTTCATCAAAAGAATCTTCTTTTAATTCTCGAACGGTGTATTCTTTACCCATAAATTCTATTTTTTTGCCACTAGAGCGATATGATGAAAAAAATGCATATTCATAAATTGGTAATTTTTCTTCTTCTAAAACTTTCAAAGCTGTTTGACCAACTACACCAGTAGCACCAATAATTGCTAATTTATAATTCTTCATATTTTACCTCCAAATTTTGACCCAGACTTGGAAGGAAATTTTGGGTCATTTTTATATAAAAATATATTTGATTTTGGCCCAAATTCTCCTTCCATGTTTGGGTCATATTTATTATATGCCAACAATTTTAAAAAATAAACAAAAATAAAAATATTTACAAATAAATTTTATTGTGTAATAATAGAACTATCGTTTGGAAGGAGTAATATAAGTTTTATGTTAGATTTAAAAAAAGATGTAAAATATATTAAAGGTGTAGGTCCAAGTAGAGTAAAATTATTGAATAAAATAAGAATTTTTACTCTGGAAGATTTAATCACATATTATCCAAGAGATTATGAAGATAGAAGTAAACCAAGATTGATTGAAAATTTAGTAGATGGTGAAGAATCACTAATAAAAGCAGTTGTGGTTTCTAAAATTGTAGAGATACGATTAAAAAATAGAATGTGTATGTATAAATTATTAGTACAAGATGAAACAGCGAAATGTACAATTATTTGGTTTAATCAAAGTTATCTAAAAAACAAATTTGCTGTTGGAGAAACTTATTATTTTTTTGGAAAAGCTAATATTAGAATGGGAAAATTTGAAATGAATTCACCTGTTTTTGATGATATTAATACTAAAAATAATACAGGAAGAATTATTCCAATATATTCATCTACATATAGCTTATCGCAAAATATTTTAAGAAAAATCATAGAAAATGGACTAGAACTTGTGAAAGGAAATTTATTAGAAAGCTTGCCAGAATACATATTAGATGACTATAATCTTTTAGAAATAAATGATGCAACTAAAAAAATTCATTTTCCAGAAGAATTTGAAGAATTTAAAAAAGCAAGAAAGAGATTAGTTTTTGAAGAGCTTTTAAGTATGCAACTTGCATTACTTGGACTTAAGAATCAATATAATAAAGATATAAAAGGAATTAGATTTGATTCTAGAGTGAAGTTTGAAGAAATTATAAAAGATTTACCATTTATATTAACTAATGCACAATTAAGAGTTTTAAATGAAATTGAAAGTGATATGGAGAAAGATAAATCTATGAATAGATTGCTTCAAGGAGATGTTGGTTCTGGTAAAACTATAGTTTCTATAATAGCTACATATAAGGCTGTAAAATCTGGATTTCAAGCAGCTATTATGGCACCTACATCGATCTTAGCAACTCAACATTTAGAAAGTTATGCACAAATTCTAGAAAAATATAACATTAGATGTGAACTATTAATTAGTAGTATTACTAAAAAGAAAAAAGAAGATATATTAGAAAGACTAAAAAACGGAAATATAGATGTTTTAATTGGTACACATGCAATTTTAGAAGATAATGTAGTTTTTAAAAACTTAGGATTAGTAGTTACAGATGAACAACATAGATTTGGTGTAAGGCAGAGAAGTACAATTGTAGCGAAAGGTCAAAATCCAGATGTTTTAGTAATGACTGCAACACCTATTCCAAGAACATTAGCTCTTATTTTATATGGAGACCTAGATATATCTATTATAGATGAACTACCTCCTAATAGGAAGAAAATTGATACATTTGCAGTGACAAAAGGGATGGAGGAAAGAGTAAATAATTTCATAAAAAAACAAATAGATGAAGGAAGGCAGTGTTATATTGTATGTCCATTAGTAGAAGAAAATCAAGAAATTAATGCAAAAGCAGTTGTAGAACTTGCAGAAAAATATAAAAATGAAACTTTTAAGAGATATAGAGTAGAATATATACATGGCAAAATGAAACCAAAAGAGAAAGATCAGATAATGATGGAATTTAAAGATGGAAATATTGATATACTTATTTCTACAACTGTTATTGAAGTTGGAGTAAATGTTCCAAATAGTAGTATAATGGTAATAGAAAATGCAGAGAGATTTGGACTTGCTCAGCTTCATCAACTAAGAGGTAGAGTAGGTAGAGGTGAATATAAATCTTATTGTATATTAAAATATAATTCAAATTCAGATGTAGTAAGGCAAAGAATGAAGATTATGCAAGATACAAATGATGGTTTTGTCATAGCAGAAAAGGATTTAGAGCTAAGGGGGGTAGGGGAATTCTTTGGAACTAAACAACATGGAATTCCAGAATTTAAGATAGCAAATTTGTTTGAAGATATTCCTATTCTAAAACAAGTTCAAGATTTATCTCGAAAAATTGAAGAAGAAGATCCACGGATTAGATTTAGAAAAAAATAGAAAGTTAAAAGATATAGTACAAAGTAAATTTAAAGATAGAATTGAGATTTAAAGTGTAAATTAAAAAATATGACAACGTTAAAGTATAGGATTATATTGACAAAATATTTTAACAATAGTATAAATAAAGCATAGCTAAAAATAGCTAGTGTTTAGTAGATTCGATTTGTTTTGTTGTAGTTTTGAAAAGGAGGATTTTTACATCATGAGTGTTATGCAAGACAACAGAATTTTTATTGTACGGTCTGGAAAAGGAGCTATTAGCTTAGGTCAAAAATGTACTATTTCTTTGCGAATTTCAAATGATTTTGGATTTGTACAAAATGCTAAAATTGTTATATATAAGCAAGGATGTGGTACTCCAAGAGAATTAAACATGTCTTATGAGAGAACAAAAGGAAATTTAAGTTTTTTTAATGCAACAGTTACTTTTGATGAAATTGGTGTTTACTACTATGCAATTTCATTAAATTTAAATGGTAACAATTTATGGATAAAGAAAAATCCCCAAAATTGGTTACCATGCATCACTACAGAGAATTTTCCTTTTTGGAGAATTACTGCATGTGAAAAGGAATTTAAAGTTTCAGATTGGGGAAAAGGTGGAATTATATACCACATTTTTGTTGACAGGTTTGGAAGAGACTATAGTATACCAATTGTGAAAAATTTGCCACCAATAGTAGACAGAATTTTGCACGAGAATTGGGATGAACTGCCTATTTGGATGCCAGATGAAAATGGAGAAGTGAAAAACAATGACTTTTTTGCTGGAAATCTTAAAGGAATACAAAAGAGGCTAAAATACTTAAAAAGTTTAGGAGTTACAATTATTTATTTAAGCCCTGTTTGTGAGAGTCAATCTAATCATAGATATGATACTGGAGATTATGAAAATATAGACCCATACATAGGTTCAAACGGAGATTTAAAGAATTTATGTGATGCTGCGCATAAGATAGGAATGAAAGTAATCTTAGATGTAGTTTTTAATCATACAGGAAATTATTCTCGTTATTTTAATGCTGATGGCAGATATGTAGATTCAATTGGTGCATACCAAGGAACAGATTCTCCATATTATAATTGGTATAAGAAATGGAAAGGAATGTTTTCATATTGGTGGGATTTTAAAAATCTACCTGTTACTGAACCAACGAATAAAGAATGGCAATATTTTTTATTTTCAGCAGATGGAGTAATTGATAAGTGGTTTAAACTAGGTATTGATGGATTGAGACTTGACGTTGCAGATGAATTACCAGATTTTTTCCTAAAAAAAATAAAAGAAGCTGTTTTGAGAAATAAGAAAGATTCATTTATAATAGGTGAAGTGTGGGAAAATGCAGCAACTAAAGAAAAAGATGGTCATCCAAGGAATTACTTGTTAGGTCACAGTCTAGATACTGTTATGAATTATCCATGGACAGATGCAATACTTAGGTATGTAAGGTTTGGTGATTCCGAAAAATTTAAAAGTAAAGTTTGGGAAATCATAAATGATTATCCGCAAGAGGCTGTATTTTCAGTAATGAATGCTTTATCTACCCATGATATTACGAGAGCAATGACTACTCTTCAAGGAGAAGGAATCGAACAAAATCGTGAGTGGGTATGGGATGTTCCAAACTTTGGTAATCCAAGAGAAAATAGACAGTGGCAGTATAACAATGACAAGTTAGAAGGGAATAATTATAAAGAGGCTAAAAAGAAATTTAAAATAGCAACTATAATTCAGTATTTTCTTCCAGGTAATGTTTCTATATTCTATGGAGATGAAGTCGGACTATATGGATATAAAGATCCTTTTAATCGTAAGACATATCCATGGAACCATAGGGATAAAGATTTATTAAAGTTCTTTAGAACACTTGGCAAAATTAGGACAAAATATGAATTCTTGAAAGAAGCAGATTTTAGATTTATTAGTTTAAATGAAGAAATTCTTGCTTTTGAAAGAACTAGTAGTGAAAATTCTATGTATGTAGTAGTTAACAGAAGCAAAAATACACATAAAATCGAAATGCCAAAAGTTATACAGAGAGGAAAGATTATATTTAGTATTAATTATAATACTGGTATAATTGATCCATATGGTGCAATTATTGTTTTGGCAAAGTGAACAAAAGGCTCCTAATAGGAGCCTAAAGTCTAAATAATCCAAGCTCTTATAGAGCTTGGATTATTTTTTATCAAAAATTGGCACACGAACAATTAAACGCGGGCTATATGAGAACTAATTAAGTATCAAAAATTATTTCAGTCCGCTATTTTCTATTTGTTTCTTTTTCACCATTATACTCATCGACAAAATATAGTGGCCTGTTTTTAGATTCGTAAAAGGCACGTCCTAAATATTCGCCAATTATGCCTAAAAAAATTAATTGTAATCCACCTAAGAACAGAATTACTACTAATGTTGAAGCATAACCAGGAACCTCTACTCCAGATATTACAGTTTTAAATATTATAATTAACATATAAATAAAACCAATAATAGAAACTAAAAATCCTATAATAGCAGACCATCTAAGAGGAGATGTTGTAAAAGATGTAATACCATCAATAGATAAATTAATTAATTTTCCATAGTTCCATTTAGTTTTTCCGAGCTGCACGTGGATCTCTATCATATAATAATTCTTTTTTATTATAGCCAATCCAACTAAACAATCCTTTTGTATATCTTTCAGATTCTCTTAAAGATTTTAGTGCTTCAATACAACGTCTGTCTAGAAGCCTAAAATCTCCTGTATCTTTTTGTATCTCTATATTAGTTACACTTTGCAAAGTTTTATAATACATTTTGGATGTGAACTTCTTTAAAAAAGTTTCACCTTTTCTAGATCTTCTTTTTGCATATACATCATCATAACCTTCTTCCCAAAAGTTTAGCATTTGAGGAATTAGTTCAGGAGGATCTTGCAAGTCTGCATCAATTATAATTACACAATCTCCTTTAACGTAATCAAGACCTGCAATCATTGCAGTTTCCTTTCCAAAATTCCTAGAAAGATTTAAATAACATACGTTAGAATCTTTACTTCTTAATTCTTTAATTATTTTAAGAGTATTATCTTTACTACCATCATTAATAAATAAAATTTCAAAATTATATTTTGTATTTGAATCTATAATTTTTTTTAATCTTTCATATAACATATTTAAAACTTCTTCTTCGTTATATGCGGGTACTAATATTGATACTAATTTTTTTTCGTTTTCCATAAATAACCTCCAATATTAAAAATATACCACATATTTTATTTGGAGTAAATATTTTTTATTTTGTTTTTGAAGATAATTCTTTATTTATTAATTTGTATATTTTACAAATATCACAATCATTACAAATGTGTATTCTATTTTCGAATATTAATTTTAAAGTTTTTATAAATTCATCTTCTTCTTGAATTAAGTGTATATTTATTTCTTTTGGGATTAAATCTAATAAAGTATTTAGAATATAATCATTAGATGAAAATGATATGTCTGATAGAAATTTTGCATTAAATAGATCTTGTGAAATTGCAAGTATGTTTTTGTTTTCATCTAGTAAAAGAGAGTCGTCATTCATATAAATTAGATGAATATAATTTATATTAGGTTCTTTAGAACTAATATATAATTTTAGTAATTCAATAAATTCTTTATATTCTTTTTCTAAGATAAATTTATTAACAGCAATATCTACAGCAGAATCTATGGATTTTATATAATTTTGTAATCTGAAATTAACAAATCCAGAAAGTATCATAGAATCGTGCTGCATTATATATTCGAAAACTGATATCCATATGCTTTCTTTTCTATAAGTAAAATCGCTTGCATCTTTCATGTTTAACATTTGTATACATTCTTTGTTTATTTCATTTTTTTCATAAAAATCAAAATAAAAATAATTGTAATTTATTATATGATTAATTATTTTTTCCTCATAAAAATTAATAATACAATCAGTAATAATATCAGAAAGTTTATTGTAAAATAAAGATAGATCTTTTCCTAGATAATGTATAATTATATTATTGTATATTTTGAATTTGTTAGAACTATAATGTACATCTTCTACATTTAAATCTGATATGTTTTTTAGTAGATATTCTATTATTTTATTGTTATTTGTTTTTATACAAAAAGATTTCATAAATAGAAAAACTCCTTTCCGCTGTATAAATATAGTATCTACTAAAAAATCGATAGATATACATATTTTATTCTATAAAGAAAAAAATGGTAACTTGTATTTTAGAATCTATAAATTTAATTGTTACTATTTAATGGGATGTAGCTTATATTTTATGAACTTACATATTCTAGCTTTATTAAGAGTAAAATATTAAAGAGTAACGCATTGGAAGCAAAAATAACTAAAAATACTTGAAAATTATTTTTGTTTGTAATAATATATTAAATACACTAATTTTAGAAGGAAGGTTTGAAAGATGAAAGAATTATTGAAGGCATTAGTAATCGTCTTACTTATTCTTTTAGGCTGCACTATTATGGCAATGGTAATTTTTGTAATAATAGTAAAAAAATTTTAGTTAGTTTATTTTTTGAAATGCACCTATGATATTATATAATGAATCTGGTATTATAGGTGTATTTTTTAGAAGGTTAAAATTGTCAAAAAGGACGAGAGAGGCATCTTTGCAAACTTATTATAAAAGTGCTTACACAAAAACAGAAAAGTATAACTTATGGAGGAGTCTTAAAAAATTATCATTTTTTTAAGAGATTTCTTTGCAGTTTTTTTATAATAGAAGAATTTTACAAAATGGAAGTATATGATAAAATAATATAGTGATATCAAATTAATTTGTCTTAGATATAAATACAGAAAGCTTAGAATAATTATAAACAAGAAGGTGAGTGTTGTATATGGAAAATGTAGAGTATTTAATAGAGGCAATACCATATATAAATAAATTCTATGGTAAAACTATAGTAATAAAATATGGTGGTAATGCAATGATAGATGAAGATTTAAAACAAATGGTTATTAAAAATATTGTGTTATTGAAATATGTTGGAATAAATGTAATTATTGTACATGGTGGTGGACCAGACATTAATAGAGAATTAAAAAATTATAATATAAAACCAAGTTTTAAAGATGGAATGAGAGTTACAGATCTAGAAGCAATGAAAATTGTAAAGAAAGTTTTGATAGGAAAAACTAATAGTGACATTGTAAATATCATAAATAAGCAAGGAGTTAAAGCAATTGGAATTTCTGGAATTGATGGAAATTTTATTTTATGTAATCAATTAGATAAGGAATTAGGATATGTTGGTAATATAGTGAATATAAATTGTGAATTGATACAAGATATTATTGATATAGGTTATATACCAGTTATAGCTCCAATAGGAGTTGGAAAAGATGGAGAAATATATAATATAAATGCAGATGTAGTAGCAAGTAAAATTGCGATAAGTATAAAAGCTGAAAAATTGATTTTGTTAACAGATGTTGATGGTGTGAAAGTGAAAGATGAAGTTATGTCTATATTAGATGAAAAGAAGATAAATGATTTGATAGATGAAAAAGTAATTACTGGAGGAATGATTCCGAAAGTGCAATCTTGTTTAGGGTGTATAAAAAATGGAGTGAAACGTGTTCATATAATAAATGGATGTAAAAATAATAGTTTGCTTTTGGAAATGTTTACTGATAATGGAGTTGGAACTATGATTTTGTAAATATAGTTAGAACTATTAACTTAATATATGGAAAAAAGTATTTTTTCTTGATTTTCTATATTTCATGTAGTATGATGTTACAAGGAGTTATTGGGAAAGGAAGATGAAATTTGAAAATATTAGCAGTTGGAGATATAGTAGGCGAAAATGGTGTAAAAAAACTTAAGGAAATGTTACCCAAAGTAAAACAGGAGAATAATATAGATTTTTGTATTGTTAATGGTGAAAATTCAGCAGGAGGAATGGGAATCACAACTAAAATTTTTGAATGTATGCTTCATCTAAAAATTGATGTAATTACGATGGGAAATCATACATGGGGAAAAAAAGACATATTTAGTTTTATAGACCATCCACAAATAATTAGGCCAGCTAATTATTCGAAAGGTGTTGTTCGGTAAAGGTTATGGAATATATAATTGTAAAGGTAAGAAAATTGCAGTAATTAATTTAATTGGAAGAACCGATATGAATGTATTATCAGAAAATCCATTTTTGATTGCAGAAGACTTAGTAGAAGAATTAAAAGATAATGCTGATATTATAATTGTAGATTTTCATGCAGAGGCTACAGCAGAGAAAATAGCAATGGGATATTTTTTAGATGGTAAGATTACAATTTTGTATGGAACACATACACATGTACAAACTGCAGATGAAAAAATTCTTGAAAAAGGAACAGCATATATAACAGATATTGGAATGACAGGTCCATATAAATCTGTTATTGGTATGGATGTAGATGCTTCTATAAAGAGATTTGTAACATCATTACCAGAAAGATATAAATTAGCTGAAGGAAATTGTTTGTTTAATGGATGTATTTTCGAAGTAAATGACGAAAATTGTCGAGTAGAAAATATAATTAGAATAAATGTAAAATAAATGCCGAAAAATATAAAATAATGCGATATCTTTTTCCTTTTATTTCCAAAAAACTACTAGACATTTTTTAATAAATGTAGTATAAATATACTTGTAAAAAGTAAAACAAAAATAAAATTATAGGAGGCAAAAAATGGAAGTTTTAAAAATCTCATCAAAATCAAACCCAAATTCAGTAGCAGGAGCAATTGCTGGATTAGTAAAGGAATCAAATCAAGCAAGAATGCAAGCAATTGGGGCAGGAGCACTAAATCAAGCTGTAAAAGCAGTAGCAATAGCTAGAGGATTTGTTGCACCATCTGGAGTCGATTTAGTATGCATACCAGCATTTGCAGAAGTGCAAGTAGAAGGAGAAGAAAGAACAGGTATGATGCTTATTGTAGAAGCTAGAAAATAATAAATTAATTAATAAATAGATTGGGGGGACATGAAATTTTCATGTTCTCTTTTTGATAAAAAACTATTGAAAAATAAGATGTTTTAATATATGATAACCAAAAATGTTTTATATTAAGCATTTATAAGAAAGGAGAGTTAGTTTATATTACCAGACTAACATAAAAGATACTATATATGAAAGTAAATTTCGTAAAATATATTTTTATTGCAATACTTATATCTCTAATAGGGTTTGCTATTTATTTTATCTATAATAAAGTAGGAGATGAAGATGAAAATAAAGCACAAGAAGAGATACAAGAAGTGCAGTATTCTAAAGAAATAACAATTGGAATTTCAAATTATGATAATATAAATCCAATTTTAACTAATAATAAAGAAATAATAAATATAAGTAAATTAGTATTTGAACCATTAATTAGTTTAGATGAAGAATATAAAAAAGAATTATGTCTTGCAAAAGAATGTGCAAAAATAAATTCAAAATCATATCTAATAAAGATAAATAATGATATTAAATGGTCAGATGGAACAAATTTAAAAGTAGAAGATATTGAGTTTACTATAAATAAATTAAAAGAAGGAAATAGTGTATATTCAACTAATGTAAGTGAAGTAAGTCAAGTTCAATTAATAGATGATTCTACTATTAGAATTGATTTAAATAAAGAAAATGATTTTTTTGAATACAATTTAGTTTTTCCAATATTACAAAAAAGTAATTATACAAATGGTGACTTATCTAAAAATAGTATGCCAAATGGAACTGGAATGTATAAAATCACCAGTATAGATAGTAATAAAATTGTTCTAGAAAAGAATGATAATTGGAGCCAAAAAGATAAAAATCCTAAGATAGAGAAGATAAATCTTTTACTTTTTTCAGATATGGGAGAATTATATAATAGTTTTAAAATTGGAAATGTTGATGTGATTCACACATCAAATATAAACTATAACCAATATATTGGTACTTTAGGATATAAAGTAAAAGAATATAAAGGAAGAGAGTTAGATTTTCTAAGTTTGAATTGTGAAAATGAAATTTTGAGTCAAAAAGAAGTAAGAAAAGTAATTTCTTTTGCAATTGATAAATCTAATATTATTCAAGAGGTTTATAATAATAAATACTATATATCAGATTGTGTAATTGATTATGGAACATATCTTTATAAAAAAGAAAATGTAAGTTTAGGATATAATATTGAGCAATCAAAAAAGATATTATCAGAAGCGGGTTGGACATATAAAAATAATAAATGGCAGAAAAAAAATACTTCAGGAACTACCAAAAAATTATCTCTTAATCTAGTTGTTCAAACAAATAATGAAAATAGATTGAAAGTTGCAGAATTAATAAAGGAACAATTAGAACAAATTGGAATAGAAATAACAATAAAAAAAGTTACTGATTCACAATATAAAGAGTACTTGCAAAATAAAAATTATGATATAATTCTTACAGGAATAAATAATGGATTTAGTAATGATTTACAATATTTTTATGGAGAAGGCAATATAGCAAATTATAATAATACAGAAGTAAAAGATATTATTAATGAATTAAAAAATATAAGTGACGATAATTTAGCATGTGAAAAGTATAATAAGTTATTTGAAATTACACAAGAAGATATGCCATATATTACTTTATATCGTAATAAAAATATACTTATATTAAATCAAAAAATGTCAGGAGAGTTTAATCCTAATAACTATTCTTTATTTTATAATTTGGAGTCGTGGTGTAAGCAATAGAAAGGTTAGAGTTTGCAGATTATTTAAGTGGCAATGTCAATGTATTTTGATATTCATAGTTTGTTTTAGTTGGAAGTGATAATGTTACCGCCTCAGAATGGTTAATATATATTTTTTTTAAACCAATCTTGAAGCGTGGCAGGCGAGAGAAATTAGTTATCTTTATACCACGCAGTTTAGGTAGAAAAGTAGGATGGGGTGTGGGGCCATCAGCGATTGGTTTTAAAAAATATATATTAACCATTCTGAGGCTAGTATGTGCCATTTGGATTAACTGTGAATGGCGATTAATATATTTAATAAATTTTAAAAAATGTCAAATTAGGTATTGACAAAAAAAATTAATAGTATATAATAACAATACAAACAAATGTTTAAAAAGAAATTGGAGGAATATTATGAGTGCAGAAAATGTAGAAAAGAAAAAAGCTTTAGAAGCAGCCTTAGGTCAAATAGAAAAGCAATTTGGAAAAGGTTCTGTTATGAAATTAGGAGATTACACAGCTATGAGTGTAGAAGCAATCCCAACAGGTGCTTTAAGTCTAGATGTAGCATTAGGAATAGGAGGAATACCTAGAGGAAGAATTATAGAAGTATATGGTCCAGAGTCATCAGGGAAAACAACACTTACATTACATATGATAGCAGAGGCACAAAAAATGGGTGGAGAAGCAGCTTTTATAGATGCTGAACATGCATTAGATCCTGTTTATGCTAAACATCTAGGTGTAGATATAGATAATTTAATAGTTGCACAACCAGATACTGGTGAACAAGCATTAGAAATAGCAGAAGCTTTAGTAAGAAGCGGTGCTTTAGATATTATTGTTGTAGACTCTGTTGCAGCATTAGTACCAAAAGCAGAAATAGATGGAGACATGGGAGATTCACATATTGGTTTGCAAGCAAGATTAATGTCACAAGCATTAAGAAAATTAGCAGGTGCAATAAATAAATCAAAATGTGTTATAGTATTTATAAATCAATTAAGAGAAAAAGTAGGGATTATGTTTGGCAATCCAGAAACTACTACTGGTGGTAGAGCATTAAAATATTATGCATCAGTAAGACTAGATATAAGAAAAATAGAAAACTTAAAACAAGATGGAGAAGTTGTAGGAAATAGAGCAAGAGTTAAGGTTGTAAAAAACAAAGTAGCTCCACCTTTTAGAGAAGCTGAATTTGATATTATGTATGGAAAAGGAATATCAAAAGAAGGAAACATAGTGGATTTAGCTGTTAATCTAGATATTATAGAAAAAAGTGGTTCATGGTTTAGTTATGAAGGAACTAGAATTGGACAAGGTAGAGAAAATGTAAAGAAATTCTTAATTGAAAATCCAGATATAATGAAAGAAGTAGAAAATAAGATTAGAGATAACTTTTCACAAGCATTTGAAAAAAGTTTAGGTGATGAAGAATCTAATGAAAAAAATGATAGTGAAGATGAAGAATAAGAGAGGTTTTAATCTTGTATACAATAGAGGAATTTGATAGACAGAAAACGAAAGTTTTAAAATATATAATTTTTAAGAAAAGAACTGAATATGAAGTTAGACAAAAATTTAGGAATGTAATTGAAGATACATTACTTGAAGATATTATTCAAGATCTAAAAGAAAATTTATATATAAATGACGAAGAATATATAGAAAGAGCTGTTAGTGAATTTATAGCTATTAATACTCTTTCTATAAAGCAAATAAAATATAAATTATATTCAAAAGGATTAAAAAGTGATTTAATAGAAAATTATATTGAAGAACATAAAGATGAATTACAAGAATATGAAAAAAATAATGCAGAAAAAATTGTACAAAAAAAGATTAATTCAGTCGAAGAGGAAAAATTGAGAAATTTTCTTAAAAGTAAAGGTTATAAAGAAGATAATATAAAAAGTGCTTTATATGGAGGAGAATAATGCAAAATGTATTAACATTAGAAACAAATAAATATGCAATAAAGATAGAAAACTTTGAAGGGCCATTAGATTTACTATGTCATTTAATTGATAAAAATAAAATGGATATATGTGATGTAAAAATTAGTGAAATAACAGATCAATATATAGATTATATTGATACAATGGAAGAATTAAATCTAGAAATAACTAGTGAATTTTTAATTATGGCATCAACCTTACTATATTTAAAATCTAAAACTTTGTTACCAGTAGAAACAGAAGAAAAAGAAGAATTATCTGAAGAAGAACTTTTAAGGAGAATTATAGAATATAAAAAGTATAAAGAGATAACTAAAAAATTAAAAGAATTTTATGCAGAAAATAGTAAAAGAATAAGTAAGCTACCTGATGAAATAGAATTGCCGAAACAAAAGTTAGAAAGAGACTATAATAAAGACCTAATTCCGGAAAATTATTCGAAAGTAATAAATAAAAATAAATCAAGACTTAATAAAAATGCAAAAAATATTCAAAAAATTGCTATAACAGAAACTTATAGTGTTGGAAGTAAAGTAAAGCAAATGTTTAGAGAATTAGTAAGAAACAAAAGATTTGTATTTAATAGAATGTTTTCTGTAAAAAAATGTAATAGAAATGAAGTCGTAACAGCTTTTTCTGGATTATTAGAAATGTCTAGAAGAAGTAAAGTGACAACAGCTCAATTAGAATTATTTGGTGATATAACAGTAGAAAAGCAAAAAAGAAATATATCATAGTTATATTTCGATTTTTGTAATCTGATTATTGCTATAAATGACTATGTAGCAAATTATAATAAATATATGTCTAATTAATAATTAAAACATATATTTATTGGATTAATATTGATTAAATTAATAAAAAATGGAAAAAATAGTATTATAGAACAAAGAAGAGGGAATGTCTATGATGCTATTTTTTTTATGTGTATTAATAATATTTCTATTTATATTTTTAGTAATTAGATATTCATCCATAAGGATATCTATAATAAATTTAGATATAGATACGGATAATAAAAATATTATAAATGATTATCAGTTTGAATTTGGTATATATTTTCTTAGCAAAATAAGAATTGTAAGATTTAAAGTAAATGAGAAAAAAATAAAAAAGCTAGAAAATTCAAAATTTCTAAAGAAGATATCTAGGGTTGATTTTGGTCAAATTACGAAAAAATTAGAAAATAAAGTTTTAAGTAGATATAAAGATTTTAATATAACAAAATTTACAAAAGTGTTCTTAAAAAAAATGAAACCAGAAATTTTAAAATTTAAATTAATTTTGAAAATTGGATTTGGAGATATTATGCTTACAACTTATGCAGTTCCATTTATTTCGACATTAATATCATTGGTTTTAAAATTAACTGTTAAGAATGTAAATTTGAAAAATAAAAAAAGAGAATATTATTATAAAATAGAGCCAAAATATAATAAAAATATAATTAATTTAAGATTAAATTGTATAATAAATGTAAAAATGGTACATATTATCAATATAATTTATATCTTTTTTATTAAGAAAGGAAGAAGTGATGAATATGAACGAACATCCTATAGAAGGTCTTATGGTTACAGCCATGAATAGTATTAGAGATATGGTAGATGTAAATACTATAATAGGAGAGCCTATTGAAGCTCCTGGAAATGTAGTAATTATACCAATTTCAAAAGTAGGTTTTGGATTTGCATCTGGTGGAAGTGAATTTAATGGAGAAACAATAGATGAATATAAAAAGAAAGATAAAGAAGAAGCCATACAATATAGACTACCTTTTGGTGGCGGAAGTGGAGCAGGTGTGAGTATTACTCCAGTAGCATTTTTAGTAGTTCAATCTAATAATGTAAAATTATTACCAGTAAATCATACATCATCAATAGATAAATTATTAGATTATGTACCAGATTTAATAGAAAAAGTAAATAGCATGTTAAATAAAACAATGCAAAATAAAAAGGAAGAAAAGAAAGAAGAAAGACAAGAAGAGAGGAGAAAAGATAAAGAGAGAATGGAATATTTAGAAAATCTAAAAGAAGAATTTGGAGAAGAAACAAAGTCTAGAACTAAATCTAAAACAAATAAGGGAACAAATAAAAAAACAGCTCCAAAGACAAAGAAAAATATAGAAATTGAATATAGTGATGAAGATTTTATTTTTGATGAAGATGAATAGTATATTTATAAATTTGATTATATAAGATAAGATGTAAAAATTTGACAAAACACGGTAAATTATGTAAAATAAAATTACAAAGCATTATATTTTTTCATAATGCTAATTAGCATTGTCCTATAGGAAAACAAATTTTTTATTCAACAGGAGGAAAAAACAATGGCAAGAAAAGGTGAAAACATTCGAAAGCGGAAGGATGGAAGATGGGAAGCAAGATATCAAGTTACAGATGAACAGGGAAATAAAAAGTACCGCTCTGTATATGGTAAAACTAAGTCTGAAGTTAGGCAAAAGCTAAGAGAGAGGAAGCAGCAATCGAGTGCTGTAAAATTCTCAGAACAAGCAGAGGCCTGGTTACAAGAAAAACGTAAGACAGTGAAAGCTTCTTCATATGCAACATATTCAACCATCATTGAAACATACTTGAATCCATTTTTTGAAGGAATGGCAGTTGAAGAAATTGACGAAAAAGAGGTCGACAGATTCAAAATGTCAATTAATGATGGTTTAAGTAGCAAAACACAGGAAAATATTATTGTTTGCTTGAGCATGATTCTTCGTTTTCAAAGAAAAAAAGCTACAATTCTTGACGATACACTGACTAAGTCAAATGACAGTGGTGTAAAGAAGATTTTAACAAAAGAAGAAGTTGTACGGTTTATCAGGTATTTAAGAGATGATACAGATTTGATTAAGTTAGGCATACTAGTACTTATGTGCACAGGTATTCAAATTGGAGAGCTATGTGCTCTTAGATGGAAGGATATCGATATCCATGAAGGATATGTAACAATCAGTAGAACGATGCAAAGGGTCTCAGGAAAATCTGTAGGTGAAGTATCTAAAACAAGACTAGTTATTAGTGAAGTGACAGAAAGAAAGATACCACTATTAGATGTCTTGAAAGTAGAGCTTATGAAACAACAAAAACATACAGGATTCTTACTAACTGGCACAGGAAAGGGATATGAGCCAAGAAGAATGGAAAACAATTTAAAACTTTTAGCAAAAGAAGCAGGATTAAATGATGACATTACATTTAGCCAGCTAAGGGACTCTTTTATCGTAATTGCGATTGAATCTGAAATGGATTTAAGAGTCCTTTGTGAAATACTTGGCATAAATTGGAGTTCACTTAAGAAATATTTCAAATATATTGCGATTAAGGACTCAAAACAGGAAATGAGCAAGTTGAATTTAATTTAAATGATAATCCGAACAAAGCCGAAAAGAAATCACTAACTATTAATATTGAATAGTTATGTGATTTCTTTTTTTGTTTTGTTTAAATATAATGTTTTATCTAAGCAAACAGAACCAATTTTTATACAAATATGAAACCATATTCATTAAACCATTTTTCTTAATTTCTTTATCTGATACAACATCTACAGTTCCAATAAGTTTTCCATCTAAGGTAAAGCTTACTTCACCAATTTTTTGACCTTTAAGAATAGGTGCTGATAAATTCTCATCAATTGATATGTTTTGAGATATATTTTTATCTTCGCCTTTTTTTAATAAAGTACCAAAATCATCTTTAAATATTGCGTTTATTTCAGATTCTACTCCTTTTGTGACAGTAACTTTTTTTATCGAATCATTCTTCTTAGAAAGTTCTTTGTATGAATAATTATTAAAACCATAATCTAATAATTTTTGAGCTTCGGAGAAACGTACTTTAGTACTTGGAGCTTTCATTATTACAGCTATTAAAGAAAGTCCATTTCTTGTAGCACTTGCAGATAGATTGTATAGAGCAAGTGATGTAGAACCAGTTTTTAGACCAGTTGCACCTTGATAATTTCTAATTAGTTTATTTGTATTTACAAGTTCAGATTTTCCGGTCTCTTAGACTATCCATCCATATGGTTGTATAATTTGTTATAGATGGGTGTTTAGTAAGTAATTCTCTAGACATTAAGGCAATATCATAACTTGATGTAATATGACCATCTTCATCTATACCATGACAATTTTTAAAACATGTATCATTCATACCAAGTTCTTTTGCTTTTTGATTCATTTTTTCAACAAAAGCTTCCTCACTTCCTGCAAGAAATTCTGCCATTGCTACAGTGCAATCATTTGCAGAAACAACACAGATTGCTTTTAACATCTCATTTACTGTTAGTTCTTCTGTTTCATTTAACCAAATTTGTGACCCTCCCATAGAACTTGCATTAGAACTACATGGAACTTTATCTTCTAATGTTATTTTACCACTATCTATAGCTTCCATTATTAATAAAACGCTCATTACTTTTGTTACACTTGCTGGACGTAATTGTTCATGAATATTATGTTCGTATAATATTTGACCACTATTTTGCTCTATTAATATAGCACTTCCAGATTCCAAATTTAATGAATTAGAATTTTGAACTGGTTCAGATTCGTTTGCATTTGTTTGAAGAGATTCTGATAAGCCATAAGAATCAGACCAGATATATGTATATTCTGAACCAAAAACAATTGTATAAAAAGATGATATAAGTATTATTAAAATACAGATAAGTTTTATTATAAAGTTTTTTAAGGACATATAAAAACCCCTCCTAAATAAGATATTAAATCTTATTCAAGGAGAGTAAAGAATATTCTATGAATTTTGGAATATAGATTAGATATTATAAAATTGTAGTAAATATAAATGGCATTTATAATAAGTTATGATAGTTTTACTATTCTTACTGTTACTGTGTTCCCATCTGTACTTACATACATTTTTATAGTATTTGGTGAATCATTTCTAAATTTTAAATCTAATGAATTATATGCAACAGTTGCATCTTTTCCTTGTTCTATATAAGGAACTTTCTTTCCATGGTCATGGTGTTCTGTGACAGTTAATCCACTAGATGCTAAAACAGCATTATAAAGGGTAGTACTTACTTGGCAGTTACCTCCACCTAAAGCTTGCTCTGTTTTTCCATCAACTATTATATCAGCTTCTTTGTAACCTTCTTCTGCAGTAGATTTTCCGGATTGTATTACAAAAAGAAAATGTTTTACCACTTTCGACAGTAATTCCATTTAGTTTAGAACAAGTTATTCTAATATTATTTTGTCTATTTTCGCGTTTATCTATAATATTTGTCGAAAATGACCCGAGTTCTGTTTCTACTGGAGTAGGAGAAGGAGATGTAATTTCATTTTTAGGTTCATTAGTAGTATTATTACTTGATTCGTTTGTAATGTTAGTAGTTGTACTTATTCTGCTTATTTCAGTATTTTGATTATCTGTATTTTCAGTTTTATTATTTTCTTCTTTTTTTGTACAGCCTGATAAAATTAGCATAATTGTACATAATATTAAAAAATAATTAATGAATTTTTTTATCATTTGTAACACCTCTAAAAAATATTTTGAAATTATATTAATAGTATTTGTATAAAAAAATACAATATTCATAAAAATAAAAATTTGTAAACTTTACAAAAAATACTTGTAAAAAATTCAATTATTGGTATAATAAGTAAGAAACATAAGAATACAAGAGTTTGTGGAGGAATTTTATGATTAAAAAAGTTGCAATACTTGCAAATGGAGGAGATGTTTCTGGTTTTAATGCAGTAATAAGAGCTATTGTAAAAACAGCAGAACACAACAATATCGAATGTTATGGATTTATAGATGGATATAGAGGACTATTAAAAAATAATTATGTTAGACTAAGTACACAAAATAGTAATACTGCATCTGGAATTTTACCAAAGGGTGGATCTATAATAGGTTCATCAACAAATGCTAATGTATTTCATTATAAAGTGGAGGAAAATGGACAAGTAGTATATAAAGATTTATCAGATAAATGTGTACAAAATGTAAAGGAAGATGGATTTGATTGCATATTTACATTAGGTGGAGATGCAACACAAAAATCAGCAAGGGATTTTTCTTTAAAAGGAATAAATATAATAGGTGTACCAAAAACAATAGATAACGATGTTGCATGTACAGATATTACTTTTGGATATAATACAGCTGTATCAGTTGCAGCAGAAGCACTAGATAGACTCCATACAACAGGAGAAACCCACCATAGAATAATGATATTAGAAGTAATGGGGAGATATGCAGGTTGGATTGCTTTAGAATCAGCTATAGCTGGAGGAGCAGATATTGCATTAATTCCAGAAATACCATATGATATAAATAGTGCTGTAAGAAAAATAGAAGAAAGAAGAAAAAAAGGTAAAGAATTTAGCATAGTAGTTGTTGCAGAAGGTGCAATGCCAAAAGGAGGAACAATAACTGTTGCATCAACAAGAGATAATGGTATAGGAGTAGATAATACTAAACTTGGAGGTGCTGGAGAAAAAGTTGCTAAAGAATTGGAATCTTTAACAGGACTAGAAGCAAGATGTACAGTACTTCGGATATATGCAAAGAGGAGGTACACCAACAGCTTTTGATAGAGTGTTATCTACAAAATATGGTGCTAAGGCTATGGAGCTTGCTATGGAAGGTAAATTTAATGTATTAACAGTAATAAAAGATGGAAAATTAGATTCAGTTTCATTAGAAGATGTAGTAGGTGAAAACAAGCAAATAGGAGCAGTTTCAGGTAACACAAAAGAAAGTAATATAAGAAAAGTAAGTATGGATCATGATTTAGTTAAAACTGCCAGAAACATAGGAATATGTTTAGGAGACTAATAATAAATTTATATTATATTAACAATAAAAATTGTATATAGTAATTTTTTTAGGAAAAAGAAAGGGGTATGAAAAATGGAAGAGAACAATCAAAACCAAAACATTAATGCAGAGGAAATTAAAAAGGAGGCAAAAGAAACTGTAAATCAAGTGAAAGATTCTTTTAAAAATGTTGATGTAAAACAAGAAACAGAAAAAGCTAAAAACTTCTTTTCAGGAATAATAAGTACACCTATAAAGAAGATTAGTGAAATAGCACATGATAAATCAAATAATTTTTTTAAAACAGCAATTGTTCTATTAGTTTTATGGGTATTAATTGCTGGATTTGGGCAAGTTGCATCTATTATAGGAACTATATTTAAATATGGATTTAGATATGTTGAGTTTTCAGACTTTATAGGAATTGCAAAAGCTGTAATAACACCATTACTTGAAATTGCTATATTATCAGGAATAGTATATTTATTTCAAAAACAAAATAAAAAATCATTCCTAACAGTAGTAAATACTATAGTTGCATCATATTTTCCAATAGTAGTTGCTAAAGTAGTAGGTTTATTAAACTTAATTTCTGGAGCATCTAGAATCACATCACCAATTACAGGGCTTTTAGGAGTTATATCATTAATATTTACATTCTTTGCTGTTAAAGAATTATCAGATGAAAAAGATAACGATAAAGCAGTAAAACAATTTGTTATAATTGAAGCTGTATATTATGTGGTAGCATTTATTTTATCATTCTTAAAATTATATATATAAAATTTTAATGATTTGTACAAAATATTAAATAACTAAAAAAGACATAGCTTTTAAAAGTTATGTCTTTTTTTAGAATATAGATATAATAATTTATAATATTATACAAATTAGTCCACCACTACCTTCATTTATAATACGTTCTAAAGTATCTTGCAATTTCATTTGAGCATCTTCAGGCATATGATATAGTTTGTTTTGTAAACCTTCATTTACTAATTCATGTAAACTTTTTCCGAATATATTAGATTCCCATATTTTTTGTGGTTCGTTTTCAAATTCAGAAAGTAAGTAATTTACTAATTCTTCGGATTGTTTTTCTGAACCAACTATAGGAGACACTTCTGTTTCAATATCTGCTCTAATCATATGTATAGAAGGAGCTTTTGCTTTTAATCTTACACCAAATCTAGAACCTTGTTTTACCATTTCTGGTTCATCTAGTATTAATTCATCCATAGAAGGTGTAACAATTCCATAACCTTTAGCCTTCACCTCTTGAAGTGCATATGAAACCTTATCATATTCTTTCTTCGTTTGTGCCAAATGAGTTATTGTAGAGAATAGATCCCCTTCATTTGCAATTTCTACACCAGATATTTCTGTTAATACTTTGTAGAATAAATCTTCCATCAAATTAATAGAAATATTTACACTTCCAGTTCCTAATTTTACTTCATTTAAAATTGTAGAAGAAATGATTTCTGTATTTTGCAATTTTGATATACTTCCATCTACTTGTTTTAATATTTTTACATTATTGAAAGAATCTTTTATTTCAGAATATAATTCTTTTTTTAACCAGTGATCATCACATAAACCATCAACCCATTTTGGGAAGACTATATTTAATCTTTCAATAGGAAATTCATATAATATTTTCCCAAAAATAGAGTTGATATCTTCAATACTCAAATTTGCACAATCAGTAGGAAGAACAGGAACTTCATATTGACTCTCTAATTTTTTTGCTAAATTTTTAGTATTTTCAGAATGGCAATCATTAGAGTTTAGAACTATAACAAAAGGTTTATTTAATTCTTTTAATTCTCTAACAACTCGCTGTTCTGCGTCAATATAATCTTCTCTAGGAATATCTGTAATACTACCATCTGTAGTAACTAATATTCCTATTGTAGAATGTTCATCGATTACTTTTCTTGTACCAATTTCAGCAGCCCTTTCAAAAGGAATTTCATCATCAGACCAAGGTGTTTTTACCATTCTTGGCATTTCGTCTTCTAAATAACCAATTGCATTATTTACAAGATATCCAACACAATCTACAAGTCTTGTCTTTAAAGTGATATTGTTTCCTACAGTAATTTTAACAGCTTCATTTGGTATAAATTTAGGCTCTGTAGTCATAATAGTACGACCAGCAGCACTTTGAGGAAGTTCATCTCTAGCTCTTTCTTGTTTATATTCGTTATCGATATTTGGAATAACTAATAAATCCATAAAGTTTTTTATAAAAGTAGATTTTCCTGTTCTAACTGGACCAACAACTCCAACATAAATATCACCATCTGTACGTTTTGCTATATCCTCATATAATCTTAAATTTTCATCCATGTAATAATTTACCCCCTTAAAAAATGTTTGTACAATGCTTTAATTAATGTATATTATGTTTTTGTTTAGATATGCATAAATAAAAAAAATTATATTAAAAATATTGACAATAAGAAAATTCAGGTTATAATAAAAATATAGTAATAATTAAAGACAATATTGAGACAAAGTAAAATAAAGGTTGTCGAAAGAGAGGATTAGCCTAATGGCTGGAAGCTAATCTGGATAAACATATTTGAAAAACTACCTCAATTTAGTTGCTAGAATAAAAAACTAGACGTATTACTTGCGTTAAAAGTATTTAAAAATTAAGTTAAAATTAGGATGGAACCGTGCTTGGATATATAATTTTTAGCACTCCTATGAATGCAAAAGTACGCATTTGTAGGAGTGCTTTTGTATGTAAAAAATTATAAAAGGAGGTTTTTTATATGATAAAAGTAAAATTGAAAGATGGTTCTATATTAGAAGTTAAGCAAGGAAGTTCAGTATTAGAAGTAGCAAAAAACATTAGTGAGGGATTAGCTAGAATGGCAACTTGCCGGAGAAGTTAATGGTGAAATAAAAGATCTAAGATTTAAATTAGAAGAAGGTTGTTCATTAGTTATTCACACATTTGATGGAAGTGAATCTGGAAAAAAGGCATATTGGCATACAGCGACTCACGTTTTAGCACAAGCTGTAAAACGTTTATATCCAAATACTAAACTTGGAATAGGGCCAAGCATAGATAATGGTTTTTATTATGATTTTAAAGTAGAAAAGCCATTTTCTGAAGAAGATTTAAAGAAAATAGAAGAAGAAGCTAAAAAAATTATAAAAGAAGATTTAACAATAGAAAGATTTACACTTCCAAGAGAAGATGCCATAAAATTAATGAAAGAACAAAATGAAGATTATAAAATAGAATTAATAGAAGAATTGCCAGAAGGAGAAGAAATATCTTTTTATAAACAAGGTGAATACATAGATCTATGTGCAGGACCACATTTATTAAGTACTGGAAAATTGAAGGTAATAAAAATATTATCAACATCAGCTGCATATTGGAAAGGTGACCAATCAAAAGATTCTATGCAAAGAGTTTATGGAATTAGCTATCCTAAAGCTAGTCAGTTAGAAGAATACTTAAATATGTTAGAAGAGGCTAAAAAAAGAGACCATAAAAAATTAGGTAAAGAGTTAGAACTATTTATGATGGCACCAGAAGGACCAGGATTTCCATTTTTTTTACCAAAAGGAATGGTGCTTAGAAATTTATTAGAAGATTATTGGAGAAAAATACATAAAGAAAATGGATATGTAGAAATAAAAACACCAATTATTTTAAATGAAGAATTATGGCATCGTTCAGGACATTGGGATCATTATAAAGATAATATGTATACAACTAAAATTGATGATGTCTATTTTGGCATAAAACCAATGAATTGCCCAGGTGGAATGATTGTATATAAATCAAAAATGCATTCATATAAAGAATTGCCAATAAGAGCTGGAGAACTTGGTCTTGTTCATAGACATGAAAAATCAGGTGAATTAAATGGGTTATTTAGAGTAAGATGTTTTACTCAAGATGATGCACATATATTCTGCTTACCAAGCCAAATTGAAGATGAAATTAAAGGAGTAATAAACTTAGTTGATGAGGTATATAGTAGATTTGGGTTCAATTTTACAATAGAACTATCAACGAGACCAGAAGATTCAATGGGATCTGATGAATTATGGGAAATGGCAGAAGGAGCATTAGCTAAAGTATTAAAAGATCTAGGAAAAGAGTATCAGTTAAATGAAGGAGATGGAGCATTTTATGGTCCAAAAATAGATTTCCATATTAAAGATTGTTTAGGTAGAGATTGGCAATGTGGTACAATTCAGTTAGATTTCCAAATGCCTGAGAGATTTGATTTAACATATATTGGCGAAGATGGAGAAAAACATAGACCAGTTATGCTACATAGAGTTATTTTTGGTAGTATAGAAAGATTTATAGGAATTATAACAGAACACTTTGCAGGAGCATTCCCAACATGGCTTGCACCAGTACAAGTAAAATTATTACCAATATCAGATGCACAAGTAGAATATAGTAAAAAAGTAAAGACTGAATTTGAAAAACAAGGATTACGTGTAGAATTAGATGATAGAAACGAAAAAATAGGATATAAGATTCGTGAAGCACAACTTGAAAAAGTTCCATACATGCTTGTAATAGGAGATAAAGAAGTTGAAGGTAATAAAGTAGCAGTTCGTTCAAGAAAAGAAGGAGATATGGGAGCTATTTCAGTGGAAGAATTTATTTCTAACATAAAACATGAAATAGAAAATTATGTTAAATAAATATAAATACTATATCTGACTAGTTTTTGACATAAAAGTATGAAGAGTATTAACAATTATAACACAAATTAATTTTTAAAATAATAAGCAAAAATATTGCTTATTATTTTTTTTATTGGTATACTAGTAAAAAATACTTTGGGAGGGTAACTATGCCTGGGGATGTTAAAGAAATAGAAGAAAATATAGATGATAAACTAAAATATTTAGGTTTGAATTTAGAAAATATACCAGATAGCCTGAAACAGCAAGTAAATTTAAATTATAAAGTATTAAAAGAATTTGATAATGCTACATACAAAGTGTATAAATATATATCAGTTAAAGATATAGAAATTTTTATAACTCCTACACAAAGATTAGCGAGTCTTAAAGAAAAATATAAATTTGCAAATCATATATCTCAGTATTTTGAAGTTAAAGAAAAAAAATATATAGAGTTAATAGAAGCATTATCTAGCACATATTTAGAGGAAATACAAAAAATAGAAGAAGAGCAAAAGATTTTGAATGAAAAAATGCCATGGAATGTAAAATATAAAAATGCTTTCAAGTGGCAGATATATTATTCTAAAAACGACAATAAATATTTTATGTTAGTTCCATTAAGTGAGAAAGATAATGCTGCTTTATTTTATCTATTAAAAGAAAAAATTAATTGTATAAATAATAATATAGATAAAAAAATATATGTCCCAATTTGTGACGAAGATTATTCATATGATTATTTATCAAAGGGACAAATAGCAGATATAGAAAATTATTTGTGGTTCTTTACAAAAAAGTGGCCTTCTATATATGAAGTTTGTGATAAAGAAAATAATAAAACAATACAAATTATTGGAAAGACAAATATATATCAAGGTATAGAAAGTAGTTATAAAATAATAATTAAGAATGAAACAGAAGCGGAAGATAAATATAAACTAATGAAAGCTTTGTTTATTATTGCTTCAGACTTAAAATTTTCATATAATTTTGAGTGTACAATTGACGAAAAAGGATACTTAAAATTTTTATTTGAAGAAGATGAAATAGAATTTAAAGATTTAGAAAAATTTCTTAAAGAACAAGTTGACAAAAAAATAGAAGAAACTAAAGATATTATTGAAGAAACTAAAGAGTTAGAAGAAAAGTTAGTAGATTTAAGACAGGAAAGTGAAAGAAAGAATCAAGAATATACAAATAAAGAAAAACAAATAGTGATGTTTTTACAATGTAAAAAAACTTTTATAGGCAGATTTAAATACTTTTTTAAGACCAAAAAGAGCAAAAAGAAAATAGTCTTAAAAGGAGTAGAAGATTTACCTAGAATAATTGATATTGTAGAAGATGAAGAAAATAACAATGATTTTGTATTTGAAGAAAAAGATAGATATACAATCGAAGATTTACTTACTATTTGCCATATCTTAGAAAAGAAAGAAACAGTATATAAAGATAAAATAGGAACTATAAAAACCTTAGAAGAAAAAATTAATATATTAAATAAAAAAATAGAAAATGCAGATTTGTATATACAAGAAATAGAAGGGCATAAACGCAGTATATTTGAATTTTGGAAATTTACTAATAAAGATTTACCAGATGCATTAACAGAGGCACAGAAATTAAAACAAGAAGAAAACAAAAAAATAAAAAAGATTTTTAATTATCAAGAAGACATGCAAGATTTAGGAAAAAAGATGGATGAATCTCAAAAAAATATACTATCTAAGAATGAAATTGATGCATTATATGTTGTAAAAGATTATATAAATATTATAAATATTCTTTGTAAAAGCGAGATTGATGATGAAGATAACTTATATATTAGTTCTATATTAACTGATGAAAAAAGTAAATATAAAAAACAAATCAAAGAAAGAAAAATTATATATTTTGATATTTTTGGGAATATTGATAAAGAACCAGAAAAAGTAAAAGAAAGAGAAGTTATAGAAGAAAAAAATGATAAATATCAAATTCTTCATTTAGATGATAAAATGAAATTAGATGAATTTAAAGAAAATCTAAATAAATTCAAAAAAATATTAGAAAAAGAATATAATAAAATTAAAGTACCATATGATATTTCATTATATTGTATATTAAATCAAAATACTATGTCAGAATGGAGTATAGCAAATCTTAATCCAGCTAATATTATAAAAAAAGAGGATGAAAGAGAAAATATTGATATAATAAAATATAATATTCCAGAAGGGTCACCAGTTTTATTTTATACAAATTGCATTTTATATAAGAATAACAATATAAATGTAGGAATAAATGAAGAGTCAGAGACTTTATTATACTTAGATAAATTTGATAGAGCTCTAAAAGGAAAAATAAAAAGAAAAGTATGTATACAAAAAAATGAATATGAGAATGTGGTAAAAAATATAAAAATCTATGAGTATGATTTAAATCCGAAGGAGGTAAAGGATGATAAATAGAGCTATTATTATTGTGCTTGATGGCTTTGGAGTTGGAGAACTTCCTGATGCCAAAAAATATGGAGATTGTGGAAGTAATACTCTAGAAGGAATTTATAATAATACATCTCTTAAGTTACCTAATATGAAGAATTTGGGATTATATAATATAGATGGATTGAAGATAAATGAAAAAATAGAATATACAAAAGGTATTTATGGTAAACTTGCAGAAAAAGCTTGTGGAAAAAATAGTCCAGTAGGACATTGGGAAATATGTGGATATATAAAATCGCCTGGTTTTAGAACATATCCAAAAGCTTTTCCAGAAGAAATGATAAAAGAATTTAAACAAAAGACAGGTCTAGAAGGAATTCTTTGCAATGAGGTAGGTTCTGGGACAGAAATATTAAAAAGATTTGGTGAAGAGCATTTAAAAACTGGATATCCAATTATTTATACTTCTGCTGATAGTGTATTTCAGATTGCAGCACATGAAGATATTATTCCTGTTAAAAAATTATATGAAATATGTAAGACTGCAAGAGAAATGTTAGATAAACCAGAGTATAATATTGGAACAGTAATAGCAAGACCTTTTATAGGAGAAAGTGCAGATAATTTTGTAAGAACATATAATAGAAAAGATTTTGAATCATCTACATTTGGAATAAATATGTTAGACATAATAGAAAAGTCTAAATATTATGAGGTTATTGCAATTGGAAAAATAGAAGACTTATTTTCTGGTAGAGGAATAACAAAAGCAGTTCATACAAATGGAAATGCTGATGGAATAAATCAAACTATAGATTTTATTAAACAAGATACAAAAGGATTAATTTTTACTAATTTAGTTGATTTTGATATGCTATATGGTCACAGAAATAATATAGAAGGATATGGCAAAGCTTTAGAGTATTTTGATAGCAAGTTACCAGAAATAATGAAAAATATGAAAGATACAGATATATTAATTATTACTGCTGATCATGGAAATGATCCAAGTACTGAAAGTACAGATCATTCAAGAGAATATGTTCCAATCTTAATTTATGGAAAAGATATAAAAGAAAATATTAATCTAGGTACAAGAGAAACTTATGCAGATATTTCGGCAACAATATTAGATATATTAAATTTAGAGAAATTAGAAAATGGAACAAGTTTTAAAAATGAGATTTTACGATAATAAATGGGCATAGGTAAAATGGATAGATGTTATATATAGTAATGAAGATGTGCAATTAAATTTTGCACATCTTTTTGTCTAAGAATATAGTCCCCTGAATTTAACTTTGTAGAAATAATACTATTATTCAGTTATTTTGGGTATTTAAAAGCACTATTTTTGTAACCAAATAAACAGTATTTGTTTTTATGATATGTTACTTAAAAAATTTTCACTATTGCATTAATAGTGTTATTTTCTTTATTCTTTATTGTTATAATATTAGCATTATCAATATTAGAATAGAAACAATCTATAGTTTCGCCAATTTTTATTTGTTTTTTAAACATGACTTCTATATTATTTAATTCTGAAAAATAAATGTTTTCTGGTAATACTTCATATGCTAAGTTTATATAATTTAGATTATGCATATGTCCATTTACATCTATATCCCATCTTTTACATGTGTATGAATGCTTGTATTCACTATTTTTTGGTTCCCTTAATTTGGGTACTTCTAATAAATCAAATACACTTTTATCCTCTGGACTATATTTTCCGAATTAAATCATCTTCGATTTTTATCATACCATTTTTATTAATATCGATTAAAACCCATTTAGATGTTGCTATTGCTAATAAATTATTATCATTGTCATAAACTTCAAAATCACGATAAGAGTATATTCGGCATGCATTTCTTGCCCAAGTTTTTACAGTTAAGGTATCACCATATCTACAAGATTTAATTGATTTTAATTTCCAATTAATTAAAGCCCAAGTTAGACCTGTACTACCAAAATCATTAAGACCAAGTCCAACACTTGCAGAATGCATTTCTGCTACTTCTTCTAATATAGCTAATAGTCCGGGTATTAGTAATTTCTCCGTTTTGTATTAATATGATTTAATCCTACACGAAATGTTGATTCAAAAAACATATAACCCTCCAAATTTTAATAATAGTTTAATAATATTTATATAATTTTAGCTCGCTATTGTTATATAATAGGAAAACATTAAGTTAGCATAGAATTTTGCATGATAACATAAATTTCAGGATGAACTTTTTTTGTGTTAATTGGGCGTAGATCTTTACCTACTAGAGCATGCACAGTTGTTCCTGTACAAATAGGTTTATCTTCATCTTCTTTATATACTTCGTAAAAAAATTCTACCCTTGCAGGTGTTAATTTAGTTATTCTAGTTTTTATTGTTAAATCATCATCATAGAAAGCTGGTTTAATAAATTTACAATTTAAACTAGCAAGAGGTGTTAATACCCCAGCAGATTCCATATCTTTATAAGGAAGACCAGCTAGTTTACAAAAATCAGTACGAGCAGCTTCGAACCAAATAGCGTAAACAGAGTGATGAACTATTCCCATTTGATCAGTTTCTGCATATCTTACATTTATATTAGTAGTTGAAATCATAATAGTATACCTCCTTTTCAAGGTATAAGTATACCATCATTTTGTAAAAAAGTAAAAACAAAATTGATAATTTCTTTAAATTTAAGTTTTTTTTAAGGAAATTTGTTTATATTTATAAAAAATATGAATAAATAATAAAAAAATGTAAAAAAAGAAAATACGATTCAAAAAAAATATGAAATTTATAAAGAAAAAAATTAATAAATATGGTATAATTTGTCCATATAGATAATGAAGGGAGTAAAATTAAATGGAATTAAAAGCTAATGATAAAAAGAATGTAGAGATTAATGTGGGAAATGATATATATTGCCGTTATGCAATAAAGACACATTTTATAAAATTAAAAGAAAATTATATAGATATTATCAACCAATATGTAAAACCAATTTATAAAGAGGGAGACAAAATTAGTATAAGCGAAAAAATGATAGCTCTTTGTCAGAATAGAGTAGTATATAAAGAAGATTTAAAAGTTGGATTTTGGGCAAAATTTTTATCTAAATTTGCATCTAAATCTACAGCTGGACAAGGTGTAAACAATACATTAAAAATGGCATATTGTATAAAAAAGGCTGGATTATTAAAAACTATATATGCATCAGTTTGTGCTGGATTTGGTAAGTTTTTTGGGAAAAAAGGAGTTTTCTATAAAATAGTAGGACAAGAAGTAGCAGGATTAGATGGCTTTTATTCCAAAGTTTTTGAAGAGTATGGAAATTATGGAATTGAAAACCCAGATAAACCATTTGATGTGTGTGCAGAAATTGAAGAGAAAACTGGTATACCATGTATGATTGTGGACGCAAATGATTTAGGACAAGAATTATTAGGTTATTCAAGTAAAATGCAAGAAGAATTAACAGAAGAAGAAATGTTAGGTATAATTAAGGATAATCCAGCAGGACAAGGAAAAGAATTAACACCTATTATATTAATTAGAAAAAAGATAGAAGATTCTAGTAATATGTAATTTGCAAATTAATGAAAAAATTACTAAAAAACAAAAATTTTGTTACTATAAAAAATGTTATTCATCTATTCCAAATAGTGAATACTTCTAAAGCAAGAAAGAGAATATTTTTCCATTAACGTGGTACAATATTCTCTTTTTTGAATGATTATATAATTTTTTTATGAAAATAGGTACACAAACAATTAAATGTGATATAAAAGAATAAATTAAGTATGATGTATAATTAAATCTAGATGTTGTTAGATAATAGGAAAACTAAAGGTATAGAGTAAATTTGACTAATATGTTTTTAGATAATTGGATTTGAAAAAAAAATAAAAATGATAAAATTCTAACTAAAATAATCAATAAATAGAAAGGAGATTATAGTATATATTACTATACAAAGTGAAATGAATATTTTAAAATCGTGCAAGATATGTCCACATGAGTGTAAAGTTAATAGATTAAAAGGAAAAGTAGGAAGGTGTAGGAGTACCAATAAGATAAAAATAGCACTAGCTTCTTTACATCAATATGAAGAACCGTGTATTAGTGGATACAATGGATCTGGAACAATATTTTTCTCAAATTGCAATATGGGTTGTGAATACTGTCAGAATTATGAAATTAGCCAAGTAGGAAAGGGATTTGAAATTTCTATAGAAAAACTAGCAGAAATAATGTTAGATGAGCAAAATAAAGGTGCACATAATATTAATTTAGTAACACCTACTATGTATGCAGTTCAAATAATTAGAGCAATAGAAATAGCTAAAAGTAAAGGCTTAGATATACCTATTATATATAATACTAATGGATATGAAAGTATAGAGACCATTAAAATGTTAAATGGATATATAGATGTATATATGCCAGATTTAAAATACTATTCTGATGATATTGCAAAAAAATATTCACATGTTGATAAATATTTTGAAATTGCTACTAAAGCAATTAAAGAAATGATTAATCAAGTAGGATATCCAATATTTGATGGAGAGGGGATAATCAAAAAAGGAGTAATAATTAGGCATTTAGTCTTACCAAACCATATGCAAAACACTAAGAACATTTTGAAATGGATAAAGGAGAATTTATCGGATAAAGTTTATGTAAGTATTATGGCACAGTATTTTCCAGCATATAAAGCTAAAGAAATTTCTTTATTAAATAGAAAACTTAATAAAAGAGAATATAAAGAAATAGAAAACTTTTTATATACATTAGGCTTGGAAAATGGATACATACAGGAACTTGGTGAGCATGAAGAAGAATATGTGCCGAAATTTTAATAAATAAAAATTGTAAAATAGCTTGCCATAAATATACTATTTTGATATATTAATAAAAGTAATAAATATTAAAATAGGATGATAATTATATAGATATAAAATTTCAAGGGGGCAGTTTTATAAAATTTAAGGAGGACTGTCTATGGAAATTAATAATATTCAATGTGAAATTTACAAAGGTAGAAATGAGTTTAAAAGAATTAATTCAGATAAAATAGATATATCCAATTTTTTAAGAGAATTATCAGAAAGGATAGAAAAAATGCAAGACATTTTAGTTATTGATAGAATTGAAGGAGAATATGCTATTTGTGAAAATAGGCACACAAAGGAAATAATTAATATTAACTTACAAAAGTTACCAAAAGGAATAAAAGAAGGAACAGTGCTAAGATGTAACAATGGAAAGTATGAGATAAACATCGAAGAGCAAAAAAACATTGAAAACAGGATAAAACAAAAGATGGATAATCTATGGAGTAATTGAGAAAAAATTTAGGGGGCAAATGATGAAAAAAGTTAAAGAGAATAATATTGTAAAACTTATATTAACAATTGCTATTGGTATTATACTTCTAATTTTAGGAAGTACAAATGAGCAAATAGGTAAGATGCTTGGAGGAATAAATACAGAGCAAGACATAGAACAAGTAGAATTAGATGGTATAACTATATCATATGGTGAACATGTAATTAAAGAAATTACAAATACCAATAATCTTAAAGTATATTATTTCGATGTAGGACAAGCTGATAGTATATTAATAGTTAATAATAATAGTACAATGTTGATTGATGCTGGAAATAATGATGATGGAGAGTTAGTTGTAAATAATATTAAAAAACTAGGAATATCAAAGCTTGATTATGTAATTGGAACACATCCTCATGAAGATCATATAGGAGGGTTAGATGATGTAATAGATGCTTTTGATATAGGAACTATATATATGCCAAAAGTACAAACAAATACAAAGACTTTTGAAGATGTATTAGATTCAGTAAGTAATAAAGGATTAACTATTACAGCACCAAAAATAGGAGATAAATTTCAAGTAGGAAATGCAAATTGTGAAGTTATGTCTACAGGCGAGGATTCTTCAAATTTAAATTCTACATCTATAGTAATTAGAATGGAATATAATAATAAAAGTTACTTGTTTATGGGAGATGCAGAAAAAATAAATGAAGATTCGAGAGAGTGGCCACAAACTGATATATTAAAGGTTGGTCATCATGGCTCTTCAACAAGTTCATCACAAAATTTTTTAGATCAAGTAAAGCCTAAGATTGCTGTTATACAATTAGGAGAAGGAAACAAATATGGACATCCACATGATGAAGTTATTAAAAGATTAGAAAATATAGGAGCAATTATATATAGAACAGATTTACAAAAAGATATATTAATAGAACAAGAATAGAATTTTATTCTATTTACTTTAGCTAGGATATGCATAAAAAACAACTCATGAACTTTGATGGTTCGTAAGTTGTTTTTTATTGGTGCCAATGAAGTAGTTATCTACAACTTTTTGGCTCTCATAGACAATTGATATAAAAATCAATCAATTTATAATAATTTAACATAACTTTTATAATTTGGCAAGATGTTATCTGTTATTTTTCTTTTAGTAGGCTACATAAAAAATCGCCTATAAGTACTTGAAAAAATCAGCTTTTTTATGATAGAATAATCGTGAAATTTACTAAGATATCACTGTATAAATATTGTATTGGAGGTTTACGAAATGCAAAAAATAAATAAGTTACATGAATCAGTCATACTATCCATAAAAGATGGCGATGGATTATCCTTAGATGATATACATCAATTGAAATCAAATCATTGTAGTGTTTTGCGTAGTGCTCATGTTGGTAATTTAGATGCACAAACGCTGTTTTTAGCAAATGAAGGTTTTTCAATTATGCTAGATGAATATGCTAGAGGTAATATGAGAGTATATAGGCCAGCCTATAAAATAGAGAAGGGAAGCGAAAATCTTTTGGGGAGCAAAGATAATCTTCCTATAAGTCATCTATATTTTAGTGGTAATACAGATTACGGTAATAATTGCATTGCAACTTATCACTATGATAATTTGATATCATTATTTCCCAATAGTATTAAGCTAACATCGTCTCATCTTCTAAAGCAAGAGGCTCGCGTTTATGAAGCATTCAAAATACTTTTACAAAACAGACCTCAATCATTTGCAAGATTAATTGAAAAAGATGGTACAGTTTTTCGTTTTAAGAAATGTGAAGATGAAAAAATATTTTTTTATAATGATTTAGGCGGAGAGCGAATGTTTAAAATATGTAAATTTCCTGACATAGTAATACAAGGATTACAGTATACCGAACAACTATTTAAGGGAGAACAAGTAGAGTATTCACCAATAGTAACATTGGATGTGGATGCAGATGTTTCTCTGATTACCCTATGCGATATAGATTGGAAAAATCTTAGTTCAAAAGAATACATAACTGCCATACACTTCTCAGGTCTTGAGATGATTAATTATATGGTAAAAAATAAAAATTTAGCATCTCAACATGTGATTGCAATGAATGAAATTTTTAATTTATTAATACATATTTGGACAGAGGAATTTCCAAAGGAAATAGAAATACTAATTGTTCCTACAGACTCTATTAGTTGTTTTATCTGTGATACTCAAGAAAAATTACAGATTTTAAATAAATCTTTCTCTGCTAATAAAGATCTTCATGAATTGAACGAGAAAAAGAGAATATTATGGAAAAAACACCAGAAAGATACATCGGAATATATAGCCTCTCTAACTGATGAAGAGCTAGTGTTATTAATAAAAAACATAGAGCCTAATGATGCTCCAGAGGCTTTTGTAAAAACTTTATTTGAAACAAGAAAATTGTTAGCGCAAGGAGATTTTATAGAAAGAAAATTATTAAATCAGATTGCTTTCAATCATCTTTTATATAAAAATATGGAAGACATTGGAATTACTGATTTAGAACACAAAATTGATGAAAAAAAAGTAGTTATGGAAAAAGCAAGTATTGTTTTACCAGCATCCTTAACTCAATATGATTTACTAAGGGGAGATAATATGTATTTTCCTATATTAGCTCGTTCATTAAGTTCAAATGAATTAAGAAATTTTAATAGGAGGATTCAAAAAAATGATAGTAGAAATAAATGACAAGGAATTTTGTGATAGAATTCGAAAATCTCCTCGTTTAAATGAATTATATGACCATTTTGAAAGAATTGCTAATGGTAGCACAAGTACCTTACAAAGTTCCAAAAACAAATAAAACATATCTTAGAAAAGATTGTGATTATATACGACACGAAAAAATCTTCAAAAAAAATCTATGTACTTTCTTAAAACATGGAATATCAAGTATTCCATATTTGGCGGAAGAATTTTTAAGAGTAGATAAGGCTTTATTGGATTACGCAAATTTTAAGGGTTCAACTCAAGAAGCTCCATTAACGTATTGGGAAACAAGCTCCGCAGATGGAACTAGAGCAAGAACTCTTGCAGAATATACTAGTGGAAAATATATAACTTTAACAGATTCTCCAAATCTAGGTAATAAAGAAGCTTTTGATAATTCTCCATATCACCCAAATTCATTTTTCTATCATGGAGTTTTTATTGACATATGTCCTAAATTTTTAAAATCACAAACCTTTCATCCAGCCTTTAAAGATGGTTTTGATGTAATATGGGAAAACACAACATTTCAAATGTATGGAAATAATCGTGTAGAACAAATCGGATATATTTCCCAATGCTTGAAGCCTGATGGTCTATTATTATTGTTTGAAAAATTAAATGCTAATAATACTGATGATTATCTAAAAATGGAAAAAATTAAAGATAAATTTAAAGCCAAATATTTTAAATTGGATCAAATAAAAAATAAAAAAGAAAATATACTAAATACAATGGAAAATGGACAAGTGACGAAAGTACAATTAATAGAAGCAACTTCAAAATACTATGAATATGGCGCTCTTATATGGAATTCTGCTAATTTTTATGAAATTGTCGCATCGAACTCAAAAGAAAATATAGAGCATTTTCTAAATTTGTTACCTAAACCATATGTGCCAAAAAAATTTATTCTTGAAAATCAAATGGTTTCTTGTTTATGGGGAGATATCTCATTAAACAGTAATAAATGATAACATCTTTCATATTAAATGAAAACAATGTACAACTGGAAGAAAAGTAATTTTTTCTTCCAGTTTTGAAATTATTAAATTTTATCTAGCACGTCAATCCCAAGAATATTTAATCCATTTTTTATAACCTTACCGATTGCTCTTACTAAATACAAACGGACATTACTTAGCTCTAGATTATTATTATCAATAATCTTATAGTCATGGTAATACTTCGAGAATAACTTTGTAAGAGAATATACATATGTAGCAATATTGTTAACAGTAAGATTTGATACAGATTTTGAAATAACCTCTTCAAATTCATTCAATTTTTTTATTATTTCATACTCAGATGTATTATTAAGCAATGAAAAATCTACATCATCTGAAATACTCATTTTATTAAGCATAGATATAATTCTGGCATAGTTATACTGAATATATAAACTAGATTCTCCATCAAAACTTAATGCATTTTCCCAGTCAAAAATAACATTCCTTTCATTTGATGACTTTAAAATAGCATATTTAACAGAAGCATATGCTATTTTTTTAGATGTTTCTTCATCTACATTTCCATATCTCTCAAACAAGCTCTCTTGGACTCTCTGAAGGGACTCCGTCATAAAGTCTTTCAGCAAAACTACCTTACCTTGACGAGTCGACATCTTGCCATCTGACAATAGTACGAAAGAGTAATGAACGACTTCTGGAGGTATGTAACCTAACATCCTCAACGAAGCAGCAATTTGTTGAAAATAAGTTTTTTGGTCTTCACCCAAAACAACAATATTTCTATCTGTTTTAGTATTTACTTTATCAATTGTATAGGCAATATCTCTTAAGGGATATAAAGAAGTTTTATCTTGACGTGTAAGAACTAAATAAGGGCTTTCTAAAGGAATATTGTACTTATTTTGGTCTAATACGAATCTACCTGTTTCATCTTCAAATAGATTCCCAGTTTTTTTCAAATCATTCAAAATCTCCAAAGTTCTCCCGCTAGTAATATAATCCGATTCATAATCAAATTTATCGTAAAAAATTCCTAGTTCATTAAATATTGAAACTTGACCTTCTAGACAAATATTCACAACATTTTTAAATTTATCAATAACATCTGGATTGCCATTTTCAAGTTCATGAAGTAAAGTGAAAACCTTTTGTTCGAACTCAGGATGATTTTTTATATCATTGTAAACTTCAACGTACAGAGACAATAAATCCTCAAATTTTATATCATCTTTTCCTTCAATAGCCAAAACAAGCATTGCGATTTGTTTTCCTATATCATTCACAAAGTAATGGACATCAACAGAATATCCCTCAAATTTTAATAATCTAGTTAATGCGTCTCCGATAAGAGCATTTCTAGCCCTACCAATGTGTGGTGAGGCATTGGGGTTTATACTGGTGTGTTCAATAAAAACGCTCTTTCCTTTTCCAGAATGAGAAGAACCATAGTCATCTATACTATTTATTTTATCTAATGTTTTAGCAAATAAATAGTTTTTAGATAAAAATATATTAAAATAGCCATTAATAGCTTCTGTATGGTCGATACTTTGTAATGAGAATTCATCTACAAGCCTTAATGCGATTTCATTAGGAGATTTTTTAAAGATTTTTGCAAATGCGAAACAAGGAATCGAAAAATCGCCGAAATCTACGTTACTGGGTGTTTGAACATCTATAATGTTTTTATCTATAGTTAGTATTTTTGCAACTAAATTGATTATTTGTGTTTTCATAGAAAACTCCTTCCTAAAATTTTATTATATACAAACAAACAGAAAGATTTTTTTCAGTTAGTATATAATATTTTATAGCTTTGATATTTTTCAAATTTATATCATAATTTTAAAAAAAAATCAAGAAATAGTGTAAATAGTGTAAAAAACTTAAATTTAAAAGTAAATTCCAGTGAAAGGTAAAGTAGAATTTAGTTTTAGAATTTATTTTATATCTTCTCTTTTTTTCTTAATCAATATTTCTAATAAAATTATAATTTGGTCAAGATAATTAAAATTTTTAATTTTTCTTGACTTTATGCTATGGAATAGTTTATAATTAAATTAATAAAACATTAGTGTCCGTTCTGAAAAGAACGTAATCATTATAATCCGATAGCTGAAAAGGCTATCGTTTTTTATTGCATATAATTTAGAAATTTTCATATAATATTATTACATTAGTGTCCATAGCTTTATGCTATGTTAGTCATTAGTAAAAGGAGAAAATCTGTAATATTGACTTTCTCCTTTTTTATCAGCAATTATTTAATTCATCTAATTCTTCTTCTATATTTTTCCAAGGATATACAGAAACTAAATTATAGTTAATTCTTAATTTATTACATTCTTCTTTTGATAGTTCTTTCATCTCATTAGTAGTCATTGCCCAAGTAGTAAAACATACATTTTTAACACTATTCTTATATGTATAATCTCTAGTTAAAGAAACATAAATAATCTTTAAATCTTTTCCAAACTTTTCTCTTATCATATCAGTAGCAATATTGGCAGTTTCGCCTGTAACATGATTACCTTCTACTAACAAAATACATTAAAAAAATCAACCAGATTTTTATTTCTGATTGATTTTCATATTATATCTGTTCTATTTGTTCGAACAGAAACGTCGTTGGTGCCTAAGGTGGGACTCGAACCCACATGGTTTCCCGCACGATTTTGAGTCGTGTGCGTCTGCCAGTTCCGCCACTCAGGCATAAATTTGAATGTACTTATATATAATAACAGACTTTGCCCAAAATCGCAATATATTTTTTATAAAATTTTTATTTAGGGCGAATTTTTATTTAGACTTATTAAAAATAGTTGGAAATTAATATAATTCATCTGATATATAATTTAACCATTTTATATAAGAATAATTAAGAGTTAATTGCATTTGAATTATTCTACATAATATGGTAAAATAAAAAAGATAATACCTAAAGAAGGAGGGTGTTAAGTATGACATTGCGGAAAGCAGAACTAACAGATTTTGCAAATTACAAAGCAATGTACAAGGATTCTTCTATCCAATGGCTATATTTATCAAATAAATCTGATGAAAAAGACATGAATGAAGAAATAAAAGCTATAATTGAGGGGTGGGAATACTACTACACAAATCAATATTACGAAAAATACTCTGAGGATGATTTTCGTAAGGATTTAAAGTCAAAAACTATATTCATTATAGAACAAGATTTCCATACTATTGGTTATGTTTCTATTTTAAGAAATGGAAAAAATGAATATAGAATTGAAGAATGGGCTATGACAATGATTAGCAATATGCAAATATTGGAAGATATTATGGTAGCCATTTTTAGTAAAATTCCAAAGGAAAAAAAGATAACAGTTTTTCCATCTAATAAAACTGCAAAAAGTTTTTTTGAGAAGATGAAATTTTGTAAGGATAGAGGAGGAATTTATAGCAAAAGAACGTAGATGTAAATTCATCTACGTTCTTTTGCTTGTTATATGATAAAAATTTTATTTGGTAAAAATATTATAGTCTTAAATGACTAGCGTAATTCAAAATGTATAGTATCATCAATAGCTTATGTATGAGTGACCTGCCAAGTGACCGTGAATAGTATCTAAAATAGGAGCATGTGTTTTAGAATATTTACATATATTTTTTAGTGCATTTACTTGTTCTTCACTGGGTGAGGCTATAATATTTATAGGGAAAAGTTCACCTGTAAATGTGATAAAATGTTCGCTGATATTATATTTTGGAATATCTATTGCATTTACTTTTAAAAATCGCATGGTTTCATATAAAGAGTATTTTGGTAAATGAAATGCACAAGGAAATAAGTTTCTAGGAAGGTGAATTCCAAATATACATTTTGATTTATCCTTAGAATCTTCTATAATTCCCCAGTTTTTTATATAAGGTGCTGCTTTATGAGTTTTATGATCAATGAGACAATCAGTAATTAATGTGTTAGACAATTGATCTTTTATTGTATATACATCATTTTTGGTGGATTCAAACAATCTTAAAAATCTATATTCTTGTTCTAGATCATTTGAATTTATAAATGTATCTTTTAATAATTCTGAATATTTATGTTTATAAAGATTTAAATATAATGATTCTTGTCTGGCATTATAGCTATTAAGATAGATGGAAGTTAAAAAGGTTTTCTTTTTTCTTGCAATATAAAGAAGTTTACTTATTTCAGTTTCAGTAAGATTAGAATGATTCATATTACTAGTACTAAGATGATATATACTAGCTTCTTCGATACTATTAATAAATTTTATGAATTTATTTGACCAAAAAGCTAGTTTTACATAGCTATCGGTTGTATTGCAACGTTTATTTTTATCTAGTTCATGTTCTATTTGTTCAGGTGTCAATTTTAATACATTAACATGGTATTGGGCACATTTCTTATTATGTTTTGATAATAATGTATCTATGAAACCAGTTTTAGATAAAGAGGTACAAAGGTTTACTAAAATAGTATTTAGGAGTTTATTATATTCTTTTTCGGCAATACTTGGTCTTAAATTTAATTTACCTAAATGATATTTTTCTTGAAAGTCTGACATTTTTATGTAATTTTCTTTTAATTGTGAAGATATAGATAATAAATGACTAGTTACTTGTAAAAAATCTAAATTATTATTATCAGAACAATTTGGTTGAATCATATTTCTATACAAGTTATATTGATTTTCATTATCAAAAAGAAATCCTAACTTAAGACTTTGTGTTGAAGTAATAGATAATGATGTTTGCATATCATAAAAAGAATTAGCAACTCTTTCTTCAGGATTCAAATTTTTATTTTTAGTCATGTAAAGCTCCTTTCAAATAATCATATAAATTCATTAAATCATAAGTTTTTGTAGCTATATTATCAGTATCTTCAAAATACACGTAAATTAGAATGTTTAAAGCTTTTTCTTCATTAGGATACATTTTTTTAATTTCAAAAATGTAATTTGTTAAGTTCATTGATTCTAACTCTAGTTTAGTAAATTTTTTTAAAAGCAGATTATAAAACAATTCTGCTAACTTATTTAGTGTAAAATTAAATTTCTTTATAACTTCATTTTCCATAAAAATAACCTCTCCAAATAATATAGCAATAGTATAACACATTTTGTCACATAAGTCTAATGTTATGTAAATAATATTAGAAATTATTACAATGATATTACTAGTGAACAAATGATTTAGTAATAAAAATTGTAGTATAATATAAATCTATATGATATAATCTAAAAAATAAAAGAGGTAGGATTATTATGGGATTAAAAGTATCAAATGTAGATAAAAACTTTGCTGGGAAGAAAGCAGTAGATAATATTTCCTTTGAAATATATAGATCAGGAGTCTTTGGTTTGCTTTGAACAAATGGAGCAGGAAAAACTACACTATTAGAATGTTGTTGGGAATAATAAATAAAGATAAAGGAGTAATTTCTTGGAATGGTAAAGATGTAAAAAAACATGCTAATTTTGGATATATGCCAGAAGAAAAATTATCTAAAGTAAATCAGCAGAAAGTTCAATCTGTTATTGCAGTTATGCATAATACAGAACTATTAAAAAAGATTATATTAAAGTTAGTAAAGAAGGGTAAAAGATGAGTGTGCACATGGATAGAGTAAAAGATGTACATACTTTAATCTGGGTAAATTTAAAGTGTTTGATTTTTTTGTAAAATTGATTGTTGGTTTTGGTGTAGCTATCTTTTTAGGAATAATATTTTGGATAAAACAAATAAGTGGTTCGAGAATACCAATAAAGGTTATAGCAAGGTGCAAGATAAAAAAATATAAATACAGAAAAAGAAGAGTTTTTGTAATGAAAAATAGAAAGATTACTAATTCTAATTTAGTAATTTTATATCTTCATGGTGGTTCATATGTTGCAGGAATAATGAAGGAACACTGGATATTTTTAAACAATATTTGTAAAGATGTATCTGATGTTACTGTTATTATTCCAGATTATCCATTACCACCCAAATATAACTATAAAGATGTATTTAAAATGATGGAAGGACTATATGATGAAATAATTAATAGAGTAGACTCAACAAAATTAATAGTAATGGGAGATTCTGCAGGTGGAGGATTATCACTTGCTTTGATGCAGAAAGTAGGAATAGATAATAAAAGTGAGCCAGAGAAATTAATATTAATTTCTCCGTGGCTTGATATAAAGATGGAAAATCCAAGAATAGATGAAGTTCAGAAAGTAGATAAAATACTTAATAAAAATGCATTAAAATTAGCAGGAAATTTATATTTAGGTAAAGGTAATAAAGATAATTATTTAACAAGTCCAATTGATGGACCACTTGATAAATTAAAAAATGTTACTATTTATACAGGAACTTATGATATTTTAAATCCAGATGTGCAAGATTTAGTAAAAAGAGCAAAAAAAGAGAAGATAAATATTAAAGTAAAACAAACAAAAAAGGCTGTGCATATTTGGATATTAAGTAGACATAATAAAGCATACCATTCTAAGGAAGATTATAATGAATTGATATTAGAACTAAAAGAATTAGAGAGGAAGAATAATGAATAATAATAAAAAAATTCTATGGAGAAGACTTGATAATTCAGCTAAATTATTTCCAAGTATTTCAAGTAGAAAGTTTAGTACAGTTTTTAGAATATCTGTAATATTAAATGAAATAATAAGACCTGATGTTTTAGCTATATCAGTAAATGAGGCATTAGAAAAGTTTATTTCTTTTAAAGTAAAGCTAAGAAAAGGTTTGTTTTGGTATTATTTAGAGGCAAACAGAAAAAATCCTATAATAGAGGAAGAGAATAATTATCCATGTAAATATATAGATCCAAATACTAATAATAATTATCTTTTTAAAGTGACATATTTTAAAAATAAAATTAATTTAGATGTATTTCATTCATTAACAGATGGAAATAGTGCGACACGTTTTTTTAAGGAGATTATTTATAACTATATTGAGAATTCACATAGAGAAGAATTTAGCTTGAGTCGTAGAAATAAAATGATAATTGCAAATAATACAGAAGATAGTTATTTGAAAAATTATAATAAACATTTAGGTAGAAGAGAAAAATCTAAAAAAGCATATGTTATAAAAGGTAAAAAATTACCGTTATTTGCAACTGGTGTAATACATGGATATGTTAATTTACCTAAATTAAAAGAAATTTGTAAAGAAAAAGAGATAACAATAACACGGATATTTGACAGCTGTTTTAATAAAAGCAATATATCAGGAGAATTATAAAAAATATAATGGCAAAAAGCCAATAAAAGTATGTATACCAGTTAATCTTAAGAAATATTTTAAATCAACAACAATAAGTAACTTTTTTTCGTATATTACATTAGAAACAAATTTTAAAAATGAGGAATTTGAGGATTTTGACAATATTATAGAATTTGTAAAAAATGATTTTAAGAGTAAATTAACAGAAGAAGAAGTTACTAAAACTATGTCTGCTAATGTGAAATGGGGAAATAATATTTTTGTTAAATTGATACCTTTGGTATTTAAAAATATTATTTTAAAAATTAGCTATATGGTGATTAGAAAATATACTACAACTACTTTTTCAAATGTGGGAAGAGTAAGTGTTTTGCCAGAATATAAACCTTATATTGATAGATTTTTATTCTTATTGGCACCAGAACCTGTGGAGAAAATAAAGTGTTCTGCATGTTCTTATGAAAATAAATTGATTTTCACATTTACATCAATATTAAAAGATGCAAGTGTAGAAAAAGCATTTTTTAAGCATTTACAAGAGCAAGGAATAGATATAGAAATTGAAAGTAATGGGGTGGGGTATGATTTATCCTAAGTTAATTAATGTAAAAAAGACAAGTATGCCTGAATACAAAAAAAGCCATACAAATAAACCCAACTATCTATATGCTTAATTATAAGGCATGTACAAAAATAATGCAATATATATACCAAATAATATTATTTAATTAAATCTAACAGTTTAATATTATGTTTAAGACATTTTATGCCTTAACTTTGCTAAAAGAAAGAAAATGAAATAAAAAAATACTGTCAAGGGCGGAAGTACATTTTACCCTTGACAGTATTTTTTTATGAATTAGAATAATTAAGCAAATTTAAGGTTGAATTGTCATATATAAAACCGGAATGAATAGTATATAAACAAAGTAAGTTGTATAAAAAAATCGCAAAGCTGACTACTTTGCGACTGTTAATTTATACAACTTTTATGTATTTATTATAGCTGAACATGTAAACAATGTCAATATAATACGGCATAAAAAATTAATATTCTACAAATTACATAAATTTGTTACATATTTTTTATACAATTTATTTAGTTGATTATCTTGCAAATATTTTATTTGTGGTCAACATCATGGTAAAAAGGAGGTTTTATATATGTCAAGACGAGGTGAGAATATCAGGAAACGAACAGACGGACGTTGGGAGGGAAGATATATTGAAAAGTACGATATTAACGGAAAAGCTTGTTACCGTTCTGTCTACAGCTCATCATATACGGAATTAAAGCATAAGCTTAAGGAATATAAAAACAAAAAGACAAAACCAATTAAATATAATATAGGCATAGAAAGCCTGTGTAATGAATGGCTTTTAAGCAAGGAAATTATAATAAAACAGTCTACCTATATGAATTATCACACAGTTATAAACAACCATATAATACCATATTTCAAAAATAAAAAAGTAAAGTGTCTGACAAATGAAAGCATTGATTTATTTATAGCAGAAAAAGCCATATGTCTTTCTGAAAAAACGGTACATGACATAGTAACAGTATTAAAACAGATAATAAGATACGCACAGACAAAACAGTATATAGAATATTTTGATTTTAATATAAATCAGCCGAAAATACAAAACAAAGACTTGCCAGTATTAAATAAATACGAACACAGCAAATTAATAAGCTACATTCAATTAACCTTTGATATTAATAAAATCGGCGTGCTGTTTTCTTTGTTTATGGGAATAAGATTAGGCGAAATATGTGCTTTAAAATGGGAAGATGTAAACCTTGAAACTGGAACGCTAAGAATAAATAAAACAATGCAGAGAATAAAAAACTTAGATACAAATGCAGAGCATAAAACAAAAATAGTAATAGATACTCCAAAAAGCCAAAAATCAATAAGAAATATACCAATACCGTCTTTTATATTGGAATTACTAAAAGAATATAAATTAGAGGAAAACAATTATTTACTGACCGGAACAAGAAATTATATAGAGCCAAGAGTATATCAGGAAATGTTTAAAAAATACTTAAAACAAGCCGGAATAGAAAATATAAACTTTCATGCGTTAAGACATACGTTTGCAACAAGAGCAATAGAAAACGAATTTGACGTAAAAAGTCTAAGTGAAATATTAGGACATTCAAGCGTAAAATTCACGCTTGAAAAATATGTACACCCATCATACGAGCATAAAAGAATGAACATGGAAAAACTTTCAGCCTATTATTAAGGGTCAAAATCATGGTCAGAAAACAGCATAATGTACGTATTTACGGACTTTAAAGCTAAAAAATCGCAAAGTAGTCAGCTTTGCGATTACGGCATATTTATAATACATCATTATCATGTCCAAAAGGCTGATTTTTATTCTATTTATTGGATTGTAAAATAAGGGGGATTGTTATTATGAAAAGAATGGTAAAGGTTTTAATGGGGTCTATTATAGCATTGTTCGTTATACTTATAGCTATTATAGTATCATATTTTGTTGTTGAAAATAACGGAAAAGAAAAAATTGTTTCAGATGAAATTCCAGTTGGGCAACAGTATATACCTAAAATAGAAAACATAAAAACTGATGAAAAAACAGGAATAAAATATATTAACAATGAAATTATGATAATGTTCCATAGTGGTATATCAAAGGAAAATCAACTTGAAGTTATAAAAAGTATAAATGGTGAAATAATTGGTAATATTGATGGCAATGTATTTCAAGTAGAAATTTCAAGCAGAACACTTGAAGAATTGGAACAACTTTGTAAAGAAGTAGCAGAAAATGAAGAAGTTTTTGGGGCAATAACTGATTCTATTATAGATGTAGACTTATCAGCTATAACAACAAATGATTTGGGAGATGAAAAACATTGGCGGAAACAAAAATTAAAAAGAGCAAATTGGTGGTTAAATGCTATACAGGCACCAGGGGCTTGGGAATATAACAATAGATTTAATAATATAAAAATTGGTATTATTGATAGTGGATTTGATACAGGACACGAGGATTTAAAAATAAGTTTTACAGATGAAGTCAATAAGGCAATAAATAATAAAGATGACCATGGAACTCATGTAGCTGGAATTATTGGTGCAACTGAAAACAACGGAAAAGGCATAGCTGGCATTGTATGGAATAAAGAATTAGTCTGTTATGACTGGGATTATTCAAAAAAGCAAAACAATGCACAATCTGTTTTAGCAGGATTGATATGTATTGTTGAGTCAGGAGCAAAAGTTGTTAATATATCTTTTGCATGGGATACAATAAAAGCATTCAAAACTGATGAAGACTATTTTATTAAATCTGGAATTGATGAAAATGCGTATAAAACTTCATATTTCGTTTCATATTTATTAGATGAAAATTATGATTTTTTAATTGTTCAATCTGCCGGAAATGGAGCAAAAAATGGAAAAGGTGTTGATGCAAAAAATGCCTTAATGTTTGCTGGAATCACATCTGAAAATTGTTATGTGAATTCAAATGATTCAGCAGTCACAGCAGAGGATATATTAAATAGAATTATAGTAGTAGCTGGTACTGAACAAACTGATAGCGGATATCAAATTGTCGAATGGTCTAATGGCGGAAGCCCGGTTGACATAGCTGCACCAGGTCAAAATATATACAGTTGTATTACAGGCGGATTTACTGGTAGTTATGGATATATGAGCGGTACGTCAATGGCAGCACCAATGGTAACAGGAGTAGCAAGCCTTGTATGGTCTGTAAATGAAAACTTTACTGGACCAGAAGTAAAAGAAATTGTATGTAATAACTATTCAGAGTGGGTACCAAGTAATCCTAACTCGCCAAATGCAAAGTCAGATAAAATTAATATAAAAGACGGTAAAGAAATTTATGGTTATCCTATGGTAAATGCTAAGCTTGCGGTTGAAGAAGCTATACGGCGTACTGATAATGATACTTTAATCGGAGTTGTTGAGGAAGAAACTGAAGAAACAACCCAAAATTACGAATGGTATTTAGAGCCGACAATTCAAGCAGATAACATTATAGTACCTGATTATGAAAGTGAACTTTTTGAAAAGTATGCTATTATTGAAAGAAATAATAAATATGGCATTATTTCAAAAGAAGGTAAAGTTGAAGTGGAATGTAGCAATGTAGGCTATGATGTTTGTGTGTTAGGAAATACCACTTATTATATGGATAATAAAATAAACAATAATGGATTGAACGAATATACTGGCTATATTTTAGAAAATAATAAACTGATAAGAACAAATAATTATCATGGACATGATGGAGATTATATTCCCTATTATTACGATAAATCAATATCAAGTACATTGCTTATGGATTTAGGAATTATAGAAATATATAATGGCAATGAGATTTTTCCGGTACAAGAAGTTTCAAATAAGAATGCAAATGGATACTATGAAACGTTTGGAAAATATGGACTTACTAAGAGTAAAGAAGTTATAAAGGATTTTATTTATACAAATGGCATTTATACAAACAATTTAATAGCCTTAGAAAAAGACGGACTATGGGAATGTTATGATAGAAAAGGTAATGAGATAATACCTTTAAAAGCCAAATCATCAGACTATAAAACGCAAAGAGATTGTTTTAATAGTATTAATAATACTAATTTTTTATGTTTTATGGACGTTAATGGAATAATAGCAATAAACACTGAAAACGGTGGTTGTTTTTATGATATTAAGGGTAATAAAATTATAAATACGAATGATTTTGAAGAAGTCAGACCAATGATTAATGGGTTTGCATGGGTAAAAAAAGACGGTAAATGGGGAGTAATAAAAATTAATAAATATGTAAAAACCATAAATGAAGAAGAAACAACTCCCAAAGAAAATGGTAATATTAATAAATATGTAGAAGTTGTTTTAAATAATTATAATCAATATATTAGACATGATGGAACACTAATGGGATTTGCTGATATTGATTTTGATGGAAATTTAGAATTTATTACAAGTACAGAAAGATTTGACACATCAGGAACATATATAGATACTAATTTTTACGATATAGAAAATAACGAATTAAAGTTAATATCACCTGAAAATTTATCATTAATATGCGATACTTTAACTTATTATAAAGATAATGATAATGATTATTTTTATGTAGGAGAGAATTGGAAAGCAGATAAAGGAAATTTTAGTGTCATAGTAAAATGTAATAAAAATGAGTTTACAATAAAGGAAATGTCAATTAACGAAACTCAAGACTTTATAAAAAGTAAAAATTCTAAAAATCTTAATGTAAGGTATGATTTTATATATTTATATAAATTTAATCAATTAAGTGAAGAACAAAAAATTGAATGGCTGAATAATTCCTATAACAGTTTTACTTATGATACATATATTAAAAAGGAACAAGTAATTAGCAAAAAAAGAACAGGAACAGTAAAAATAGAAGACGGATATTTAAATGTAAGAGACACGCCAAGTACAAAAGGTAAAATAATAGGGAAATTAAATAATAGTGACAAGGTAACTATTAAAGAAACAAGCAAAGACGGAAAATGGTATAAAATTTCCAAAGATAATATTAACGGATATGTTTCAAAAGATTATGTAAAAATAGATTAATTCTTTAACCCCCACAAAAATTATATGCAAAAAATAGCGGTATGACCTTAAAATCATACCGCTATTTTCATGCATTCTTGTTACTAAGGGGTTAAGCAATTTTTTACTCGCTTTGCTTGTACTTATTTCCTCGTATTTATCCCTGTCAATCTCATTCATAATCAAATAATCTCTTTCATTCAAATACAATAACACATCACCTCACACTAAATATATCTATATAAAAAACCCGCTGTTTTACTTTTTAATATAATTTATTATATATGTTGCATGTTGATAGAAAGGGGTCTCGTATGTAAATAGGAGACCCCTTTCTATCAACAGCAACAAAAAGTAAAGGAACAGCGGGGTTTCTTGTTACATTACAAATATATTTAGCTTGTTATAATGTTAGAACAAGTTTGGTAACTTTTATTGGAATAATTCAGAGAAGAAAAAAATAAATTCCTTTAATAATTTAATCTTAAAAGACATTTTTGGAATTGGATTTTGAATAACTGAAATATTAAACAATAAATAAAACTTAAAAATGTATAAAATTAACAAAAAATGTTAATATTTTGTTAATTTTTATTTGAAATATTGAAAAGTTAAATAAAATCGAATATAATAAACTTGTAAATTAAAACTTAAGGAGAGAATTATGAATAATTATAAAATTGTTGTTAGTATGTCAAAAAATCATGGAGGTGGTGGATGTAGCGGTAGTGCTTGTCCAACTATTTATGAAGATGATTTTGGAAATTATTATTTTCAAGGAAAGAAGATTCCAAAAAAAGATAAAGAAATATTAAAAATTCCCAATAATGAAGATATAATAGTAATCCCCAATGAACTGGTTAAACAATTTATAATTAAAAGTACGCAGGAGGAATAAAATGAAAGAATTATTTAATAGTTTTAAACATAGAGCTTATAGAATAGAGACATTACCAAATTATCAAGTTGGGTCTGAAATCAAAAGTTACAATAATTTTATTAATGGCTTACCATTAGATTATGGTGATAAAGAATGGATAAACAATTTAATTCAATGGAAAAAGGAAGGTAAAAAAGTAAAAAGAATTAGAATTATTTCAGAAGAATTAACAACTTATGAAAAATATGAATTTTATTGTTATCATAATAATTTTATAGCTGGAGAAGAAATTAAAATTATACCAAGACATATATATAAAAATTTAGTATCTAAAGAATATCAATTTGATTATTGGATATTTGATGATACATATATTTGTAAATTAAATTATGATTCACAAGGGAATTATATAAATAATACAATATTAAGCAAAAATATAAATAAATATATTGAAATTTATAAATTACTTGATAGTAATGCAAAATTAAATTATTATGAAATTGTAAAACAAATAAATAATTATAATGTTAAAATTAATTTTAATTGTGGAAGTGTAAATTGATATGACTTTATATGAGTTTGGAACTTTATTAATAACTTCTTTATCTGTAGTAGTAAATATTTTATTATGGATTATAACATTTAATACTTTAAAAGAAATTAGACGACAAAATATAAATATATGTAACTCTCTAAAAAGTGATACTGTAAATAAAATTCATCTATCACATCAAAATATTTTTAGTTTGATTTTAAATAATAATGAATTAGTTCAGTTATTTAATAAATTGAATAATACTAATGACAATGAAACAAAAGAAAATATTATTGCTACGCTTTTATTTAATCATACTAGAACAATGTTTACATTTTATGAAAAAGGTTTTTTAGATAACGATGATTGGACTGGTATGCAAAATGATATAAAAGATTTTATTATGAAATTACCATTTGTAAAATGTAGATGGAATGAAATAAAAAGTTTTTATACGGAAGAATATCAAGATTTTATAGATAAATTAGTTGATAAAGGCAGATATTATTATAAATAATCTTGTAAAAGAGTCAATTATAATTAAAAAATACTTTTACGATTTTTCGTAAAAGTATTTTTTGTGTACTATTTTTTACTAAATTCAACTTTAATTATTTTTACAATTCCTCGCCTGCTGTTTTTTAATTCGTTTACAATATATATTTTATCAACAAAGTTTACTAAGAATTGTCTTCTTTCTGCATTGGTTAATAAATCCCAGTTTTCTTTCAGGTTTTTTATTATATCTTCTTTGTTAATAATTACTTCTTCATCTTCTTCAACAATTTGTATACTGTTTAATTGATTATCAATCTTTTCTTTTTCATTTTCAATAAATTTTTTTACGTCCAAATAACTGTTAAAATTAATTTTACCGTCTACATATGAGTTTAATATTTCTTTTTCTTTATTTTCTAAATTATTTAATGATTTTTGCAGTTTGTTTATAAGTTCATAGCTTTGATTTTTTCTTGTTTCTTTTTCTTTAATCTGAATTTCATCAAGCATATTGAAGTCTTCAATATTATCAATATATTCTCTGAATGCTTTTTCTACGTTATTATGTGTCATACCGCTTGTTTTGCAGGTCTTTTTTATATAATTTGTACAGCGATAGCCACCTCTCCAAATTTTTTCGCCATTTTTATTTGTATGATAATCGTTATGAGTTACTAACCTACCGCCACATTTAGAACAATATAATATGCCTGAAAAGTATTGTTCTTCTTTTGGGCGTTTGGTATAGCTTTTTGTTGACATTTTTGAAATTAAACATTGAGTTTCATTATACAGTTCTTCTGAAATTATCGGTTCATGATTGCCTTTGACTTCAAAATTTCTTGATTCATCTTTCATTGCATATCTGACGTTTCCTATATAATTACAATTAGTTAATAAATTTTTAACCGTTCTTGCATGCCATACGGAATTTTCCTTTGTTGGTATATTTCTTGAATTTAAATTCTTGGCAATATCGAGAAATGACATTTGCTTATTCAGAAACATATCAAAAACTTCTTTTACAATAATTGCTTCTTTTTCATTAATAATCTGTATTTTTTCGCCTTTTATTTTATCATATCCATAACTTGCTGTTCTGGAGCAAAGGCTGTAACCCTCTTTTACTTTTCTTTCAAACCCTAACTTTGTTCTTTCTACAATATTTTCTCGTTCAAATTCTGCAAAAATACCTATTATTTTAATAAACATACGTCCTGACGGTGTTTGCGTGTCAATGCTTTCACATAAAGAATTAAAAGCACAATGGTACTCGTTAAACAAATTAATTAAATAAATTAAATCCGACGTACTTCTTGTTAAACGGTCAATTTTAAAAATAAGTACGTTTTTAACATATCCTTTTTTTATGTCATTAATTAATTCGTTAATTTGCGGTCTGTCTACAATATTTTTTCCGCTTATTCCTTCGTCACCATACCCTCACCAACGGAACGAAGGAGCATTAAACCGCTCCAACAAATTTGTAATAAATCGTAATCGTCTGTTCCTTGTTCTTTTTACCTTGCTGATTTTTATCCTCGCTGATTGTAATTTTATCAATCAATGCAGTTAAAGTTTGTCTGTCAAGTACTGTAATGTTTGCGTACTCTTTTAACAGTGCAATAAATCTTGAAACGTCCGTCCTGTTTTCTTGAATTGTACAAACTTCATCTTCCAGTGTATGAACTGTTTCCGTCAGTGTTTTCTTTTCATTCTGATAATCTGTGATAAACACCGAAAATAAATCATCCGGTATTTTTCCGCTGAGATTATCTTCATACACTCGTTTAATACGAGCGTCCATTTCTTCCAGACGTTTCTTTGCTTGTTTCAATTCCTTTTTGGCTTTGGCAAGCTGTTTTTCTTCCGCATAACATTTCACAGAAAGAATTTCCTGAATGGCTTTTCCCTCGTCTTCTTCAATCAACTTTACATGCCTTTGTATGTCTTCCAATACTATTTTGTAAAGGTTTTCATATGTAATATGATGAGAAGTACAAGCTTTTGTACCGTCTGTGCGATACTTTCCGCAAGAATAGTATTTCGGATAATTTGTTCTGTCGTGATGGAGCATACTGTAACCGCATTCCGCACAGTAGAACAGTTTGGAAAATATCTGCGGTTTGCCTGTTCTTTTAACAAAACGTAATCTTCCGTCAAGCGACTTTTGTACAGTGTCAAACAATTCTTGACTGACGATTGCTTGATGGGTATTCTCCACAATAATCCAGTCTTCACGCTTATTCGGTACAATTTTCTTTGTACGGTAAGACTGTACACGTTTTCTGCATTGCACATTGTGTCCGGCATATACCGGATTTCTTAAAATCCACCTAACAACAGCGCCGTCCCAAGTATATTTCTTTTGAAATGTACCATTGACCGAATTCTTTTTAGAATTTCGATAGTCCAAAGGTGTTAAAACTCCATCTTCTTCCAGAATTTTAGCAATTTTCTTTGTTGAAACTCCGGAAGAACTTAATTCAAACATTCTTCTGATATGATGTGCGATTTCCTCATTGATTATCAAAATATGCTTATCTTCTGGACTTTTCCAATAGCCGTATGGCGCATAGGGCGCAAGAAATTCGCCTTTTCTTGCTTTTGTGTGCAGAGAAGAACGGACTTTTACCGAAATATCTTTTGCGTACATATCATTTAAGATATTTTTGAACGGTGCAATGTCGTTGTTGGAATAAAGGGTATCAATCCCGTCATTCAAGGCAATAAAGCGTACATTCTTTTCTGGAAAATAGATTTCTGTGTACTGTCCGCACATGATGTAATTTCTGCCCAGTCTCGATAAATCCTTAACAATGACAAGATTGATTCTGCCTTGTTCAATGTCATGTATCATTCTTTGAAAATTGGGACGTTCAAAATTCACACCGCTGTAACCATCGTCAACATAAATATCAATCAGTTTCCAGCCTTGCTTTTTCACGTATTCTGTCAGCATTGCTTTTTGACTTGCAATGCTCATGCTTTCCAAATTGGTTCCATCGTCAACCGATAAACGGCATGTTAATGTCAATAAGAAAATGTACAAAATTTTGAATTTAGTTATGTACAATTT
>DXVF01000013.1 GCA_019417465.1 Clostridiales bacterium
CTCCAACACTTTTAATATGTGCTTTTATTTCCCCATTAAATTCGGGTTTTATAATTAATTCTTTATCTTCCATTAATCTAAACCTCCATATTTCTCAAACTCAATTTCTTTTTCTATTTTTAAGTCATTTACTTTTTCTACTAAATTATGTATTTCTGCATAAATCTCATCTGTGTCATCTACATCTACTAAAGACTTTTTAGCTTCTTCTAAATATTTTACACAAACTGACAATTTGTTAATGTCATATCCTAACCATATTAATTCTTCCATAAAACCCCCTTGATTTTTCAATAGCTTTATGTTAATATAATTTTAAGGTATTAACATAAATACTATTAATTTGTTGAACTAGTATGTTTCTCAGGCACTACTAGTTCTTTTAATATGCTATAAACTGTTTCTTCAAACTTTACAGCTTTGTTATATTGTTCTACTGTAAAAGCTTTAAATTTAAGCCATTTGTTTACATCTAACATTTCAAAATAACCTTCTATAGTTTCTTGTTTAGCTGTCATTAGAAGTTCTGTTTTATCTCCTTTTTTTCTTTCTATAACTCTACTTTTTCTTAACATTTAAATCACCCCTTTCTAAATCTACTTTACCATGCGTTTTTCTCTAAACTGAACATTTCGAAAAATTATCTAATCATCATGTATCCAAATCCTGTTAAAAATGTACCTATCAACAATACTGCAGATACAATATTCACTATTACTTCTCTCTTAGCTTGTCTTACTAATTTTTGTTCTCTTTTTGTCATTTGTATCATCTCCTTTTAAATTTTTATTTTATTCGACATCTTTCTACATTCTTTTTGTTTTTGTATTGTTATAATTACCTCGAAAGTGAGGTGATTATATATGGGCAATAATTTTAAAATTGATTTTTCAGGTTTAGAAAAATTTCAAAAAGAACTTAACAATAAAGTTCAGAAAATTAATTCAACCCCTAAAAAGTTTTCTGATATTTTTACTTCTTCTTTTATGAGAAAGTATACAAATTGCTCAAATATCAATGATTTCTTTGATAACGGCGGTTTTACTGTTAACTCAAAAGAAGATTTCGTAAATATCGATGAAACAGATTTAGATACATATGTTTCTAGCAACACTTCTTTTTCTAGTTGGAATGATATGTATAAAACTGCTAGTACAGAATATGTAAAAAATCAGTTATTCTAAATTAGTTATCTTTAAGGTATTAAGCGATTGAATTAGTTCGTTTGCTCTTTCTAATAAATCAACTAATTCTTTCGCTTTCTTTATTTCTTTATCTGCATTACTTCTTACATTAACCTCTATGTCTTTTACTTCCATTCTCTATTCACCTGCCTTTCTACCCATGTATTCATAAACTTTAGCTGTTATTATGTTATAACTCCATCTACCATTACTTTTTTGTACTGCACTTCCGAATTGGTATTCTTTCTTGTTGCAATCCTAGTCTTACGTATTGTGGAGCTTTTCTCATCATTTTTGCTGCCTCAGCAACACTCATCGTAATATTTGTATTCATGTAGACACCTTCTTTCATTTTTGTATCGGGTTGTGGCTATTTTTCTATTACTTTTTTAATTTTCTTTTTATTAAAATTTATTAATCTACTCATTTACTCTTTACCTTTCTTGTTCTATTTACTGTACACCTTGATTAAAAAAAAGTTCACTTATTCCCACCCCTAAAGTTTTCGATATTTTTTCTAAAGTAATTATTTTGGTTCCTTTTAAATTTCCATTCTCTATTCCTGAAATTATAGGTCTTGAAACTCCTGATTTTTTCGCTAATTCTTCTTGAGACATATCTTGCATTTCTCTATAATATTTAACTTTATTTGACATTTGTATTTTCACCTCCGTTCTATTTACTGTACATATGCTATCATATTGTATTTATATTTGTCAAGTATATTTTACATTTTTTTATAAAAATTATTGCATTTTCGTAAAATATATTGTACAATAGCCTTATACGGAGGTTTTATTATGTTATTGGGAGATATTATTAAAAATTACAGAAAAGAGCATAAGATGTCTTTGCAAGACTTTGCTAACTTGATACATACTAGTAGGAGCTATATTCATATGTTAGAAAAAAATTTTAATCCAGCCACTGGAAAGCCTATAAGTCCAAGTATCGAAACATTACGTTCTATTTCAAATGCCATGAATATTACTATAGAAGATTTAATTAAACTGTTAGATTCTGACCAATATATTTATTTGAACGAATATGAATATCAAAGTCAGTTTAAAAATGAAGATTTAAATCATATTATGATTAATTGTGGCTACAGATTAAGAAAATGCAGAGAACAACACGGATATACAATTGATGATATAGCAAAAAGAACTGGCACAAATAAGAATAAAATCGAACGTTGGGAAACTGGCAATACTTCTGACATTGGATCTAATGTATTAACAATTCTTGCTGATTTATATGATGTAAATGAAGTTTGGTTAATGGGCTATGATGTCTCTATGGAAAGAGAACTAAAAGAAGAACAAAATAACGATTTCAAATTTGCATCTTATAATGGAGTTGACACAAAAGACTTAGACGAAGAAGATATAGAAGAAATAAATCGATTTGTTGAATTTATAAGAAATAAAAAGAAAAATGAAAAGAATAAATAGTTGGAGTTTTAAATGGAAGTTTTAGATATGTATAAAATAGCTGAGAATGAAAAAATAGACATTTTAAACTATAAATGGAATAATGTTAAGGCTAGGATATTTGAAATCGACAATGGGCATTGTATAGCTTTAGATAATTCTAAAATAAAAAATTCTACAGAAGAAAAGGAAATACTAGCAGAAGAACTTGGACACTATTATTGCAATGCTTTATATTATCTAGATACTAACAAGACTTTAAAAGACAAATGCGAATATAGAGCATTAAAGTGGGCATATTCTGTTTTAGTTCCGTTTCAAAAATTAAAAGAAAAAATCATACAAGGTTTTGATTTGTATGATTTAGCAGACTATTTTAATGTAGATTATGAATATATGAATGATTGTATTGACTTTTATACTGAAAAATATGGTATATTAGTTTAAATATAAAAAAAGAAAAATAAATGTTATCAAATCACCACAACCCGATACATTTATTTTTCCGCAAGACACTCGAAAGTGACTACATGTGTATTATATCATATGTACCTTCATTTTCAAGTGTTATTTAAAAAATATTTGAAAATGGAGGTATTTTTATGAAAAAAAGAAAATATAAATATGGAAGTGTAATTAAATTATCTGGAAACCGTTTAAATCCACATGGTGCAAGACTTACAATAGGTTATAATGAAAACGGTTATCCTGTATATTATTTTTTAGGATTTTTTGAAGAAGAATTAGATGCTCATATTTGCTTAAGAGATTACAATAACAAGCCTTATGATATATATGTAAAAGAAGAAATTTATAATAAAGTAATAAAATTTATAGAACTTCCTTCTAAAGTAATTATTAAAAATAATAATATAGATTTAACAGATAGAACAAATTATACTTTTAAACAAGTATATGAAGAATATGCAAAATTAAACTTCCCTACCAAGGAAGAAATTGCAAAAGAGCGAGAAACTCACGAAAAAGCAAAAGGAAAATTTACATCTGATACTATGTATGTAAGGAAATCTGCTTTTAAACAAGCTGAAACACTTCATAATATCCCATATGTCAATTTAAGAACTATAGATTTTCAACAAGTAATCAATTGTGCAACTTCTCCTAAAAAAGCAAAAAGGTTAAGGTATCTATTCTTAGAATTAGACGATTACGCTGAACAGAAAGATATTATATCTAAGCCATACGCTAAACACGTAAATAAAATAGATTTTAATTTTGAAAATACTAAGGCTAGACTTCCATTTACTAACGAAGAAATTGAAACCATATGGAAAGATAAAACAATCAGTCAGAACGAAGCTTTAGTTAAAGATATATGCTTAATACTTCTTTATAGCGGTATGAGAATAGAAGAATTACTATTCATGTTTACTAAAAATATAGATTTAAAAGAAGATTATATGCGAGGAGGATTAAAAACAAACTCGGGCAAAAATAGAGTTATACCTATTCATCATCTTATTAAACCTATTATAAAAAAACATTACAATTCAAAAAATGAGTTTTTGTTCATGGACGGCGATAAAAGGTTATCATACGCTAAATATCGTGTTATGTTTAACAATTATATGGCAAAATTAAACATTCAACATACCTCTCATGATGCAAGACATACAGTAGAAAGTGAATTGGATAGAAGGCAAGTTAGAACTGTTACAAAGGATCTTATTATGGGACATAAAAACGGAGGAACAGGTGAAAGAGTATATACTCATAAAACCTTACAAGAGTTAAAAGAATCTATCGAATTAATATCTTACAAAGAAAGAGAATTAATCTATCTAGTATCAAATAATTAGTAACGTATTAGTAACACAAGGTTATTAAAAATCGCTATAAGTACTGAAATATAGCGATTTTTATTTTTTATAATTAATTTGACTGGTCAGATTTAAACAAATCGCTTGATAGAGTATGGATTTTAATATCTCTTTCATCTTATGCCACAATAATATCAGCTTTAATTATATTTCTAACTTAATTAATTCTCTTACATCCAACATTTAACGTTCGTTCTCCAATTTTCAGAAAAATCATTTGCAATTTTTATATAATAGAAAAGCTTCATAAGTTAACTTTTACTGTATGCCATAAATTTTCCTATAATATAAAAAGTAACAGTTAAATTATTTCTCTATAAATTTACTGTTACTTTTTATATTACTTCTAAAATAAATCTGCCTACTTTTATATAATTTTTTTTAATACATTAAAACTATACACATCATGATGTGCTTCTAAAGTTGTAGAGCTGAAAAAATAATTATCCTGAGCATATTTATCCCATTCTTCTTTTGTCATCTCCCTATTTTCTTTCAATTTTCTTTTAAATTCTTTTACACTTCTTAGATAATAATTCATATACTCACCTCTCAATAATAATTATACAATATTATTATACTCGTTTATGTTCACTTTGTATCGCGAAATTTGTCGAATACATCATAAAAAAAGCATTAAATATTTATTACCTATTTAACGCCTTTTTATAATTTTTCTACATAACTTGTTAAACCCAATTCCACAGATATAGCCAATTGATTCACTAGATAAATATCCGTTTTGTACAGCAAATTTATTCCAAGTTTTCTCATTTGGCCTAGTTCTAGTTGTTTTTATATATCTTTCTAACTCTTTAAGTGATTTTTCATAATATAATTGTACTTCATATTTATCGTTAGGCATAACTATCACCACATTACTTTATATAATTCTGTTATTTCAACGTCTAAAGCCTTAGCTAATTTTACACTTACTAATAAACTTGGCATTTTATAATTATTTTCTATATCACTTATATGAGAAACTGAAACTCCACTTCTATCTGATAATTTAGTTAAAGTTACTTTTTTTTCCTGTCGTATTTGTTTTAATAAAATTTCTATCTGCATCTTCACCACCGACTTTTAGTATGTACATATTTTATTTTATTTAATCACATATTCTTTTCGCTATGGCGGAATTATTAAAAATAATATCAGTTTTATTAAATATATTTAAAATATTTTTTATTTTTATTTAAAATTATTTTTATTTTCTAAACAGTTTTAGTTAATTTTAACCTATTTGTTGGTATATGTTACCAAATTTTTGTTTGTATTATATCATAAATATAATTTTTGTAAATATATTTATTAAAAATTATGTCCCAAACTTTTCTAGAACAATAGCGGGCTGAAATAATTTTTGATACTTAATTAGTTCTCATGCAGCCCGCGTTTAATTGTTCGTGTGCCAATTTTTGATAAAAAATTGTGTACAATTATTTTTATATAATAGGAAAGACATGTTAGTTAAATTTTTCTCTATAATAGAACTTTCCTATTATATAAAAATAATCCCTAAACTTTGCATTAGGAATTCTATCAAACCTTTTTAATTAGATAATTAATTTAATATTGTTTTCAAATATTTCTAAGAACCTTTTTATTATTTCTTCTCTCGAAAACTCCTTATTATATTCTTTTTTTAATGAAGTAGCAATATTCACTGTATTTAAATTAAATTTGTCTTCATTAACATTAACCCCTATTCCTATTAATATATAATTTACTTGATTTTTACTTGTACTAGTTTCTGTTAATATACCTGCTATCTTTTTACCATTTAAAAATACATCATTAGGAAATTTTATTGTTAATTTATAATTATATAAATCACTAATCGTTGTTACTATACATTCTGCAATTAATTTAGTAAGACCATTTAATTTTTGTATAGTACATTTTGGAAAAATAACTAATGTCATTGCTATATTCTTTCCGCTACCTGTATACCATATATTCTCTTTAGTACCTCTCCCCTTTGTTTGACTATCCGCCAAAATAATTGTACCATTATCTATTTTGGTATTTATTAATTTTTTTGCTTCATCTTGAGTAGAACCAATTTCTTTATAATATATAATGTTCTTTCCTAAAATTTCAGTTTTAGATTTCTTTATTTCTTCTATATTCATATATTCTCCTATTTTAATAAATACATAATCTATTTTTCATTAAATCATTGACAATATCTTCAAAATTGCACATTACTCCATTACTAACTAATTTATCTAATATGCTATCAATTTCACTTTCATCTTCTGTTATTTGCGCAATATCACTTACTTCTTTGCATGGTAAATTATTTTCTTTAATAACTTCTATTCCATACAACTCATCTTTTGTTTTGTAATATTCAATCTTTTCTGTTACTCCATCTCCCGCCTCATTAATATTTTTGTTTATTTCTATACATGCATATAAACTTTTCATTGGTCCTTTTTCCCCTTTCTATTTACATATCGTGTTGCTATTTTACAACATAATATTTCATATTACAACAAGTTTTCATCGCCTTATTTGCTGTTTTTTTGACTTTTTTCGTCATGTTTTCACTTTTTGTGATAATCATTTACATAATTAATATACCAATTTCGTCAAAAAACTACACGAAACCAAAAATGGATATATGAAAGTTTATTTGTTTAATATAGCTTTAAAATCTGCTATTTTTTTATTTATCTCTTCTAAGCTTTCATCATAATAATTATCTATTATTCGCAACTGTTTTATAGATAAATTATCTAATGATTCTGGATTATTTTCTGTAATATCTATTATTTCCTTGAATTTTTGCCTATTTTCACTTTCTTTTCTTAGTTTTTCTATATTACTTACCTCAGATGAATTTTTAATATTTTTTTCTTTTGGTTCTTCTAGCATCAAATTTTTCTTTTTAAATATACTAGCCAAAAATTTCTTTATACTAATATATAGATTTTGTATACTATTTTTCATCTATCAATCATCTTCCCCTATACTATTTTTCTCTATAACTTTTTTTAATTGTTCTAATCTTTTTACTTCTTCTTCTAATAGAGCTAGTTCGTTTCTTTTTAATTCTAGTTGTTTCTTCTTGGTTTCTATTGATTCAATTAAAGCTTGCTTTATAAGTTCTTCATTTGAATCTTTATAAGTATTATTTGTACTTTTCTCATCATTTTCATTATTTTCTACACTACTAAATGCTTGCTCTTTTTTTCTTCTTTGAGCGCTTAGTTTTTTAGCAGTTCCTTTTTTTCCTTTAAAATCCCTACTATCTTTATTCGCACCATCTTTTATATTAGGAGATGTATTACTTTTCACATAATCTTTTAGTTCTTCAATTGGAATTCCTTCTTGTATTGCTGTAGATATAGCACTAAATTTACTATCATATTCTTTATATGCTTCTTCTAAAATTATAGGTCTTTTATCCTTATATACTAAATTCCAAAAGCCTTTTCCACATAATTTCATATATACATACATTTTATTTGTCTCATTTGTTAAAACTTTATCTGGTATATCTTGTCCTTCTTCAGACAATTTAGTTTGTAGAAAATTTTTTATATGTTTATATATAGCGGAAAACTTCATTTTCTGTTTTTCTGATTTGTACATCAAACAGCTTTTACTTTTCGAACTATCTTTATATTCTTCTGGTATATGTACACCTAAACCTGATTCTATATTTTTACATAATTCTTCTGTAAAAGGTATATCTTCTTCTAGAAATTTCTTCCTTCCTCTATATTTTTTTCCTTCATCCTTTTCTTTTCTTCTCATTCCATTGTCACCTTGCTCACTTTTTATTTTATCCCTTCTTGCCTTTTCTCTATCATACTCTTCTTTTTTTCCAATGCTGATTTTCATATATTGTATAATATCTTTTGTTACTGGAATTAAATCAAGCCTTCGTGATTCTAAAGTTTTTATATATTCTATTTGTTCATCTGTCAACTTATGTGAAAAATATGTATGTCCTCTATTTTGTTCTATAGATTGCTCTATATTAAGTGGTTGGTTTTCTGGTCTACCAAGTATTCTATTTAATTTGTCTAATTTAAAATGTAATATGTATTGTTTACTATATCCTGGAAGTTCTGTACATAATAAAACTGTATTTTTTCTTTCTGCTTCGTTTTTTAAATATTTTTTATCAAATCGTGTAGAGTCTGTTATCTTTACACCAATCTCTCCTCGTTCCTGCATACTTATAAGTTCTGCCATATTTTCATTTTTCATTTGATAAAAATAACTTTCACAATATTTTAATTTAGAGTACATATAAAAATCTCTAAGCATGCAATGAAAACTCTTATGCTCATTTAAACTACTCATTTTACCCTTAAACCATTTTACAAATTCAGAATATTCTTGCTTATTATCAGTATCTACGTAAAAAAAACTTGGTCTTGTAGGATTTATACTTAAATTTACTTTTTCCATAAACAACCATTTCTCTGAATTTTCTATATATTCATCATATAAATCTCCTAATTTAAAAACATAAAATTTGCTCCAATGCCTTGTACCATCATAGATTCTATTTCCATCTTCATCTCTTTGTACAATATTTCTCGTAATTAATTGTACCGGAATCTTTGAAAGTCTATTTCCAAGTTCCATTCCTGCTGCTGCAATTTCTCTTCTATCACTTAAAGATTCATAATAATTATCTAAAAATTCTTTATCAATTGTAAATAAATCATCTCTTTCTAGTCTAGAATATAGACCATTTAATTTTTCAAGAATCTTATTATACATACCAAATGTATAAATATTTTTATATAGGCTTATGATTTGTTTTTTATTCCAAAATGCACCTGGAGACTTTGGGGATTCATAAAGATTTTGTGCAGCTTGTACAAAACTATACAATTGATTTACAGTATTTAAATCTGTTATCAAATCTCCATTTAAAAAAAATCGCTTTTCTTGATCCTGATTTTTCTTATATGTATAAAAAATTTTTTCCATTTTTTATCCTTTCTGCTATATTTATGTTGACTTATCTATAATTTTTTTATATAATTCCACTATCAATTTAAAGGAGTGTGTTCTTTATGTTAAAAGTAAAAGCCAAACTCCAAGAGTTAACAAATAACTCCTCAGACAACATGTCGATTTTATTTCACAACTTCGAGGAGCTATATCCCGAAGAAAGGGGGATAATAACCCTCTTACAAAGTTTTTTGTTTTGTGAGAATTCGGCCATTACACAAGATAATGTAATGAATGCTCTAAACCAAATCAATTAATAGAAAGGAGATTACCTTTCTATTTTATTTTATCATAGTATCATTTATATTTTAATGTGAGTTACACAAATGTAATATAAATGTAACTTCATTGTAAAAAAATTAATATATTACTTTCAAATTTATCTAATACTAAATAATTAATTTTTTTGGGTCAAAATAGACTTCTATACAAAATTATGCTAAAATTATATAAATTCCTAAAGAAGGAGATGTAGATTATGCTAAAAAAAATTATTTTTGTATTTACAATAGTTTGCTTCAGTTTGGTTACTTCCACTGTCCGGTTAAACGGAAATGTTAAGCTCTTAAAAAACTATTGTATAGATTATTCTTTAGAAGATGATGATTTTTATGACATTCCTGGGCTACAAACAGATTACGTGCCTCAAGGAATATGTTTATTAAAAAATAAAGATTACACATATAGGCTAATTACAGCTTATGATTGTACTAACCGTGAAAATAGCTGTTTATATGTTATTACTAATCATGGTGAACATATAAAAACTTTATTTTTTAATAATTCTGTTGGTGTTCATGTTGGCGGTGTAACCTCTGATGCTTCTGGTTCATATGTATATGTATGTGATAGTAAAAATAACATCATACGAATTTATGATTCTAATTCTATTCATATTTCCACTAATGACCAATTGTTAGAAGAAGTTATTAGTTATCCAGTCGAAAATGTTCCTTCATTTATTAGTTATGACTTTTTTAATGATTCCATATTGGTAGGTAGTTTTTCATTACAAAATAATAGCAAGTTAGTTGAATACTCATTAAATTTTGAAAAGCTAAATGAAATATCTATTCCAAAACAGATTCAAGGAATTACTAGATTGTCGACAGGTGAGTTTGTCTTATCTCAATCTTATGGTAGTAATAATGATTCATATCTACTTATAGGTAATATTGATAATAAAGAGTTTAAATGTACTTCTAAAATCAAATTACCACCATGCCTAGAAGAAATATATTCTACTGATAATGACAACATATTTTTACTCTTCGAATCTGCTGCCAAAAGATTTAAGTCTAAAAATCCAATTGATAAAGTTATTTTACTTCTAATTTGAATAATCAAAGAGTCAATGTCTATTTTTTAGATGTTGACTTTTTATTATTTATTAACTTTTATATTGTTTATATTTTATAAAAAATGTTTATAAATCTTGACAAATTTACATATACTATGTAAAATAGTTATATTATGTATAAAAAATAGATTAGTAATTTAAAAATTATAGAATTTATAACATTATTAATAATTATTTTTGCGATGAAAATGACGACTTGCTAAAAGTTACTAAAAGAGATTAAAGGTGTATGCGCTGAAAGCCTTTATTAGAAGAACATAGCAAACTAACACATTGGAGCAAATTTTATAAAGTGGAAAAACTTAAGTTTTTCAAGGCCGGGTGGCACCGCGGAAAAGTTATTTCGTCCCAGCATTAACAATTAATGCTTGTGGGCTTTTTTTGTTATTATAAAATTTTTATTAATATGTAAAGGAGATGTTTAATTATGAATGAGTACAGAACTCACACTTGTAATGAAATTAGTTTATCTGACGTTGGAAAAGAAGTAAAAATTTCTGGTTTTGTTCAAACTATTAGAGATTTAGGAGGAGTTGTTTTTCTAGATATACGAGATATGTATGGAATTACACAAGTAGTTACATCAGCTGAAAGTACTGATGTAGATTTTGCATCACATATTCCAATCGAATCTACTGTTTGTGTTGAAGGAACTGTAAGAAAAAGAGATCCACAAACATATAACCCAAATATAAAAACTGGTGAGGTAGAAATTTTTATAAAAAATATAACAATACTTGGAAAAAGGACTAAAAATCTACCTTTTGAAGTAAATGCAAATCAAGATGTAAGAGAAGATTTACGTTTAAAATATCGTTTTCTAGATTTAAGAGGTGACAAATTAAAGAATAATCTAATCTTAAGAGCTCAGGTTATTCAATATTTAAGAAACCAAATGATTAAGCAAGGTTTTTTAGAAATACAAACACCTATCCTTACAAGTTCATCACCAGAAGGTGCAAGAGATTATCTTGTTCCAAGTAGAGTACATCCAGGAAAATTCTATGCACTTCCACAAGCACCTCAACAATTTAAACAACTACTTATGGTTTCTGGAATAGATAAATATTTTCAAATTGCTCCTTGTTTTAGAGATGAAGACGCAAGAGCAGATAGAGCTCCAGGAGAATTTTATCAATTAGATATGGAAATGGCATTTAGCTCTCAAGAAGATGTATTTTCTGTTATGGAACCTGTTATATATAACACATTTAAAAAATTCTCTAATAAAGAAATTGCAGAATATCCATTTCCAAGAATTCCTTATAAAGAATCTATGCTAAAATATGGATGTGACAAACCAGATTTAAGAAATCCTCTAATTATAGTTGATGTAACAGACCTTTTCCAAAAATGTACATTTAAACCATTCCACGGTTTAACAGTTCGTGCTATAAAAGTTTCTGGACATATGTCAAAGGGATTTCATGAAAAAATGCTTGAGTTTGCTAAGTCTATTGGTATGGGTGGACTTGGATATTTAGAAGTACAAGAAGATTTAAGCTACAAAGGACCAATTGATAAATTTATTCCAGATGATATGAAAAAAGATCTTATGGAACTTGCTGGTCTAAAAAAAGAAGATACTATATTCTTTATTGCTGATAATGAGACAAACGCAAATAACTATGCATGTCAAATCAGAACAGAACTTGGAAAACGTTTAGATTTAATTGACGAAAGCAAATTTAAATTCTGTTGGATAGTAGATTTTCCAATGTACGAATTAGATGACAATGGAAAAATTGCATTTAGTCATAATCCATTTTCTATGCCAAAAGGTGGCTTAGAAGCTTTAAATACAATGAAACCACTAGATATACTTGCATATCAATATGATATAGTTTGTAATGGTATAGAACTTTCTTCTGGTGCAGTTAGAAATCATGATCCAGAAATAATGATAAAAGCATTTGACATTGCTGGGTATGGTAAAGAAACTATAGAAGAAAAATTCTCAGCTTTATTTAATGCATTTCAATATGGTGCTCCACCACATGCAGGAATTGCTCCTGGTGTTGATAGAATGATAATGCTTCTTACAGAAAGTGAAGTAATTCGTGATGTAATTGCATTTCCTATGAATAGTAAAGCAGAAGATTTACTAATGGGTGCTCCAGGAAATGTTACAAAGGAACAATTAGAAGATGTTCATATTAAATTAGATTTAAAAAATGATTAAAATTACTTTCTTTTTACAAGAGACTGTGATATACTTTATCCCAATTCTAAAGAAAGAAGGGTTTGAAGATGAAGCATGACCTACATCGGAAAGAGCACTATATTCCACCAATCCACCATGTGGAAATTATAGCTCTAAGAAACTTAATTACGCAAAATTGGTGGAATAACGGTTTCCAAACGTACTTTGAATTTTCTAAAAGATGCAAAACTTCTGTTGGCTTTATGGCAACAGAACTTGCCGAGACAATTCAAAGCTACCAACTTGGAAAACTTTCCCTAGAGTCTGTAACTAACAAATTTAGATCTATTTTGGATTTGTTAGATTACTATTCCTTGCAAAAAAAATAGGACGTCTTTTTGTCCTATACAAAATTTTGTAAAAAAAGATGATTATAAATGCAATATTTAAAATCTTCTTTTTTTATTACTTATAACTAACTGCTAATTGTCACGTATTAATCTTTTTAAGTCTTTCATATCAAAATGATACTCTTTATTACAAAAATGACAAAAAGTATCTGCTTTTCCATCAATATTTATTATATCTTGTAGTTCTTTTTTGCCAATAGCAATAAGACCTTTTTCTATTTTTTCTTTTGAACAATCACATCGATATTCTGGAACAATATTATTTTCGATTATTTTTATATTATTATCTCCTGTAACAATTTTCGCAATTTCTTCTAATGATAATTTATTATCTAACATCTTACTAATACTATCTGTATTTTTGATTGCTTCTTCCACTTTATTAATATCTTCCTCAGTTGCATCAGGCATAAGAGAAATTTGATATCCACCTGCTGATTTTACACCATTTTTATCTACTAATACTCCTAAAGCTACTACTGTTGGAGTTTGTTCAGATTTTGCAAAATATTCTGTAAAATCCTCTGCAATTTCTCCTGAAACTATTGGTGTCATTCCAACATAGGGATCTTTTAATCCTATATCTTTTATTATATACATCATTCCAGTTTTTCCAACTGCTCCTCCAACATCTATTTTCCCAATATCGTTTAAAGGTAATTCTACTCTTGGATTCGTAACATACCCTTTTACATTTACATTAGAGTCTGTAACAGCTGTTAATGTTCCAATTAATCCATTACCTTTTATTTGAACAGTTATAGAATCTTCTTCTTCCTTTAAATCTGCTCCCATCAAACTTGTCATTGTTAATAATCTTCCAAGTGCAGCTGTACAAGTCGGGCTTAAGTCATGCACTTTTCTTGCATCCTCTACTATCTTTGTAGAGTTTATGCATTTTATTGCTACTTTTCCATTATGTGCTAAAAATTTAATAATTCTATTTTCCATTATCTTCTCCTTTAATTTAAACTATAATATAGAACAATAGCGGGCTTTTTTGAACATTTTCTCTGTTTAGAACATTTTAAAGCCCGCGTTTAATTGTTCGTGTGCCAATTTTTGATAAAAAATTGTGTACAATTATTTTTATATAATAGGAAAGACATGTTAGTTAAATTTTACTCTATAATAGAACTTTCCTATTATATAAAAATACTCCCTCAACAATCACATTATAGAGGGAGCTAGTCGCTATTTTAAAATTTTTTGAATTGCGACTAAGTTTTTTTGATACTCTTTCAGCTTTAGATAAATAGTTTCGTTTAGTGGTTTTGCAATTTCGCCTACTTTTTTGTTGGATATCTTTTTTAGTTCTATCCCATCTGGATAAATTTTAACAAATGTTCCTGATATCCTTATATCAATTCGAATACCATCTTTTATTCGGAACCGTGCACTTTGTACTTCATAGTCCAGAATATAGAAATTTTGGTATTTCAAAGATATATAATTCTTTGGCCACTTTCCATTTTCTTTTGCATCTTTTAAAACTTCCAAGATTTCCAAAATTGCACAAATTTCAGTTTCTGCCATAAGAAACATTTTACCAACTGGCTCTTCCAGAGCAATTTCATAGTTAGTAATTGTCTTTATATCTGGAATCCGATTGCATTTGCAAACTCTACTTTGGCAAAATATGTTTGCTGCAAATTGAACCGACGCATCAAAAAAACTTGCTACTACTCCAGGCATTATTAGCCCTCCTTTCAATGGTATTATATAATCATATCATATTTTAATATTTATGTCAATTTACATCATTTAGTTTCCTTACCATAATAAGCATTCATCAAAATTTCTTTTAGTTCTACTACTAATGGTAACCTTGGATTTGCGGTTGTACATTGATCTTCAAAAGCTCTATCAGCAAGCATTTCTACTTTTGATAAAAATTCTTCTTCATTGATACCTGCATCTTTAAATGACTTTTCTATTCCTAAATCTTGATTTAATTTCTTAATTTCAGTAATTAAAGAATTAACGCCTTCTTCATTTGTATGTGCCGAAAATCCCATTCTTCTTGAAATATCTGCATATTTTTGGTCTGCAATAAAATATTCGTATTTAGGAAATGAAACAAATTTTGTAGGTTTACTTGCATTGTATCTAATAACATATGGTAATAAAATTGCATTTAGTCTACCATGTGCCATATGGAATTCTGCACCTAACTTATGCGCTAGAGAATGATTAATTCCTAAAAATGCATTTGTAAATGCCATACCAGCTATTGTACTTGCATTATGCATTTTTTCTCTCGCATATTTATTACTTCCATTATTATAAGCCTCTCTTAAGTTTTTAAATACAAGTTCGATTGCTTTTTCTGCTAATCCATCTGTATAGTCTGAAGCCATATTTGAAACATATGCTTCAATTGCATGTGTTAATACATCCATACCTGTATCTGCTGTTATTCTTTGTGGTAAGCTCATTACTAAATCTGGGTCTACAATTGCAACATCAGGTGTTAATTCATAATCTGCTAGTGGATATTTTTTATTATTTTGTTTGTCTGTAATAACTGCAAAAGATGTTACTTCTGAACCAGTACCTGAAGTAGTTGGTATCGCTACCATTTTTGCTTTTTCACCAAGTTTTGGGAATTTATAAGTACGTTTTCTTATATCCATAAATTTAAGTTTCATTCCTTCTGCATCTGCCTCTGGATGTTCATAGAAAAGCCACATTCCTTTTGCTGCATCAATTGGACTTCCCCCTCCTACTGCAATAACAACATCTGGCTTAAATTCATTCATCATCCTAACACCTTTATTTATAGTATCAAATGATGGATCTGATTCAACCTCAGAAAATATCTCTGAGTGAACATATTCGTTTCTTTTTCTTAAATGATATAATATTTTATCAATATATCCAAGTTTAACCATAGATGGATCTGTTACAATAAAAGCTCTTGTAATATCAGGCATCTTTTCTAGGTACTGTATCGACCCCGCTTCAAAATATATTTTATCTGGAATTTTAAACCATTGCATATTAACTCTCCTTTTTGCTACTTTTTTTACATTAATTAGATTTACAGAAGAAACATTTGCTGTTGTTGAATTTCCACCAAAAGTACCACATCCAAGTGTTAATGATGGCATATTTGTATTATAAATATCTCCAATTGCACCATGAGTAGATGGTGAATTAACAATAATTCTTCCAGCCTTTACAGTTTTAGAGAATTTTAAAATTGTTTCATCATCTTCAGAATGGATAACTGCAGAATGTCCCATTCCTCCAAATTCTATTAATTTTTCTGCTAAATTAATTCCTTCATCAGCACCATCTACTACATAATAAGCTAAAACAGGACTTAATTTTTCTTTAGAAAATGGATATTCTATTCCTACACCATTTTCTTTTAAAACTAAAACTTTAGTTTCTTTTGGTACTGCAATTCCTGCCATTTTTGCGATATTATATGGACTTTTTCCTACAATATCTGCATTTAAAGCACATCCTTTTTCTTCTATAAACATACTACATCTTAGCTTCTCTGTATCTTCTGCACTCAAAAAATAGCATCCTGCATCCCACATTAACTTTTCAAATTCATCTTGTATTTCTTTATCTACAATAACAGATTGTTCTGATGCACAAATCATTCCATTATCAAATGATTTTGAAAGAACTAGGTCATTTACAGATGTTTTTAATTTTGCTGTTTTATCAATATAACAAGGAACATTTCCGAGGTCCTACTCCAAGAGCTGGTTTTCCACATGAATATGCAGCTTTAACCATTCCAGTTCCACCAGTTGCTAAAATTAAATTTACATCTGGATGATTCATTAAAAAGTTAGTTGCAGTAATAGATGGTTCTTCTATCCATAAAATGCAATTTTCTGGAGCCCCTGCTTTGATCCCAGCATCTCTTACAACTTTTGCAGCTTCTACACTACATTTTTGTGCAGATGGATGGAATCCAAAAATAATAACATTTCTCGTTTTTGCTGCGATAATAGATTTAAACATAGTTGTTGATGTAGGATTTGTAACTGGTGTAACACCTGCTATAATTCCTACTGGTTCTGCAATCTCTACATACTCCTCTTCTTCATTTTCTGAAATTACTCCTACTGTTTTATCATATTTTATACTATGGTAAATATATTCTGTTGCAAACATATTTTTAGTTATTTTATCTTCATAAATTCCACGTCCAGTTTCTTCTACAGCCATTTTTGCCAAATCCATATGATGTTCTAATCCTGCCATTGCCATAGCTTTTATAATATTATTTACTTGCTTTTGGTCTAACTTTAAGTACTCTTGTGATGCAATTTTAGCTTTTTTTACTAAATCATCAACCATTGATTTTATTTTATTTTTCTCTTCTTCACTAATTTCTATAGCCATAAAAACCTCCTTTTTAACTTTGTCCTAATTTTATCTATTAACTATGATATTTGTCAATAGAAATCGGGCGACAAATATTTATATATTTCTTCTTTTGCTTCAATTAAAAACACATACTAGCATAGGCAATTGTTTGATATATATTTTTTAAAACCAATCGCCGATGGTACACACTCTCTTACTTTTCTACCTAAACTGCGTGGTATAAAAGTAATTTCTATCACTCACCCGCCACGCTTCAAGATTGATTTTAAAAAATATATATCAAACAATTGCCTATGCGGTAACATTTTCACTTTACTTTAAAACAAGCTGTGAATTGTAACGAATTGTTACCTATTACTTTAACAAATCACATTTTCCTCTTTATTTTTTTCTTTAATTGTAGTATAATTATGGCAATTTACAACATAAATAATTTAAAGTTCGAAAGGAAGATGATATAAGTGGATTATAATTTTCAAGAAATAGAAAAAAAATGGCAAGAATATTGGGACAAAAACGAAACATTTAAAACTGATGTATGGGATTTTTCAAAGCCCAAATTTTATGCATTAGATATGTTTCCATATCCATCTGGTCAAGGTTTACACGTTGGTCATCCAGAAGGATATACAGCAACAGACATAGTATCTAGAATGAGAAGAATGCAAGGATATAACGTTTTACATCCTATGGGTTGGGATGCTTTTGGTCTTCCTGCAGAACAGTACGCCATAAAAACTGGAAATCATCCAGATGGTTTTACAAAACAAAATATTAAAACTTTCAAAAAACAATTAAAAATGCTTGGACTTTCTTTTGATTGGGATAAAGAAATTTCTACATGTGATCCAAATTATTACAAATGGACACAATGGATTTTTAGACAGTTATATAATGATGGGCTTGCAAAACTTGTAGATATGCCTGTTAACTGGTGTGAAGAACTAGGAACAGTTTTAGCAAATGATGAAGTAATAGATGGAAAAAGTGAACGTGGAGGATTTCCTATTGTTCGTAAAAATATGAAACAATGGGTATTAGATATTCCTGCTTATGCAGAAACTTTATTAAAAAATCTAGACGAATTAGATTGGCCAGAATCTACAAAAGAAATTCAAAGAAATTGGATTGGCAAATCTGTTGGTGCTCATGTAAAATTTAAAATTGCAGGACATGATGATTTGGATTTTACTGTATTTACTACAAGATGTGATACTTTATTTGGTGCAACATATTGTGTTTTAGCTCCTGAAAGTGAGCTAGTTAAAAAAATTACAACTGAAGACAAAAAATCTGAAGTTGAAGAATATATCAAAATTTGCAGTTCTAAATCAGACTTAGAAAGAACAGAACTAAATAAAGAAAAAACTGGTGTATTTACTGGTAGTTATGCTATAAATCCTGTAAATGGAAAAGAAATTCCAATTTGGATTTCAGATTACGTTTTAGCATCATATGGAACAGGTGCGATTATGGCTGTACCTGCACATGACCAAAGAGATTATGAATTTGCAAAAAAGTTTGGAATAGAAATTATACCTGTGTTAGAAGGTGGAGATATTTCCAAAGAAGCATTTACCTGTGATGGATTACATATAAATTCTGACTTTTTAAATGGATTAAATAAAGAAGATGCCATAACAAAAATGATTAAATGGCTAGAAGATAATAAAATCGGAACTAAAAAAATAAATTATAAATTACGTGAATGGATTTTTGCACGTCAACGTTATTGGGGAGAACCTATTCCAATTGTTCATATGGATGATGGAGAAATGCTTGCTTTAAGAGATGAAGATTTACCTTTAATACTTCCAGAACTAGAAGATTATAGTCCTTCTAAAACAGGAGCTTCTCCTCTTGAAAAAGCTAAATCTTGGGTAGATGTTACAATTGATGGAAAGCATGGAAAAAGAGAAACTAGTACAATGCCAGGTTCTGCTGGTTCAAGCTGGTACTTTTTAAGATATATAGACCCTAAAAACGAAGACGAGTTTGCAAACAAAAAACTATTAGAATATTGGCTTCCTGTAGATTTATACATGGGTGGACCAGAACATGCTGTAGGTCATCTATTATATTCAAGATTTTGGAATAATTATTTATATAATAAAAGATTAGTTCCTGTAAAAGAACCATTTAAAAAACTTCGTCATCAAGGTATGATTCTCGGTTCAAATGGTGAAAAAATGAGTAAATCAAAGGGTAATGTTGTAAATCCTGATGACATGGTAAAAGAATTTGGTGCAGACAGCCTAAGATTATACGAAATGTTTATGGGACCAATAGATGCAGCCAAACCTTGGGACCCAAAAGGAATCGATGGTTCTAAGAAATTTTTAGATAGAGTTTGGAGACTATATACAGAATCTGATAAAATAAAAGATGAAGAAAACAAAGATTTAGAAAAAGTATATCATTTTACAGTAAAAAAAGTTACAAACGACTACGAAACAATGAATTTTAATACTGCTATTAGTCAATTAATGATTTTTATAAATGCTGTATATAAGACAGAAGTATTTCCAAAAAAATATGCAGAAGGCTTTGTAAAATTATTAAATCCAATCGCACCACACATTACAGAAGAACTTTGGAATTTAAGTTTAGGACATAATAATTCAATTGCTTATGCAAAATGGCCAGAATTTGATGAATTAAAAACAATTGATGATGAAATCGAATTACCTGTTCAAGTAAATGGAAAAGTAAAAGCAACTGTAATGATTCCTTTAAATGCTGAAGAATCTACAGTAAAAGAGATTGTTAAACAAAATGAAAATGTACAAAATGCAATTTTGGATAAAAATGTTGTTAAAGAAATTTATGTAAAAAATAAAATTTATAATATTGTTATAAAATAGGGAGAAGCTTTTTAGCTCCTCCCCATTTCTTAATTTTCAGGAAATCCCCTAAAAATTACGTTTTCTAAGACAATAACTTGCACTGGCTCTTTTTCGTACTTTGAAAATAAGCAAATATTAAATCCGTCTAGCAAAAATCGATTTTCACTAAGAATAACTGGCTTCTGTAACCTTTTGTATTTCCTATAAGACCTCGTTAATTGCTCATATGTAAGTCCTAATGGTTGCATCATACAAAAGTTAACATAGATATTTCTTATTTCTTCCTCACATATCCAGTCTTTTGGAAGGCTTGGAATTTCTCCATAATACCGTCTTTTCTTCTTTTCTTCGATTTGTTTTTTTAATTTACTTAGTTCCTCTTTAGACACCCTGTCTTTTGCTTTATAATATTTCTTAAATTCCTCATATTCTTCTGGGTACATATCTTCCTTTGCCTCATTACAGCTACAACATGATGGCCTCATATTGTTTGGAATTGTTGGTCCTCCAAAAGTTTGTGGAATAAGGTGATCTAAAGTGATTTTGGAAAAATAATTGCTATCGTTTTTTGCTTTTTCCTTATCTAATTTTCTATGACAATAATAACATTCATCACTCCCATAGATAAGATAAGTTAACTCGTACATTACTTGTTTAAAAGCTCCCGCCCGATAAATGTACAAAAAACTGTTTTTTACTTCTGCTATCCCATTACATAGTACACAATTATCCTTTGGCAATACTATTTTCATCTTGAAAACTCCTTTCGCACATCGAAAAATTTTCGTCCTATGAAACAAACAAACTGCATAAAGCAAGTATGTTACAATTTGATAATAACATATTATTTTTTATAATACAATTATTTTTCTATACTATATCTGCATAAGATTCCTTATCTTAGTATTTATTTTCCCCCTGTTCCATCTTAAATTTATTTCAATAAAATTCTTGCGAAATCCAATAAATCATTTAAATGATTTTCTATAACATCTCTTAAAATAGTCTCATCTATCTCTTTATAATCATGAACCGCTATATTTCTAAATCCAACCATTCCTTGCATATTTTTTGACATATTGGAATCTATTATTCCATTTTCTTCTAGTAATCTAAATGCCTCTCGTTTAGTTTGTGGTAAACCGAGTTTTCTTGTAGATACAATATACATTGCTAAATCTAATACTGCCTCACATGCTCTTTGTAAATTTAATACTATCATATCTACTTTTCGATAATCTTCTAAATTTTTACTATCTCCTTGATATTCCTCGTTTATTCTCTTTATACATTTTTCAATTGTTTCAAATTTATTTAAGATAACAGCTTCATTTTCCATATATCGTTCCTCCGTTCTTTATCCTTTCAATGATATCCTTCCTACTTTCATTTAGCTCAATATATTCTCTAATCATAGCAATTTTATATAAATCATACTTATATTCATCAGCACAATATAAAACAATTCCATTCATTAAAACTTCATATCTTATGCTATCATAGATATCTTCTGATTTTAAATTAATCAAATCTATATCCATATTTATCAATTCTTGAATTTTTTGTTTTGCATCGAAAAGATTCTTTTTATCCACATCATTTGAAATAAAAGCAATATCAATATCACTCTCATCATTTTGTGAATTTCTAGCATAACTACCAAATAAAATCACTGCAAGTGGATTGAATTCTTTTTTTAAGTACTTTTTTATAATTTCTAATTTATCTTTAATTTCTTGCATAAATTCCTTGTATAGTATATTTAATAACTTAAATAACCATACACTCCTTTCTTAAATTCTTATTAGTATTTAATATGCTTTAATTATAATAGTTGTAAACTTTTATAACATCTTTTTATTACTATAGCACAATATACAGAAGTTTTTCAATATGTTTTCTTATTTTTTAACACTTGCAAACCTAGTAAAATTAATATAGTTTTAGGCACGAATATTGACACAACTTTCAAATGTCTTCTATAGTGTCAGCTGTTTTTCATCTTTTAAATATTCCTCTATTTTTACAATATCTTTTTGATCTTTCGGTCTATTTAATTTTTTCTTAAAATCTAGTAAGTTTTCTAAATTTTGTACTGGATATCCATCTTTAAAATGTCTTTCGAAATCTTTTTTATTATTCACAATTACTTCTACCTGTTCATTTAACTCATAGAATTCACATTTATTTTTATCTTCTTCTCTAATGTTATATTTTTCTTTTAGTATAGAAAACAATTCTTTCGAAATGCATAAATCTAAGTCTCCTACTTTTCTCTTAATCCATATAATACCAAAACTCCACTTGACAAAATATAATATTCATCTTTTGGCAAATTTAAACTTTCTATTAATTTTATTAATTCTTCTTTATTCATTTTTTATCAACTCCTCTTTTCCATATATACTTACCGTTCCTTTCTTTTTCACATCTGAGACGGAAAAGATGTCTCCATGACTTTTTTATACATCTTTTCCGTCCAAAAATGCAAATGTGCGTACTTTAAGACCCTGTAGATTTATATTTTTTTACTCATGCTTCTCTTCATCTCTATACGTCTTTTCAATGTTCTTTAGGTCTATCAAAATTTTTTCCTCCTTTCACTTTAATATTGACCAATCTCCATTAGCCATAAATACTAGCTTGCATTCTCAAGTATTTACTTTCTTAGTTTTAAAAGACTTTTTTGATAAGCGCACAAAAATACCAAATATACAAAATGTATATTTGGTATTTATATGATTTCTATTGTTAACCATTTTCTTTTATTAGTCTTTTTAATATATTTGCAATCTTTATATAAATCATATAAATACTGAAAATATAGAGTTTGACTACTGTGTTCGGAATGTTAACAGGTATCCCTCTAAATTATGTTTTGCATTATATATCGTTTTTTATAGAATGTCAACATTTTTATTGCTTATAAAAAAAAGTTATATTATAATATATATTAGAATTTACTAAGGAGAAAAATCTTATTATGGAGATAGAAGAAGAACTAAAAATAAACGGCATAGAAGTTATCGAAAAGCTTGATGATGATACAGTAAAGTCAATTGCTCAATTTGTAGCTTCTGGTATTTGCAATACTTTTCCTAAATTGCATTTTAATTATCATGATTTATTTGACGAAATCTGTAATTTACCAATGTATATAGCAAATATACCAACTCGGACTTGCCGAAGCTAGTTATTTTTATAAAAATTCATCTATTTACTTTAGAGATGGAATGGGATTATCAGATTTCAAAAAATTTGCTGTACATGAAATTATTCATCATATTCAAGAAGTAAAAGATGATAATAATACATTAATTAGGCTTGGTTTATGTGAATTTAATAAGTCAAAAGTTCTCGGAATGGGCCTAAATGAATCTGCAGTACAAATTATAAGTTCATATATTTTATCTGAACCACTCGAATCTGTAAAATATTATGGAATTGAACTTTCAACAATTAGTCCTAATTATTATCCTTTAATATGCAACTTAATGAGCCAGATTTGTTATATTATAGGAGAAGACATATTATATGATAGTACTTTTTATAGTAATGATAACTTTAAAAATCGTTTAATTGATTTAACCAGTAAAAAAAGCTTTGAAAAAATAGAATATAACTTTGATAAACTTCTAAAATTTGAAGAACAAATTGCTATAATAAACAATAAATTGGCAGATAAAAACTGTTCAAGTAATAAAGCAAGAAAATATAATAATCTAATTAATAAATATAAGCAAAAAATAAAAAATACATTTTTAGAAACACAAGATTGCATATTTACCTCTTATTTTAATAATCAATTTAAAAAATTAACTTGTGATCATGATATTGAAGTCTATAAAAATAATTTATTAATATACAAAGATTTAATAGGTATTTCAGATGACTATTTTACATTTGCTAATTATAATAATAAAATGGTCGATAAAATTAACAATGAATATAACTCTATTATATCCAATTCTTTAATTGCACATAAACCAAATAAAATACTCGATTTTTTCAAAAAATTGTTTAAATTAAACTAATCAAAAACGTGGATATTTAAAATGCTTTTATACAAACCATTTTAAATATCCACATTTTTTCTATACTAAATTAATTGTTTAAATATTTAGCAATTTCATAAGCCGCATCTCTCCCTGTTCTTGCAGCCCATGCTACTGTTGCCTTTTGTCCTATTATGTCTCCCCCTGCAAAAACTTTTTTAATAGAAGTTCTATATGCTTCATCAACTTTTATATACCCTTTTTTTGTTCTTTCCAGATTTAATTTATTTAATATTTTCTCTTCTGGTGCTGACCCTATTGCCATTACTACATAATCCATAGATATTATATAATTACTTCCTTCAATATCAATAGGAACTTTTCTTGTTTCACCTTCTTTTTCCACAAGTTCAGTTTTTATACATTCTATTTTTTCTACTTTATCTTGTCCTAAAATCTTAGTAACATTATTTTGGAATAAAAATTTCACTCCTTCAAGCTTTGCATCTTCTATTTCTTTTCTTTCTGCTGGCATCTGCTTTTCGCTTCTACGATAAATTATACTTACATTTTTTGCTCCCATTTTCTTAATTGTTCTTGCACAATCCATCGCAACATTTCCTCCACCAATAATTGCAACATTTTTTTCCGTATAATCTGGATGATTTTGTTTTTCTAATAATGTATTTCCTCCATACACTCCTTGTAGATTTTCACCTTCAATTCCCATTTTCCAAGGAATATTTGCTCCAATACCAATAAATACTGCATCATATTTATTGGTTAAATCTTCTAAATATATATTATTTCCTATTTCTTTATTATATTCTACACTAATACCTAGATCTAATATTTTCTGTATTGTATTATCTAATATATCTTTACTTAGCCTAAAATCTGGAATCCCACGTCTCAAAATACCACCTAAATCAGAATACTTTTCATAAATTGTAACATTAGCACCTTTTCTTGCTAAAAAAGCAGCACATGTAAGTCCTACTGGTCCACTTCCAACAACTGCAACTTTTTTTCCCATACAATCTTTTTCTAATTCTTCCATAGGAAAATCTTTTTCTATAGCTAGATCTCCTAAGGTATATTCTAACTGGCCTATACTAACAGGATTTGACTTTATTCCTCTTACACAACTTCCCATACATTGACTCATATGAGGACAAATTCTTCCACATATAGATTGCATAACAGTTGTTTTACTTAGTACTTTATAAGCTTCTTCATATTTTTCCTGTTTTATATTACTAATAAAACCTGGAATATCATTACCTAAAGGACATCCTTTTTTACATGGTTTTACTTTACAATTTAAACAATAATCTACTTTCTCTTTTATTTCTTCATTATTATACATTTCTATTCTCCATAAAAAAAATTAAGATAAAATTTCACCATTTTTCATCTTAATTTTATTATTGTTTAAATTTATTGTCAATATATTTGACCAGATGTTCTACTTTATGTTCATTTATCATAGCTCCAAATGAGCATAATTATTTTGTATCTAACTTTTTTAATACTTATTGCTAATACCTAGTTTCATACCCTATTTCTATATATTTTTATATTATTAATTGCATCTGCAATGCCTTCTCTCTTACCTTTTTTAAATCTTGCCAAAATTCTATTTTTTTATTTTCATCTCTTAATAATGCTGCTGGATGCCATGTAGGCATATATAAAATTCCTTTTTGCTCCATCCAATTACCTCTTGCCGAAGTTATTCCATAGTCTTTTCCTAATATATTTTTTAATGCTGTACTTCCAAGCAAAACAATAATTCTAGGCTTTATTAAAATAACTTGGTTTCGCAAATAATTTAGGCATACATCTGCTTCATCTTGTTCTGGCACACGATTCGCTGGAGGTCTACATTTTACAATATTAGCAATATATACTTTATCTCTATTTATCGCTAAACCTTCAAAAGCCTTATTCATAAGCTGTCCTGCTTTTCCTACAAAAGGAACACCTTGCTTATCTTCATCTGCTCCGTGGTCCTTCTCCTACAAACATAATATCCGCTTCTTTATTTCCTTCTCCAAATACAATATTAGTTCTATTGTTACATAATTTACACTTATTACAATTTATAATTGATTCTTCTAATTTCTCCCAACTGTCATACATCTATTTTTCCTCCTATTGCAAAAACTTTCTATACTGTTATTTCAGAATACTATTTAATTATTATAAAATTTTCTAATAATTTCTTATTTAGTTTATATTTAATATAATTAATCTAATTATTTATAAGCACAGAATTATCTTATTGCTATTAGTGCTGTATTTCTTCCTGACATTTCTTTGTCTACTCTATATGAATGCATTTTATCACAATTACATACTGTACAAATTCCACTATCTATAATATTTTCTTCTTTTAACCCAAGTTCTTTCATCATATTTATGTTAGCAGTAACTGTATCTATATAATATTTTTGCTTTCCGCCTTTTATTTGCCCAAGACTAATAATATTTATATCATTAAAAGCTTTATAAAACATATTTTTTACATCTTCATCTACTTCAAAATGACATTTTCTAATTGTTGGTCCTATACAACATATAATATCTTCTGGATTAGAACCATAGTCTTTAAGCATTTTTTCTACTGCTATTTTTCCAATTTTATTTAATGTCCCTTTCCATCCAGAATGAATATTTCCAATTATATTTTTCCTTTCATCATAAAGATATATAGGCATGCAATCTGCAAATGTTAAAGATAAAACTTCATCTTTTCTATCTGTTAATAATCCATCTATATCTTTTAACCCTTCTATAAAAATTCCTTTTTCATTTGTAACACTTTTTACAAAATTAGTATGTGTCTGAAAAGGTCTAACTATATTTTTACTATCTAATCCTAATTCATTTGAAATATTTTCATAATTTTGTAAAACTAAATCTTTTATATCATAAAAATTTGAATTATCACCAAAAGTCATGTTTTTCAAAGTAAAACAATGTGATATTTTATCATCATATTGTAGTAATTTTTTGAATTGTAAATATTCTAATCCATTTTTATTTACATGAATTATATTGTTATTTGATAAATCTTGCATATTATACAAACCCTCCTTAAATATATTTTCTTGGAATTCTTTTTGATATATCGCATAATATTTCATAATTGATTGTATTACATTTTTTTGCTATTTCCTCTATTGTTATATGTTCATTATCCCATAAAATCACTTCATCACCAATTTTAATGTTTTCTATTTCTGTTACATCTACCATAAAATTATCCATACAAATATTTCCAATAATATTAGCATATTTTCCATTTATATACACTCTTCCTATATTAGATAAACTTCTTCTAATTCCATCTGCATAACCAATAGGAATAGTTGCTATTTTAGTTTTTTTATTTGTTATATAATTTCTAGAATAGCTAATCCCCGTTCCCTTAGGCACTTCTTTAATAAATACAACATTAGTCTTTAATTTTGTAGTTTGCTTTAGTTCAATTTTTTCTCTCATATTTTCACTTGGATAATACCCATATATTATTAAACCAGGTCTTACCATATTAAAATGTGAATTTTTAAACTCTATAATTCCACTACTAGCTGCCGCATGTTGATATTTAAAATCATATCCATTTTCTTTTAAGTTATTTAATACAGTAATAAACAATTCTATTTGTTTATTTGTATATTCTATATTACTATCTGCTGATGAAAAATGAGTGTAAATTCCTTCTATATAAATATTTTCTAATTTTGATACTTTATCTGCAAACTCTAAAACATCTTCTGGTTTTAATCCTACTCTTCCCATACCAGTATCTACTTCTATATGAACCTTTATTGTTTTTCCTGATTCCTTAGCAAAAAAATTGATTTCTTCTGCTATTTCATATACAGATATTCCTGGAGTTAAATCATATTCTACAATTTGTTTTGCTTCATCCAATAACAACTCATTTAATATAACAATATCTTGATTAAATCCGTTTTTCCTTAAAGTAATTGCCTCATCTACAATTGCTACTGCAACTTTTTTTATCTCATTTTCTTCTAAACATTTTTTCAAACTAAGTACTCCTAGCCCATAAGCATCTGCTTTTATTACAGGCATTAGTTCCACATCTTTTTTTATTAGTTTCTTTATTTGTGCAATATTATATGATATTGCATTTATATCTACTTCTAAAAAACTATTTCTCATAGACCTCTTCCTTCTTTATTATTTTGTTTATATTATCAAAGATAATTAAAAAATACAAGATTCATTTAGCAATTCATTTACTTATATGTTACTATATATCAGACATTCTCTTTCTAACTATAGACTTCTTACCATAAGCTATAAAGTTTACATTTTTTTACATTGACATACATAAATAAACTTTATATAATATTGTCATAATTTAAAGCTCATATATTTGAGAACGAAAGCTTATTTAAAGCAAGTAGGGAAGGGCGTCTTGGTTATGAAAAAGAAACGGTTAACTCTTCAAGTTTGTGACAAATTGTTTACAGATTGTAAAGGTTTACCACCTGCAAACTTTACTGCAAAATATGTAGTTGCAGGTGATTGGAGATGTAAAATCACAAACTCTGGTTTTATCATTTGCACAGCCTTAAGAAAATGTGACAATGGAGTTCATAAGATGAAGGCAAAAATATTCTTAGATGGACAAGTCGATATCTTTCTTCAATATCCTCTCTGGAATGGAAAATATAAATCAAAACACTTTAAGAAAAATTTTGAAATTATCGGTTCTAATTTGACAATTGTACTAGATAACTTTGGTGAAATCACCTCTAGACAGGTCGAGATTTTTTCCTGAACTATCTATTATAATTAACGCTCAAAATGAGCTGCCTCTTTTATAGGGGCAGCTTAATTATTTTATTTAAATTTCTTCTTTTATCATTTCAAGAACAACTTGTTTATCCATATTTCCTATATATCTATAGTCATTTTTAAGTCCACTCTTATTAAAATTACATATCGCTTTATACTCACAATATTCACAAGGAGTTTTTTTATTTTTAACATTATAATAAGGTTTTAAATCAATACCCCCTTTTAGTATCTCTTCTGATATCTGTTTTATTATTTTATTCATATATTTTTGCAAATATTCAAATTGAGATTTCGTAACTGTATTAGACCTTGAATTACTTAAATTTCCTTCTTTATCTAAATACGCAGGAATTACACTAGAAGCTCCTGATGCTAATTTTTTATCCATCATTTTTACAACTTCCACATTTGCAAGAATAAGTCCTTGCATTTTAAATTTCTTTCTTATTTCTTCTTCTATTTCCTCTTTGCTTAAATTTTTATTTGATTTAATAATAGGGTCTATTAAATTAAAATATAACACTCCTGCTGGCATTACATTTTCTTTCTTACAAACAGCATCTAGATATGTAAGTAATTGAATTTGAAGTCCTGCATAAACTTCATTTAAATCAATATGTTTTACAGAAGATTTATAATCTATAATACGAATATACTTATCTTCACCTAATTTTCCAATATCTATTCTATCTATCTTTCCTGTTACTTGTACTTTTTTTCCATCATCTAAAAAAACTGTTATTGGTTCATACTCTTTTCCTTCTTTAAACTCGATTTCATTTCCTAATACCTCAAAGTCACTGTATTTTAGACTTTCTATAATATATTCCATAGATTTTAAAACAACTCTTTTTAATCTATGTAGCAAAACTTTATATTTAGGTGTACTTGAGAAAATATAATTCTTATTCAAGTTTAATTTATCGTTTACAATTTCTTCAATCATTTCCTCTATTTCTTCATCTGTAATATCTTTTATACTAAGTGACCTTCCGCTTCATTTCATCAAAAAATTTATCAATAACATCATGCATAAAAGAACCCGTATCTATAGAAGTCAAGTTTAAAGTATTTTTTTCTGAAATCTTTAATCCATACTTTAAATAATATGAAAATGGACAAGCTCTGTATTGTTCTAATCTTGATATACTTGTTTTTAATACATTTCCATATAACTTTTGAATAGCTTCTTTACTAATATTAGAAGGCACATTTGTAAAATATATACCTTTTATACTATTTTCTAATTTATTTTTCCATTTGTCTTGATTGTAAAAATATGCAAAAACTGTATACCAGTATTCTTCTATTTCCTCTCCATCTTTTAGCTTACTTATCTTATTTAGTAACTCTTCAAAAGCAATATTTTCATTTGCAATTTCAAATGATTTTTCTACAATATCACTTTTCTCTTTTAAGTTTGGAAATATCCTTTTAATCTTTGATATTAATATAGATGGTCTAAGAGATTTTCCTTCTAGATCTGATGAAGAATATGATAAATACAACTTTTCTTCTGCAGTAGTAAAAGCTTTATATATATTAAAGTTATCTTCAAATAGTCTGTCTAAAGTACCTTTTGCAAGTTCCATTCCTCTACTTTTAAAATATTCTCTATCCTTATCATTAAAATATCCTTCATTTCTATTAATACTTGGAAAAACTCCATCATTTAACCCTATAATAAAAATAGCTTTTACTTTATGACTTCTAGATCTATCTACATCACCTATAATCACTTGATCAGCAGATGCTGGTATTTTTCCAAGTCCGCTATTACCGAAGTCCTATTTTCAAAATTTGCATATATTTATCAAAAGTAATTTGTATATTTCCAAATACTAATACAATTTCATCTAATACATCAAGCAAAACTTTAAAACTTGTTTTATATTCTGCTGCAACTTCATTGTTTCCTTCTTCTAGCTTTTCTTTTATCTTATTTTCTAACTTTTCATCTATCTTATTTTTTATTAAAAATTCATATAAACATTTTGTTATTGTTGTAACATCTTTAGATAAATCAATTTGTTTTTTTAGTTCTAACAATGGATCCACAATTATCTTTTGTAACACCCTAAACCTTTGTATCTTATCCTGATTTTTATCATTGTCATCATGAAAATTCCATTCTGATTTATACCATTTACTTTGCTTTATTCCCCACTTTAAACAATAATTTTCTAATTTATAAATCTCTTCTTGCTCTATTTCTATAAAACCTGTTTTAATATAATTAAAAACTGATTCATGTGACCAATTTTTTGAGAATATGTCTAATATAGATAATATATATTTCACTAAAATATTATCACTTAGATCTTTTTTTTCATCAATAAATATCGGTATATTATATTTGTTAAAAATAGCTTTACATAGATTAGAATAGTTGTCTAAATTTTTCGTTATAATAGATATGTCTTTATACCTGTAACCTTCTTCCCTCACTAATTTTATAATTTTAGAAGCAATATATTCTACTTCTGAATACTGATTATTTGCTAAAAATATAGATAAATCTTTTGGTTCTAATTCATATTTTTTTTGCTTAATATTATATAAATTTTGCTCTAGATGTAATAATTGTTCTGATTTAAATCTAGCATTTTTATTTTCTATAAATTGTGGATTCTCAATTTTTATATCTTCATCTTTTGCTATATCCATAAGTTTTCCGAGCTGTCTGTTTATTTGAATAAAATATATCCACTTCTGGATTTTTATCTAATATTAGACTATCAGTACAAACAGTTATATTAATTTGTTTAGCAATTTTAAGTAATTTTCTTATAATATCATATTCCTGTTTTGTAAATCCGTACAAACTCATCTATATATATAACACTATTATTAAAAAAATTAGTTTTTTCTATGTTTTCAGAAAGAATAGTCAATACATCATTTTCATCTATATATCTATCTTTTAAGTTATTCTGAAATTTTTCATACACAAGTAACATATCTTGCATTTTACATTTTAAATATTTATTATCTGTATTATTTATTTCTTCTTTAAACATCTCTACACTTATACCATGTTTTTTAAACTCAGTAATTTGTGTACCTATTAACTCTATATTTTCATCAGACTTACCTAAAAATTTTAAATTTTTCTTTTCATTCATCAAAATACTATATATAAGCATAGCTTTTCCGCATTTTGATAAACTTGTCTTACAACTATTACTTCCGAGTTTCAGCAATTACTCTATATGCCATACGATCAAAAGTAAGAACCTCAGCATTTATTACTGCTCCAGTTTTAATACTATCCATTAGTTTTCTTTCTGCAGTAAAGGAAAACTGTTCTGGTGTAATAATATATATTTTCTCTTCTTTATTAATCCTATTTTTTATTTCCTGGTACATATAACTACTTTTCCCTGTACCTGATCTTCCATAAATTAATCTTAAACTCATATGTACTCCTTTTTGTTACAATTTACAGCTATTTTGTTTAAGAAATAATGTTATCGCCTAGCTAATTGTTTTATATATTTTTTTAAAACCAATCTTGAAGCGTAGCAAACAGAGTGCTAATAATTACTTTTATACCACGCAGTTTATGTAGAAGAAGTAACTTAGAATGTGCCATCGGCGATTAATTTTAAAAAAATATATAAAACAATTAGCTAGGCTAGTATCTACTTTTGAATAGATGTGAATTGTAACCTTTTTATTTGTATCTATAAAATACCACTAGTTATCAATAGTAAAGTTTTACTATATAGCAAAACTTTACTATTATAGAGAGCTTGCCTTTTAAGCTTCTCTTTTCCAATAAAATAGATATTGTTGTGCAATACCTGCTAAATCTCCATATTTTTCTTTAGCCAACTTTTCTATTAATTTTTTGCTCACTTTGTTTTCATCTTCATTTTTAATATATAGTTCATTCATTACTCTTCTAACCCATACATCGATTGGAAAAACTTCTAACCTCTTTAATGTAGAAAAAAGTAAAATGCAATCTGCAACTTTTGGTCCTACACCAGAAAGATTAAGTAATTGTTCGCGTACTTTCATACTATCTTGTTCATTATGTAATTCTTGTAAATCTGGCTTTTTATCTAATATCATCTTAGTTGTCTCATATACTCTTACATCTCTAAAACCAAGTCCAAGTTTTCTTAAATCTTCTACACTTGCTTTTGAAAGTTCTCCTGGGCTAGGGAAGCAATAATATTTTTCTCCATTCCAGATTATCTCATTTCCATACTTTTCAGAGATTCTTTTTATAATACCCTTAATTCTTGGAATATTATTGTTTGCAGATATAATAAAAGAAATAATAGTTTCCCATAAATCTTGATTTAATAATCTAATTCCATCACCATATTCTATACTATTTTTTAAAGGTTCATCTATTTTTGACAATTGTGATTTTATACTATTATAATCTCTATCTAAGTCAAAATAGTTGTGCACTTTTTCTTCTAAATTATCATTACTAATCCCTTTAATAATTATGTTATTATCTTCTTTTTTCACATTTGCTACACAATTTCCAAAAACTCCTGTATAACTTCCATCGATATTTCTATCCCATCTAAAGCATTGACCACATTCAAATATATGTACTGGGTCAAATGCATCTATATTTTTTAATATAACTTCTTGCTCTTTCATTTTAACCTCACTTATCAATAATTATTAATTAGATTTTAACATATATAAATATAAAAAACAATGTATTTAACCCTGCCTAGCGTTCTCATTTACTTTTCATAATTGCATTTAACTTTTTACTTGTCGCTTCATTTTCTTTTAAACCCTTTTCCCCAAGCTTCTCTTGCATTGCTAATAACAATGAAAGCTTTTTTATCTATCCCGAGTAGCTATCTCTTTTATTTTTATAATTTCACTTCTCGAACCAACACAAAATAACATCATCTTTTCATCTTGTTTAAACATTCCTTTGGCATAAATCCCAGTGCTACCTCTATTTACTTTCTTACTAATTTTATTTGCAATCTCTTTATATTTTGGAGATATAATAAACATCATTTTAGTAAATGATACTCCTTCAAAAACAATATCTATCATCTTACCCATTAAATATATTGCAATTGCAGAATATAATCCTATTTCTACTTCTTTAAAAACAATCACATTAAGTGTTACAATTGCAATATCAATAATCATAATTAAACTACTTGTTTTAAAATGCTTTTTATATGATTTAACAATATAAGAAAGCAAATCTGTTCCACCAGTAGAGGCAAACGCTCTTAAAACAAGAGCTGTTCCAATCCCCATTAACACTCCACCATAAATACAAGCAAGCAGTCTATCTTGAGTAAAAGCTTGATATTTATCTAGTAAGTCTATAAATACAGATAATAATACAGTTCCTATTAATGATTTTACTAAAAATTCTTTTCCAATTCTAAAAAGACCTAATATTAACAATGGTATATTTAATATTAACATAGTTGTTCCTAAAGGTAGTTTAAATATATAATATGCCACAGTAGCAATACCAGCAAATCCTCCAGTTGACAATTGATTTGGCAATAAAAAAAATGAGGTACTTATCGCCATAATTAGAGAGCCTATACTAATTTCTATAAACTGAACTATATATTTCTTAATTAAAAGTTTTCTTTTTATTCTTCTATATTTCATAAAAATCACCTATATTACAATTATTTGCATATATAGGTGATTTTATACTACTTTACATTTATACATTCATCATATGTTTTTAAAATATTTACCTTAAAATTTCCTGGTTTTATAGATTTATCTGAAACAACATTTACTTCTACGTCATATATCTCATTTAATTTTTTTATGTTTTCCTTTTTATGCCCTATTATATTATTAATATTTATAGGGTTTGCTTTTATCTCGACAACCTTTACTTTTGCATTGAATTGCCTAATCTTTAAAGCTATACTATCATACCACATACTAGATTCTACTAATTGCCTAAAAGCAGGATGGTATGGCCCTGCTACCACTTCACTTTCATTATGTCCTGGCTCATCGATTGTATTTGTATTTTGAAGACCCAAACGTATAACTTTTATATTCTTTTCATTAAACATTGCAACTATTTCCTTACATCTCTCTACAGCTTGATTAACAGTCAAAGGAACATATTCATTATTTTTATATTCTTCTTCTAATTTAGTGCCTTTAATAACTAAAACAGGATAAATTCTAACTATTTTAGGTTTCAATTTTATTAATGACTTTGCAGTATTGATTTCATCTAAATTTGTACTTTCAGGAAGTCCAACCATCATTTGATGTCCTAAAGTAAAACCTTTTCTTCTAATTAATTTCGATGCTTTTTTTACATCTTCGAAAGTATGCCCTCTTTGACATCTAGATAATATATAATTATTAGTTGATTGTACTCCAAGCTCAATCGTTTTTACTTTATACTTCTTTAATCTTTTCAAAATTTTCGTATTAATATAATCAGGCCTAGTAGAAATACGAATACTATTTACCTTTTTTTTCTTAATATACTCAAAAGCAGCTTTCAATAATTCTTTTTGAACCTCTTCTTCTATTCCTGTAAAACTACCTCCAAAAAAAGCTACTTCTACATACTTATTATCATCTTTAAAATTATTTAAATAATATTCTATAGTATCTTTAACATCTTTAGCAGTTACTTGTTTTGCTTGTCCACTAATAGTTTTTTGATTGCAAAAAGTACAACTATTCGGGCAACCTAAATGTGGCACAAAAATTGGTATAATGTATTCTTTTTTCATAACTTATCAACTTCCCTCCTTTATGTATTAATAAATTATTACAATTATTAATAACACTTTACTCTATATCATCTAAAGCTTTTTTAGCAGCTTCCATCTCGGCCTCTTTTTTAGTTTTACCATTTCCTTCTGCTAAAGGTTTACCATTAAGACTTACTCTAGCTGTAAAAGTTTTATCATGATCTGGTCCTGATTCTTTTATAATATCATACTTTATTTTCACATCTCCATGTACTTGTAATTTTTCTTGTAGTACTGTTTTATAATCTTTCATCCCTACATGTTTACTAGCAATTTCAATATAATCCTTTAAATTTTCTACTATAAATTTTTCTGCAGCATCTAATCCAGAATCAAAATAAATAGCTGCAATAACAGCTTCAATACTATCAGCTAAAATTGATGGTCTTTCATTTCCTTTATTGATTATTTGACTTTTACCTATAAATAAGAAATCACTAAAATTATGCTTAAGAGCCACTTTATAAAGACTTCTTTCGCAAACAACGTCAGCTCTAACTTTAGTCATTTCTCCTTCTTTTAAATTTGGATACTTTGCATAAATGTATTTACTAGATATAAACTCTAATATACTATCTCCTAAAAACTCAAACTTTTCATTACTTTTAACATTATTTTCATTTGCATATGATGTATGTGTAAGTGCATTTTTTAATAGCAATTTATTTTTAAAAATATAACCAATACTTTCTTCTAGCTTCTCTAATCTCATAAATTCACCTCCTTACAAAATCTTTATATATTATACTATAAAAAATAAAAAAAAGAAAGGTATTACCCTTTCATTTCTTTATTTATAGGTAAAATTTATATAAATTAAGCAACATGCTCTTTTATATAATCAACAACATCACCTACTGTAACTACTTTTTCTGCATCAGCATCTGGAATTTCTGTATCAAATTCTTCTTCTAAAGCCATAATTAATTCAACTATATCTAAAGAATCAGCTCCTAAATCATCTATAAAAGATGCTTCCATTGTAACAGCTGTTTCTGCAACACCTAATTGTTCTACTATAATTCCTTTTACTTTTTCAAATATCTCTTCTGAATTCATTAAGTCACCCCCTCTCGCCATGCTTTATTGTAGATAATATATCATATCCCATTTTATAGATTATTTATATTACCATATTCTTAAATTTTACTTAAAGATATTACATGTTTTAATAAATGTCAAGTATAAATTTAATTTTATTTCAACTATTGTTCCAAGATAATGGTTTTATATATCAACTGTTCCAAACAGGCTATTATCTTATAACCAACTATTATTGCTATTTAACTGTAATTTCTTTTATTATATACCATACCTTTTAACTTACTTCAAAGATAAACGCATTAAATACTAACTAATAATATTTTTACTTTATTATTATACTAATTTAATTTAAAACTAAACTCATTCATTAAATCTTGATTTTCTAATACTTTATTATTATACTAATTTAAAACCATATTAGAGATTATAATTTTCACTATATAATATACACTTTAATTTTTACTAGTATTCTCACTTAAATTTTCCTTCTCTTTTTGTTCTATATCATTTATCTTTTGAAACTCTTCTATCATTCTATCAACTGTTCTATTCTTTACAAATTGTTCCGCTTGTTTTATGGTAAATTCAAATAATTTCTCATCACTACTTCCATGTGCTTTAACAACTGGTCTCTTTACTCCTAAAAATAAAGCTCCTCCATATTCTTTATAATCTACCATTTTGGAAAAACGCTTCATTGCTGGTAAAGATGGTATTGAAGCTATAGTAGATAAAATATTTTTCTTTATACTATCTTTTAAACTTTTTTTAACAAATTTTCCTAATCCTTCTACCGCTTTTAAGAATATATTCCCTGTAAATCCATCAGTAACAATAGCATCTACTCTACCGGAAAAAGCATCTCTACCTTCAACATTTCCTACAAAATTTATATTTAATTCCTTTGATTTTTCTTTTAATAATTTATAACTTTCTTTAGTAAGTTCATTACCTTTAGTTTCTTCTGTTCCTATATTTAATAATCCTATTTTTGGTCTTTCAATACCAAAAGTATTTCTTAAATAAATAGTTGACATTTGAGCAAACTGTAATAAATTTATTGGTTTACAATTTGTATTAGACCCTGCATCTATTAATAATAATCTACTATTATATGCTGGTAAAATTCCTGCTAAAGCTGGTCTATCTATTCCCTTTATTCTTCCAACTAAAAGAGTTGCTCCTGTTAATAAAGCACCTGAATTTCCTGCAGAAATAAATACATCCCCTTTTCCTTCTTTTAACAAATTAAATCCAACAACCATAGATGAATCTTTTTTCCTTTTTATAGCTTGTGTTGGTATATCTTCCATTTCTATAGTTTCTGTTGTATGATATATTTTTAATCTTGGAGAGATATCTTCTATTTTATCTTTTCCATATAATTCTTTTATTCTTTCATTTATAATTTGTTCATTTCCAATTAGTAATACATCTGCTTCAATTTGGTTGATTGCATTAACAGCTCCTTTTATATTAGCATCAGGAGCATTATCTCCTCCCATTGCATCCAATAATATAATCATATCTCTTCCTCCAATAGTTAATTATATACCACTTATTTAATATATGTTATTTTAATATTTTATAACTTATACCATTTAAAGTCAATTATCTTTTATATTTTATACTGCATTTTTCAAAAAAACAAGTATACCTGACCATACAGTCATATACAGGATCAATAATAATTAAATCTCTCCAAAGTAAAATCAAAAAGTCTATTGTAGAAATTATCCTAAAAAGCATTCCTTTCATTAACTACTCACCCTATAAAACAACGACTTACTATATTTTAACGTAAGAAGAAAGAGCATTAGCAATAATATATTTATTGCTAAAACAATAACTTACTACATTTCCACACCTTTATTTAAAAGAATATAAAAAACGAGATAGAAATATTATAAATTTCTACCCCGATTTTTTCATATAATAAAATTACTTACAAGTTAAAATTATTGTAATTCAACAACAGCTCCAACTTCTGTAAATTTAGCTTTTAATTCTTCAGCTTCGTCTTTGTTTACTCCTTCTTTAACTGTTTTTGGAGCTCCATCAACTAATTCTTTAGCTTCTTTTAATCCTAATCCTGTAGCATCTCTAACTACTTTGATTACTTGGATTTTGTTTGCTCCAGCATCTTTTAATACAACATTAAATGAAGATTTCTCTTCAGCAGCTCCAGCTACTGCTCCACCAGCTGCTGGTGCTGCAGCTGCAACTGCAGATACTCCATATTTTTCTTCTATAGCTTTTACTAATTCAGCAAGTTCAGCTACTGTTAAACTATCAATTTTTTCTAATAATTCTTCTATCATTTTTATATCCTCCTAATTTTTTTGTGATTTAAGTTCACTACTCTATTTTATACAATAAATTTAAAATTTCGCTTTATTATTCTATTAAAAACTAATCTTTATATCAATATAAATAATTGATATAAATAAATCTTACAACGAAATATACAATAATCTAGTATTTTTTTCATATTAAAATTTAACCTAAGTAATTAGTCTTTATTAAATCCTAAGCATTTTCTTTTTGAAGTCTTACTTGGTCAAGTGCAACTGCAACTTTGGAAATATTTCCAAGTAATGCACCAGCAAGCATTCCAAGTAATTCTTGTCTTGATGGAAGTTTTGCTAAAGTAATTAATTCTTCTACTCCCATTACTTTACCTTCTATAATTCCACCTTTAATTTTGTAAAAATCATTATCTTTAGAAAAACTATAAATTGCTTTCAAAGGCTCCAAATAATCTTCTTCACCCATAACTAAAGCTGTTGGTCCTTCTAATAAATCATTTAACCCAGATTCTCCATTTGCTTCTAAAGCTCTTCTTATAATATTATTTTTTATAACTTTATAATCAGCTTTAGCATTTCTTAAATCTGTTCTTAATTTTGTTACATCAGCAACATTTATTCCTCTGTAATCTGTTAAAAGAATAACCTTTGCACTTTTCATTTGCTCAGCTAACTTCTTTACTTCTTCTTCTTTTTGTTTTAATATAACTTCACTTGCCATTTTTACCTATTCACCTCCTAAAAATTTATACAAAATGTATGTTTTTTTATTATAAGAATTTATATATTTTTATATATATTTTCTATCATAAAATAAACCAATCTATCTATAGTCATCTTTCGAGACATATATATAGATTGGTTTTATCCGTTCTACGAATATGCCTCGGTAGGACTTATTTTTATGCCTACTTTCTTTGGCTATATATTATAAATTATTTTTGGTCAATATACATACTTGGTCCCATAGTTGTTGAAATTGCAACACTTCTTATGTATTGCCCTTTAGCTGCTGCTGGTTTTGCTTTTATAATAGCTCCAATAATAGCATCATAGTTTTCTAATAACTTTTCTGCACCAAATGAAACTTTTCCAAAACCTAAGTGAATAATATTAGTTTTATCTAATCTGTATTCTACTTTTCCTGATTTAATTTCTTGAATAGCTTTAGTAACATCCATAGTTACTGTTCCAGATTTTGGGTTTGGCATTAATCCTTTTGGTCCTAATACTTTACCTAATCTTCCTACAACACCCATCATATCTGGTGTTGCAACTATAACATCATAATCAAACCAATTCTCTTTTTCAATTTTTGGTATTAATTCTTCTGCTCCAACAAAATCTGCTCCTGCCTTAACAGCTTCTTCTGCCTTAGGTCCTTTAGCAAATACTAAAACTTTTAAAGTTTTACCTGTACCATTTGGAAGTACAGTTGTTCCTCTAACTTGTTGGTCAGCATGTTTTGAATCCACACCTAATTTAACATGTAATTCAACTGTTTCGTCAAATTTAGCTTTAGGCATTTTTTCGATTGTCTCTAATGCTTCTTTAGCACTATAAACTTTTGATTTATCCACGAGCTTTTCACACTCTAGATATCTCTTTCCTTTACTCATTTTAATCCTCCTTTGGTAATAACGGATAGTTTTATCCTCCCATTTTTATTTTTATTAATCAGCTACTACAACACCCATAGAACGAGCTGTTCCTGAAACCATGCTCATAGCAGCTTCTAATGAAGCAGCATTTAAGTCTGGCATTTTTTGCTTTGCAATCTCTTCTACTTGAGCTTTTGTTATTGTAGCAACTTTATCTTTATTAGGTTTTCCTGAACCTTTTTCAATTTTAACTGCTTTTTTTATTAATACAGCTACAGGTGGTACTTTTGTTATGAATTCGAAAGATTTATCTTTGTAAACTGTAATAACAACTGGGATTATCATTCCAGGTTGATTTGCAGTTCTATCATTGAATTCTTTAACAAATTGCATAATATTAACACCACTTGATCCTAATGCTGGTCCTACTGGTGGAGCTGGTGTAGCTTTACCTGCAGGAATTTGTAATTTTATAATATTGCTAATTTCTTTTTCTGCCATTTCTTGCACCTCCTTTAAGTATGAATATTAACAAAAATAATTTATAAGAAATATGCTTTAAAATTGCATATGTACTTATCTAACTTTTAAATTTTTTGTACTTGTGAAAACTCAAGTTCAACAGGAGTTTCTCTTCCAAACATAGAAACTAATACTTTTACTTTGTGCTTTTCTTTATTTATTTCTTGAACAGTTCCAATAAAGTCCTTTAATGGCCCATCTAAAACTTTAACAGAATCATTAATATTGTAATCTACATTTACTTCTGGAGTTTCAAATCCCATACTTCTAATCTCTTCATCAGTAAGTGGAATCGGATCTGTACCAGAACCAACGAAACCTGTAACTCCTCTTGTATTTCTTACAATATACCATGTCTGTTCTGTTACAATCATTTTAATTAGAACATATCCAGGAAACACTTTTTTTAAATTTGTTTTTCTTTTACCATCTTTAATTTCTATTTGTTCTTCCATAGGAACAATTATTTCGAAGAAATAATCTTCTAATTCCCTATTTTTCACTGTTTTTTCCAAGTCTGTTTTTACTTTATTTTCATATCCAGAATAAGTATGTACAACATACCATCTTGGTACTAATTCTTCATTTTCTCCGAGACACTTTTAATTAGCCTCCTTTTATTATTCTGTTACTTCATTTGCCAAGCTATCTTCACTTTCTACAGTTCCATTATCTGCTACTACATTTTTAGCATCTGTATTTTCAGCTTCAGTATCTGTATTTTCAACTGTTCCTTCTATTTTGTCTTCTGAAGTAGTATTCTCTATACTATCTGCATCTTCATCTATAGTATTTACTATATTTGTATCTTTTTTAGAACTTACAGCATCTCTTAATTTATTAATTCCATAATGGTTAAGAGCTTCAAATGCAAAATCTAAAACAAATACAATTACAGCTGTAATTAACACAATAGTAATTACTGCAATAGTATTATTTGTAAGTTGCTTTGGTGTTGGCCAAATAACTTTCTTTAACTCTGCCTTAAAATTTTTTAGAAAATTCTTTTTTTCTTTTTTTACTTTTTTATTTTCTTCTTTAGCCATTTTTTTCCTCCTTAAAAGGGCTATTTTGTTTCCTTATGTGTAGTACGTTTTTTGCAGAATTTACAATACTTAACAATCTCTAATCTATCTGTATTGTTTTTTTTATTTTTTTCTGTCATATATGTTCTTCTATTACATTCTGTACATGCTAATGTAATTGGTTCTCTTGCTCCTTTTGCAGCCATTTTTCAATACACCTCCAGCCATTCGCTTGTTTTATGTTTTATAGCGTATGCAACTCTTTACATACGCTTAAGTATTTTATCATGTATTTTCCAATATGTCAACATATTTTGAGTCATTTTTTGGTAATTTTGCCATCATAAAATTGCTATTATTAGCAAAGTATATAATTAAAAATATTTAATAAAAAAATACTTAGTAAGTTTCTGATTATTTTTATTCTCTCTTATAAATTCGACTTCAAATCCGCATTTCTTATAAAATTCAGGAGCTTGAAAATTATATGTACTTAAATTTATATTTTCAAAACCTTTATTTTTATAATAATTCTCAACTGTTTCTATATGTTTTTATGTTAAACTATCTTTTCTAACTTACTTTTTCTTGAATTTCTTTTTTCTAGCTATATGTTTCTTTACTATATTCTGAGTATTTTTTTCTTCTTTAGAACTTTTATTATATTTTTTATTCATACTAAATTTACTATTTTTATTTGTTTTTTCTTCATAATTTTCTCTTTTTTCTATATTTTGCTTTTTTTTCTGAACTGAAAATCCAAATTTTCCAATTTTTTTACCTAATACATAATATCCTCCATTTGAATATGCTATTAAATCACATTTTGAAATATCAAAAGCACCTTTTTCATCAATATATCTTTCATCTGCATGTATCGCCAAAACTTCCGCAATAAACATATGGTGGCTTCCTAATTCTTTTATTTCTTTTACTTTACATTCTACAGAAACAGGGCTCTCTTTTATCATAGGACAACAAACAAATTCCGCATTTTCTTTGGTCAAGTTCATTTCTTCAAATTTATTTACTTTGGCACCAGTTTTTACTCCGACACCAATCTGTTTGATAAGCTAATTTTTCATTTGTTAAATTTATTACAAATTCGCCAGAATCTTTAATTAAATTATATGAATATCTTTCTGGTCTTACAGATATATATACCATTGCAGGATTTGTATTAATAATACCTGTCCAAGCAACAGTTATAATATTAGATTTATACATAGTTCCACATGATACCATAACGGCTGGTATTGGGTAGATAAAAGTTCCTGGTTTCCACATTACTTTTGACATATATACTCCTTACTAAAAAGTACCACTACTTTTATTTTAAATTATTTATATAACAATTAAATCCTTAAAAGATATTTCTGGAATAACTTCATAAAATTCTTTTGTAGGACTATATGTTTATTCATAAAATCCAAAATATCTTCTGGAGCTTCTATTTATTTAATATTCATTTATTCACCTCAAATTCGATTATATAATAATTATTATATATTTTTTACTGCATATGTCAATCTTAATATATAAAGCATAGATTAAAAATATAAATAATTTCTAATCTATGCCTTATTTAAAATAAAAATAAAAAACCTGGCGACAACCTATTTTCTCAGCAAGGTAACCCACAAATATCTTCGGCACATTGGAGCTTGACTTCTGTGTTCGGTATGG
>DXVF01000014.1 GCA_019417465.1 Clostridiales bacterium
TTTCATTATACACTATTAAACCTCCTTTTCTTTTGTAATGTTACAAAGTATAACAGGTTTAAAGTGAAAAATGTGTCAGAATGTGTAATTAAAATAAAAAATATTAAAGTAGGTGAAAAAATGGCAAATGAACAAAATTTAAAACCAGTACGAACCAAGAGTGAAGCAAGAGAAAGAGGTAAAAATGGTGGAATAAAATCTGGAAAAGTGAGAAAACAAAGAAAAACCTTAAAAGAAGAATTATTATTACTTTTATCAGAAGGGCAAATACAGAAAAAAATAAGTTTATCATTAATACAAGAGGCTTTAGATGGAAGTACAAAAGCTTATGAGATAATAAGAGATACTATAGGAGAAAAACCTCAAGACAACGTAAAAATATCTGGTGAACTTAACAATCCATTTGAAGGACTATCAACTGAAGAGTTAAGGAAAATACTTAATGAGTAATTTGAAAGAAGAATTAAAAAAACAAGCACGTTTAGAATTAGCTAGACGTGATTTTTTTGAATATTGCAAATTAACTGCATCAGATTTTTAGAAAGAAGATAGACTGTTTTTAAAACAAATGTGTAATGATTTACAAGAATTTTATGAAAGTAATAAGCCAGAGGATAAAATTTTAGTTGTAAATATGCCACCTAGACATGGGAAATCAAGAACAGCTGGAAAACTGGTAGAATGGGCATTAGGAAGAAATAAAAACGAAAAAATAATGACAGGTTCATATAACGAAGATTTATCAAGTACATTTGCAAAATCTGTAAGAGACACAATTGCTTCAGAAAAGACTTTAGGTACTTTAGTATATAACGATATATTTAAAGACACAAAAATTAAATATGGCGAATCTAGTGCAAAAAAATGGGCATTGGAAGGCAGTGGACAAGCTAATTATTTAGCAACATCTCCAACAGGAACTGCTACAGGATTTGGTTGTACATTAATGATTATAGACGATTTAATTAAGAATGCACAGGAAGCTTACAATGAAGCAGTATTACAAAAACATATAGATTGGTTTAATAATACAATGTTATCAAGAACAGAAACGGGATTTAAGCTAATAATAATCATGACAAGATGGGCAAGTAATGATTTAGCGGGATATGTACTAGAAAATTTTGATAATGTAAAACATATCAATTATCAAGCAGTACAAGAAGATGGCTCAATGTTGTGTAAAGATATTTTAAACAAAGAGGATTATGAACTAAAAACTAAAAATATGAATAAAGATATTATTTATGCCAACTATCAACAAGAGCCAATAGATGTGAAAAATAGATTATACAGCAAATTTAAAACTTATGAGAAATTACCGCTTGCACATTATGTTATGAATTATACAGATACAGCAGATGAAGGAGACGACTTCTTATGTTCTATTGATTATCAAATGTTTAATAACGAATATTACATACTAGACATTATATATACTCAAGAGGCGATGGAAGTAACAGAACCAGCGGTAGCAAAAATGATGACTAAAGACCATGTTGGATATTCTAATATAGAAAGCAATAATGGTGGAAGGGGATTTGCTAGAAATGTTCAAAAAGAATTAAGACTATTAAAAAACAACCATACAAAAGTAAATTGGTTTCATTAGAGTGAAAATAAGCAAGCAAGAATATTGAGCAATTCTACCGCAGTGATGAATAATATATATTTTCCTGTTAATTGGGAAGATAAATGGCCAGATTTTGCAAAGCATATTAAACATTATGTAAGAACAGGGAAAAATGAACATGACGATGCAGAAGATACTTTAACAGGAGTATATGAGCACCCAAGACCAAGAATAGTACAAACAAGCGAGAAATCTTTAATAAAAATAAATTAGGAGGATAGAATGCTACGATACAGTAAAACAAAATTAGAAAGTGAAAGTGCAGTAACAGATATATTTTTTAGAGCTCAGAATGAATTAGAGAAAAGAAAAAAATTGTACGAAAGATTTAGAAGAAAATTAACAGACGAAGAGTTGTCTAGCTTATCAGATGAAGAAATAAAAGTACCTCTTGAAAGATATATATCAGTAATGAGCGCTGGTTACTTCGGTGGAAAACCACCTGTTTATAAGGTAAAAGCATATGATAAGGATAGAAACAAAATAATAGAAGATTTGTTTGATAAAATAACCAATAATGAACAAGATATAAAAGAAATAGAAGAGCTTATCACTCACATAGTAGACTATAATGATGATGGGGCTCTTTTTTTGGAACTTGTTTTGGATTTTTTGGTAAAAAGAGCTTGCTACGAAATATATTATAAAGATAAAACAACAGGTGAAATAACAATAGCAAGAAGTGATGCTCTGGAAACGGTTGCAATATGGGATTATTCATTACCTAAAAATCTTATTGGGATATACAGAATAATTCAAACAACAATGGCAAATGGTGAATATCAAAACATGGTAGAACTAACTACTTCAAAAGGCAAGAGATATTACATGGATACATCAGAGAAAAGAAAGTTGTTTGGAACATCAGAATATGAAATTAAATTTAAAGATGAAAGTCTGTTTAAAGAGGATAAAAAAATGAAACAACCAAGAAAATGGGACAATGATATTCCAGCAACTGCAATAGAACAGGAAGATGGACTAGCTATATTTGAACCAGTAATTAGTGTAATAGAAGCATATCAAAGAGTTGTGCAAAATTCAAGAAACACATTCAAATACAACGATGATGCTATTCTAGTAGTGACAGGCTATGGAACAGATACTCCATTAACTATATTAGATGATAATGGCAATGAAATTTTAAATCCTGTAAGAATAAAAGAAGATGAATATAGAAGTAAAACAAAAACATGGTATTTAGATGAAAACGGAGATGTTCATTGGGTTTTAAAGGATATCAATGATAATGCTTTACAAAATCATAAAAAAAAACTAATGGATATTATTTGTTTGTGTTCATTTTGCCCTAATATGACAGATTTAGGTTTTACAAGTGCTGACAACAATAGTGCATTAGAGAAGAAATTTTTTAGTTTACAACAATACATAGCAACATTTGAAGGTGAATTTAAAAAAGCTTTATTAAGAAGATGGGAAATAATTTTAAATAAATTTAATAAAGAAAAAGGAAAGCACTATGATTTTAGAGACATAGAAGTCAAATTACAAAGAAATGTTCCATCTGACAGAGCAACAGATATAACAAATGCATTAAAACTAAGAGGTTTACTGAGTGATGAAACTGTTATTAATTCATTAAATATGGATTTAGATGCTAAAAATGAAATTTCGAAGATGGATATACAAAACGAAGAAAACATACAAAAGAATATAGAAAACGTTCAGAAAATACAGTAAAATAATGATTTTGAAGTTAAACAAAAAGATAAAGTAGGTGGTGAGAATGTGGGAATATCACAACAAAAAAATGATAGAACTAAAGAAAATTTACAACAAGATAAACAAGCAAACACAAAATCATCTACAAGAGATATTTAATAATTTTAGTATAGATTTTGAAAACTTTTATAACATAGCAGATACCAAAACTAAAGATAGAATAGATGTATATATTGAGGAATGGAAAGAAAAAGGCTTATTAAATGGCTACTTTGGATTACTAGCTAATAACATATGCAAAAGAACTAGAGTAAAAAATAGTGAAATATTAGAGTTGTTAATATATAGTGCTTACATAGAAGAACAATCCAAATTAGATGAATATGAAAAACAAATAATGTATGATGACGCAAATTATTATTATGTTGAAGGACAAAAAGAAGTAAATAAAACATTAGATAAGAAGAAGTCTATATCGATATTAGATAAGGCCTTATTTTTATATTTGTTAGCACAGCCAAATGTGAAAGGTTATGTATGGAATGATTATATAGAAGCAATAACAAAATATAATGCAGAACAGATATTTAGACAAGCCACAATCGATTTACAGCAACAAAAAGAGTTAGATATAACAAAATGATATATATCAAAACTTAATTAGGCGACAAAGCAATTCTAAACTTAATATAAATAATGATAAAATATCTGGTGAAATAGATTTAACATTAATAGGAATAAACAATGAAGCTAAGATAGAAGGAATATATAGTTTAGATAAAAAAGCAAAATGTAAATTTATATCTATAGAAGACCAATCACAAACAAAAATGTGTAAAAGTCTTAATAATCAAGAATTTTATATTCGAGATTGGAACGAATTTGAAAGATATAGTAAAAGTAGTGATAGTATAAAGAAGTATAAATGTTTTGGATTAATACAAAGGCTCAATCTTCCGCCAATAAATGATGGATTCCATTGGTGTAGGAGTTATATTATATACTTGCCAAAAGAAGATAATTTAATAAATAAAAAATACAACATATTTAGTAGTAAAGAAGAAAAGAAAATTGAAGATAAATATAATATAACAGAATCAACGGAATAGATAAAAAAGTATTAATTAATATTCTCAACAATATGCAAAAAGTTTATAATGATTTTCCAAAAATAAAAGGAAATATAAAAGAAATACAATCTATAGAATACCCAAATGGTGGAATGAACATTGAGCCAGATGTAAAAGATAATAAATACATAATGCAAATAAATAGAAAATTCTTTAATGGTGAAAAAACAATATGTCTAAAATAGGAAAGTGGCTCAGAATGGATTGTCGTTGGTCGATAAAATGTCGGAAGATGCTTAAATATCAATAAATTCGTAGAGCAATTAATGTTGACAAAATAAAATGAAAATGTTACAATGATATTACAAAAAAATTACAGTTTTGTGAATTATAACAAAAATGTATTGACTAAAGATAAAATTATTTATAATATAGATGTACAAAAAAGAGAAATAAAACCCGTTGCAAATATTTCTTTTTGTAAAAAAAGAATAAGAGCAAAAGCCCTTATTCATTCGTTGTTTTGTTTGTTGTGTTAAAATTGGAGTTCTGCGTTTGGACTTCAATTTTTTCTTTTGTGCAAGAAATGTATGTATTATAACCAATTGTTGCCAAAAAGCAAACAATCATTCCTAATGCAAGAATAATAGTTACAAGATCAGTGTTGCGTTTTTTATACATTTCCATATCTTCACCACCCTTCTATAGATATAATTAAACTGCAATATGGTGGGTGCAGTCTATCAGCAGTTATGGAAAGATAACCGCTGTATATCAGACAGTCATAACTGCTGATTAATACACCCACTTCTAAGGTGGTCAAAACAACTTGAATGTATTCTATCAAAACAATAAAATATATGCAATATAATTTTACAAAAAATAACAATTTTTTTGTTGTGATTTTTTAGGACTAGCAAACGCTAGTCTTTTAACGTATTCGACAAACTTCACGATACAAAGTAAACATAAAGTTGTATAATAATCACAAGAGGTGATTACTATGAAAAATTATAGAATAGAATTACTTATTACAAAGAATCGTGCGAGATTGGAACGAATGATAAAGGAAGATTACAGCAAAAGTAAGATATTAAGACAAAGTCAAAAACTTGATAAATACATAAATATAATGATGAGAGAACTAGTGAAATAGTTCTCTTTTTGCAGATAAAATCCTATTATCTGAGACAATAATTATTGCAAGAAAAATGGGAAAACGGAGTAGAAGATTTGTTTGCAGCTAAAGATATTGAAATAGAATAAGTTCATAGATTTAGAGTGGAGAAAATCAATTCCCCACTTTTAGTTTTTTATATATAAAAAACTATACTTTCATATAAAAAATAGTCTTTTATATAAATATTGTCGTATATTTTTTTAGAAAACATTTTCTAGTGAACTATATAACTTTTTATTAATTTAGTATATCCGCACTAGAGAGGGTACGAATATTTTTGTATCATATAAATGAAAAAAATGTAAAATAAAGACATTGTTTGACGAAAGATAAAAAAATGGAGGTTGTTTATGATAATTTATCTAAGTAAAATGACGGGATTATCTAATTCTTATTTATCTTTAATGGATAACAATAAGAATTATGAATTTCGTTGATGGCGAAACAGAGTTTTAAAAAAGCATCAAATGTATATGTAAAAGTTCAAATAAAATTATTAGTAAATATAACAAGTTTTAGGAGGAATTTATGGAAGAGAAGATTGTAGAAGAGATTGTAAAAGATAGGATAGAAGAAAATAAAGGGTTATTTAGCAAAGAAGAATATAATATATTAGAAGGTAATATAAATTTAGCAAAGAAAATGTACATATTAGGATTTATAAACGCTAAGAGTATATATGGAAATAATTTACAATAAAAATTATCACATTTTTACCACTTTAGTTTTGGGTAACTATCAATGACTAAGAATAACTAAAACAAAAAAGCTAGTAATATCAATGATTTAAGGTGACTATCAAAAACGAGAAAGGACAATTTACGAATCCATTTCTCGCTACCAACGACAAATCTGTTCGAAGTAATAAAACAGATTTGATATGGAATCAATCAGAAAAAATAATCTGGTTGATTTTTTTTGTTGCAAAAAATCTACTTCTTTCAGTATATATTATAATATTTGCCTTGCAGAACCTCTCGAATTATATTAGGATAACACAACCCATTTAGTTATATAAATATAGTTAGCTATTTTTAGTATATAAAAAAGCTCTATCTAAAGATAGAGCTACAATACAAAAGAGTATTGTAATTGAGGATAGTTAAAAAAGACCGTAAGGCATACGACGATTGTCGCATGTTAGTTTACATTTAGTACAATCTGCATCGCAACTAGGACATCTATGTAAACATGCATCACAGTTACGAAAAGGATTTGAAGGATTGGCATAACACTTTATACATATTCTGCATTGTGGAAATTTGCCGCAATTCTTAGATCCAAAATGACATTTCCTAATCCGTTCCATTTAGAAACCTCCTAAAAAGTAATTTTATATAATTATATTTTAACATGGATTTACATAAAAATCAAATTTGATCCTTTTAATGTAAAAAAAAAGAAAATATACATATTAGGTTTTATAAATGCTAGAGATGTTTATCGAAAAAATTTAACTAAAATAGTTTTAATATTATATAAAATAAATTTTTTCTGAAACTTATATTAACAGTTCTTATTCTACTCTTCTATCTTGTTTCGAGTTTTCAGGTTTTGCACAGATTCTTTCATATTCTTTACATTTTATTTTATATTCTATTGCTTGAGTTAAATATCTGTAATACATATAACCTTGTTCATATTGCATAACAGGATTAAACATAGTATTTTCCATTCCGAGGAAAATCAGAGTTTTGTTCAAAATTCATATAAGGTGGAGGAAACCCTCCAAAGTTATTAAAATCCATATTTCGTTCCATAAAATATTAAACCTCCTTATAATATCAATATTAATAAATAGTATTCAAAAATATATTAAATATGAGATTTTATTTTAAAATTCTTTTTATTAATTTTATAAATACATAAGCAAAGTAATATGCATGTTATAAAATAAACAACTGGTGAAATATTATTCAAAGTGTAATCAATTTTATTAGAATAGTCTGAAAATACAGTCTGCAAATCAAAATTGAAGAAAGGAATATTTTTTATAGCAATATAAGTATAAAATGCTGCAAATAATCCTTGCATTAATTTACCTATTATGTATGGCTTAATTGAAAGATCCGATTTTGATGTTATACTAAGTACTTGAAGTAATATTGAAAAACCTCCAAATCCAAGCAAGAATGCGCAAAGGATTATATTAGGTGATATTAATTTATTATTTAATGTACATGTTATTTTTACACCATTTGTTAATTCTATAATTCCTGTAACAAATCCAGTAGCTAAACTTGTATCAATATTAAGATATTTAAAAATAATACTTACACAATTACAAAATATATCAATAATATGGCTATTTTGTAAAATAGAGAGAATAACAGAAAATAAAACAATAAATCCACCAATCATCAAAACTGTTGATATTGAATTATTAATACTTTTTCCTAGAATTTCACCAAGGTTAGAAAAAGAGCAACTAATATTATTATTTGAACTTGGTTTACTAATACATTTGCTATTTAGATTCTCAGGATCTTTTTTATAAAATCTGTCTATTATTCCAAGTAATATTCCAACTGTAATACAAGCAAGTATGTGAGTTACTAATAGTAAAAAACCTATGCTTGAATTTCCAAATAAGGTGACTCCAACAGTTCCTATTATAAAAAGTGGACCAGAATTATTAGTAAAGCTAAGCATTCTCTCTCCTTCGGATTTTGTACATATGCCATCTTGTCTAAGTTTTGTAACAATTTTTGCACCAACAGGATAACCACTAATCATACCTAGTATAAAAGCAAATGCTCCTTCGCCAGGTACATTAAAAATAGGTCTCATAAATTTATTTAATAGCTTTCCAATAAAGTTTATAATATTAGTATATGATAATAATTCTGTAGCAATAAAAAATGGAAGAAGTGATGGAACAACAGCAGTTGCCCAAAGTATTAAACCATCTTTTGCTGAGTTTAAATTTGCTTTTGAAAAAACAACTAAAAGTAATGTAAAAATTAAAAAAGTAATAGGAAGTATATTTCTTTTTAATGAAATAATATAAAAGTTCGATCTCTTCATAAAATTTCTAAAAATCCTTTCTTACATCATCAGATTATAAAACTTCTATCTAAAATTTAACTTGCAGTAGGTTCTTAAGGTATAATATATATTTTAAAAAATGGAGCTTCGACCATGAGTCGCCATTCTTACTTCTGTTTATAGTGTGTATCTAAACTCTGAATCTGGCACAAACTTTAAGCGCCTTCGAGAACGGAATTTTTTAAAATATATATTATACCTTAAGAACCGGAGTACAGGCACACATCTTTAAACAAACTCATTTGTCAAAATGCAATTTATATAATCATATTATATACGAATTAAAAATATGATTATAGTATTGAAAATTATGTAAAATTTATATATAATATTAAGGAGTAAATGCTTAAAGAATTTAGTTTGGTGTAAAATTGAAGTGTGTTGTATGGAATATAGATTGGAGTGAACAATGTTTGAGTTTGGTGCCTATGGTCCGGTTTCAATGTCTGATATATATATTAAAAAATTCCGTTCTCGAAGGCGCTTAAAGTTTGTGCCAGATTCAGAGTTTAGATACACACTATAAACAGAAACAGGAATAGCGACTCATGGTCGAAGCTCCATTTTTTAATATATATATCAGACATTGAAACCTAGTGTGAGGAAGGAATGAATAGTTTCTTGGATATAAAGGAACTTCTTGTCCAGACCAAATAGCTATAGCACTAGAAAAATATAAAAAAGAGGTTTAAAGTAAAATGAATTTTTTGACTCAGGATTTAGGAAAATTACCTTTATTTACATCATATTTAAAAGGAATTAATAAAGGCCAGGTATTGTTATCTGGTCTATCTGACGTCTCAAAAGTTCAAATAGTCTGTGCAACAAATGAATTTGCAAGTAAACCAGTATGCATTATTACATATAATGAATTACAGGCTAAAAGAATTATAAATGATTTAAAATTCTTTCAAGATAATGTGAGATTTTTTCCTAAAAGGGAAATTGTTACATATGATTTTGTAGCTGAAAGCAAAGATTTACCATATGAGAGAATAGAGGTCTTAAATAATATTCAAAATGGAAATATAAATATAGTTGTAACAACAATAGAAGCTATAATGCAAAATATGATTTCTAAAAAATCCTTATATAAAAATGTTATAAATTTAAAAGTTGGTGTAGAGTATTCTTTAGAAAAACTTAAAAACAAGCTAATAGAACTTGGGTATGAAAGAGCAGAATTAGTGGAATCTAGAGGTACTTTTAGTGTAAGAGGTGGAATTATCGATGTTGCTATTTCTGAAAATGAAGGGATTAGAATAGAATTTTGGGGAGATGAGGTAGATTCTATAAGAAATTTTAAACTTTCATCTCAAAGATCTAATTATAATATGCAAGAGGTAAAAATATATCCTGCTCATGAGTTTATATTAGAAAAGTCTTTAGAAGAAGTTACAAATACTATATTAGAACAAAATATAGCAAATAGAGAAATACAAGAGATTATTAATTTAGATATAGAAGAAATTAGGGAAGGAAATTACTTTAGTAAAATAGATAAATATTTTAATTCTTTTTATTCAGAAAAAAGTAATTTTTTAGATTTTTTATCAGAAGATACTATTATATTTTTAGATGAAGATTCTAAAATCTCTAAAAGAACAGAAAATATAGTAGAAGATAATAAAAAACTAGTGAATAGTCTAATAGAAAAAAATAAAGTTGTACCAGATTCTATAAAAAATATAAGTGAATATGAATACGATATTGAATATGGTAAAATTGTATATTTAGAAAAAGAAGCGATAGCTAATAAAAAGAAAATAGAGAGACAGTATCATTTTCATTATAGGGAAGTTAATTTCTTTAAGAGTGAAACAAATATGATTATAGATGAATTAAAATCTGCGATAGATAGTAAAAAGAAGGTTGCTTTATTAGGTGGAAATGAAAATACGGTAAGAAAGATGTCTCTTTTACTTGCAGAATATGATATTCCACACTTATATACTGAAAATCCAGAAGAAAAAGACTTAAAGGAAGGAATTTGTTTAGTAACAAAAGGTACTTTATCTGCTGGTTTTGAGTCTTATGATTTGAATTTATTAGTAATTAGTAGTGAAGAATTTTTGGGTAATGAACATAAAAAAAGAAAGTTAAGTCAGGCTTTTAAAGAAGGCGAAAAAGTTGTATTTGCAGATTTAAGAATTGGTGATTTTGTTGTTCATAAATTTCATGGAATTGGGCAGTTTATTGGTGTAAATACGATTAAAGCAGATAATGTAACAAAAGACTATATCAAAATAAGATATAAAAATGAGGATGTTTTATATGTTCCAACTAATAATCTAGATACAATAAGAAAATATATTGGTGGAGGAGAGTCAGTTCCAAGACTTAATAGACTTGGAGGAAAAGAATGGAATAATACTAAAACAAAAGTAAAATCAAATTTAAGAGAAGTAGCAAGAGAGCTAATAGAGTTATATGCAAAAAGACAAAAAGTAAAAGGGTATGCTTTTTCAAAAGATACTGAATGGCAAAAGCAGTTTGAAGACAGTTTTCTATATGTAGAAACAGATGATCAATTAAGATGTATTGAAGAAACTAAAAAAGATATGGAAAATGATAAACCAATGGATAGACTTCTTTGTCGGAGATGTTGGATATGGAAAGACAGAAGTGGCAATAAGAGCAGCTTTTAAAGCTATAATGGATCAAAAACAAGTTGCATATTTGGTGCCTACTACAGTTTTAGCTAATCAGCAATATGAAGAGTTTAAGACTAGAATGGAAGGTTTTGCTGTTAATGTTGAGCTGTTAAATCGTTTTAGAACTAAAAAAGAACAAGATGAGGTTGTAAAAAAATTAAAGCTTGGTGAAGTAGATTGTGTAATTGGTACACATAGAATTCTTAGTAAAGATGTAGAGTTTAAGGATTTAGGTTTGTTAATAATAGATGAAGAGCATCGTTTTGGTGTAAAGGATAAAGAAAAAATAAAGGAGTTAAAAAATAATGTAGATGTTCTTACAATGACTGCAACTCCAATACCTAGAACTCTTCATATGTCTATTGTTGGTGTAAGAGATATGTCTGTTATATATGAACCACCACATAATAGAAAACCTGTTCAAACATATGTATTAGAATATGATGATGAAGTAATAAAAGAAGCTATTACAAAGGAGCTCGAAAGAGATGGTCAAGTATTTTATCTATTTAATAATGTAGAGGGAATAGAAAAAAAGGCAGTATTTATTTCTGAGTTGGTTCCAGAAGCAAAAGTAGCATATGCACATGGTAAAATGACAGGTAAGCACTTAGAAGATATAATGATGAGTTTTATAAAGAAAGAAGTAAATGTATTAGTTTGTACTACAATATTAGAATCTGGAATTGATATACCAAATGCAAATACAATTATCGTAGAAAATGCAGATAGATTAGGACTAGCACAGCTTTATCAAATTAGAGGTAGAGTAGGAAGATCTGACAAACAAGCTTATGCATTTGTGACATATAGACGTGATAAACTACTTACAGAAGTTGCAGATAAAAGATTAAAAGCAATTAAGGAATTTACAGAGTTTGGTTCTGGATTTAGAATTGCAATGAGAGACTTGGAAATTAGAGGTGCAGGAAGTTTGCTTCGGAGAAATACAACATGGTCACATGGAACAAGTTGGGTATGATACATATTGTAAATTATTAGATGAAGTGGTAAAAGAAATGCAAGGTGTAAAAATGGAAGAAGAAAAAGATGTTCAAATTGATATGAATATTTCAAGCTTTATTCCAGATGAATATATAGAAAATAGTAGCCAAAAAATTGAGATTTATCAAGATATTGCACTTAGCAAAGATGAAGAAGATTTAGTAGAAGTAATAGATGAAATAATAGATAGATATGGAAAAATGCCACAAGAAGTAGAGAATTTAATAGAAATTGCTAGAATAAAAAATCTTTGTAAAAAATCAAATATTTTAAAAATTGTACAAAGAAAAGATACTGTAGTTTTCTATTTTGATGTAGAGAGCTTTAATATGGAAATTATAGATTCATTAATAAAAGAGTATAGAAATTTAATTAAATTTTCTCCTGGAAGGGAGCCATATATTACATTAACTTTAGGTACGACTTCAGAAGAGAAGATTATAGAGAAGACTAAAGAATTTTTGGGGAAATGTTTGAATGGGCAAGTGGAGTAGATAATTAGTTAGTTTGTAGCTTTAAAATTAGCCGTCAAAACTCCATGAAAGTAAATGTTTTTGAGATTATAATGGTTTCCTTATATAATTTAAGAAAAAGTTAATAATATATGTTAAGAGGAGTATATATGCAAGTAATAACAAGTAAAGAAAATGATTCTGTAAAAAGAATAAAAAAATTAAAAGAAAAGAAATATAGAGATGAAGAAAATTGCTATATAATTGAAGGGATTAAATTGATAAAAGAGGCAATAGAGGAAAATCAAGATATAAAGTCGATTGTAATTTGTGAAGATTGCGTAAATGATGGTAGCATAGACCAAAAAACTTTATATGAAATTGCAAGATTTGATTGTATTTATGTAACTGAAAAAGTGTTTAAGTTTATAACAGATGTTTCTAATCCACAAGGAATTTTAGCAGTACTTGAAAAGAATAATCATAGTGATAAAATAAATTATGTAGAAGATATAATTATTGTGCTTGATGGATTACAAGATCCAGGAAATTTAGGTACAATTTTAAGAACTATAGATAGTGCTAATTTAAAGCAAGTTATTTTATCGAAAGATACAGCAGATGTGTATAATCCAAAAGTTGTAAGATCAACAATGGGAGCAATTTTTAGAGTAAATATTATAGAAAGCGAAGATTTAGTCAAAACTTTACAGAAATTGAAAGAAAATGGATATGAAACAGTTGTTACTTCCCTTGATACAAAAAATAGTGTATATGATATAGAATATAAGAAAAAGGTAATAGTTATTGGAAATGAAGCAAATGGTGTTTCTAAGGAGATTCAAGATTTTGCAGACCATAAAGTAAAAATTCCTATGCTTGGTAAAACAGAAAGTTTAAATGCATCTGTAGCTGCTGGAATTATGATTTATGAATATGTAAGAGAAGTGGTTATAGGTGGGCTGTCTTAGGAGTTTTAATGAACGGATTTGCTATATTAAAATATAATCACTAACTAATAATTATGTTTCTGACTTGTATAATGAAGAATATGAGGAATATGAATTTAGAATTTGAAAATAATACTTAAGTAGATATAAGAATAAAAGTTGGATAAAAAGATATGTGTATAGTAAATCAACAAAACTCGTTATAAAAATGTGGAAAAACACGCAAAAGTCATTTGACTATTGTGCAAAAATATCATATAATATATCTTGAAGGTGATATAATGTATAGAAATAAGATAGAGGAATTAATAAAATGGAAGAATTCCAAAGATAGGAAACCTCTTGTAATAAGAGGTTCAAGACAAGTAGGTAAAACTTGGTTAATGAAAGAATTTGGTAAGAAGAATTATGAAAAATATGCGTATATAAACTTTGATGCTAATGACAGAATGAAACAACTTTTTTCAGGAAACTTTGATATAGATAGAATTGTACAAGGTTTAAAATTAGAAAGTGGAGTAAACATAGAAGCGAAAAATACACTTATAATTTTTGATGAAGTACAAGAAACGCCAAAAGCATTAACAGCATTAAAATATTTTTGCGAGAATGCAAACGAATTTCATATTATAGCTGCAGGTTCTTTATTAGGAGTCGCAATACATGAGGGAACTTCATTTCCAGTCGGAAAAGTAGACTTTATGGATTTATATCCATTGACTTTTTGTGAATTTTTACAAGCATTAGAGCAAGATGAACTAGCCAAATTAATAAAAAAGAATGACAATGACTTTATAAATATTTTTGCTGATAAATTAAAAGATTACTTAAAACAATATTTATATATTGGAGGAATGCCAGAAGTTGTAAGTGCATATGCAAAAAATAGAGATTTTAATGAAGTTAGAAAAAAGCAAGAAGTTTTATTACAAGCTTATGAGCAAGATTTTTCAAAGCATGCACCAAATAATATAGTACCAAGAATAAGACAATTGTGGAATAATATACCAACACAATTAGCAAAAGAAAACAAAAAGTTTATTTATGGACTTGTAAAAGAAGGGGCTCGAGCAAGAGAATATGAAATTGCATTATCATGGTTAATTGATTGTGGGTTAGTATATCAAATAAATAGAGTGAATGATTGCAAAGTTCCATTATCTGCATATCAAGACTTTAGTGCTTTTAAATTATACTTATTAGATGTAGGTTTATTATGTGCAATGGCAAAAATAGATGCACAAACTATTTTAGACGGAAATAGCATATTTATGGAATTTAAAGGATCTCTAGCAGAGCAATTTGTATTATCAGAATTAAAGGCTAATACTTCTTTACCAATTTTTTATTGGACTGCAAAAAATGGTATTGCGGAAGTAGATTTTATGACACAGGTAGGAAAGAATAATATTCCGATCGAAGTAAAATCAAATGAAAATCTACAAGCAAAAAGCTTAAAATCATTTGTTCAAAGATATAACACAAAAATAAATGTACGAACATCAATGTCGAATTATAGACGAGAAGACTGGTTAGTAAATATTCCCTTATATATGATTGGAAATATAGAAAGTATAGTTACTAAGAAATGTTAATATATATTTGCGAAAGGAATAGTGTATAAATGAAAATAATACTTGCATCACAATCCCCAAGAAGAAAAGAGTTATTAGATTTAATGGGGCTAAAATATGAAGTAATTGTTAGTAATGCGGATGAAACTTTTGAAGAAGGTTTAACTATAGAAGAACAATCTAAGAGACTTGCATACATAAAATCAAAAACAATATTTGAACAAACAAGTGGAGATAGAATTGTAATTGGTTCAGATACAATGGTTTTAAAAGATGGAAAGATATATGAAAAACCAGTAGATAATGAAGATGCAAAAAGAATGCTAAAAGAACTTAAAAATTCAAAGGTGCAAGCAATTACTAGTCTAGCTGTTTTAGTACAAGAAGGAGATGTATATAAAGAATATATAGATTATGATATTGTAGATATTTATATAAAAGATATGAGTGATAAAGAAATTGATAATTGGATTAAAACAGGTAACCCATTAGATAAAGCAGGAGCATTTGCTGTTCAGACTAGTTTTTGTGTATTTATAGAGAAAATATTTGGAAATCATACTACTGCTATTGGTTTACCAACACATAAGTTATATGATTTTATAAAAGAATATATATAAATTTTAAAATATAAATCCACTAAAAATATGGTATAAACCATTGAATTTTAGTGGATTTTTGATATAATAATACAAACTTAAAGGTAGTGACATCAAAAAAATATAAATTGCTACCTAAAAAAATAAAAAAGGAGACAAGAATGAAAAATAGATATAGAGACTATAATTGTGGAGAATTAAATATTAAAAATGTTGGAGAAACTGTTAAACTTGCAGGTTGGGTTCAAAGAATAAGAAATTTAGGTGCAATGAAATTTATAGATTTAAGAGATGAATTTGGAATAACTCAAGCTGTTATATCAGACTTAGAAAAAGTTAAAGAAGAATTAGTAACAGAATGTGTAATTTCTGTTGAAGGAAAAGTTGTAGAAAGAACAAATAAAAATAATAAAATTCCTACAGGAGAGATAGAAATAGAAGTGAATAAAATAGAAATGCTTGGAAAATGTAAAAATGTACTTCCTTTCGAAATTAATTCAGAAAAAGTAGATATTTCATCTGTAAGAGAAGACTTAAGATTAGAATATAGATTTTTAGATTTAAGAAATGATAGAATACATAATAATATTTTACTACGTTCTAAAATAATGAAATCATTAAGAAATAAAATGGATGAATTAGGATTTACAGAAATACAAACACCGATTTTAGCTAATTCATCACCAGAAGGTGCTAGAGACTACTTAGTACCAAGTAGATTACATGCGGGAGAATTTTATGCACTTCCACAAGCACCACAACAATTTAAACAATTACTAATGGTTTCAGGATTTAATAAATATTATCAAATAGCACCATGTTTTAGAGATGAAGACCCAAGAGCAGATAGAGCTCCAGGTGAATTTTATCAGCTAGATTATGAAATGAGTTTTGCAACTCAAGATGATGTTTTCGAAGTGGCCGAAAGTGTTGTTCCATATGTATTTAAAGAAAATACAAATTGGAAAGTAGATGATGGGCCTTTTGTGCGTATACCATATCTAGAAGCAATGGAAAAATATGGAATAGATAAACCAGATCTAAGAAATCCATTAATTATACAAGATGCAACTGAATTATTTGAAAATACAGATTTCAACGCTTTTAAAGGAAAAACAGTAAAAATAATAGTAGTTCCAAATGGAGCGTCTCAAGGACGTAAATTTTTTGATGGAATGGATGCTTTTGCAAAAGAGAAAGCGGGGGCAAAAGGTTTAGCTTGGGTTAAAATAGATGAAAATTACGAATATACTGGAGGTATTTCTAAATTTATAACAGAAGAAGTTAAAATTGGACTTCAAAAATTAGGGATAAATCATAATGATAGTATTTTCTTTGTTGCAGATGAATTTAAACTTGCTCAAAAAATAGCAGGACTTGTTAGAATAGAACTTGGAAAACGTTTAAATTTAATAGAAAAAAATGTTTATAAATTCTGTTGGATTGTAGATTTTCCAATGTATGAATTGTCAGATGAGGGGACAATTGATTTTAATCATAACCCATTTTCTATGCCACAAGGTGGAATTGAAGCTTTAGAAAATATGAATCCATTAGATATTTTAGCATATCAGTATGATTTAGTATGTAATGGTTATGAAATGGCATCAGGTGCTGTTAGAAATCATAACCCAGAATTAATGGTTAAAGCTTTTGAAATAGCAGGATATACAGAAGATGATGTTAAATCAAAATTTGGAGCTCTTTATAATGCTTTTCAATATGGAACACCACCACATGCGGGTGCTGCACCAGGTTTAGATAGAATGGTAATGTTAATTTCTGATAGTCAAAATATAAGAGAAGTAATAGCTTTTCCTAAAAATAAAAAAGCAAGAGATGTATTAATGGGTGCACCATCTAAAGTATCTAAGGAACAATTAAAGGATGTTCATATAAAAATAGAAGAATAAAGTAAAATCTATTGACCATACAGATGTTTTATGATAGTATTTGTTTAAATTTATTTGTAAAGAGGTGATTATATGGATTTTTCTAAGTCAATTGAAAATAATAAAATATGTCAAATGAAAGAAGTAGTGGAAGAAATAAAATATAATCAAGAGAAAACAATACAAATTATAGAAAAAAATCATAAAACAAATATGAAAAAGTTACAAAAATTGCAAGAATTTAATGAAATAAGTGATATGACAAACACTGTTTTTGAAAATAGAATTTCGAGAATAGAAAAATTGTTAGATGATATTTACTCAAAGATTGCATAAGCAAAACACTAAGAAACTTTTGCAAAAGTTTCTTAGTGTTTTATATATAAAAGGAAATTTTATAATAGGCTAAAATTTAGCTAATATAGAGATTTTTATTATATAAAATAATTGCACACAATTTTTTTAGAAAATTGACGCACAAGCCAATAAGAGGATTTACAACATTATAAATAGTCCGATTTTTTGTATAAAATGAATAGTATATTGGTAGTAATAGATAAAAAATCCTTGAAAAAACATATAGATTAAATTATAATAAAAAAGAGGTGTAAACAAATGAAGTATGGTTTATCAGAAGAAATATATATACAGATAAAAAAATAACAAATAAATATTCCAAATATCAATTTAAGATTTTTGGTTCTAGAGCACGAGGAGACTATAAAAAAATTCGGATATTGATATTGCTATATTTGGAGATATAAAAGATGAAGAAGAATATAAAATATTAAATGAATTAGATTTATTTGTAAAGTTGAAAAATAAGATTGAAAATATTTAACTTTAAGTGAATAAGCTAAAAAAGTATGTGTATTATTTAAATACATATACTTTTTTAGCTTTACTTCGAGTGTATTTGTATACATAATATTGATTGCTATTTTAAAGTAAATTAACTGCATATTTATTGAAGTAGAAATTATTATTTTAGTAAATCATAGAAGGTTTTAAATTCATATCCTTCGGATTTTAGAAAATTAATAGATTCTTCTAAAACATCATATGTTTTATTAACATCACCAGTATCATGCATTAAAATTACTAAAGTACCTTTGTTTTTACAGCTATCTTTCAAATTATATAATAGTTCAGAATTTGAATATTTTTTCATAGAATCATTATTTAGGGCATTCCAATCTATATATGTATAATCAATTTCTTCTAGGTATTTTATAGCTTTTTGCTTATCAGAATAATGTATTTTACTCATAGAGCCATTTGGAAATCTAAAAATGTGGGAACAATAAGTCTCTTTACCAATAGCTTTAGCAATCAGCTTATCTGTTTCTAATATTTCATTTATAAAATATTGTTTACTCTTATAAAGTTTTGAATTATTATGAGAATAACCATGATTCGCAATAAAATGTCCATCTTCATATGCCTGTCTTACTAATTCTGGATATTCTTCTACATGTTTTCCAACAACAAAAAAGTTTGCTTTTACATTATTTTCTTTTAATATGTCTAGTACTTTTGAAGTTACAACTTTACTTGGACCATCATCAAAAGTTAAATAGGCTATTTTTTCGTTATTCTCATATATGTTTTTTATTTTATCTATTTTTTCATCAGATAAATACTTTTCAGATGAGCTTGCATTACTACTATTGTTATTTAAATATATAAACGAAATTGTAGAGAATAATAGAATAATTGAAATCATATATAAAAAATTTTTTATAGTTTTTTTATTTATTATTAAAAGCTTCATAAAGTAATTAAATTCCTTTCTTAAGCAAAAGTAAAATGAATATATAGATTTTGCACATTTTTATTTTAAAATTAATATCTTTTATAATATATAGAGTAAAAATATAAAAAATTACTAAAAATTGAATTATGTAATAAAAAGATTAAAAATATATATTAACTATTAGTAGGCGGTAACATTACCACAAAACAATTTAAAAATTATAACCAATACACTAAATAATTAATAAACAACTTGAAAAATTTATACTTGTATGATATAAAAAAATAGAATAAATATCAAAAAAGAAAGAATAGAGAAAAATGAAAAACATAAAAGATTATAATTTGGAAGATTTAAAAATAGAGATAACAAATATTGGAGAAAAATCATACAGAGCAGAGCAAATCTTTAAATGGTTATATGTAGATAAAGTAACAAGCTTTGACCAAATGACCAATCTTTCTTTAGAATTAAGAGAAAAATTAAAGACGAATTTTTCAATTTGTAATTTCAATATATTAAAAAAACAAGAATCATCAGATGGAACAAAAAAATATTTATTTGATGTTTTAGATGGAAATGCAATAGAAACTGTCTTAATGGAATATCATCATGGAAAAACGGTTTGTGTATCATCACAAATTGGATGTAAAATGGGATGTAAGTTTTGTGCATCAACAGGAATTAAATTTGTTAGGAATTTAACTAGCGGAGAAATAGTAGAACAAATTTTAGCAGTAGAACAAGATGAAAAATGCAATATTTCAAATGTGGTTTTTATGGGAATAGGAGAACCTTTAGACAATTACGATAATGTAATAAATGCTATTCGAATTATGAATAATCCTAAAGGACTGAACATAGGGGCAAGACATATTAGTGTATCTACTAGTGGATTAGTACCAAGAATTTATGATTTAGCAAATGAAAATATACAGTGTACTTTATCTATATCATTACATGCAACTAATAACGAAAAAAGAAGTGAAATGATGCCAGTTAATTTAAAATATAATATAGAAGAATTAATGAAAGCTTGCAAGGATTATATAAAAATAACTAATAAAAGAATTTCTTTTGAATATGCATTAGCGAAGAATAATAATGATAATTTAGATGATGCAAAAGAATTAGTTAATTTATTAAAAGGTATGATTTGTCATGTTAATTTAATACCAATTAATAAAATAGAAAACGGTAAGTTTACCAAAAGCACAAATGAAAACATAATAAAATTTAGAGATTATTTAAATTCAAAAGGAATTGTAGCAACAATACGAAGAGAATTAGGTTCAGATATAGATGCAGCATGTGGACAACTAAGAAGAAAGAACCTAAAATAGGAGGAGTATATGAAAGTTTTTGCTAAATCAGATGTAGGAAAAGCAAGAGACATGAATCAAGATCATTATTATGTGGCAAGTCCAGAAGACCAAGTAAAGTTATTTATTTTAGCTGATGGTATGGGAGGATATAATGGTGGAGAAATTGCAAGTAAACTTGCAACAGCTTCTGTAAAAAGTTATATTTCTAACAATTTTTACAAAATAGAACATAATAGAGAAAATATATTGAATCTAATAAAAAATGCCGTAGAATATGCTAATATGATTGTATACGAAAAATCAAAAGAGAATAAAGAATTAGAGGGAATGGGTACTACTTTAGATGTATGTTTAATATATAATAATAGAGTATATATTGGACATGTGGGAGATAGCAGAGTATATAGAATAAGAAAAGAATTTATTAGAAAGTTAACAGTTGACCATAGTTATGTAGAACAACTAGTAAAAGATGGAACTATAACAAAAGAGGAAGCATACAATCATCCAAAGAAAAATATGCTTATGAAAGCATTGGGATGCACAGCATATGTTGAGCCAGATGTTATGGTAAAAGGTTTTATAAAAGATGATATTTTATTAATGTCATCAGATGGATTAACAAATATGCTGAAGGATGAAGAGATATATAATATTATAAAAGATAATCCAGAATTAGCATCAGAAAGATTAGTTCAAAGAGCAAATGAACTTGGAGGATATGACAATATTACAGTTGTAATAATATTATAAGGGAGAGTTTTATATGATTTTAGAAGGTAAAATAATAGGTAATCGATATGAAATAATAGAGAAAATAGGAAATGGACGGTATGGCTACAGTTTATAAAGCAAAATGTCATGTACTTAATAGATATGTAGCTATAAAAGTATTAAGAGATGAATTTACAACAGATGAGGAATTTATTAAAAGATTTAATACAGAAGCTCAATCAGCTGCGAGCTTAACACATCCTAATATTGTATCTATTTATGATGTAGGAAATGAAGGAAACTTGTATTATATAGTAATGGAATTAATTCAAGGAAAAACATTAAAACAAATTATTTCAGAAGATGGGGCACTTCCTTGGAAATGGTCTGTTAATATAGCAATACAAATAGCCTCAGCTCTAGAAGTTGCACATAAGAACAATATTGTACATAGAGATATAAAACCTCATAATATTATTATAACAGAAGATGGAATTGCAAAGGTTACAGATTTTGGAATTGCAAAAGCTGTTTCGAATTCTACAATTACAGCATTTGGAACAACTATTGGTTCTGTACATTATTTTTCACCAGAACACGCAAGAGGAGGATTTACAGATGCTAAATCTGACCTTTATTCCTTAGGTGTTGTTATGTATGAAATGCTAACTGGAAGAGTACCTTTTGATGCAGATACACCAGTATCTATTGCTTTAAAACATATGCAAGAAAAACCTGTTGAGCCAATAAAATTAAATCCTGCAATACCATTTGCAGTAAATCAAATAATAATTAAAGCAATGCAAAAAGAACTAAATTTAAGATATCAATCTGCAACCGAAATGTTAAGAGATTTAAGTTTAGCATTAAAGAATCCAGATGGAAGTTTTGTAGTAGAGCATGATTTTGATGCTACACTTACTCAAAGAATACCAACAATTAATAGTGAAGTGTTGCATAAAGAAGAAAAAGAAGAAGAGAGTAAAGCAAAAGGAAGGTTAGGAAAATATTTTGAAAAACATCCAAAAGCTAAAATTGTTGTGTATATTTTAATATTTATAATAGTATGTGCATTGTGTTTTGCTATACCATACTTTCTAATGGTGGGATTAAACAAAGCTCCTGCAAATGTAGATTTACCAGATGTAACAGGATTAACAGTGCAAGAAGCAGAAAGCAAATTAAAAGAAATTAAAGTTAATTATCAAATATCATCAGAAGAATATGATGCAGAAGTGGAAAAAGGAAAAATAATTTCGCAAGATCCACCTGCAGGATATAAAGTTCTAGAAAATAGTACAGTATCAATAATTGTAAGTAAAGGTACAGAACTTGTTAAAGTTCCAAAGCTAGTAGGAACTACATTTGAGGAAGCAGAAAGTAGTTTAAATGATGTTAATCTAAATGTAGAAAAGATTGAAGAAACTAGTCAAAAAATACAAGAGGGGATTGTAATAAGACAAGATCCAAAAGAAAATACTGAAGTTAAAGCAGGAGATACAGTAAAGGTTTATGTTAGTATAGGAACAGGAATTAAACAGGTAGCAGTTCCATCTGTTGTAGGAGAAACAGAAGAAAATGCTAAAAAGAGTTTAACTGAAGCACGGATTTGAGGTTACTATTGCATATGAAGAAGATACAAAAAAATCTAATGGAGTTGTATTAAAACAAAGTTTAGAGGTAGGAAAAACTGTAGATGAAGGAAGTAAAATAGTAATTACAGTAAATAAATTAGCAGAGATAAAAAAAGGAACAGTTAATGTAAATGTAAAATCAATTACAAAATATAAACCAGAAGTTGACGAAGACGGAAACGAAATTCCAGCAGAAGATGTAGAAGTTATGGTAAAAGTAACATCTGCAGGAACAGAAGATACTGTATATAAAAAGAAAATTGGAAAAGATACAGAAAATGTAAATTTAACAGTTGAAGGAGTAGGAACAATTACTGTTAAAGTGTATATTTCAGGGATTTTAGAGAGACAAACTCAAATGAATTTAAATGATTCAAATACAGTATGGACAGCAGAGTAAATCAATCTAAAGGATTTGTGCACATAGAAAGATATAAACAATGTGCACAATTTTTTTAGATTGTGAATATTATTTGATTTTGTGTATTTTGGAGATAAAGTTTCCGCCTACTAATGGTTAATATATTTATAAATTTGAATCAATCTTGAAGCGTGGCGAGTGAGTGGTAGGAATTTGCTGTATGCCACGCAGTTTTTGAAGAGGAAGGCTTAAATATGTACCATCGCGATTGGTTCAAATTTATAAATATATTAACCATTAGCAGGCTATTAATTGCTTTTTTTAGTAGATGAGAGATTTTTGATTTTAGTTAGAAAAGGAGTAAATAGGTAGTGATAAAAGGGATAATTGTTAATAATGTTTCTAATATGTATCAAGTAGAGGTTAATAATAAAATAATTAATTGTAATGCAAGGGGGAAATTTAAAAAAGAAAATATGATCCCTGTTGTAGGAGATATAGTCAAGATAGAAATTATAGATGAGGAAAAGTTATTAGGAGTTATAAATAATATACTAAATCGAAAAAATTATATTAAAAGACCCAAAATGGCAAATTTATCACAAATTATTTTTGTTGTTTCTATAAAGATGCCAAAAACAGATTTATTATTATTAGATAAGCAAATTGCATATGCAGAATATAAAGGTATAAAACCAATTATTTGTATAAATAAAATAGATTTAGATGAAGTAAAAATTGCAGATAAAATAGAAGATACATACAAAAATATTGGCTATAAAGTTATGAGAACTGTTGCAAATCAGGGGATTGGTGTAAAATCTATAATAGATATTTTAAAAAATAATATAACAGCTTTTTCTGGAAATTCAGGGGTAGGAAAGTCTAGTCTAATTAATTCTTTGTTTAGTGATAATTTGACACAGGAAGGATTAATTAGTGATAAAAATAAAAGAGGAAAAAATACTACTACTTCGGTTAAATTATATAAATTAGACAATGATTCGTATATAGCAGATACACCGGGGTTTTCTAGCTTTGAAATTAATGAGATAGAGAGTAAAGATTTATATAAATACTTTATAGATTTGAAAAAGTATGATGGGATGTGCGAATTTGTAGGATGTAGCCATATAAAAGAGAAATCTTGTGGAATAAAACAAGCTTTAGAAGAAGGAAAAATAGATAAAAATAGATATGAAAGATATTGTAAAATTTATAATGAATTAAAAGATAAGGAGGCACGTAGATGGTAGAAATTTCAACATCATTATTATCCGTAAAAAAAGAAGATATAATAACTACTATATATGATTTAGAGACTGCTCATACAGATTATTTTCATATAGATGTTATGGATGGAAAGTTTGTAGAAAATAACACAGCAAGTTTAATGTTAGAATATAGTGAATATATAAAACAAATATCTAATATACCATTAGATGTTCATTTGATGGTAGAAGATGTAAAGTCTTATGTAGCAACTTATTTAGGATCAAATCCAAATATCATTACATTTCATTTAGAAGCATGCAAAGATAAAAATGAAGTAATAGAATTAATAAAATATATAAAAGAGAATAATTGCAGGGTGGGAATTTCTATAAAACCCAATACAAAACTTGAAGAGATATATGAATATTTACCATATATACATACATGTTTAGTAATGACTGTAGAGCCAGGAAAAGGTGGACAAAAATTAATTACTTCTACTATAGAAAAAATAAAGAAATTAGATACTTATATAAAAGAAAAAAATTTAGAAGTAGATATCGAAGCTGATGGTGGAATAAATGTAGATAATATAAAAGATATTCTAGGTGCAGGTATTAACATTGCTGTGGTAGGTAGTGCAATTGTTAATTCAGATAATTGTAGTGAATATATGAAAAAATTGAAGGAATGTTGTAATTAGAATAGTAAGCCATTGATAAAATATGCTATTAAAAAGATGAGCAAGTGAGAAGATAGATTATTAAAAAAGGGTGGAATCTACCTTCTCGTTTTTATTTATTTAATCTTCTTTTTTCTTTTCTATCAATGCTTTTAAAATTTTTGGATAAATAGATTCTGCATTAGATTTCCAATTATCAACAATTTCTTTTGCTTGTTCTCTTGAACCAGCAAATGTTTTTACTTCAAAAACAGTTTCACTATTTTCAATTATTTTACAAAAAACAATATAATTATTCTCACTACGAGGTGTATATTCAGCTACTACAGAGTATTCTTCTTCAGTACTTTCTAGTTCTTTCTTTAAATTGGTATCTGCTTTTAATTTTATAATACCTGGAAGTATATCCATAGTAAGTGAAAGTGTATTTTTTCCACTTTCAGTAATTTCATAAACACTTCCGACTTTCTTTATGATAATTTACTACAAACTTAGTTTCTATTAAATCTAAAAGAAATTGTTGAAAATAGAAATAATTCATATCAAGTGCAGATAATACTAATTTGTAAAGACTATCATTTGTTATTGGTTTATTTACTTTGTCTAATATATATAAAATTAATACTTTATTTTCAGCTAAAGCTTCGCTATCAGATGTTAACATCAATTCTATTCACTCCCATTTTCTAAATTGTATAAAATTAATATAAATATAATTTTAAAAAATTATATCATAAAAAAAAATAAAATACTATTGTTTTATGAAGAAAAATGTTATACTTTATAAAAAGAAAATGTTCAGATTGAATATCTTTTGTATATCCTAGATAAAGGAGGATGAACATGAAGGATTTATATAAAACATTGGAAGTTGATAGAAATGCTTCTATAGATGTAATTGAAAAAGCATATAAAGTTCTTGCAAAAAAATATCATCCTGATTTACAAAGTACACAAGAATCTAAAAAAGTAGCAGAAGAAAAAATAAAAAAGATAAATGAAGCATATGAAATTCTAAAAGATAATGAAAAAAGGAAAAAATATGATTTAGAATTGGAACAAGAAGAAAAAAGAAATACAGTAAATAATACAAATCATAATTCAGACTATACAAATACAAACTATAGTAGTTCAGCGGTTAATGGAGCTACTTATAATAATGTTAATTATAAGCAAAATGTAGGTTATAAAAATAATGCAGAATCCAATAATAAACAAAATTATCGATCAAATTTAGACCAAAATAATGATATAAATAATTCTAATGTTAATAATCAAAATTCAGAAGTTGAATTAACAGACAAACAAAGAAAAAAATTAAATAAGAAAATACAAAGAAAAATGAAAGATGAATATTTAAGAGCATATGGAGATTATCTAACTAAAAATGGATATAGAGTTAAATTTAGAATTAATTGGAGAAAATTACCATATTTATTAATTTTAATTCTAGTTATTATTGTAATTGGTGCTTTTTTGTGGTATTTTCCAGTAACTAATAAATATTTGATATCTTTGTATGAAGATAATATAATAATAAAAAAGATAGTAGATATGATAATTAGTTTATTTAATTAAGTTGTATATAAAATTATATTATGGATATAATTTATATAAAATTAAAAAATGAAGGAGAGGTACAAATGATGGAAAGAAAAGTTAAAGTTGTTCAATTTGGAACTGGCAAAATGGCTGTTTATACTATGAGGTATGTAGAAGAAAAGGGAGGAGAAGTAGTTGGTGCAATTGATGTAAATCCAAATGTAATAGGAAAAGACATAGGAGAAATAATGGGCAAAGAAAACAAGAATGTAAAAGTAACAAGTTTAGAAAATGCTGAAGAAATGTTAAAAGAGGTTAAACCAGATATATGTATTGTTACAACAATGAGTTTATTAAATGATGTACAAGAAGCTCTTATGTTGTGTGCAAAATTAGGAATAAATGCAATTACTACATGTGAAGAAGCATTTTATCCATGGAACTCTAATCCAAATATTACAAAGAAAATAGATGAACTTGCAAAACAAAATGGATGTACTATAACGGGAAGTGGATATCAAGATATATATTGGGGTCAGCTAATTAGTTCAATAGCAGGTTCAACACAAAGAATTACTAAAATAAAAGGTAGTTCAAGTTATAATGTAGAAGACTATGGTATAGCATTAGCTAAGGCTCATGGCGCAGGACTTACTTTAGAAGCTTTTGAAAAAGAAGTTGCATCAGCAGATAATATTGAAGATGAAGAAAGACAAAGGTTAATTGAACAAGGTGAATTTATGCCATCATATATGTGGAATGTAAATCGGATGGCTTTGTTCAAAATTAGGACTAACACCTATATCTCAAACTCAAAAGTGTGTACCACAAACATATAAAGAAGATATATATTCTTCTACATTAGATATGACAGTTAAAGCAGGTGATGCTACAGGAATGAGTGCTGTTGTTACAACAACTACAAAAGAAGGTATTATAATCGAAAGCGAATGTATAGGAAAAGTTTATTCTAAAGAAGATTTTGATAAAAATGAATGGACTATATATGGCGAGCCAGATACATCTATAGTTGTTGCAAAGCCTTCTACAGTAGAATTAACTTGTGCAAGTATAGTTAACAGAATTCCTGATGTAATGAATTCTACTCCAGGATATGTTACAACTGAGAAATTTGGAGAATTAAATTATAGGGTAAAAGCTTTAAATGAGTATGTAAAATAGATATGTTGTATTAATGTCTTAAAAGAAAATAATAATATAAAAAAATAAGAAGGCGACTGCAAAAATAATTGCAGTCGTCTTCTTTTTATAGTAAAATAATAGCAAAAATTAAAAAAATGACCATCTAGTATAGTGACATTTTGCGAAATTTGTTATATAAATAATAATAGATTTTTTGTGATACATAAAATTAGATGTAAAAGAAAGGTTTAAATTCATGAGTTTTATAGAAGATATTAAGGAAAAAGCAAAATCAAATAAACAAACAATAATTTTACCTGAATCTACAGATATACGTATATTAAAGGCTGCTAAGAGAGTAGTAGAAGATGGAATTGCCGATATCGTTTTAGTAGGTAAAAAAGAAGATATTTATAAAGCTTCTCAAAAAGAGAATATAGATATCAAAGATATAAAGATAGTAGAACCAACAAATGATTCTAGACATGATACATATGTAGAAAAATTTTTAGAATTAAGTAAAAGATTTAAAATTACAAAAGAGGAGGCAGATGAATTTTTGAAAGATCCATTATACTTTGGTATGATGATGGTTAAGTTAGGAGATGGAGATGGATTAGTTGCAGGAGCAACTCATTCAACTAAACAAATATTACATCCTATGATGCAAATATTTAGAACAAAAAATACAAAATTATTATCCACTTTCTTTATTGTAGAACATGAAAATAAAGATTTCGGTAATAAAGATTATACATTTTTATTTTCTGATTGTGCATTAAATGAAGAACCAGGATATCTTGCTTTAGCAGAAATTGCAAAGGTATCTGCTAGAAGTTATGAATGGTTATTTAAAAAGCCAGCTAAAGTTGGTCTTTTATCATATTCTACACTTCGGAAGTGCTAAGTCAGACTCTACAGAAAAAGTAGTAAAAGCAGCTAAACATTTAAAAAAGAAAGTTCCAAATTTAATATGCGAAGGAGAAGTTCAATTAGATGCAGCTATAATGCCAGAGGTTGCAAAGATGAAATCACCAAATGGAGAGTTAAAAGGAGAAGCTAATGTATTAATATTTCCAGATATAAATGCTGGAAATATAGCATATAAAATTTTTGAAAGATTTTCTAATGTGCGTATTTATGGGCCAGCATGCCAAGGATTGGAAAAACCAATTAATGATTTATCTCGTGCATGTAGTGCAGAGCGCGTTTATGATACTATAGCAATTACAGCAGTACAAGCACAAGAAAAAGACAATGTTTAAATATATAATTATGTTATTGCAAAAGAATATGTGTTAAAGGCATAAGGGTTCAAAAAAATTAATTTGATACTGTGATAACATAAATTAGTAAAAAAGAACAATACAATAAAATGCAGGTTTATAGGTGAATTCCTAAGAATAAAAAACCTAAATATATTTTATAAGGGAAGATAACATGGAAAGAAGAGTTGTAGTAACAGGTATGGGAGCAATAACTCCTATAGGAAAGACAGTCGATGAATTTTGGAAAGGAATAAAAGAAGGACAATGTGGTATAGATGAGATAAGTCAGTTTGATACAACAAATTTTAAAGTAAAATTAGCAGCTGAAGTAAGCGATTTTATACCAGAAAATTATTTTGACAGAAAAGGTGTTAAAAGATTAGAAAGATTTTCACAATTTGCTATAATTGCTGCAAAAGAAGCGATGCAAGATAGTGGAATAACAGAAGAGAATACAGATATGAATAAACTAGGAGTAATCATTAGTACAGGTATTGGTGGTTTAAGTACTATAGAAGAACAAACAAAGATTTTATTAGAAAAAGGACCAGATAGAGTATCTCCAATGTATATTCCTATGGCTATTGGAAATATGGCAGCAGGGAATGTATCTATAGAATTAGGAGCTAAGGGAGAGTCTTTTGGAATGGTAACTGCTTGTGCAAGCTCTACACATTCTATAGGTGAAGCATATCGTTTAATTAAGCATGGTTATCAGGAGGCAGTTATAGCAGGAGGAGCAGAAAGTGCAGTTACCCCAACAGGAATTGCAGGATTCACTAATATGAAGGCTTTATCTCAAAGTACAGATAAATTAAGAGCAAGTATTCCATTTGATAAAGAAAGAAGCGGTTTTGTAATGGGAGAAGGAGCTGGTATTTTAATACTAGAAGATTATGAACATGCAAAACAAAGAGGAGCAAAAATATATGCAGAAGTAGTAGGATATGGAGCAAGTTCAGATGCATACCATATTACTTCACCAGCGCCAGGAGGAGAAGGTGGTGCACGTGCTATGGTAGCAGCTATTGAAGATGCAAAAATTTCTAAAGAAGATATAGATTATATAAATGCACATGGAACATCAACACATATAAATGATGCTTTTGAAACATCAGCAATAAAAACAACTTTAGGAGAAGCAGCAAGTAAAGTTATGGTAAGCTCTACTAAGGGAAATACAGGACATTTACTTGGAGCTGCTGGAGCAGTAGAAGCAATAGCTTGTATAAAAGCAATTGAGGATAGTTTTGTACCACCAACTATTGGTTATAAAGTACCTGATGAAGAATGTGATTTGGATATTGTTCCAAATGCAGGAAGAAATAAAGAAATCAAATATGCTATGTCTAATTCATTAGGGTTTGGTGGACATAATAGTTCTGTTATAATAAAAAAATATGAAGAATAGAAATATACTAAGAAAGAAATTGTATAGCAGAAGAAGTTTATAGACACTATAAAAGTCCATTTTACTATGTAATATGTATTGGAATGGATTCTTAACCTTAGTGAAATGGTGTTTATAGACATTTAGATAACTTAAGAAATATATGAATAAGACCTATAAACATGTTTTTATAAGAAATTTTAGAAAGACCAGAGAATATTCTTATAGGTCAAAAGGTTAGATTTGAATTAATAAATAATTTCAAAAATTATAATTATAAAAAATAGGAGGATAAAAAGATGATTTTAAAAGACAAAACAATATTAATAATGGGACTTAGAAACAAATGGAGTATTGCTTATGGAGTGGCAAAGTCAGCTTATGAGCAAGGTGCAAAACTTGCATTTACATATGTAGGGGAAGAAAATAAGGAAAAAATAGAAGAATTAATTTCTGAATTTAAAGGAGCAAAAGCTTATACATGTGACCAAGCATCTGAAGATGATGTAGTTAGAGAATCTTTAAGTAAAGTAAAAAAGGATTTTGGAAAAGTAGATGGTATATTACATGCAATAGCACATGCTAATACAGAAGATTTAAAAAATGATTTTATTAATACAAGTAAAGAAGGGTTTGCACATGCAAATGATGTTAGTGCATATTCTTTTGTAGCGATTGCTAGAATTGCGAAAGAGATTGATTTATTAAATGAAAATGCAAGTTTAGTATGTTTAACATATCATGGTTCTACTAAAGTATTACCAAATTATAATGTCATGGGTGTTGCAAAAGCAGCATTAGAATGTAGTACTAGATATTTAGCAGATAATTTGGGAAAAGAAGGAATTCGTGTAAATGCAGTTTCAGCAGGACCTATTAAAACTTTATCTGCTAAAGGTATTAAAGATTTTGGTTCAATACAGACAGTTGTAGAAGAAAAATCACCATTAAGAAGAAATGTTACAAAAGAAGAAGTTGGAAATGTTGCAACATTCTTATTTAGTGATATGTCATCTGCAGTAACAGGTCAAGTTCTTTATGCTGATAGTGGATATTCAATAATGGGAATTTAATGTGTAAAATTTTAATTATTTCTTGTAAATGTGATTACAATTAAAGATTCAAAATAAAAAAAGATTGGAGTATTAATGCTCTGATCTTTTATTTTGTAAATTTTCTAGCTTTTTTAGTAATTTTAGTATATAATAAGTGGCAACTATAGGAGGAAATAAAAATGAGAATAAGATTTAAACCATGGGCTAGACCAGAATTAGAAGCAAGCAAGTTTTATATAGATAATCCAGAAGATTATAAAGGAAAATGGAAAGAAGTTTTTAAAAATGATAATCCAATTCATTTAGAATTAGGATGTGGAAAAGGTAGCTTTATGGCAAATTTAGCTGTTAAAAATCCTACTACAAACTACATAGCAATAGACGTAGTAGATGCAATGCTTGGATTAGCTAAGAGAAATATAGAAGAGAAATACAAAGAGGAAAATAAAGAGATAAATAATGTAATTTTAACAAGATTTGATATCGAAAGAATATTATTAATGCTTAATGAAAATGATAAGATTGATAGAGTATATATTAATTTTTGTAATCCATGGCCAAGAGGAAAACATAGAAAAAAGCGATTAACACATATAAGACAATTAGAGAAATATAAAGTCTTTTTAAAAGAAAGTGGAGAAATATATTTTAAAACTGATGACGATTGTTTGTTTTCTGATAGTTTAGGATATTTTGAACAAACAGGTTTTAAAATTATAAAGAAGACCTATGATTTAGAATATGAAGAGGACTTTTGGGATAATATTCAAACAGAACATGAAAAAATGTTTATAGAGCAAGGGATAAAGATTAAAGCTGTTATAGCACAAAAGCTTTAAAAAATAGCAAATGTTATAAAAATTTTACTAATTATCATTTATTATAAATTAATATATTAAAATATGAAAGGATAAAAAATAATGGAACAAATAAATAATATGGCTAGTTTTTTTCAAAATATTCAAAAAAATCAGATAATTGATATTCTAATAGCAGTAGCAATACTCATAATATTTAGTATGGGAAGTAGTGTTATTTCATATTTGATTGTAAAAATTTTTAATTTAAAAGAAAAACATGAGAAAAATATTAAAAATCCTTGGTATAAAGCAATTAAAACTATAGTAATGTCATCTGGAATATATTTAGCAATTATTGTACTTGCTCTGCCAGAGAATATAGAAAATATAGTTATAAAAATTTTTAAGATTCTTGTAATAGTAATGCTAGCTAAAGCTATTGCTAATTTCTTTAATCCAAAAGAAAAGATTTTTGTAAAACTAAAAGAAAGTGAAAGATTTACAGGTGACCAAACTTTAGTGAATTTTATAAGTAAGATTGTTAAATGTATAATCTATATTATTGCATCTTTTTTAATTATAACAGAGCTTGGTTATGATATAAGTGGGTTAATTACAGGGCTTGGATTAGGACGGAGTTATTGTAGCTTTAGCTGCACAAGATATTGCTAAAAATTTATTTGGCGGAGTTGCAATAATTACAGACAAACCATTTATTGTAGGTGACTATATTGAAACAGATAAATATCAAGGAACAGTAGAGGATATTACTTTTAGAAGTACTAGAATTAGGACAAATGAAAATACGTTAGTTACTATACCAAATTCAACACTTTCTAATGCAAGTATTACTAATTGGAGTAAACTAGAAAAAAGAAGATTTGATGTGGATTTAAATTTACCATTAGACACTAGTTCAGCAAAAATTGAAAATGTTATTTCAAAATTGGAGATGGTCTTAAGTTCTAATGAAGATGTTGTAGAGAATTCAGTAAGAATTAATTTAAATAAAATAAGTTCTGAGGGAATTAATATTTGGATATATTTGTATACTACTAATACTGTTTATGATGACTATTTTAAATTTAAACAACAAATTAATGATTGTATATTGAAAGTTTTAGAAGTAGAAAAAATAAATTTAGTATACCAAGGAAGAAGTGTATATATACATGAGTGATATAAAAAGTTCTAATATTCAAAAGATAGCCAAAAGAATTGTAGATAATGGCGGAAAATTGTATTTAGTAGGAGGAGCAGTCCGTGATAAATTGCTAAAAATAGAAACTCATGATGAGGATTACTGTGTTGTTGGCTTAGGAGCTACAGAGTTTGAAGGACTGTTTCCAGATGCAATAAAAAGAGGAAAAAATTTTGAAGTATATGATTTGTTTGGAAGAGAATTTGCAATGGCAAGACTAGAAAGGAAAATATCAACAGGGCATAAAGGATTTGAAGTTAATTCTGGTAAAAATGTTACTTTATTAGAAGATTTAAAAAGAAGAGATATTACAATAAATTCTATTGCACAAGATGTATTAACAAAGGAAATAATAGATCCATTTAATGGTATAGAAGACTTGAAAAATGGAGTAATAAGAGCAACTTCAGAAGCTTTTTTAGAAGATCCTCTAAGGGTGTACAGAGTCGCAAGATTTGCAAGTAAATTGCAGTTTACTGTTGAAGAAGATACTAACCAGATGATGAAAAAATTGAAACCAGAACTCGAATTTTTATCACCAGAAAGAGTTTTTGAAGAACTAAGAAAAGCAATAAATACAAACAAGCCATCAATATTTTTTAATACATTAAAAAAAGCTAATTTACTAGATGTTCATTTTAAAGAGATAGAATTGTTAATTGGAGCAGAGCAACCAATAAAATATCATCCGGAAGGTGATAGTTATAACCATACAATGATTGCTCTTGATATGAGTACAAAATTAACAAATGACGAAAAAGTAAGATTTAGTGTGCTAGTACATGATTTAGGAAAAGGACTAACTCCAAAAGAACAATATCCACACCATATAGGACATGAAGAAAAAGGAGTAGAACAAGTAGAAAAGTTTTGCAAAAGATTGAAAATGCCAAACTCATGGAGAAAATGTGGGAAGGTGTCTGCAAAAGAGCATATGAGACGGTGGGATTTTTTATAAAATGAAACCAAGTAAAAAAGTTACTTTTATAGAAAATGTTGCAAAAACAGAACTTGGTTTAGATGGTTTAGAGATAGTAGTGGAGTGTGATAGAAACTGCAGAGGAGACAAAAGAGAAAAAGTAGAATTTGCTCAAATTGGACATCAAATGTTAGAGGAGATTAATGGAGAATATGTAAAAAATAAATACAATATTTCTCCAGGTATTGAACTTAAAGAGAAAATGCATCAAGAAAGAATTGTGTGGATGAGGAGAAAATCTTTAACCATGTAATCCATATAGACGAGTTTTTTGCTAAAACAAAAAATGCTCTATTCTATATAATATAAATAGAAGAATTTGAATTAAAAATCCGTATCTTTTTCATTATAAATGGTAAAAATATTTTTGTGGAGGAATAAAAATGTTTTTACCGAGAGAAATTTTTTATGAAAAAGATGTATGGAACTATGAGCTAGGAAAAAAATTATTATCTGAGTACCAAGCAAAAGGTATAGAATTAAAAGAAATAGAAAACCACAATAATATAGAAGAAATGAGAAAAAAAGAAAATTCAGAATTTCGTAATATGAAGAAAAATTTAATTATAGGTATTAGAAAAACTCATAAATTTGTGGAAAATCATAAGGTTTCGGATTATTTAGTCCCATATACTTCATCTGGATGTATTGCTATGTGTTTATATTGTTACTTAGTTTGCAACTTTAATAAATGTTCGTATTTAAGGTTATTTGTAAATAGAGAAGAGATGTTAGATAAAATTATAAAAGTTGCAAATAAGTCAGAAAAAAATCTTACATTCGAAATAGGAAGTAATAGTGATTTAATTTTAGAAAATACAATTACAAATAATTTGGTGTGGACTATTGAAAATTTTAAAAAATCACCTAAAGGGATACTTACATTTCCAACAAAATTTGACATGGTAGATTCAATATTGAATTTAGAACATGATGGTAAAGTAATAGTAAGAATGAGTGTAAATCCACAAGATATTATAAGACAAATCGAGATTGGTACATCTCCATTAAAAAATAGGGTAGAGGCAATTAATAAGCTAAAACAAGCAGGATATAAAGTAGGAATTTTAATAGCACCAGTTATTTTAGTAGAGAATTGGAGAAATTTGTACGAAGAGTTGATACAATATTTATATGAAAATTTAAGCGAAAATGTAAAAAAAGATGTTTTTTTTGAAGTGATTTTTATGACATATAGTTATGTTCATAGAATGATTAATCAAGATGCTTTTCCAGATGCAATTAATTTATATAATCAAGATATTATGACTGTTAGAGGAAGAGGAAAGTACATGTATAGAAAAGAAATTAAAGAAGAAGGTGAAGTGTTCTTTAAAGAGAAATTAAAAAAGTATTTTCCAAATAATAATATTTTGTATATTGTTTAGATAAATTTCCCGCTGGTAGGTTACTGGCGGGGACTTCTATGTTTATTTGGAGTTTTCTAAAATAAACATAGTGAATAGAAGATATATATAAATCATATATATAATATAAGAAATTAAAAAAGGATATGATTTATGGAAAAGAAAAAATATTTAATAATTATAATTGTAATATTGCTAATTATAGCAACTATACCAATTATATATAATAATGCTATTGCTAAAAATAAAGATACATATAAAATTTTAGTAGATGTAGAATCATCTAGACTGTATTTATTTAAAAATAATATTTTAGAAAAAGAATATAAATGTGCTGGAGGGAAGCCAAGTACACCATCTCCTATAGGAACATGGACTATAATTTCAAAAGGAAAATGGGGAGAAGGATTTGGAGGAAGTTGGATGCGGGTTTGATTGTCCATGGGGACAGTTTGGAATTCATGGCACAACTGAAATTTATTCTGTTGGCTGGAGTAGTTCTCATGGATGTATAAGAATGAACAATGATGAAGTAGCAGAATTATATAAAATTGTACCAATTGGAACAAAAGTAACAATAGTAGATGGTGTTTATGGAAATTTTGGAAAAGGATTTAGAGATTTAAAATCAGGTATGTACGGTTCTGATGTAATGGAGATCCAAAAAAAATTAAAAGAGCTTGGCTTTTTTAATGGAACTCCAAACGGAAAGTTTGGTTCAGAGACAGAAGAAGCTGTGAAAAAATATTGCAAGGCAAATAATTTATATGTAAGAAAGACTATTGATATTAATTTACAAAAGCATATGGGATTTGAATTAATAGATTAACTGAAAATTTGCAAATCTAAGATATAAAAGATGTACAATTTTAAAGATTTTATATTACATATCTTTTTCGTTAAAGATGTATATGTTGAAGAAAGCGAGATTAAAAATATATGTAGTGTACAATATGCATATATATTACTATTGCTAGAAGGATAAAAAAATGCTATAATATCCTAAGATTTTATAGGAAAGAGAGAAAAAATGGATAATAACATAGAAATAGAAGTAAAAAAGTAGTATTTTGTACATTAGGTTGACCAAAAGTATAATTAAGTATGAAAAATAATAGAAGGAAAAAATAAAAAATAAAAATCGTTGAAAGGCAGTAATAATATGGAATACAAAGAAAATAATAATAAAAAAAGAGTAGCTTTCTTTACATTACGGATGTAAAGTTAATCAATATGAGACAAATGGTATGATGCAAAAGTTTATAGAAGCGGGATACAAAATAGTAGAATTTCATGATTATGCAGATATTTATATAGTAAATACTTGTACAGTAACAAATATTGCAGATAAAAAATCAAGACAAATGCTTAGAAGAGCAAAAGAGATTAACCCGAACGCAATTCTTGTTGCTTGTCGGTTGCTATGCTCAAGTTGCAAAAGATGAATTAGAAAATATTGAGGAAATAGATTTAGTTTTAGGTAATAATGAGAAGACAAATATATTAGAATGTATAGAGAAATATATAAAAAATAATCATAAAGAAAACATTCAAGATGTAATGCATCAAGCTAAGTTCTTAGATTTTGGAAGTGTTACATATACAGCAAAGACAAGAGCTGTAATAAAAGTTCAAGATGGTTGTGATAGATTTTGTTCATATTGCATTATCCCGTATGCAAGAGGAAGAGTTAGAAGTAGGCTACCAGAAAGTATTATAGAAGAAATAGAAAAGATAAGTAAAGAAGGAATAAAAGAAGTAGTTGTTACAGGTATTCATGTTGCATCTTATGGAAAAGATTTTAAAAATTCGTATAGATTGATAGATTTATTGGAAGATATAAATAAAATAGAAGGAATAAAAAGAATTAGATTAGGATCTATAGAACCTACTTTAATTACAGAGGAATTTGTAAATAGATTAACAAAATTAGAAAAAATGTGCGATCATTTTCATTTATCATTACAAAGTGGATGTGATGAAACATTAAAGAGAATGAATAGAAAATATACTACTAAGGAATTTAAAGATTGTACAGATTTATTAAAAAATGCGTATCCAAATGTAGCACTAACAACTGATATTATTGTTGGATTTCCAGGAGAGACAGATGAGGAGTTTGAAAAAACATATAATTTTTTAAGAGATATAGATTTTTATAAAATGCATGTTTTTAAATATTCTCCAAGAAAAGGAACAAAAGCAGCAGTTATGAAAAATCAGATTGATGGAAATATTAAAGAAGAAAGAAGTAGAAGATTAATTAAGTTATCTGATGATAATGAAAAAAGACATAATGATAAATATATTGGAAAAACAGTAAAAGTGTTGTTTGAAGAGGAAGATGGAGAAAAATATATTAAAGGACATACTACTAATTATATTGTGGTTAAAGTAGAAACAGTAGAGAAAATAGAAAATAGTATTATGGAAGTTACAATAACTAGAAATGAAGGCAATATGCTATCTGGTATTTTGAAGTAAATTATGTGAAATTAATCCAACTTAAGAAATTGTCAAAATACTAGAACAATAGCGGGTTTTTTGAACATTTTCTCTTTCTAGAACATTTTAAAGCCCGCTTTTAATTGTTCGCGTGCCAATTTTTGATAAAAAATTGGCATGCAATTATTTTTATATAATAGGAAAGATATGTTAGTTAAATTTTACTAAATAATAGAACTTTCCTATTATATAAAAAAAGCTACCATCTCATAAAAGTATGTACATTATGAGATTGGTAGCTCAAATTGCTTAGCAATTTAACAATAAAAGTTGCCATTGGCGTTTCTTCGGAACATATCATCTGCGATTTGTTTTTCGATATCTAGTGCTACTTCAAGCATCCGAATACGAACTGCAACATCTGGAATAGTTTCATGATCAATAAGAACTTCTCCGTCTTCAGTAAGATCAAGAGAAATGTAACCAATGATGTTTTGAATATCTTTTTCCATGATGATTCCTCCAATACAAATTTTATGTAAATATAATATAATAATTTGATAAAAAAATCAATAGATTTATGAAGAATAGTTTAAATACTAGGGATAATGCTTTGCTTTTTTGATTAACTCTTGATTTTATGCATAATCTGTAATATAATTGATGAAAAATTTATATAAAAAAGGAAGAAAGAAAATGAAAAAAGTAGATTTAAAAAATATATACCTAAAATTTTTCGAAGAGCGTGGTCATAAGGTTATTCCAAGTGCACCAGTTATTCCAGAAAATGACCCAACATGTTTATTTAATACAGCAGGAATGCAACCACTTGTGCCATATTTAAAAGGAGAGTCTCATCCAGAAGGAAAAAGACTAACAGATGTTCAAAAATGTTTTCGTACAAATGATTTAGATGAGATAGGAGATAAAACTCATCATACATTTTTTGAGATGCTAGGAAATTGGTCTTTAGGAGACTATTTTAAAAAAGAAGCTATTACATGGAGTTTTGAGTTATTAACAAAATATTTAGAAATTCCAGTAGAAAAACTAGCTGTTACAGTATTTAAAGGAAATGATATGGTAGAAGCTGATAACGAATCTGCAGAGATTTGGAAAAGTGTTGGAATTAGACCTGAGAGAATTAAATTTTTAGGAGAGGATGATAACTGGTGGCCTAATATGGAGCTTACAGGACCATGTGGACCAGATACAGAAATTTTTTATTGGCGTAGTGAAGAAGAAGTTCCAGAAGTTTTTAATCCAGAGGATGAAAATTGGGTAGAAATTTGGAATAATGTTTTTATGCAATATAACCATGAAGAAAATGGAGAATTTACACCGCTAAAAAATAAAAATGTTGATACAGGTTTGGGGGTAGAAAGAGTAACAGCAGTATTAGAAGGAGTTACAGATAACTACAAATCATCAATTTGGAAAGATGTAATTAAGAAAATAGAAGAAATTTCAAACCATTCTTATGATGATGAAAAATATACTAAAAGTATGAGAATTATAGCAGACCATATAAGAGCTATTGTTATTATAAGTGGAGATGATGCTGAAATTAAGCCTTCAAATACTGACCAAGGTTATATTTTAAGAAGGTTAATTCGTAGAATGATTCGTTATGCAAAAAAATTAGATATAGATATTGATGGTAATTGGGAAGAAATTTTGGCAGAGTTAATTATTAATCAATATTCAGAATATTATCATGAATTAGAAAGAAATAGAGAAGTAATATTAGAAGTTTTAAAAAATGAAAAAGTAAAATTTAATAAAAGCTTAGAAAAAGGTTTAAGAGAATTCGAAAAAGCAGTTGGACATTTAGATGGAAACAAAATTAATAAAGATTTAGCTTTTAGATTATATGATACTTATGGTTTTCCAATTGAATTAACTATGGAACTTTCAAAGGAATCTGGGTTAGAAGTAGATGTGGAAGGATTTTATGAGAAATTTAAAGCTCATCAAGAAAAATCAAGAGCAGGATCTAATCAAAAATTTAAAGGTGGACTTGCTTCAACAGGAGATATGGAAGTAAAATATCATACAGCTACTCATCTTTTAAATGCTGCACTAAAGGAAGTTTTAGGAGACCATGTACATCAAAAAGGAAGTAATATTACTCAAGAAAGAATGAGATTTGATTTTTCTCATAATGAAAAAATGACTCCAGAACAAAAACAAGAAGTAGAAGATTTAGTAAATAAATATATTAAAGATGCGATTCCAGTAGAAAAGCTAGAAATGAATAAAGAAGATGCTGTGAAAATGGGTGCAGAAGCAATGTTTATGGATAAATATGGAGATATTGTAACAGTATATAAAATAGGGGATGTGTCTTTAGAACTTTGCCGGAGGTCCTCATGTTAAAAATACTTCTGAGCTTGGAAAATTTAAAATAAAAAAAGAAGAATCTAGCTCATCAGGGGTTAGAAGAATAAAAGCTGTTTTAGTAGAGGAATAGTAGAATAATTATAAGATATATGGATAAATTAAAGAAGTGTAAATGATTAATAAAAAATTTTCGTGAATGGTAAAATAGAAAGAAAATAGATTCTAAGATTTGTGACTTTTGTATAAGAGATAACAAAAAGTCTAGGAAGGAATGGGATTATATTATGGAAGATTGTGTTTTTTGCAAAATAATAAAAGGAGAAATTCCGTCAGATAAAGTTTATGAAGATGATGAAATATTAGCATTTAAAGATATAAATCCAGCAGCTCCTGTTCATATTTTAGTTATTCCAAAAAAACATATTACTAATCTTTTAGAAATAGAAGAAAATGATGAAATAATAATTACAAAAATATATAAAGTGATAAATAAAATAGTTAAGGAAATGGATATTGAAAAAAATGGATTTAGAGTAATAGTAAATTGTGGAAAAGATGCTGGGCAAGAGGTAATGCATTTACATTTTCATTTGCTTGCAGGTAAAAAATTGGGAGATAAAATAGTAGGGTAAAACTTATTATGCACTAATTAGTAAAAAAATGTTAATATAAAAAATGTGGAATCTTGAATTTAATTATGTTATAATAATAATGTAATTATATTTAGGAGGAAGTAAAGATAATGGCAAGAAGGAAATTTAATATTTTTTTAAATATAATATTAGTAATAGTAATATTGTTAATTTTAGCTTCTATAGGTTTTATAGGATATGATTATTTTTATAAAAGATATAAAAATGCAGTAGATGCTGAAAAAGAAATAGAAAAGATTGATGAATATATAGCAGATAATAATAATCTGGTAGTTGAGGTTAGTAATGATCCTATAGAAGAATCTAATGAATCAACAACTACGAAAAAATATAATTCTAATGTAAACTATGGATTAACATATAGAGGATATGGAGTTTTGGGAAAAATAGAACTTCCTAAAGTTGGGCTTCAATATCCAGTACTTGAAACTATGACAGATGCTAAATCTATAGATGTTTCTGTAGCTATGCAATATGGAGTAGGATTAAATAATGTTGGAAATACAGTTATTATAGGTCATAATTACAGAAATGGAACTTTTTTTGGAAGTAATAAAAAATTAGTAGAAGGAGATAAAGTATATATTACAGATTTATCTGGAAATAGAATAGAATATACAATATATAGTAAATATATAACTCCTCAAAAAGATTATTCATATGCACAAAGAGATACAGGAGGTAAAAGAGAAGTGACATTAGTAACTTGTCATTCAAATAATAAATATAGATTGATTTTATGTGCAAGAGAGTAATAAAGGATATAGATATTTAATAATAACTAGTGATAGAAGTTTTGGAAAAATAAATAAAATTAACCATAAAATAGTTGACAAAAATATTAAAATGGGTTAAAATTATAAATGCATTTGTTGAAGGGTGCGTTTGATGGTGGATGTAGCTCAGTTGGTTAGAGCGCTAGTTTGTGGCACTAGAGGCCGTGGGTTCGAGTCCCATCTTCCACCCCATTTTAAATACATTGGGCTGTAGCCAAGTGGTAAGGCATATGACTTTGACTCATACATGCGCTAGTTCGAATCTAGCCAGCCCAGCCAATTTAAAAGAATTATCTATATAAACTTATTTTCGAGAGTGGGTTTAAATATGATAATTTTTTTATTTTATCAAAAACTAATTGCTTCTGATAAAACATTTGCAGAAATATTTTTTGTATTACTTTCTAAATGTGTATATAAATTAGCAGTAGTAGAATAGGTAGAATGACCTAGCCATTCTTGTATTGCTTTCATAGGAACATTTTTCGCTAATAATAAACTAGCGCAAGAATGTCTTAAATCGTGAAAACGAATATGTCTTAAATTCTGCTTTTTTAGTAGTAATGAAAAATGGTCAGTTATATACTCTGGTCTAAATATTTTTCCAACACTATCAACAAAAATATAATCTTTGTATTCTTTCATATAACTATTTCCACATAATTTTGTATTGTTTTCAATTTTCTTTTTGTGTTCAAGTAAAGCCTCTTTAATTTCTGGAATTAAAGGTAAAGACCTATAACTTGATTTATTTTTAGTTTTGTCTTTTAAAAGTAATGTTCTTTTATCATCTACAATTGCCTCAATAACTTTGTGTTTAATTGTTATTGTATTATTAGTAAAATCAAATGCAGACCATTTTAGACCTAGAACTTCACTTCTTCTTAATCCATAAAAACTTGCGATTAGTATTACTAATTCTAATGGATCATTTTTAGACTTTTCAAAAAGTATTTGTAATTCTTCTAAAGTATAATGGTCGCCAATAAATTGATTTTTCTTTGGTCTTTCAATTTTATCAGCAGGGTTAGTAGGAATAATATCAAGTTTCATTGCAGTATCTAAAGCCTTTCTAATATTAGCATGATAATGTAATATAGAATTTCCATTTAATCCTTTAGCATATAAAGAGTCATAGAATTTTTGTATATGAACAGGTTTTAAATCTTTCAATT
>DXVF01000015.1 GCA_019417465.1 Clostridiales bacterium
AGTATAATATGAAAAACCTTACAAATGAAAGTAAAAAACAATACACATACTACTGTGACAACTGTGGAAAACAAATAAGTTTTAAGGATAAAACACTAAATAAGATTTATGTAGAGAAAGAATATAATAAAAGAAAGCATGTGTGTGATTTGTGTGATGAGTGTTATGAAAGAAAGTTAAAAGGTTAGGAGGAACAAATGAATATAGAAAAAGCTTTAAAAGACTATAGAAAAAATAAAGGAAAAATAGAAACATCAGAAGAAAGATGCAACTACTGGCAATATTGTCTTGATACAATGTCAGATGATGAAATAGCATCAGAATTTATATACGAAAAATCAGATACATACGGTATGCCAAAAGCCAGAAACAATGAAAGTATAGTTGAAAAAGAAGTAATTATTCATGAAGTAACAAGAGAAATGGTGAAACAATGGATTACAGATGATAAATCAAGAATTAGACCATTAAAACACGAAATAAAGCAAATAGAAATAGCACTAGGTTCTTTAACAGAAGAAGAAAACTATGTTATAGAATGCAAATGTATAGATAACTGGAAGTGGGTACAAGTAGAAATAGGATTTAATGAAAAGTTTAGAAATGAAAAAGAAATTACAATAGAACAATTAAAGAAAATTAAAAAGAAATCAGTTAGAAAAATGGAAGAAATACTAAATATTTAAAAAGTACCTAAAAATTACATGAAAATTACCTAAAAAGTAACTGTTTTTTTAAAAACAATGTGGTAATATATTAGTATAAATTAGTATCTAAGATAGATACTACAAATATAAACTTTTTTAAGAGAAAAATATACGTTGCACAAAGAGTTAGTTATATAAGTATAGCTAGCTCTTTTTAGTGTAAAGAAAAGCCCTCAATAAGAGAGGGCAAATTGAGTGAGACTAAAAACAAAGTAAAATAAATGCTGTTACAGGTATAATAAGAATCATTCCTGTAGCAACTAAAGCAACAACGAGTTTGTCAAAGTCATCCATTATTTTCACTCCTTAAAGTTTAATATAATTTAATTATAATACAATTAAAACTTGAAGTGAAGTGGAAAAATAAGACAATTCTAGTTAAGTGTTAGATTTATAAATAGTATAAAAGAACATATGCCGAATATTATAAAGCCTGATGCAAGGTATTATTACGGTACTTATATATGTTCTTTTTTAGTGTTTATAAAATAAAAAGAAAAGAGGGAAATAAAAATATGGAAAAAGAAAAAATATTAGCAGAAATAATCTGTAAAGAAATGATAGAAAGAAAGCTAACATTAAAAGACTTAATGTTAGCTTTTAAAATAGTGATTAATAAATTTTACAATGATGCAAAAATCAATTATTAATCATGATGATAAAAAGGAGTTGATACTATGTACACAACACAAGAATTAATAAAAGAACATGTACAAGAGAAATGTAGATATTGTACAAGAAAAGAATGTGATGGAATACATGTAACAGTAGACGGAAAGACTAAGTGTGAGAAAGATGAAGATTAATTACAAAGAATGCATGAAAAGAAAATGTGAGCAATGTAAGTATTATAAGAAGTGTTTTAAAAAGGAGAGAAAACAATGTTTAAATTTAAATGTAATAACACAGAGTGGACAATTAAAGAAGTAGATGAAGCTACAATGAATAATGAGGAAAAAAATGATTATACATTAGGATTAACTTTTTATAAAAAGAATGAAATATGGTTATTAAATGATAATGCTAATATAATAAGAACTTTAAAACATGAATTAATGCACGTTTGGTTATGGGAATATGGACATAGCCAAGACGATGATAGAAGATACAGTTATGAAGAGGTATGTGAAATAGTAGCAAGTAGCAATGATTTTATAAATGGGGTAATTAGTGAGTATCGAAACACAGGAGATGAGCTAATAGAAAAATTAAAAAGACTAACACAATGTTAGTCTAGTAAGAATAAAGAATATCTTCAATAACATCAGATACAGGTAAAACATCATCTGTATCTGATTTAACATAAAAGAAAAAATGATTATCTTTAGTTCTATAAACAGAAACAGTTATTGTACCGCATTTTTTAGCAATTATTTCATTATACACTATTAAACCTCCTTTTCTTTTGTAATGTTACAAAGTATAACATGGTTAAAGTGAAAAATGTGTCAGAATGTGTAGGAGAAATAAAAAAATGAATATTAATCAAAATATAAATAAATTGTTATATGCAATAAGGGATAAAGGAATAGATATAAAAATAGATACAATTCAATTTTATTCAGATAAATTAGAAAAATATTGTAATAAATATGTTGTATATATAAAAGAATTAACTACAAACAGAAAAGGTGAAGAAGTCTTGAAATATGTTTATCAAGATGATTTCTTTAGTAAAGTACAACTATTAAAATATTTAATAGAAAAATATAAACAGATAGGAAGTGAGGCAGATGGAAAATGAAGACTTAAAAAATAAATATGAAGCCTTAACAGAAAAACAGAAAAGATTTATAGATTATTACATAGAAACAGGAAACGCAAGTAAAGCTTCTGAAATGGCAGGATATAAAGGAAAAAACTTAAATACAGTTGGAGCACAAAACTTAGCAAAACTTAGCAAATTTATAAAAGTTAAGCTAGAAGAAAAAGAAAGTAAGAGAATAGCCACACAAGACGAAGTTTTAGAATATCTAACAAGAGTAATGCGAGGAGAAGAAAAAGACAGTTTTGGACTAGATGCTTCACTTCAAGATAGAACGAAATGTGCTGAGTTGTTAGGAAAACGATATGGAACATTTGTCGAGAAAAAAGAAATAAATGGATGTAAAGTTGAAATAATTAACAATATAAAAGATGATGAAGATGATTAATATAGAAAGAATAAATTTACAAGATGTAATTGGAAAAGGTTATAATAAGTTCTGGAATTTTAAAGGTGATGAAGTAATTATTATGGGGTCCAAAGGTTCAAAAAAATCTAAAACAATAGCTTTACGTTGGATGTATTTATTGAAAGTATTTCCTAGAGCATGTTTACTTGCAATGCGTAATACAGGAAACACAATGAAAGATAGTGTATATGCAGATTTAAAATGGGCAAGTAAGAGATTGAAGTTAGATTCTGAATGGGACTTTTCAAAAAGTAAAATAGAAGCAACTAATAATCAAACAGGGCAAAAGATTTTTTTTAGAGGACTTGATGATTGGGAAAAAGTTGCATCAATTACAATAGATGATCCACAATTGGTTTTATGTTGGTCGTGGTTTGAAGAAGCGTATGAAATAGATAAAGAAGAAACTTATAGAAATATAAAATTAAGCATAAGAGGAGAGCTACCAAATGGTTATTTTAATCAATCGGTAGCTTCTTTTAACCCTTGGAATGAACAACATTTTATAGTAAAAAAAGTTACAAGCAAAATAACTCCTAATGAACAAATTTTAACACAAAAAGGAAAACAGCAATTAGTGGTAGAAGATGAACAAGAATTTGAATATAAAGGACAAATGACAAAAGAAAAAGTTACTCAATTATTAATGATAACTAATTACAAATTAAATGAATTTTTAGACAAGAAAGATTATGCAAGATATGAACAAATGAAAAATACAGATTATGAAAATTATAAGACAGCTGGATTAGGAATGCCACGGAGTAAGTAAAGGGCTTATATTTAGAAATTGGCGAATTGAAGATACAAGCAAATATAAAAATACATTCGAATTAATTAGAAGAGGTTTGGATTTTGGTTATAGTTCAGACCCTTCTGCTTTCTTACAGTTTAATGTTAATTTAAAAACAAAACAAATTATAGTATTCGATGAATTTGGAGCAACAGAACTAACAAATGAAATGCTTGCAAATGAATTGAAAAGAAGAACAGAACCGTATTCATTAATAAAAGCAGATGCTGCAGAACCTAAAAGTATTGCAGAATTAAATAATCTAGGAGTAAATGCAATACCAGCACAAAAAGGACCTGATAGTGTGTTACACGGCATTAAATGGCTAAAAGGATTTGAAATAATAGTGGATCCAAAATGTAAAGGATTAATAGAAGAATTAGGATTATATAGGTGGAAAGTAGATAAATTAGATAATCCATTAAATATACCAGAAGATAAAAACAATCACTATATAGATGCTCTTCGTTACCGGAAGTGATGATTTATATCTAAGAAATTAGGAGGAAACACAATGGCAATACAAAGTGAAATAATAAAACCATTAATAAGTGAGTTTAATATGTCTAGCATAAAAAAGAAAATGCTCGAAGGCGAAAGATATTTTAGAGATAAAAACGATATATTAAAAAAAGATATGAAAACATATACAGTATTTGACCAAAAGACAGGAAACAGAAAGAAAATAACAAATGAGAATAAGTCAGATGAACATATACCTCATGGATTCTATTGGAAACATGTAAATCAAAAGAAAATATATGTATGTGGAAAATCTATAACAATTACATATAACATTCCTGTTGATGGAGATAAAGATAATAATACTAAAACTGCAGAAAAGAAAATAACTAATATGGTATGGAATGTTCTGGGATTTAATTTCGAAAAATTAATTAAAAATAGATTAAAAGAAGCAAGTAACAAAGGTAGAGCTTGGCTACATCCTAATTATAGAAATGGAAAATTAGTGTTTGAAAAGTATCCGAGTGAAGAATGCATACCAATATATGACAATGAGACACAAACATATTTAATTGGATTTATACATTTTTATACAATACAGGACCTAACAGGAGATAAACCAGAAAGCAGAATATATGTTGAATATTGGGATGAGAAAGAAGTTAGATATTATATTGAAACTAAAACCGATGATAATACAACAGTATTCTTAGAAGATGTCACAAGACCAAGACCAGAATGTCATTGGTACAGAGAAATATACGATAATGCATTAAATAATTTAAAGGAAACAGAAAAACATAGTTGGGGCAAAGTTCCTTTTATAGAAATAGAAAACAATGAAGAAAAAATGACAGACTTAGAACCTATAAAACCATTAATAGATGCTTATGATTTAATTAATAGTAATTTTGTTAACACAGTAGAAGATTTAAAAGAAATTATCTGGCTTATAAATGGTTATGGAGCAGAAGATTTACTTTCATTAATAGAAAATTTAAAAGTAAATGGAGTAGCAAGAACAAATGATATGGCTGGAAAAATAGATGCTAAATTATTATCAATACCATATGAAGCAAGACAAGCATTATTAAAAGGTTTAAAAGAACTTATTTATGAGTTTGGTAGAGCAGTAGATACAAGTAATAAAGATTTAATAGGGCAAGCTCCAAGTGGCGTATCATTAGAGTTTTTATACACTGACTTAGATATGAAAGCAGATGACAGTATAGGAGGACTTACAAGTGCTATTTATGAAATGTTATGGTATGTATTACAAGATTTAAAAATGCAAGGTAAAATACCTAAAGAAATAAATGAATTTGATTTTAAAATAGAATTTAATAAGTCAAGAATATTTAATGAAACAGAAAAAGTAAACACTTTAAATAACGATACTATACTCAGTACAAAGACTAAGTTAGAAAAACATCCTTATTGTGATGATGTTGACACAGAATTACAAAGAATACAAGATGAACAAAAACAAAAATTAAAAATGCAACAAGAAATGTTTGCTAATGCTGGAGGATTTGGACCTCATACTAATAATGAATAGAGGTGTTATAGATGGCTAGAACACCAAAAGGATATTGGGAAAAAAGACAAACAGAACTAATGAAAAGGCTCGAAAAAGGAACAGAAAATACAATAAATAGCTTAATAGAAGCATATGAGCAAGCTACAAAAAATATAAATAAGGAAATATCAAGAATATTTAAAAATTATGCTAAAGATACTGGATTAGATAAAAAAACTTTAGTACAGCTATTAAGTAAAAAAGAAAGTGAATTACACTATAAAAATCTATTAGAAGTAATAAATAACAACATAACAGATGATAATATAAAAAAGAAACTCTTAGCTAAATATAATGCACCGGCATATTCTTATAGAATTAATCGATATCAAGCTTTACAAGAAAACATAGATATAGAATTAAAGAAATTAGCTAATATAGAGCAAGATATAACTAAAATAAGATATGTTGACACAATAAATGAAACATATTATAGAAATATATTTAATACACAGCAGAACTTAGGTTTTGCTTTTTCTTTTGCTCAAATAGATAACAGAACAATAAACTTATTACTGAATGAAAACTGGTTTAATAAAGCAAATTATTCTAAAAGAATATGGAATAATAGTGAAAAGCTAGGTAATTATTTAAAGACTCAATTAACAGCAGATACAATGTCAGGTAAATCAATACAAAAGATAAGTAAAGAATTATCTGAATATATGAATGTTGGTATATATAATGCAACAACATTAGTAAGAACAGAAGTAAATCATTTTGCAAATGAAGCTGAAATGTTAAGCTATGAAGAATTAGGTGTTGAAAAATATAGATTTATAGCAACATTAGACAATGTAACCTGTGAACATTGCGGAAGTTTAGATAATAAAGTTTTTGATGTAAAAGATAGAAAACCTCGGAAAAAATTATCCACCAATACATCCAAATGATAGATGTACAACAGTACCTGAACTTGATGATGAAGTTGTGAAAGGATTAACAAGAAGAGCAAGAGATGAAAACGGAAAATCTATATTAGTACCACAAGATATGAATTATAAAGAGTGGTATAAAAAATACGTTAAAGAACCACAAGAAGAAAACATAAAACCATACGTAGTTGGTAAAATAAATAAAGATGCATATAAAGAAATAGCAAATAATATAACAACTAAAGATGTAGTACTATTACCAAAACAAATTGAGCATATAGAAGAAAGACACAAAGGTGTTTATGAAAAATATAAAAGCAAAATTAATAATATATTAAATGAACCAGATTATATATTTAAAGACCCAAAACATATAAATACGGCATTATTAATAAGGAAATATGAAAATAATGTAGAAGTTGTTCTAAAGTTAAATACAGACACTAAAAACAACTACAAAAACAGTATTATTACTATGTGGGAAATAAAGGATAAAAGATTAGAAAGATACAAAGAAACACACCAAATTATTTACAAAAAAGAATAAAAATGGTACAATATAAGTACAATAAGAAAGGTATGTTGAGGTGGACAATGGCATCCACGCACCCTATGGGTCAAAAGAGATGAAAGTACCGCCAGACTTTCCAATGTACCATGATTAGCACTCACGTAAGTGGGTGCTTTATTTAGTTATTAAAATTTTATAATTATAAATCAAGAGCTAGAGATAGCTCTTATTTTTATGCCCTAGACATGGCTCTAAACTGTCTATTTTTATTACTCATTTATCTGTGAGGATAAACAATAGATAACTTTCGTTCTGGTAGCACCAGCATAATAAAGCTAGAAAGGATTAATTATGGAATGGTTAAAAGAATTATTAAAAAATGCAGGAGTAGAAAATGTAGATGATTTAGAAAGTAAAATATCTAAAGAATTACCGAAATATTTTAAACCTGCAAGTGTTTTTAATGAGACAAATGAAAAATTAAAGAATGCAAATTCAGAAATTGAAACATTAAAAACAACACAAGCAAATATTCAAAAAGAATATGACAATTATAAAAAAGGCTCTATAAGTCAAGCTGATTATGAAACAAAGAAACAAGAAATTGAAAACAATTCGAAAGCTGAAATAGAAAAAGTAAGACTAGAAAGCAAAATTGATTTAGCAATAAATAATGCTAAAGCTAAAAATGTTAAATCAGTGAAGGCAAATCTTGATTTAGAAAAGATTAAACTAGATGGAGATAAACTTTTAGGATTTGACGACCAAATAGAAGCGTTAAAGAAAAGTGATGCATATCTATTTGAAATTGATAAAAAAGTAAATAAAGGTCTAGAAAATAATGGAGGAAATCCAAGAAAAGAAGATGGAAGTATAGACGATGATGATTTAGATGATTTATCAGATGAAGAATACTTTGCTCTTCAAGAAAAAAATAATAAATAAGAAAGAAGGAATTAATTATGCCAAATAAATTATTAACATGTCAAAGAATAGCAAGAGAAGCATTACCAATGCTTGTAAACAACTTAGTAGTACCTGAGTTATTCCATACTGATTATAGTAAAGACTTTGTAAAAGAAGGAGACACAATTCAAGTTGAAAAACCATGTCAATTTGAAGCAAAAGATTTTAAAGATAAAGTAACAATTCAAGAAATTAATCAAAAAAGCGTTCCAGTAGTAATGAACCATATAGCAGATGTATCTGTAGAAATTACATCTAAAGAATTAACTTTAGATAGAGTTGCTTTTAATGAAAAAATATTAAATCCGATGATGGAAGCAATTGCTGAAAAAATAAATAAAGAAGGACTAGAAATGTACAAAAATGTTTATAAGACATTAGGTACAGCAGGGGCAACACCTTCTACAATAGAAATTATGGCAAATGCAAGAGGATTATTAAATAAGGCAAAATCTCCAATGGGAAATAGATATGCTGTATGGGATCCAGATGCAGATGTAAAATTCTCTACAATAGATGCAATTTTACATGCAGAGAAATCTGGAAGCACACAAGCTTTAAGAGAAGGTTCTATTGGAAGAATCCAAGGATTAGAAAACTTTATGTCTCAACAAGTTGCAGTACATAAAGCAGGAACATTTACAGCTGTTACAACTCCAAAAGTAAATGCTAAAGCTATAGAAGGAAGTGAAACAATAGCTATAAAAGGTGGTTCTGCAAACGAAACATTAGTAAAAGGAGATATATTTGCAATAAATGGACAACAATATGTTGTTACAGAAGATGCTACAGCAGATACTGGTGTAATAACAGCAAAAGTATATCCAGCAGTTATTGAAGAAATTGCTACAGAAACAAATGTAACATTTATCGATAAAACTTCTGGAGGACACGTTGCTAACTTAGTATTCAATAAATTAGCATTCGCTTTTGTTTCAAGAGCATTAGCTTTACCAGTAGACGGTAGAGATTCTTATGTTATTTCTTATAAAGGATTAAACTTAAGAGTTGTTTATGGATACGATATGAGCACAAAGAAAAATATGCTATCTATTGATACTATATATGGATTTGCACCATTATATCCATCTTTAGCAGCAGTAGTACTAGGATAATAAAAGGCAGAGAAATCTGCCTTAATTTAATTATTAGGAGGTCTAAATTATGAAATGTTCAAAATGTGGTAAAGAATTTTCAGAACCGATATTGCCATTACATATTGAAAGATGTGAAAAAAGTAAAAAAGCTGAAGAAAATAAATCTAAAAAAGTTGAGCAAATGAATAAAGAAGAATTACTTACTAGGGCAAAAGAATTAGAGATAATAATTGAAGATATTGAAAATACAACGAAAGCCCAAATAATAGAAATGATAAAAGCAAAAGAAAAAACTCAAGAGTAGGTGATTCAATGGAATTATTAGAAAAAGTAAAAGAAAGACTTGATATTACAGATACAAGTCAAGACAAAAAAATACAAGGTTATATTGATGATATTACAGATAAAATAAAATCTATTTGTAATAGATTTTATTATCCAGAAGAACTAAATTATCTTGCAATTAATTATGCCCAAAATTGTTATCTTTACTATAAAAATAAAGATAACAATAGTAATAGTCATTTGCAAGTAACAGGTGCATCTGATAATGGACAATCTGTCACTTTTGAGACAGTAGAAATTATTACGAAAGATGATATAGACTTAGATAAAGTAATCAAAAAAAATCAAGATGAAATATCAAGATATGCATATATGGGGTGGTAATAATGCAAATATCAGATTTATTCAAACAAGTAATAAAAGATACTTTCTATGACAAAGATATAGAAATATGGACATCTGGAACAATAAAAGATGATGAAGGTGCAGTAATTGGAAATGGAAAATTGAATAAAGTAGATAGTTTTAAAGGTAATTTTCAATTTGCTACAAGAGAATATATTCAAAAAGAATATGGACAGGAAATAGAGGCAAGCGCGATAGTTACTTGTGATAAGACAGTAGCCGAAATTGGCAATATTCTTATTTATAATAATAAAGAATATGCAATCAAAAGCAAAATAACTCCTGATAGCCATGTAACCCTTTTGGTAGAAAATAATGAATAAAATGTCGAATCTTGTAACATAAAATCAGTTGCTTTGTTCGATATATTTCGATATAATTTTCTTATATTAAGCGAAAGGGGAAAGATTATGAAAAAAATTTTTAAACTTATTACGCTATGTGCAATAATAGTATTGTTAATGATTATATTAACGGGTTGTACAGCAATCGAAACAAGTACAAATTCTGCAAGCAATAATTCTACAATTGGAAATAGCACAGTATCAAAAATAACCAAAGAAAATTATGAAAAAATTGAAAAAGGAATGACTAAGCAACAAGTATTCGACATTATAGGTGAAGATGCATCTATAAGTGAAAGTGAAACACCAGGTGTAGGAAAAATGGAATTATATCATTATCAGGAAATTCTTTCTGCAAAGTCAATTAATATATACTTTGTTAATGGCAAAGTATATATGAAAAATTGGGCTGAATTATAAGAAAGATGATAATATTAAGTACTATGCGGAGGTGATAAAGAATGAAATATGATATTGGGGATAAAGTAGAATTAAAAAATGGTTGTATTGTAGAAATTACTGAGATACATAAAAATCTATCTGATGAAATATATATATCAAGAAACATTCCAATTTCAGAAGATAAAATAGTAAGAAAAGTGGAAGAATAATTATAAAACACTAGATTAATTTCTAGTGTTTTATTTTATGTAAAAAGGTGATAATAATGTCAAGCGTAAAAGGGTTAAATAAGATACTTTCCAATTTGAAAGAGGAAGGCAAAAATATAAATGAATGTATATTTGCAGGAGTTAAAAATTCACTTTTATTAGGACAAAAAGAAGCAAAAATGAATGCTCCGGTAAGTGCTGACGGTGGATATCTTAGAGAGAACATTCATATAAACATAGATAGACGAGATACAAAGATACAAGGTTGTATTTATGGAACAGCAGAGTATCATGCTTATGTAGAATGTGGAACTGGACCAGTAGGAAGAGGAACATATCCATATAAAATAAAAGGATATACAATACATTATAAAGCAAATAAATGGAAAGGGAAAGTCCCGTTTTTAATAAATGAAGAAACAGGAGACCTTGGAATAAGATATATAGCAGGACAAGAGGCACAGCCACACATGTATCCTGCTTTTTTAAACGTTGAAAAAAATTTAATAAAAGAAATAAAGAAAGCTAGTAAGGGGTGATTGAATGGAGTTTCCAAAGGCAGAGATATATAAATTGATTCAAAATGTAAAAATAAAGGAACAAGAAATAGATTATGTTCAAAACAAACCCAAAAAGTTTAAATCATTGCCCTGTATTAGTTTTTGTAATCTCATTAATACTCCTAAATTTGCATTTAAAAACAGAATTTACTCAGAAAAAATAGATGTACAAATCGATATATGGTCAAAAGGAAGTGCTATAAACACTTTAATACTAAAAGAATTGTTAAATATAATGCAAGAAAACGGATGGACTTTAATTACTGCACAAGATATGGACAATACAAATGGTATATACAGAATAATGACTAAGTTTAGGAAGGTGTTAGAATGAATGAAATAATTCTTGATAAAACAACAGGTAAACTAAAAAATGTTAAATTTGATAATTCTGATTTATCTGCAACAACAGCAGATTTAACAGGAGAAGTAAAAATGATAAACAACGAAATGAAACTTATCTTAGCTATTTCAGTTAATGATAAGTTTCATTTTAATTTTGAATAGGAGGAATGAATAATGTTATATACAGGAAGAACAGGAAAAATAAGTATAGGTAGTAAAGAAATAGCACATATTGCTAATTTTACAGTAGACAAGGAAAATGAAATAAAGGAAGTTTCTAGTTTTGGAAAAAAATATAAAGAGAAAGTTCCAGGCGTTGCAAATTGGACTGCTTCAGCAGAAGGGGCGGCAGATTTTGCAACTGATAGCGGACAAGCAGAACTAAATAAAGCTTTTGAAGATCAAACTTTGATAGAATGTAAATTTTATTTAGATGATACTACTTATTTAAATGGGTCTGCATACATAAGCAAATTAAGCATATCACACGATGCTGAAGGAAACGCAGAGATAAGTATTGACTTAGAAGGAAGCGGAGCTTTAGAAGATACTGGAATGTTACCAACTACAGAAGGCTAAAGTAATTAATTTTTAGGAGGAAATAAATATGTATATTAAATATAGAGAAGAAGAAATCGAATGTGTAACAACTTTAAGAACAGCAATGAATATCCAAAAGAAGTTTAGAAAACCATATATGCAAATTCTAAAACAAATAGAAGACTTAGATTTAGAAGAACAATTAAAAATATTATATGCAGGAATAGAATTAGGAAAAAATAGTGATATTAAATTTGAAGAGCTTAAGGAATATTTCTTGGATAACGTAGGATTAGAAGCGTTAGGAGAATACATTGAAGAATTTGTGAATGGACTTCAATATCCAGGATTAAGTGAGGAAGAAATAGAAAAAAAGTTGATTGCGAAAGCGGAGAAGCAGGACAAGATGAAAGAACTTGGTTTAATCAAATAACTAGATTAGGAGCATCTGTAGGATTAGCTCCTAATGAAATATTAGATATGGAATTATGGCAATTTAATAATTACATAAAAGGTTATGAGCAAAAGATGATTAATAGACAAAAAGAAGAAATCTCTTTGGCGTGGCATACAGCGGTATTTAACAATCAAAAAAAGATAAAACCATTAAAAACATATTTAGAAAAAATTCAGTTAAACAAAAAAAATACTATGAGTAAACAAAGTCAACTAGAAGCAATAAGAAAAGCAAAAGAATTGGACCGAAAAGAGGTGGTTGAATGAGTATATCTCTTGGAGTTTTAAGTTTTGGAGTAGAAGCGGATACAAAAAAACTAGACAAAAATATAAATGATGCAGACAAAAAAATTAATAGATTTTCTATGTTAGGAGTTCAGAGATTAAATTCTCTAAACTCCTTCAGTATTAATAAAGGGAAGAAAGAGATTGATTCATTAAATAATAAGTTAAAAAAAACACAATCAGAAGCCAGTAAAACTCAATCTAAATTAGAACAAATAGACCAAAAAATGAGAACAATTAGAAACAACATAGCAGAAACAAGCGGATTAAATTTACAATATGATACGTCACAAAGTTCAAATAAAAGAATGACAACAACAGAATATGATGAAAAACTGGAAAAATTAGCAATGGAAGATAAAGCATATCAAAAACTGGTTGAAAAAGAGCAAGAGTTATATTTAAAATCTGAACAGCATGGAGAATCTATAAATAATATAAGAACGAAAATAAGCCAAGTAGGAAAAGAAACCGAAAAAGCAGGAAAGATACAAGGTTTTACTAACACTATAAAAAATATTGGTAGTGGAATAAAAAACATATCAGGCAGATTAGGAAATATATTGAAAAAAACTTTACAATGGAGTTCTATTTTGTTTGGTGTTGGAGGAATAATAAGTGTAATTACAAGAGGAATAAATTCTTATTTAGAAACAAATCAGCAAATGAAAACTGATTTAGATTATATGTTTTATGCAATAGGACAAGCCTTAGCTCCTGCAATACAATGGGTTATTAATTTGTTTCAAAATTTATTAGCAATAGTAGGTGCAATAGCACAAGTGTTTTTTGGAGTAAATATATTTGCAAACAGTTTTGCGAATTATATGAAACAAGCAAACAAAAATGCAAAAGCAACAAAGAAGACACTAGGACAATTAGCAGGATTTGATGAAATAAATAATGTAGGAGCAAATGATAACACTGGTGGAAGTGGAAGTTCTATATCTGTTCCAGATTTTAATTTAGAAAATAAAATAGGAGAATGGATACCCAAAATTGAGGAGTTAAAAAATAAATTTGAAGAATGGAAATGGGCTATCCTGGGTGTTGTAGGAGCTTTAGCTTTAATAAAAATAGGAAGTTTGTTAGGATTAGCAGCACCAGTAATAGCAGGAATAGTATTGATTTTTGCACGGATTAGGCTTTATAATACAAGGCATTATAAATATGGTTAGTGGAGACTTTATAACAGGGCTAATGCAGTTTTTAGTTGGTCTAGCACTAGTTGTTGCAGGCATCTTTATACTTTTTGGTGGAATACCTGCTTTAGTAGCTTTAGTTGTAGGGATAATAGTAGGGTTAGTCATAACAATATACAGGTATGGAGATGAATTAAAACAAAAATTAAACGATTTTTCTGATTGGTTGTTTGGAATAATAGATAAAGACTGGAGAAATATGTTCGGTCCTATGTTGGGAAGTATAATGAATGAAGGAGTATCTATTGTAAAAAGCCTGATAGATGGTTGTAAGTTATATCTTTCTGGTATGGTTGATTTTATACAAGGGATATTTAGTGGAGATTGGCGGAAGAGCTTGGGAAGGCTTGAAAAAAATAGTACAAGGTCTTTGGAAAGAACTTACAACAATATTAACAACTCCTTTTCGCTTACTAGGTGGAGTATTAAATGGTATGATTGGAGACTTTCTCAATTTTGTAGGTAGTGCAAAAAATTGTTTTTCTAATTTTACATCTTGGCTAAAAGGTTCTATTTCTGGAATAGGTAATTCTTTTTCGAATGCTTGGAATAGTATAAAACAGGGATTCAACAATATTTGGAATAATTTAGTTACACCACATATTAAAATGCCTCATATTAATATTTCTTATTCATATAGTGGTTTTGCAGCAGAAGCAGCTAAGGTGTTAGGATTGCCAGGATTTCCCAAATTTAATGTTAGTTGGTATAAAAACGGTGGTGTATTCGGAGAAAAATCTATAATAGGTGTAGGAGAATATACTGGTGCAGGAAGTAATCCAGAAATCGTTGCACCTCAAAATTTGATATATCAAACAACTGCACAAGCATATAGAGATGTTTCAGGAAGCACTCAAGTTTCAGAAGAAAAAACATCGCAACGAATAATAATTAATGTTGGAAATAGGAAAATGTTTGATGATTTTATAGATTATGCAAAAGAACAGAAACGTAAAAATGGCGTTTCTGTTCTTTTTGAATAGGAGGGAATTATGAGTGTACAATGGTGGAAAGGCAACAAAAAGATGAAGAATCCTTCAAAATTGAAAATTGATGCAGAAGATTTAGATGACAATAGTTATAGAAGTGCTGTAACAGGAGCTTTGATAGATACTGTTGTAGCTAAAAAAATGCACAAATTTGGATTTACATATGATCATTTAACAGAAAAAGAAGCAGAAGACATCTTACAAGAAATAGATGAAAATCCTGTTAATTTAACAATAAAAACTCCTTATGTTAAAGGTGGAAAAATTACAGCTGATTTTAGATGTAGTAAATGGAGTATAGAATTGTATAAAGATGATGATGATAGTGAAGAAGAGTGGGCAGAATTAACTTTTAATCTTGTTCAAAAAAAGAAGGCAGCTAATCAATAAAGGAGGCTAAAATATGTACAAAACAAGCAAACATTGGAAAAATACTATATATAAAAATGCAATAAGTGTATTAAATATTTATGTAGATAATGTATTGATAAATCCCGATTATATCTTAGATTTAGGCACAGAACATGAATTATTCGACGGTGAATTAATACTAGGAAGTATGCCATGCCAAAGTATTGACTTACAACTATATAAAGATACAATTTCTAATACCGCAAAAAAAGTAAGAATAGAATACGGAATATTAGTTAATAAGGCTATAACTGTACAAGAATTAAATGAGATGATGATAGGTACTTTGAATAAATTAAAAGTAAAATCTTTAGCTAAAAAAGATGAAAGTTTTGAAATAATACCTATTCGGGGATTTTAATGTAGATGATTTTGTAGACAATGATGATGGAACAGTAACTATAAAACTATTAGACAATATGATTAAATTTGATGCTGATAATGGCTATTATGATGCTAGTGAATTAATGAGTCAAAATGGACACACTACACTAGGTGAAATAGCACAAGATATATGTGATAAGAAAGGAGTAGAATTGCGGTTCTACTTCTTTTTTAGGGTCTAATAAACAAGTGGCAGTATATGACAATACAGTTTCTGCAAGAACTTATATAAGTTACATTGCTGAGCAAGCAGGGTGTTTTGCAGTGATAGGAAGAGATGGAAAGCTTTATTTTAGAAGTTTATATGAAGATGAAGCAGAAATTGACTTTGAACTATTTGGTGAATTTAAGTGGGGAGATACTTGTAATATATCTAAAGTAAGCTATGAAGATGGAATTAGAAGCTTTAAGAAGCGGAAATGATACTGGTAGTACTTTATGGATTAATCAGGAAAACATGTATATTGTAGACGAAGGACAAGTACAAAATATTTACAATAAAGTAAATGGACTACAGGCTAATAGTTTTGAAGGAATGACAATAATAGACCCTACATTAGACGTAGGAGACAAGATAATAATAAATGGAAAACCTGTTATTTATCAAGGTGGAATGGATTTTCAAGGAAGATTTATAGCTAACATAAAGAGTAAGATTGCACTAAAACAAAGACAAGAAACAACAGTAAAAGAAGTTTCTCAGAAAGTTATTAACAGAAGAGTAGAAAGTAATATAAATCAAATCGAAGGCAAGATTACACAGTTAGTAGAAGAAACCTCCGAAACTTCCGAAAAACTAACAAAACATGAGCAAGATATAAACAGCATAACAGATACAGTAAGTAGTGTAGAAACAAAAATAGAAACAGTAGAAGAAAAAGCTGATACAGCACAAAGTACAACTGATGAAACAAAGCAAAACTTAGAACAAAATTATTTAACAACTACAGAGACAGAAGCAAAAATACAAGAAAAAGCTGGAGAAGTAACTATAGAAACAAATAAAAAAATAGAGAGTATTCAGATAGGGGGAACTAACTTATTACAGGATAGTGCGTTTCCTACCGAAACAAAAAAATGGAACATAAGAACAGGAATAAGCATAGATGCAGAAACAAAAATGAATGCAAACAATTCTATAAAAATGAATTGTTCTGGAAGTAATAGATTAGATTGTTCTAAAGAGTATTTTGCGGATTATAAGCAAGGAGAAAATCTTACTTTAAGTTTGTGGTTAATGTGCCCTGATGTATCTAAGATTACGTCTAGTATGAATATATGGATAGGATATAGAAACGAAAGTGAAACTGCTATAGCTAACAATCAATTGATTGTAACTCCTGATATGTTTGCAGAGGTAGGTGACAACAATTGGTTTAAAGTAAAAATTACAGGTAGTAGTACAAATGCAAACAGCACTAAATGCACTTTTATGTGTGCAACTAACAGTACAACTGGAATAGTTTATGTATCTTCTCCGAAGTTAGAACGTGGTACAAAGGATACAGACTGGAGTTTTGCAGATGGCGATGTTGTTAAAGATATAGAATTAGGACAAAAGATAGAAGCTAATTGGGAACATGTAAAAGTTGCATGGAACACTATATCAGAATTTTTACAACTAGAAAACTTAAAAGGTAATGCTAGCTTAGTAGTTCGAGATGAAAATGGAAACTTAATTATGTCTCTAGATAAAACAGGACAACATTATTGGATACAAAAAAACAACGAGGATAAAAATATAGCAGAAACTACCTTAAAAGAGATAACTATAAACAATGAAACTAAAAAAGCTTTAATGTTCATTCTAGACAATGCAGAGATGAATGGCGAAGGAATAATGGCATGGGGATATAAAATTGGAAATAATGTTTATCCTGTAATGTATGTTGGGAATTTTGGAAACGAGGAATTTGGATTACATTTTGCTACAGATTTAATTGCGAATGGAAATGCTATTAAATTCCAAAACGCAAGCATAGACGATGATGGTTCATTTCTATACTTAAGGTCGCTCGGTGGTCTTAGATTAATGGATACAGAAAACAATACTTGGATAGCACAATTTTTTAAGGACAATGGTCAATATGGTTTTTCTATAAAGGCAGATACTTTTGCAATATTAGGAACAGATGGGCAAACAAGAATAATAGATTTATACGATAATCAAGCGGGAACAAAAACGTTTAAAGTAAATGGCTATCTGGAAGCTGATAATGTTGCAAACATGAACAATTTACAATATATGAGTGGCTCAACATGGGAAGCAAGTGGAGAAAAGTTTGGGATGATTTATTGTAGTTTAAGAGATGGACAAGAGTTTACTATAACAAGTTATTCCGCAATCTCAGATGAAAGATTAAAGGAGAATATACAAGAAACTAAACTAAATGCACTAGAAAGAATCAAACAACTTAATCATGTTCAATTTGATTGGAAACTTACAAAAGAACATGAAGAAATAGGGTACATAGCGCAAGAATTAGAGAAAATTGATAAAAACTATGTTGTTAAAATTCCAAATCCGCAAAATGAAGATGTTAAATATACAGTTAGAGAATTAGCTATATTAGCAACAGCAACTAAAGCCATTCAAGAGTTAAATGAAAAAGTAGAAAAGCAAGAAAAATTAATAAATAAATTACTACAAAAATTAGGAGAGGAGGATACTGATGCTTGAAACAGAATTTCTAAAATTAAAATATCATGACGATGTAGAAAACAATACAGATGAGGTAGATGCAGAAGAATACTTTAATAACAATTATAAAAAGATAGATGCATATACAAAAAAACTCGAACAACAAAAAAATAATTTATCTAAGCAAATGCCGTGGAACACAGTACAAGGCGAATCTCTACACATAGAAGACGCAGCAGAATGGAACGAAAATAGTTTAAGCATAGCTGGAAATTTGGAACAAGAGAAAAGAGAAGGGTATAACTTAGCAAAAATAGTTAGAACGTTAAAAGCAGTCAGCGGTGGTATTCCGAGTGGTGATTCTTCGGGAGGAACTATAAATAGCATAGATGACAATAATATAAATTTTAAAATTACAAGTCAATATGCGGGCTTTATAACAGAACCTATAGAGGTCAAAAGTGGAGAAACAATATATGCAAGTTTTAATTTAAGTGGAGGCAATTCTACAATAAGACAAGCATTTGTAAAAGTAAACGAAGATGGAAGTTATACTAGTTTGATCCTTAATACAGATGTTGCAGACGGAAAAGTTAAAAAGACTTATACAGCTACAGAAAATCTAAAAGTTATATTTGAATTATATACAAAAAATGATGCTACATACACTATAGATGTTAAAGAACTTATGATAGCAAAACAAGACAATTTAGATTACGAAGCCTACGGTGCAACACCTTCTATGGAATATCCTAGCATGCCAGTTGTGTGTACAGGAGAGCAGAAGATAAAAGTAAATGATGATATAGTAGAAACACTAGATTTAGGTTCTACAGAACTATGCAAAATAGTAGATAGTAACGGTAATACAGTAGCACAAGATAAAGCAGTGTACAAAAATGGCAAATGGCAGTGGGAGAAGAAGATTAAGAAATTAGTACTAACAGGTACAGAGAGCTGGGAGGAAACTACTGCAGCAGACGGATTTTATAGATATATGTATAAAGTAAATTCTACTGATTTAATTCACAATGCTTCTGCAAACGTCTATGGAGCTAATTCTCATTTTACTCAAAGAAATCAGCAAAGCCACGGACCATACGAGTATTTATGTGTACAGAAAAATCCAGCTGGAGGAAATATATACATACAATTAAAAGATATAGCTACAGTGCAAGAATTAACAACATTTTTAGCAGAACAATACTCTAAAGGTACACCTGTTACAGTTTATTACGTACTAGCAACGCCCGAATACATCGACTGCACAACAGAACAATCCGCAGTCTTAGACAAACTATACAACAATTTTAAATTGCAGAAAGGTGTAAACAACATAATTGTAGAGACAGATAACGGTGTAGGTGTAGAAATGGACTTAAATTATATGCAGGATATTAACATATTAAGAGAACAAGAACATACAGAATTTAATAATAGAATAACAGCAATAGAAAACTTGTTAAGTACAACACAAACAAGTGCAATGCTTTTAGATAATTTAGAGACTGATTTAGAAAGTGAGGTGTAAATATGAATATAGCAACTTTATTAGAGAGATTAATAAATAAAAAATTCTATGAAAACAAAAAAGTAATACAAAACAAATTAAATGTATTTTATGCAATGTCTAAAATAAGCGATGAAGAATTTAGTAATTTAACATTAAAAATAGAAGAAGTATATGTAGAAGTTACAGAAACATCTACAGAATCAGCAGAGGTGGTGGAGTAGATGGAGAATATAGTAAACTTAATAGCAAACTATGGAGTGTCTGCAATAGTAGTAGGCTTGTTTGTGTGGGACTGGGTAACTAATAAAAAGAAAATAACAGAGACTTTAGAAGAAATGAAAGTATCTAATAGTAATACTTCTAAGTCTCTAGAATTATTGCAGAAGAGTATGGAAAATCAAGAAAAAACTTTAGAAGAAATTAAGAAGGAGGTAATCTTATGCAAGAAGCAATAAAACAATTCTTATTAAACATAGCAAATCTATTTAAAGTAAAAACAATATTAAGCTTAGCAGTAATAATAACAGTATGTATTTTAACTTTTAAAAATGTAGTAAGTGTAGAAGCCTTTATGGCAATAGCAAGTGCTATTATTACATATTACTTTACAAAGAAAGAGAAGGAGGAATAAATATGTTAAATATAAGACAACGTCAAATGAATTTAAAATTTTTAGGATTTTACAATAAGTCTATAGATGGTGTAGAAGGAGAAGGAACAAAACAAGCTTATAAGGATTTTCAAAAAACTAACGGACTTGTTGTAGATGGAATCTACGGTGTAAATACAGATGCTAAACTAATAGCAGTAATAAAAGAAATACAAAAAAGTTTAGGAGTTACTGCAGACGGTGTAGCAGGAGAAATCACAACAAAGGCAAGAGATAATAAAAATCTTAGTTGGGACAATATAAAGCACTTCAAAAAGACAGAATTTACTTGTAAATGTGGTTGTGGAATGAATAACATAGATTTAAAACTAGTTAATGTTTTAGAAGATATTCGTAATCATTTCGGACAAGCTTGCGTAGTTACAAGCGGTTGTAGATGTGCAACACATAACAAAAGAGTTGGTGGAGTGCAAGGTTCTAGACATGTTAGTGGTAAGGCATCTGATATCTATGTAAAAGGTGTAAGTGCTAATACGTTACTTGCTTATACTAAATCTTTAGTAAGTAAAGGTAAATTAAGATATACATATACAAATGGTTCAAATATGAACGGTGTAGTGCATGTAGATATAAATTAACAAAGTTGAGTAGTTTTATACTAACTGCAACAAAATAGAAAGAAATAGAGCTAGATTAATTTCTAGCTCTGAAACAAAAAAAGAATGTTGATTCTGGTTCAACATTCAAAACCTCGAGTCACGTCTAAGCGTTCACACGAATAGATTACTGGTTCTATTCAACCTCGAGTGATACCTTATACAAGGTACTCTCTGTAAATTATATTAACAGATTACAAATTATATGTCAAGAGCTTTTTCATATTTGTATATAAGGTTACCAAAGTATTTTTCTTCAGCTTCTTTACGTACTTTTATAGCTTCTTCTAAAGTATTATAATAACCTAGATGAATTGTTTTTTTATTAACGGTTATTCGAACTCTATATTTATTACCTACAATTGTAATTCCGAGGATATCCAGTTTTATTGTTTTTTTGAGTATTGTTTAAATTATAGAGTATTCGTTTTTCTTTGCAAGTTTCATTTGCTAAATTAGACAAATTTCCTCTAACATTACAACCACAACTTTTTACTTCACCGTTAAAAACCTGAGTAAATACCATTTCTTTAATATTTCCGCAATCACATTTAAATAAAGCTAATTTAGAATTATTTTTATCTATTTTATTTAAGTTTTTAATTAGAGTAAGTTTATTAAATTTTTTACCGATATAATTATCTATATTATAACCTCTCATATCAAGCCTTCTTTATAATAATTTCTTTTTTTATATTATCATAAATTAATTTAACTTGTCTATTTTTTTCATCAATTCCGCATATCTTTTAATATAGAAGAGGGAAGAGTAAGCCTTTTCGTGATGCTTCCACTTCCGGCTTTATTAAAAGATACATTTAATATTCTTTCTTCCATGAATCCTCCTATTTAATTATATTTAAGATTTCTTCTACTTTATTTTCAATCTCATCATTATAAAAAATATTTGTTATTTCATCAGCGTTACCTTGCCATACAATTTTTTCACATTTAGCAACTATTTCTCCGTCATGCCCTTTAGCAACTTCTTCACCTTCGAAAATTGTAATTATTTTTCTATCATCATATTTGTAGTTATTAGAAAATTCGATTCCTTCTTCGCTTAATTCGAAACAAGAACAACCGTTTAAAGTCCATTCATCTTTAATAAATTCTTTTACTAATTCATTAAATTTTTCGTTATATTCTTCTTCTGTAATTTCTTCATCTAATAATTTTTCTTGTAATTCATTGTATGTATCTAAATAATAACCTTGCACAAAATATCCTTCATCTTCAAATTCAAATATTGCCATTTCTTCTGCATTATGTCCGTATAAAACTGATGTATGTTCTGTTCCTTTGAAATTTTCTTTTTCACAATCAAATCTAAAATATAACATTTTAATTACCTCTCTCTCATTTGTTAAATATATTATACATGACGTAACGTCAAATGTCAACACTTTTTTCAAAAAAATATAAAAAATTTTTAAAATGTTTAAAACATGCTAAAATCAAGACATAAAAGTATATGTTTAAGATATAAAAAAGGCTTAAAATTGATTGTAGTGGGTCGGTTCTAAAACAAAATAATCACGAATAGAATTATAATAATATGAGAATAATAAAAGTGATACAAAGCAAACTTTACAAATTATGTAAATTGTTGTATAATAATAAATAACTCGAGATGTTTTAAATGTTGACAAATGAAATTAGAATGATAAAATTAAAAAAGAAGTCGAAAAATGTTAATGAAATGCTTAAGCAAGAAAACAAAGAAAATGCAAAAGACTAGCAATAGTCTTTTTTATTTTAGACTAGCAAACGCTAGTCTTTTAACGTATTCGACAATTTTTACGATACAAAGTAAACATAAAGTTGTATAATAATCACAAGAGGTGATTACTATGAAAAATTATAGAATAGAATTACTTATTACAAAGAATCGTGCGAGATTGGAACGAATGATAAAGGAAGATTACAGCAAAAGTAAGATATTAAGACAAAGTCAAAAACTTGATAAATACATAAATATAATGATGAGAGAACTAGTGAAATAGTTATCTTTTTGCATAATAGATAAAATTCTACAAATACTAAGAAGTAGGTGATATTATGAATTATTATAAAAAGAGCTTAAAAGAATTTAAGAGAAAATTGAAAGAAAATAAAAACATAACAAAAGAAGAATGGGATAAGTATGCACATGAAAATTGTTTATTTAGTGTATTTACTTTAATGGCACATGCAGATGTGGAAAGATTTGAGGAATTGAAGAAGATGTATATATTGTTTTAGAAGTGCAGATACTAACATCTAGGTGATGTTATGTGAATGTATATAGAAAAATAAGAGCATTGCAAAGAAAATTAAATGATAGTATTACGAAAAATGGATTAAGTAATGATAAAACAGTAGAATTAAGTTTAGAAATAGATGAATTAATAAATAATTATTATAAACAAACAGAAGTGAGAAAATATCCAAGTGACAGTCCGATTCTATATTATTTTAATGTAAGCTATAATAGACTAAAGGATTATACAGAAGAAAAAAATAAATTCCCAACTGTGCAAGAATGGAATAGATATGCTAAAGCAAATAATTTACTTTCTACAGAAAGCATTAAATATATAGCAATATTGAAGTGGGATTATTTAAAGATAAAAGTAGAAAGAGAATTGAATATGAATAAATTTTGAAAAAATTTTAAAAAAATTTGTGTAGTGTTTTCAATCACTACACGTTTTTTATTCCCTTTTATTTCCAAATCATGTCGAAAGTGCGGGCTCGTTTCTTGACGTATTTTTAAAAAGATTATAATATTTATAAAGAAAAGAGAGATAACTCAGCTGCAACTGAGATTATCTCTGGAAGTATACGCAAAAGCGAAATACAGTTCTAGTATACTTCCATTTTCGTCAAATGTCAAATTTGGGAGGTATATTATGGAAGAGAAGATTGTAGAAGAATTAAGTAGAAGGTACTGTAAGAAGGAAGCAGTTATTGAAATGATGATGTTACAATGCATTAATTTAGGATTGAATAAAGATAATTCAATACAAATGATTGAGCAATTTTATAAAATAAAATAATTTGTTACTAATTTGTTACTAATAAGATAATATTAGATAGTTTTAGACGAAACATAAAAAACGATTAAAACCTAGTAGTATCAGTATTTCTATTGATATTGCTAGATTTTTAAATTTTACACAAAATACATCAAATCTGACCAGTCAGACTAATAGAAAAAATATACCATTTAAGGTAAAATATAACTTGATTTATAAGGGGTGAATATGAATAGTATTAAAATTATAGCAAATGGAGCATATTTTCCAAAACGAAAAGTAAATAATAAAGAATTAGCTAATAAATATAATATTACAGAAGAATATATTTATAAAAGAACAGGGATAGAGAATCGTTTTTTTGCTAATGATGAGACAATTGAAGAAGTTGCAATAAAAGCTTCAAAGCAAGCTATAGAAAATTATAATATCGATAAACAAACAATAGATATGATTATTGTAGCAACAACTTCTAGTGATAAAATTATGCCAGGTATATCATTTTATATTCAAAAAGAACTAGATGTTAAAAATTGTATTTGTCTAGATATACTTGCAGGATGTGCTGGATATATAAGTAGTTTAGATATTGCGAGAAATTATATAGCAATAGGAAAAGTAAATAGAGTGTTAATAGTTGGTGTAGATGTTTTATCTAATATAATAGATGAAAACGATATGGGAACTGCAATTATTTTATCTGATGGAGCTGGAGCAACAATAATTGAGAAATCAGATGTAGAGAAAAAATATGAATCTTATATAGAAAGTAAAGGACAAGATGGAGATATTTTAGTATATAATTCAAATAATAAAATAAAGATGGATGGAACAAAAGTATATAAATATGCTGTTAAAGAAGCAGTGAAGAATATTAGTAAATTATTACAAATTAGTGGAGAAAACATAGAAGACATAAAGTATATAATTCCACATCAATCAAATCAAAAAATCATTAATTCTATTCTTGCAAGATTGCAAATTGAAAATGACAAGATATATAATAACATCAAAAATGTAGGAAATACATTTTGTGCAAGTATACCAATTGTACTTGGAGAATTATTAGAGAAAAATAAATTATTAGCAAGTGATAAAATAATATTATTAGGCTATGGTGGAGGATTAAATACTGGAAGTATATTATTAGAAATTTAATAATATAGGAAGAATTGGTATTTGAATAATAAAAATTATGGAGGTAATATAATGAAAACAGCTTTTTTATTCCCAGGGCAAGGAGCTCAATTTGTAGGAATGGGAAAAGATATATGTGAAAAATATGAAGAGGCAAATAAAATCTATGAACAAGCGAGTAAGATTTTAGAGATGGATATTAAGAAAATGTGTTTTGAAGGAACAGAAGAAGAACTTAATAAAACACAAAATACACAAATTGGAATTGCTGTTACAAGTTTAGCTATACTAGAAGTTTTAAAATCTAGAGGGATTAGAGCAGATGCTTCTGTGGGATTAAGTTTAGGAGAATATGTTGCATTAATTTATTCTGGATATATTAGTTTTGAAGAAGGAATGAAACTTTTAGAAAGAAGAGGGTTCTATATGGGAAACTATCTTCCAGAAGGTAATTTTGAAATGGCGGCAGTCATTGGAGTAGATAGTTCTGCAATAGAGAAAGTTTGTGAAAAAATAAGAGAAGATGGCAAATTTGTTGTACCAGCGAATTATAATTATTCAGATCAAACTGTAATTTCTGGAGAATCTGAAGGAATAGAAAAAGCTATAGTAGAGTTAAATAACTTAAATGCAAAAAGAGTTATTAAATTAAAAACTAGTGGTCCTTTTCATACAGAGAAGTTGAATAAGGCAAAAGAGTTATTTTCTAGAGAATTAGAAAATGTGCATTTTAGTATAAATGAAAATAAAGTAATAAAAAATATCGATGGCGAATTTTACTGTAAAAATGATAGTGCTAAAGATATTTTGGCAAATCATATTGTGAGTCCTGTGAGATTTGATAGAGCAATTAAAAAAATGAAAACTGAGAAAATAGATACATATGTAGAGATTGGACCTGGTAAGGCTCTTTCAGGTTTTGTGAAAAAAGAATTAAAAGGTGAAGAAATAAAAGTATATGCTATAAGTGATGTAAAGTCTTTGGAGGAATTTTTGGAGTCTGTTAATTAATGACGATTTTATTATATATGAATAAAGTATTTACTTATTTGAGGAGATTAATTAGTTAATAGTAAGAATTTTTTAAAAAAATTTGCATATTTAAGATGAATTGTGATATAACTTGTATAATTTAAAGATAATAATCTAAATGAAGGGATTGAAAATAGATGGATAAAAAAGTAGCGTTTATTACAGGCGGTTCAAGAGGAATAGGAAAGGAAATTGCTAAAAAATTTGCTAAAAATGGATATAATTTAGTTATTAATTATGTTTCAGAAAAAACAGATGTAGTGAAATTGGGGAGTGAATTAAATCAAAATGGTAGTGTAGAAGTTTTGTGCGTAAAAGGTGATGTTACAGATTTTGCTATATGTGAAGAAATGGTAAAAAAAGCAGTAGAAAAGTTTGGAAAAATAGATGTTTTAATAAATAATGCTGGTATAACTAAAGATAATTTGTTAATGAGAATGAAAGAGGAAGATTTTGATAAAGTTATAAATGTTAATTTAAAAGGAACTTTTAATATGACTAAAAATGTTATTAGTTATATGATGAAGCAAAGAAATGGCAAAATTGTAAATATATCGTCTGTAGTAGGTGTTAGTGGAAATAGCGGGCAAGCAAATTATGCGGCATCAAAAGCTGGTGTTATAGGATTTACAAAAAGTGTAGCTAAAGAGCTTGCAAGTAGAAATATTTTGGCAAATGCTGTTGCACCTGGATTTATTGAAACAGATATGACAGATGTTTTATCAGATTCAGTAAAAGAATCTATTCATGCACAAATTCCACTTAAGAAAATGGGAAAAGCAGAAGAAGTGGCAAATGCTGTATATTTCTTAGGCTCAGAAGAAAATACATATATAACAGGCCAAGTTTTAAATGTAGATGGTGGAATGATTATGTAGTATAAAAATATAATATATGGAGGTTATTTTATATGAATTATGATGAGATAAAAAAATTGATGGATGATATGGGAGAGGCTAAAATAGACGAAATAAATATTGAATTTCCTGATGGATTAAAAATAAGCATGAAGAAAAATGAGACAGTCGTAAAAGAAGTTGTAAAAGATTTAAATCAAACAATGCCTAAAGTAAATATCAATGCAGTTGCTTGCGAAGAAGTAAAAAATGTGCAAAATGATTGTAATAAAGAAGAAAATTATAAATTAGTTAAATCTCCAATGGTGGGTACTTATTATAGTAAGCCATCTCCAAAAGCAGAACCTTTTGTTAAAATAGGAGACAAAGTAAAAAAAGGTGATATACTTTGTATAGTTGAGGCTATGAAATTAATGAATGAAATAGAATCAGAATTTGATGGAGAAGTAGTAGAAATTTTAGTTAAGGATGAAGAAATGGTAGAATATGGACAGGTGCTAATTAAAATTAAATAAATATGGAGGCAAGAAAAAATATGTTAGATATTAATCAAATTATGGAAATAATACCTCAAAGAAGTCCTTTCTTAATGATAGATAGAGTAGAAGATTATGTTCCAGGAGAAAGTGCAGTAGCTTATAAAAATGTGTGTATTAATGAACTTTATTTTCAAGGACATTTTCCAGGTCAGCCAATTATGCCAGGAGTGTTAATTGTAGAAGCAATGGCTCAAACTGGTGCGGTTGCTATTTTATCATTAGAAGAAAATAAAGGAAGAAATGCTTTGTTTGGTGGAATGGATAAATTAAGATTTAAAAAACAGGTTGTACCTGGAGATGTTTTAAAGTTAGAAGTTAAAATTATAAAAAGAAAAGGACCAATAGGTGTAGGAGAGGCTGTTGCCACAGTAGATGGAAAGCTTGCTGCTAAAGGTGAATTGACTTTTGCTATTGTATAATTAACGATTTGACCCATAGGTAGGCGGAGCTTTTGGGTCAAAACAAAAAACTTTTGAACAGAATAGAGTTAATAAATAGGACATTTTGACCCAAAAGCTCCGCCTACCTATGGGTCACCCTGAATAAAGTAGAGGAGAAGAGAAAAAAAGATGTTAAAAAAAGTACTAATTGCTAATCGTGGAGAGATTGCAGTAAGAGTAATAAGAGCATGTCGTGAAATGGGAATTAGAACAGTTGCAGTATATTCAGAAATAGATAAAGATTCATTACATAGAAAAATGGCAGATGAATCTGTTTGTATAGGACCTACCAAATCGGCTGTAAGTTATTTAAATGTAAAAAATATAATAGAAGCTGCTTGTTTAACAGGAGCTGATAGTATTCATCCAGGATTTGGTTTCTTATCTGAGAGCAGTACATTTGCTAAAATGTGTGATGAAATAGGAATTAAATTTATAGGTCCATCTTATAAAATAATAGAACTAATGGGAAATAAGTCTATGGCAAAAGAAACGATGCAAAAAGCGGGAGTGCCAGTAGTACCAGGATCAGATGGATTAGTAAAAAATATTGATGAAGCAAAAAAAATAGGAAAGAAAATTGGTTATCCAATTATAATAAAAGCATCTGCTGGTGGTGGAGGAAAAGGAATAAGAGTTGCTTATTCAGAAGAAGAACTAATTAAATTCTTTGAAGTAGTAAAACAAGAAGCAAAAATATCATTTAATGATGATAGTATATATATAGAGAAATTTGTAGAAAATCCAAGACATGTAGAAATGCAAATATTAGCAGATGAATACGGAAATGTAGTGCATTTAGGAGAAAGAGATTGTTCTGTTCAAAGAAGAAATCAAAAAGTTTTAGAGGAAACACCATCAGGAGTTATTTCAGATGCTTTAAGAAAAAAGATGGGAGAAGTAGCTGTAAATGCTGCTAAAAAAATAGGATATTCGAATGCTGGAACTATAGAGTTTTTGGTTGATAAAAATAAAAATTTCTATTTTATGGAGATGAATACAAGAATTCAGGTAGAACATCCAGTAACAGAAATGGTTACAGGAATTGATATTGTTAAAGAACAAATTAAGATAGCTTCTGGGGAGAAGATGCCTCTAAAACAAAAAGATATTATTTTTAAAGGTCATAGTATGGAATGCAGAATTAATGCAGAAAATCCTAGTAAGAATTTTATGCCTTGTCCTGGTAAAATAACAGGACTTCATATTCCAGGTGGAAATGGTATAAGAGTAGATACAGCGATTTATTCAGATTATAAAGTACCACAAACTTATGACTCTATGATTGCTAAAATTATAGTTTATGGAAGAGATAGAAATGAGTCGATTGCTAAAATGAAGAGTGCACTAGGAGAATTTATAGTAGAGGGTATAGATACAAATATTGACTTTTTATATAGTATTTTAGAAAACGAAAATTTTATTAAAAATAATTATGATACATCTTTTATAAAAAAAGAGTTTGGTTTTTAAGATATAAAAATAGTGATTGGGTAAGATTATTATAAATAAAAGTTTATTGGCTATAAATAGAAAATAATATATACAAAAAGGTGAGTATATGATTGTAGATAAAATTAAAAAAATTAATCAAACAGAAGAGGAAAATACAAAGAATATAAAAGCATCTGATATGTTAATTGGTAAATGGGTTAAATGTGATGCTTGTAAGGAAATTTTATATAAGGAAGAAGTGCATAAAAACTACAGTGTGTGCCCTAATTGTGGAAAACATTTTAGATTGTCTGCTAGACGTAGAATTTCTCGGGATAATAGATGAAGGAACTTTTGTAGAAATGTATGAAGATATGGAAACAAGAAATCCATTAAACTTTGAAGGATATACTAGAAAGATAGAAGCTTTGAAAGAAAAGACACACATAAAAGAAGCAGTTACTACAGGTTTCGGAGAAATTAATGGAGAAAAAGTAGTAATAGCTGTTATGGATGGAAATTTTATGATGGGTAGTATGGGAAGCGTAGTAGGTGAAAAGATAACCTCGAGCATAGAACAAGCTATAGAAAATAAGCTTCCATTTATAATGTTTTGTGTTTCTGGTGGAGCTAGAATGCAAGAAGGAATTATTTCTTTAATGCAAATGGCTAAAACTTCAGCAGCTTTAGCGAAACTTGATGAAGTAGGACTTTTATACATATCTGTGTTAACAGATCCAACAACAGGTGGAGTTACAGCAAGTTTTGCAAGTTTAGGAGATATTATTTTAGCAGAGCCAAATGCTTTGATTGGTTTCGCAGGTCCAAGAGTAATTGAACAAACAATCAAACAAAAATTACCTGAAGGTTTTCAAAAGTCAGAGTTTTTATTAGAACATGGATTCATCGATAAAATTGTGGAAAGAAAAGATATGAAAGATACATTATATAAAATTTTGAAATTGCATCATTAGATGTTAGTTTGGGGAAGGTATAATATTAACATATTTAAGAAATATATGAATAATTAGTTTATAATTTAGAAATTTTTATAACGGTTTAGTTTATCTAAAACTAGGGAATATTTTTTATTTTTTAAAATGCATAATTGCATTAGCAAAAAGGAGGAAGCAAAAAATGGGGTCAAAAAAACTTACTGCATGGGATAGAGTAGTGCTTGCAAGAAAAGCAGATAGACCAAAATCATTAGATTATATTAATTTAATATGTGATGAATTTATCGAACTACATGGAGATAGATTGTTTTCTGATGATAAGTCAATAATAACAGGTATTGGAAGAATCGACAAATATGTAGTTACTTTAATTGGTCAACAAAAGGGAAAGACAACTAAAGAAAACATGGAGAGAAATTTTGGGATGACAAATCCAGAAGGATATAGAAAAGCTTTAAGAATAATGAAACAAGCAGAAAAGTTTAATAGACCAATTATAACATTTATAGATACACCAGGTGCTTATCCAGGGATTGGTGCAGAAGAAAGAGGGCAAGGTGAAGCAATTGCTAAAAATTTATTAGAAATGTCTAGATTAAAGACTCCAATTATTTCTATTGTTATAGGAGAAGGTTCTAGTGGTGGTGCTTTAGGAATAGGTGTAGCAGATAAAATTATTATGCTAGAAAATGCAGTATATTCTATATTATCACCAGAAGGATTTGCAAGTATTTTATATAAAGATGCAAGCAAAAATAAAGAAGCAGCAGAACATATGAAGATTACAGCAAAAGATTTAAAAGATTTAGATATTATTGATGAAATTATAACTGAACCAGAAGGTGGAGTAGGAGAAAATGTAGAAGCTGTAAGCTTAAAAATAAAAAAGTGTATTTTGGATAATATTAAGGAATTAGGAAAGATAGATAAAGAAAGCTTAGTAAACAATAGATATGAGAAGTTTAGAAAAATAAAATAGAAAATATGAAAAGTAGTTATCTTATATGATGATTAAAGATAACTACTTTTTATTACTTTTTTTACCATATTACTAGACATTTTAACATTTTTAGCTTAAAATATAAGCATACTACAGAAGAGGAAGGAAATGAAGTAATTATGATGAATATATGGCATGATATTTCAGAAACAAGAGTAAAAAAAGATGATTTTGTTGCAGTAATAGAAATACCAAAAGGATGCGGAGATAAATATGAATTAGATAAAGAAACAGGTATGCTTAAACTAGACCGTGTACTTTATACAGCTACACATTATCCAGCAAATTATGGATTTATTCCTAGAACATATGCAGGTGACCATGATCCTTTAGATGTTTTGGTAATATGCCAAGAAACTGTATATCCACTTACTTTAATTGAGTGTTATCCAATTGGAGTATTAAAGATGATAGATAGTGATGAGCAAGATGAAAAAATTATTGCAATAGCAAAAAATGATCCATACTTAAACTGTTATAAAGATATTTCAGAATTACCAAAACAGATATCTGATGAACTTATGCACTTCTTCGAAGTATATAAGCAATTAGAAGGCAAAAAAACGACTGTAGATAAGATGTATGGGAAAGAAGAAGCAGAGAGAATAATAGAAGAATCAATTAAAAATTATAAAGAAAAATTTAATAAATAAAGAGGATGTATATGATAACCCAAAAAATAATATTCAATTTATTAGCTTTTACTTTATTTATCATTGTATTTTTTAAAATGATAAAAAAGAATGACACTACATATATAGATATATTAGTATTACAATTTATAGGAATAGCAGTCAATTTTATAGAGTTAATATCAGACATAAAGTTTCCTATAATAATAAAAATATTATTATATATTTTATGTGTAATTATTCCAGGAATTGTTTTAATTTTAGAAAAGAAAAATATATTATTTCCAGAGTTATTAAATTTAATTATAGCTAAATATTATTTAAAGCAAAATAATCTGGAGCAAGCTAAAAAATATATGCTAAAATTAATAGATAAATATCCAAATACCTATTTAGGACATAAAATGCTTGCCGAAATATATGAAGAGGAAGGTAAACTTACAAATGCGATAGATGAATATGTAAGAGCAATAGAAATTAATACAAAAGATTATAATTCATATTATAAGATATCAGTATTACTTCAGAAGCTAAATAATAATGATGCTGCTATTAATATGCTTAATGATTTATTAAAAAAGAAACCAGATTATTTAGAAGCAAGTATGCTATTAGGAGATATTTTATATGATGAAGAAAGATTTAAAGAGGCGACTATTGTTTATACAGAAGCTTTAAAATATAATCCTACAAATTATGATATATATTATAACCTTGGAATGGTTTATACAAGATTAAATGATTTTCAAAAGGCAAAAGAATATTATCAAATTGCAGCAGAAATTAATAGTATGTTATATAATGCAAAATTCAATTTAGCACAAATATCTATGATATATGGAGACTTGCGGAGAAGCGGAAAACTATTTTATGGAATGTTTAGCTAAAGAGGATATAGAAGCAGGTTCTTATTATTATTTAGCACAGATTAATATGTTACGAGGAGAAAGGCTAAAAGCTATTAATTACATTAATGTGGCAATAGAATTAGATAGTAATATATATAAAGAAATAGAAGGACAAGCTATATTTTTACCTATAATAAAAAATATAAAGGCACCAAATTTAAATGATACTTTAAGTATCAAAGTAGTAAATAAATTAAACAAAAAAGAAAAATTAACACAAAAACATTTAAAAGATACATATTGTTTAGTAAATAAATTAAATAATAATGACATGAAAATGATTAAAAATATTAAGAAAAATGTAGAGATTAATAAAGAAGAACAAATAGAAAAAGAAGAAAAATAAATGTGATAAATTTCTAAAAACAGAATATATTCATATTAAGTTTAATATGAAAGGAATGTGTTAATATTGGAAAAACAAGTATCTGTTATAGGTGGAGATTTAAGAATTGTTTATCTTGTACAAATGCTAGTGGAAGATGGATTTAATGTATATACATATGGATTAGAAAAAGCAGAAAATTTGCAAGAATTAAAAAATGTTTTTATTTGTAAAAATGAAGAAGAGTGTATAAAAAAGAGCAAGTTAGTTATTAGCTCTATACCATTTTGTAAAGATGAGGGATTTATAAAAGCACCTTTTAGTAATAAAGATATTTTAATAGACAATGTTACAAAATGGTTAAATAATAAAGTTTTTGTAGCTGGAAGTATACCAAAAGAGTTTTATAAATTACAAAAAGAAATTAATTTAAAAGTTATTGATTTAATTGAATGTGAAGAACTTGCTATTTTAAATAGTATATCAACAGCAGAAGGTGCAATTCAAATAGCAATGGAAGAAACAAATTTCACTTTGCATGGTAGTGATATTTTAATATTAGGATTTGGAAGAATTGGAAAAGTGCTTGCTAAAATGCTTCAAGGGATTGGAGCTAATGTCTATTGTGAGGCTAGAAAGAATGAAGACTTAGCTTGGATAAAAACATATGGCTATAAAGAAGTACCACTTTCAAAACTAGATGAGAACTTATCAAATAAGGATATTATAATAAATACGATACCAAGTATTGTGTTAGATGAAAATAGATTAAAATTATTAGATAAAAATAGTTTGATCATGGATTTAGCATCTAAACCAGGAGGTGTAGATCAGCTAGCAGCTGCAAAGCAAGGAATAAAAGTTATATGGGCTTTAGCACTTCCTGGTAAAGTAGCACCATATAGTGCAGCAAAATGTATTAAACAAACTATATATAATGAGATTAAAGATAAAAATACCTTTTTTGAAATATAAGGTATTTAAGGAAAGAGGAGTTAAAAATGAATGAAATACAAGCATTAATATTAGGAATAGTACAAGGGCTTACAGAACTTTTGCCAATATCAAGTTCTGCCCATTTGGCAATTATACCATGGATATTTGATTGGGAGGTGCCAGAAGCTTTTGATGTAGCTTTACATTTTGGTACATTATTAGCTATAGGAATATTTTTCTTTAAAGATTGGATAGAGTTAATAAAAGGTGGTTTTAAAAAGGTTATAAAAAAAGAAGATTCTACAGAAGGAAGAATGTTCTGGTATATAGTACTTGCTACAATTCCTGGTGGAATAATAGGATTTTTACTAGACCATTTTGTAGGAGATAAATTAACAACTCCATTAATAATAGCAATTGCATTAATAATCATGGGTATAATTTTATATTTTGTAGATAAAAATGCAAAAGCTACTACAGACTATGAGCATATGTCATTAAAACAAACTTTTCTAATAGGTTTAGCACAAAGTTTAGCTTTTATTCCAGGAGTTTCAAGGTCTGGTGTAACTATGACAACAGCAAGATTATTAAAAGTAGATAGAACATCTGCTGCTAAATATTCATTTATGTTATCTGCTCCAATAGTCTTAGCTGCAACAATATTTAAAATAAAAGATTTTGTATTTAATGTACCATTTTTTATTGGTGTAATATCAAGCTTTATAGTTGGTATTTTGGTAATTAAATATTTATTAAAATACTTACAAAAAGGTAGTTTTAAGGGATTTGCCATATATAGAGTAATAGCTGGAGTAATTATTATAGCTTTAACTTTTATAAAATAAGGAGGAAAAGTTATGTTTAAGAAGGAAAATTTAATTAAACTATTAATTGGATTAGTAGTATTACTTATATTAGGTGCTATTACTGTTGCTTTAGTTTTAGATCCAAATGCAGGATTTATAAAAAAAGAGTCAAATAATAATATAATGTATTCAAATGATGCTGTTTATTAGCATAAATATGTGAAGGTTGCCTATAATATGTGTATAATTAGGTAATCTTTATTTATATAATAGGAAAGTTTTCCAAACTTTCGATTATATAAAAAATTAATAAGTAAGAGGAGAAACAAATGAATATAGGAATAGATTTAGGTGGAAGTCACATAGGTGTTGGTATTGTAAATGATGAAGGAAATATAGTTTGTAAAAAAGATACAGATATATTGATTGAAAAAGTAGAAGATATTCAAAACTTTATAATAAAAACTATAATAAATAGTATTAAAGATTTATTAGATAAAAATGAAATAACTTTAGAAAATATACAATTAATTGGAATTGGAACACCAGGTGAACCAAAAGATGGTGTTATAAAAAGAATAGTAAACTTAGGAATTAAGGATTTTGATATTGTAGAAAAACTAAAAAATGAATTACAATATGAAAATATAATTATAAAAAATGACGGAAAATGTGCAGCAATAGCAGAAAAAATGTATGGGAGTATGAGAAATTATGAAGATTCAGTATTTTTATGCCTGGGGACAGGTATAGGTGGAGCTGCATTCCTTAATAATAAATTGTTAAAACCTAAAAAACATTCAGGATTTGAGTTTGGTCATATGATTATAGAAAAAAATGGTAACTTATGTAAATGTGGTAATAGAGGATGTTTTGAAACATATTGCTCAATGAAAAGATTAAAGGAAAAAATAAACAAAGAAATAATAGAAGAAAATATGAAATTTAGAGATTTACTAAAGTTTTTAAAAGATAATAAGAAAAATGAAAAGTTACAAGAAATATTTAAAGAATATATTAATGATTTAACAATTGGGTTATCTAATATAACTAATTTATTAGAACCAGAATGTATAACAATAGGAGGAGGTTTTGTTCATTTTAAAGATGTTTTATGGACAGAATTAGTATCAGAATTTGAAAAAGCAAAATATTTATTTAATAAAGAAAATATCCCAGTACTAAACTTGGCAGAGCTTGGTAATGATGCAGGAATAATTGGGGCAAGCATTGACATAAATTGAAATTAGTTGTATAATAGTACCATTGATTACCAATAATGGTAAAGAAGAGATTTAAATTTATATATTTCTATTTATAAGGTGTGTATAAATAGAATAATATTGTAAAAATGAGTTCGGTATTTATAAAAATTTAAGTTTTAATAAAATTGAGCTAATCTAGTTAGCATATGGTAGTGCAGCAAGCGGAATTTTATGTGCAAGGCCATATTCTAATTTTAGTTTGTGATGCAATAATTTTAGATAATAGCCAAAGAAGAGTTTATAATATAAATTTGTTTTAGAAGTATATAAATTTAAACAAATTTAAAGAAGAAGGAGATAAAAACAAATATGACAGAAAATTTAAAAAGTAAAGAAAGGATTAAAGAAGAAAAGGAAAATGAAAAATTAGTAGTTCCAAAAAGAGAAAGAGGGTACAAAAATAATAGGAATACTAAACAAAAAAAAGAAGGAGAAAAAACGGAGAGAAAACCAAGAAATAATAGAAGAGTAAAAAGCGAAAATAAATCTAATGATTTTGAATTTAAAAAGCCAAACTTAAAAATTATTCCTTTAGGAGGATTAGAGGAAATCGGAAAAAACATTACTGTTTTTGAATATGATAATGAAATAGTTTTAGTAGATTGTGGACTTGAGTTTCCAGAAGATAATATGCTTGGTGTAGATTTAGTAATACCAGATGTAACATATTTAGAAAAAAATAAAGATAAAATAAAAGGATTGGTAATTACTCATGGTCATGAAGATCATATAGGTTCTATACCATATGTATTAAAACAAGTTGATATGCCAATATATGCAACAAAATTAACAGTAGGATTAATAAAAAATAAACTAGAAGAACACAAATTATTAAGAAAAACAAAATTAAAAGTAGTAGAGCAAGGACAAACTGTTAATTTTGGAAAAATCAAAGTAGAATTTATTAGAAGTTCACATAGTATTCCTGATTCTGTAATGCTTGCAATATATACACCAGTAGGAACTGTATTACATACAGGTGACTTTAAAATAGATTATACACCTATTGATGATCAATTAATGGATTTTGGAAGAATTGCAGAAATTGGAAATCAAGGAGTTTTAGCTCTTATGTCAGATAGTACAAATGCAGAAAGAAAAGGATATACAATGTCCGAGAGTTCTGTTGGTGAAGTATTTGATAAATTATTTTTAAACTGCCCCAAAAGAATTGTTGTTGCAACCTTTGCATCAAATGTGCATAGAGTTCAACAAATAGTAAATTCTGCAGTTAAATATAAAAGAAAAGTTGCTGTATGTGGTAGAAGTATGATTAATATGATAGAAACAGCAAGAGGTTTAGGGTATATTAAAGTACCAGAAAATGTTTTTATTGATATTGATATGATAAAAAATTATACAGATGATCAATTAGTTATTTTGACAACAGGTAGTCAAGGTGAGGCTATGTCTGCTTTAACAAGAATGGCTTCAGGTGATCATAGAAAAGTGGTAATTACTCCAAATGATAAGATTATAATTTCTGCAACACCAATACCAGGAAATGAAAAATTAGTTTCAAAAGTAATAGATGATTTAATGAAAATTGGTGCAGAAGTTGTATATAGTTCATTAGAAGCGATTCACGTTTCTGGACATGCATGCCAAGAAGAACAAAAATTAATTTTTTCACTTGTAAGACCAAAATATTTTATACCTGTACATGGTGAATATAGACAATTAATAGCACATTCAGAAACAGCTAAAAAAATGGGAATACCATCAGAAAATATATTTATGATGAAAAATGGTAGAGTACTTGAATTAAATGAAAATGAAGCAAAATTAACAACTTCAGTACCATGTGGAAAAATATTAGTTGATGGACTTGGTGTTGGAGATGTTGGAAATATTGTTCTTCGTGATAGACAACATTTATCACAAGATGGATTAATAATTATAGTAATGACAATGGATTCTGCCTCAGGTGAAATTGTTTCAGGACCAGATGTTATATCAAGAGGATTTGTATACGTAAGAGAATCTGAGAATTTAATGGATGATGTAAAAAGAGTAATTAGAGAAGAAGTTCAAAGATGTGAAGAAAATAAAATTACAGATTGGTCAACAATAAAATCTACATTAAAAGATAACTTAAGAGACTATATTTTCCAAAAAACGAAAAGGAACCCAATGATTTTACCAATAATTATGGAAGTGTAGCGGAAAGGCTTGAAATATAGCCTTTTTTGAATTTGAGTGTGTGTCTTTGGTATAATTTGGTTATACCCCACGATGTTTTAAGAGGTTTTTAGAGCAAAAATTATTGTGAAAGAAATATAATTTTAATTTACAAAAAATTGTTTTGTTTACTTGTGTTTTAAGTTCAAATGTAGTATAGTAATACCCATAGGAAATGATGAAAAGCAGATGTGGTTTTGCTACCTGATTTACGAATCTTCGTAGGAAGGGTGGTGATGTTTATGGTTAAAGTAATACTATTTTATATAATATTGCTAATGTTATCTTTAACATTAAACGTTGCCTTGACAGCAGTTCTATATAAGAACTGGGTTGATAAGCAACTACATAAATAAAAAAGACTCACATCTGTAACTTTGACGAGTTGATGTGAGTTTTCATATATTCTCGGCAAAACCACGTTTGTGGATTTGTCATTTCCTATATTTATTATAATCTATTTATGAGTAAAAAGTCAATAAGTATGAAAAATTTCAACAATTGTTATTAGTATAAAAATTACATTCTAGTTATACTTTGATTATACCGCATTAGTTTCGAGTAAGTTTCAATGAATTAGAAAATGTGGATGACTAGAGAAATAAGGAAAATGGAGATTATAAATAGAATACAAAAAATAGGCAAAAATTGTCCTATGATAATACCAATTATAATGAAGTTTAATATATAAAAAGAGATATAAAAGGAGAGAGGTTTATATGGATTATAGAGAGTTAGCAGATTTAATATATCCAAATGCAAAAGATATTTCATATTATGAAGAAAAATATCCAAGAAGAAATTTAGAAGAAGGAGCGGTAGTTACAAGATATGCACCAAGTCCAACAGGATTTGTACATATAGGAGGTATTTTTCAAGCTTTAATAGCGAAGATGATTACTAAAAAGACAAAAGGTGTATTCTTTTTAAGAGTGGAAGATACAGACCAAAAAAGAGAAGTAGAAAATGGAATAGCAGATATTGTTTCTTCTCTAAAGAGTTTTGATATTGAGATTGATGAAGGAATGATTAATCAAACAGAAGAAAAAGGAGAATATGGTCCATATAAACAATCTTTAAGAAAAGATATTTATCAAGCTTATGCAAAATTTCTAATTAGCCAGGGAAAAGCATATCCTTGTTTTGCAAGTAGCGAAGAACTAGATGAAATGAGAAAAAAACAAGAAGCAGCAAAAGTAAGAACAGGATATTATGGTGTATGGGCTAAATATAGAAATCTATCAGTAGATGAAGCAATTGCAAAAATAAAAAATGGAGAAAAATATATTATACGTTTAAAATCTCCGGGAAATGAAGAAAAGAAGATAAAACATCATGATGTAATAAAAGGAAATATCGATTTTCCAGAAAATGACCAAGATATAGTTATAATAAAATCAGATGGACTTCCAACATACCATTTTGCTCATGCAGTAGATGATCACTTAATGGGAACAACTATGGTAATAAGAGGAGATGAATGGCTTTCTTCTGTTCCACTTCATTTGCAATTATTCTATATGTTAGGGTTTAAAGCTCCAAAATATGCTCATATTCCTACAATTATGAAAATGGATGGAGGTTCTAAGAGAAAATTAAGTAAAAGAAAAGACCCAGAGGCAGCAGTTGGATATTATAAGGAACAAGGTATTCCAAAGGAAGCTGTGATTGAATACTTAATTAATATAGCTAATTCAAATTTTGAAATTTGGAGAAAACAAAATCCAGAGAAGTCTATAGATGAGTTTGATTTTAAAATTAATAAAATGGGTGTTAGTGGAGCTCTATTTGATATGGTAAAAATGTTAGATGTATCAAAAAATGTTATATCTAAATATTCTGCTGAATATATTTATGAAAATGTAAATAGTTGGGCAGAAGTATATGATACTGAGCTTGCAAAAATGCTTGAAGATAAAGATTATGCATTAAAGGTATTTGGAATAGAAAGAGGAAATACAAAGCCAAGAAAAGATATTTCAAAATGGTCTGATATAAAGGAAAATATTATTTATATGTATGATGACAAATTTGATAACAATATAGAATATTCATTTGGAAAAATTTCAGATTTAAATGAAGTTTCTAAAATAGTAAAATTATACATAGAAAAATATTATGATGAGTCAGATGATAAACAAATGTGGTTTAATAAAATTAAAGATTTAGCAGAAAAATTGGGATATGCAAGAGAAGTAAAAGAATATAAGCAAGAACCAGAAAAATGGCCTGGTCATGTGGGTGATATTAGTACAGTTCTTAGAGTGTCCTTAACTGGAAGGCAAAATACACCAGATTTATATGAGATAATGCAGGTTCTAGGGAAAGATAGAGTTGTAGAGAGATTAAATAAATTGGTAAAATAATAATTATTAAAATATATTTAGAATGTTGAAAAATATAAAGTTAAAGTAGGTTATAGAAATTAAAAATACTTTGAATTTATATTTTTCAATTTTTTTACAAATATAGGGGTTATTTGAAAAGATATTATATATACTTTTCAGGAAATTGTATCTTTATACAGCTGTAAATCTATTGCCCTTTGAAAATATATTATACAGAGGTCTATTATAGGAATAAAATAATTACTCTGTAACTGTTAATGATAATATAAGAATGTACAAAAAATGGAATTTAATCATGTACAAAAAT
>DXVF01000016.1 GCA_019417465.1 Clostridiales bacterium
TTTTTGTACATGATTAAATTCCATTTTTTGTACATTCTTATATTATCATTAACACCTCTTTCATGCTTATAATTTTCTTTACGCAAAGGTAGTAGTCATCGTTATCTAAATATATATTTAAATTGTAGTAATCAACATCTCTTAAAAATGTTTTGCTAATTAATTTTCTTCCACCCATAAAGCTCGTTTCCCCCTGTTTTGATGTAGATATTTTTAGTCGTGTATATTTTTTACGTTATTTATCTATGTCTTTATATATACTTCTCCCAATATAAATTAAAATTTTTCTTAGTAAGTTAAAACCTACTAAATATATTCTATTTTTGTTTTTTATTATATATTAATTTTTATAATACTTTTTTAAATTATTTACAATTATTAAATTTCATTGTATAATAATTTAAGTTAGGCAATGACCTATTCAAAAAGATTTCATTTTAATAAATCATTAATATGGTTTTGTACCTTGAAAATTGCATCATAACATTTGAAAGGAGAATTATTCAAAAATAAAAAAACCAAAGTGATAGATACTTTTCAAGGAGGATTATCTAAATGAAAGATTATATCAATATTAACAAAGATGCATACAACAAGCTAGCACAGGAATTTGCTTGTCGGAACAATGAACTCATTCCATTTCAGAAAAGTCTAAAACAATATCTATCTGAATATGTAAATCCATTTGATAGTGTATTAGAAATCGGCTCTGGAACAGGTATGGCTTTAAAGATATTTGAACAATTTCAATGTAATACAATAGCTGTTGAACTTTCTGATAAAATGTGTTCTTTTTCAAGAGAAAATGCACCAAAAGCAATTATAATTAATCAAAATATTTTAGAAGTTTCCTTTTTTCCTGGTCAATTCGATTTAATTTGTGCATTTGCTGTAATGCACACTTTATCTTTAGAAGATTCTAAGGAATTGATATCTAAAATAAATTTATGGTTAAAACCTTCTGGAACATTTATATTTGATACCATGAAGTATGATTCAAGTCATGAAGTACTTGTAAGAACAGGACTTCATAAAGACATATTAAAGTACCAAAGAACTTATACAGAAGATGAATTGGATAATTTAATATCTTGCTCTGGATTAAAGGTTCAAAATAAACTTCTTATAGAAGATTCATTAGCCAAAAAAATCTGGATACGTTATGCATGTACTAAACTTTGAATAGATAGCAGGAAAACTACTTGTTTTCTTGCTGTTTTTCTAAAAAATCCTTTATTTCTTTTGAATTCTTTATGAATATTAGTTTATCCTCATAATTGTTTAGCATTTTTTCTAAATTCCCTCTATCTTGTTCAAATTCTTTTGTCCACTTGTACATTGCCTTTAACATTGAATAATTTACTTGATAATTACATTTTTCCATATGAAGCTTTTGTTTAACAAAACGAGTCAGAATTCTTATTTTTCTTAATACAATAGGTGGATCTAGCCAAATAATATATTCTGCAAGATCTAATACCAAATGACAACTCTTTCTGTAAGTTCCCTCTATAATCCAAGAATCTTCTTGATTTATTTTCTTAATCATTTTCTCTTGCTCTTCTATTGAGCGTTTCTTATTAATTTTTTTTGTATCATCAAATATAACATTATCCAACTCATAATATTTTATATTAGTTTTTATAGATAAATTCTTAGCCAATGTTGTTTTGCCACTAGCAACACTTCCTAAAATATAAATTTTGTTCATAATTCCTCCATCTCCACATTACAATATCTTCGAAACTAACACTATCTTTCAAATTCTTCAAAATTTACTCTATTTTCTATATTTAAACATGCCATTTGATATGTTTCTTCTTTATTTAAATTAGTTGTATTAATTTTTCTCTTATTAAAATCACTTCTTTCAAAAAACTTCTCCAAAAATATGTGTTGATACTTTAATAGTTCTTCATTTATCCAAAAATTATCTAGAACATGCTCTCTTCTATAATTTCTACTTTCTAAAACATCCTTATCAGCATCTAAATATAAAAACATATCACAAAATATCATTTTTTCTTTTTTTAATATACCTAAGAATTTTTTAAATAAATCTATCGACATAGCAAAGCTCGTTTTGTATCCATTCATCTTTTCAAATGCAAATGCAGTAGCCATAACTGCTATTAAAGACTTATCAATCACTACATCTTTGCCACTATTAGCTAACTCATTTGCTTCCCTTATTTTTTGCAACTCAACATTAAATAATATTTTCTGATTTCTTTTTTCCTCGTCTTCATTAGTTGGTGTTGGGAGGGCTTCTTCATGCTGTTTTCCTGTGATTCTTTCTATATAACGAATAGCTTCTGGAAAAATATGATATTCCTTCTCTTCACTTAGTCTTCTACATACTGTTGTTTTACCTGCACAAGAAACACCTTCAATCAAAATTATCTTACCTCTTTTCATCTTTATTTAAACCTACCTTACTGTTTTATATTTCTCTTTCTTTCGTGATATTAATGAATACAATGGTCCTATATTTGAAATAGATACTGCTAATATTGTTCCATATAATAATTTTATTTTGTTTTTAAATTTAAACTTTTCTAAATTCTCAATTATTTTAATAATGCTTCCATATTCTAATAGAATCATTACCAAATATGTTAAAATAGATATAACTAATGTATAAATATTTTTATTTAAAATTGAGATTATTACAGTAAGCCCAAAAACTACTGGTAAAAATAGCCATGTTAAATTCATCCTTATCCTTTGTATTAGCCAACCTAAACTACTAAAATTCAATTTTTTATTTTTCTTATATACATCTCTGAAAATTTTCAAACACTCAAATGAGGTTTTAAACCATACAGCATTTTGCTTAGTCAATATAGATAAGTATTGTGGAGACTGCATCATTTCTAATGACCCTATTGAATATATTGGAATTACCTCATTTCTTAATACATAACTCATATATATGTCTTCACACCAATATTTTGTTTCAAACCCTCCAATCTTTTTTAATATATCTACTCTAACATACATTCCATGACCTACTACATATGTATATAAAAATTTGTTCGGAAAATGTGAATTTATTAATCCATATCTAAGTTCAAAATTAGCCTGATATATAGCAAAACCTTTCATTAGATTTGATAACTCATTCCAATTGCTTAATGGGACAGAATACTGTTGAATAACCTTTGGATAGTTATTTTTATTTATTGTGTCTATAATATCTTTTATTGTTTCTTTACTTGGAATACTATCAGCATTATATACAGAAAAATAATACTTTTCTTCATCTATGAAATTAAAATTATTTAGTACATAATTAAGTTGATCTGCCATAATTCCTTCATTGTTTGGATAATGAAATAGATATACTTGTTTTTCTAAATGATTTTTATTAATAAATTCCCTAACCACTTCATTTGTGGATTTAGAATAACTAATTCTTTTATGTATGATATCTTCAATGTTTTCCTTATTTCTATCACTTAATATATCTTTAATCTCATTTGTAGATAATAATTTATTATACTTACTAATTAATTTATGGATATCAATATTATTTTTAATGTCTTCAATAAATTGTTTTTCTAAGTATAAACTTTTCTTTCTTTCGTATTCTTCTTTTTGTGTTGTTACAATTAATAGTTTTACTGTATTAAAATCATTTGTTATTTCTAGAAAGTGCTTTATCGTTTGAATAATAATATCTTGTTCTCGTAAACACGGAATAACTATAATAATATTAGAATCTTCTTTATCAGTTTTAATATTTTCATTTTCTTTGTTTGCAATATGAAAAATCTTATACTTAATAGCTCTATATAAACACCAAACTGCACTTAATAATTCTAATATAATAATTATATAGCATATTATTATGCTTATATTCACCTTTCCCTCCTTTAATAAAAATAAATATATCTATTATTATATAAAAAAAGATAAAACTGCAAAAAACATTACAATTTTATCTTCTATATAAACAACAATTAGAGAACACAAGACAGAATATTGTATAACATACAATATTCATTAGTTGTACAAAATTAAATTTTAAATTAGTTCTAGAATTCATCATATTATACACCCTCTTTAATAACTTCACCAAAATTATTATATATTCTGTTAACTCGGCTGTCAATTCATTTAGTAAAATTTTCCGAAATAATAGTTATTAAAAATTCGTTTCATATATAAAATATTCTATAGAAATATAGTGTATTTCTACACTCCATTTTAGGCACTCATATATATTTTTTATTAGTAATTTTTTTGATTTTTCGTTATTTTGTATAAAAACTACAAAAAATGGTACATTAGTATTTCTCGTGTTTTCTTACAGCCTCTAAGTATACACGTTCGTGTCATTTTTTGACATCCAATGACTGGACCACAGTTAATGGCGTATTTATGCCAGGTAAATATGTGGCTTGAGAAGTATCAGCCTAAAATTGAGATTTAAATCTACTTGAGTTTATACGGAAACAATTATTAATTGCAATAAAAACAGATAATAGTTATAAGCACTTCAAATAATTTTATCTGTTTTTATTCTTATAAACTTAACACATATGCAATTATTTACACATGGTTGGGTTATTTAAAGTGCTAATCTATACGTACTATTGTTGAAATAACCTTAATAATTTTAATTATACTTTCTATTTGCGTTTCTTAATTCAAATATTCTTCTATATTTAAATTTATATACCCATTATCCATTAAACATTGATTTGTTTCCGATATATATGGCTCTTTCATGCTTATAATTTTCTTTACGCAAAGGTAGTAGTCATCGTTATTTAAATATATATTTAAATTGTAGTAATCAACATCTCTTAAAAATGTTTTGCTAATTAATTTTCTTCCACCCATAAAGTTCACTTCCTCCTGTTTTGAAGTAGATATATGTAGTCGTGTATATGTGACCACCTACGAAGTAATATACTCCATTAACTTTGCATAGTAATATCTCTTTTTACTGTATTAAAATCATTTGTTATTTTTAAAAAATGTTTTATCGTTTGAATAATGATATCTTGTTCTCATAAACACGGAATAACTATAATGATACTTCACGTCTCTTGTGAGGCAAAATTTTATTTATGCCATATACCACATAAAACGGTAAAGTCATTTGGCCTATTGTCATAACTATTGGAAAAGCTTTTCCTGTAATTCTATACAAAATAGTAATAGGACTTGCAGGAAAATCTTTTGATATAAACATTAAATTACTATCAAATATACAGTTTAAAATATATGCTATTATACAAATTATTAAAATTAATCCTGCATAATATAAAATGTCTTTTTTCTCTATTTCTATATATTTATATTTATTTATAATTATTCCTAAATAAACCATAGCTCCATGATACACAAAGCTTTGCATACTTATATAATGAAATATTGGATATGTTAATAATGATGTTGTCGGAAAAATAATAAAAACAATTCCTGCAACTATTCCACCAGTTGCCAAAAATACATCTCCCACTCTTTTTATAACTTTATTTTTTACAGAGCTAAATATACCAGCATATAACAAAATACTACAATAATATAATGGTACATAAGTATTAATATTATTTCCATTTCCTATTTTTAAATTAAAGATTATTTTTATTATTTCTAGCACCCAAACTAGTATAGTTGTTTTTATTATTATTACTTTTATATCATTTTTTTCTTTTATTTTTGTACATTTAACTGCTATGAAAATTCCTATTACGGTTGATATTATTAATGAAAAATGACCAAAACTAAATAATCCACATTCTTTATATGTTCCTGGTTTTGCAAATATCATATCCTATTATTCTCACTTTCTTTTTTATAATTATATATTAACAAACCACTAAATATTATAAATATACATATAGACAGTACTCCGAGATACTCTGAAATTCATAAACATTAAACTATCTGTTCTAAGATTCTCTATTATAGCTCTAATAAATGAGTACATTACTAAATATATATATGTAATTTGTCCTTTAAATTTTCTTTTCTTTTGTAATATCATTAATATTATAAATATTACTAGAGTTCCTATTGATTCATAAAGAAATGTAGGATGTACTTCTATATAATCTCCGTTTTCTATTATTCCCATTCTAAATATTGAATTTGTAGTACCCCCATGTGCTTCTACATTAAAAAAGTTTCCCCACCTTCCTATACATTGTCCCAAAGCAAGACAAGGTGCAACATAATCTAATACATCTAAAGCAGATATTTTCTTTTTTTTGCAATATATTAAAATTGTAATTACTGCACCTATTATTCCTCCATATATTGCTAAGCCCCCATCTCTAATATTAAATATCTCAAATGGACTTTGCATATATAAATCCATGCTAAAAATTACATAATATATTCTTGCACATATTATAGATATTGGTAAAACACATATTAATAAATCTAATATATTATCAAATTTTACTCCAAATTTCCCCTCGTTTTTTTTACAAATTATTATTCCCAATATAATGGAAAATACTATTAGAAAAGCATACCAATAAACATCAATTCCAAATATACTAAACATAACAGGATTGATATTTAATCTTAAATTTAATAATGGAAATACAACTTCTTTCATTTATTTAATTTCTCCTTACATACAATTTTTCACTATTACAAATTATGGCTTATTAAAAAAACACACATTAGCATAGCAATAGTTTAGTATATATTTTTTAAAACCAATCGCCGATGGTACACACTTTCTTACTTTGCTACCTAAACTGCGTGGTATAAAAGTAACTTTTCTCTTCTCACCCGCCACGCTTCAAGATTGGTTTTAAAAAATATATACTAAACTATTGCTATGCGGTAACATTATCCCCAAAACAATTAATTCTCATTACCCAATGTACATTCAATTAATTCTTTTAATTCTTCTATATTTTCCTTATAAAAATTTATTGCATCTTCATATGGTTTGCTACTTTCCAAGTCTACATCTACCATTTTTAATAAATCTATTGATTTTTTTGTTTTTCCTTGTTTTAACATTTCTTTATATTTCTCTACATATCCTGGCTCTCCATCTAATATTTTACTTGCTATTGCTATTGCAGCTGATATTCCAGTTGCATATTTGTATACGTAGAAACAACTATAGAAATGTGGAATTCTCGCCCATTCATACTTTATTTTTTCATCAACTTCTACAGAATCTCCAAAATATTTTTTGTTTAAATTATAATAAATATTATTTAAATCCTCTGCTGATAGCATTTGTCCTTCTTCTATTTTTTGGTGCACTATTTTTTCAAATTCTGCAAACATAGCTTGCCTAAATAATGTAGCTCTTACCATTTCTAACATTTCATATATCAAACTTGCTTTTTTTACTTTATCAGTTTCATTTTTTATTTGATAACTACTTAATAAAATTTCATTAACTGTTGATGCTACTTCTGCTACCATTATTGTATAACTTGCATCTAATACATTTTGGTTATTATCTGAATAGTATGAATGTATTGCATGACCAAGTTCATGAGCAATAGTACTTACATCTCTTTTATCTCCTATAAAGTTAGTTAACACAAATGGATGCAAACCATATATTCCCATACTGTATGCTCCGCCTCTTTTGTTTTCTTTTTCATATACATCTATCCATCTATTATCAAAAGCTTCATTTAGCAATTTAATATAATCTTCACCAAGTAAAGATAAAGCATTTAAAACTTCTTCTTTTGCTTGCTCAAATGTTATTTTATCTAGATCTAATTCTAATGGATTTAAATAAATATCATACATATTCATTGTACTTAGATTTAACAATTTCTTTTTTAAATCTATAAACTCGTGGTTTACAGTTAGCATATTATTTACTGTTTATATTAAGCTTTCATAAACTTTTATACTTGCATCATCATGTATTACTGCTTTTTCTAAAGAAGATTTATAATTTCTTATCTTGCTTGTTATAGTAGAATATTTTACTCTTGATATATATAATTCTGTAATTGTATTTATATATTTTTGATAGGAATTATACATCAAATTAAAAGCATCTTTTCTTACATTTCTATTTTTGCTTTTTAGAAAATTTATATATGTAGCATCTGTAAGTTCTACTTCTTCTCCATCTTCATTTTTTATTTTCCCATATTTTAATTCTGCATTTGTAAATATATCATAAGTGTTTTTAGAATTTGCAAAAATTTCAGAATAGTTTGATAATAAATTTTCTGATTCTTGACTTAATACATATTTTTTCTTTTCTAGTATTTCTTCGATGTCTCGTTTATATTTGTTTAATTCTTTTTTTTGGGTAAAAAATGATTTGATTTTCTCTTCGTCTGTTTCTATTATTTCTGGGGTAATATATGAGACTGCTATGCTAAAATCTGCTTCAATATTTTCTACTAATTTAAAGAGTTTTATCGAATCTTGATTAGACATATCTAGATGATATTTTAACATTCCATATGGATATATTTTTTCAAGTAGTTCCTCTGCTTTTTCGTATAAATAATAGCAATTGTATAGATTTTCTGCTGAATCACAAAGTTTACCTTGAAATTCTTTTATTTGGTTTAAAATTTTGTACAATTCATTTTTCCTGTTGTTAAAATCTTCGTCGTTTTTAAATATTTGAGTTAAATCCCAATTGTATTTGTCATCCATAATTATCTCCTTCGCAAAATGTTCTTTTTGGATAGTTTTAAATGAACATCTTATTAAATATTTAGGTTTTTAAAGGTTTTGCCTATAAACCTTGCTTTTTACATTGATTGGTAGTTTGTAAATTGTTTATTTGTTGGTATTTAAGATCATAACAGTAGTCAGATTAAAGTTCTAATGTATTATATTTTTTATAAGGAACAAAAGAATTTTCCCTCTTGTTCCTTATATTTTTTACTTCTTAATAGAATAAACATGGTTTTCTTTACATTTTATTTTTCTTTTACTAAAAAATTAAATTAATTAAAATCCCCTAGAACTTCCGACCTCCGTCCTGACGATCCTCCTCCACCAGAAAAACCTCCGCCTGAGCCAAAAGAAGATCCACCACCTGAGCCACCATGAAATCCTCCTCCGCCTCCGAAAGAAGAACCATCCGGTTAGATGATAAAATGTATCCGAATACATTTCCAATTAGTCCCATTATCATATTAATAATTATTAAAGAAATTGATTTAGTAATTATATATGTTATTCCTCCTAGTGCTAATGAATATATTATAATTAATATTGTTGTTCTAATTTTTCTAGTTCTATGTTTGTTTATAGCAGAAATCACATAACCAAACATAAGACTAACATATAATACAGAAAAATTAATATTTTCACTACTTGTACTATCTTCTACTTTTATAGCTTGTTCTTGATCTATATCTACATTATACTCTTCTGCGATTATGCTTAAAAAAGCATTAAATCCATTTTTTATTCCTTCATTCCAATTATCATTTTTTAAATATGGTATTATATATTCATCTTGAATTCTACCAGTTTTAGCATCTGGTAAAACACCTTCTAAACCATATCCTACCTCTACTCTAAACTGCCTTTCTTCTAGTGCTAATAATAATAATAGACCATTATTTTTATTTTTGTCTCCAATTCCAAATTCTCTAAAAGTTTCAGTAGCATATTCTTCTAAAGACTGTCCTTCCAAAGAAGGAATAGTAACAACAACAATTTGAGCACCGAGTTTTACTATTTAGGCTTTCATTTGCATTTATGATATAATTTTTTGTTTCTTCATTTAATAATCCCGCATAGTCATTAACATAAAAGTCGTTTGTTGGCTTAACTACTGCTTTTACACACCCTATACAAAGAATAGCAAAACATACTATTAAAAAGATTATCTTTTTTAATACTTTTCTATTCAAAGTTAACACTAGGAACCTCCCTACTTGATTCATTTGCTTCAAAGTATTGTTTTTGCTCAAATCCAAACATTCCTGCTAAGATATTTCCTGGAAATGTTTTTACTTTTAAATTATAATCTTTTACAGCATCATTATAATCTTTTCTTGCTACTGCTATTCTATTTTCTGTTCCTGATAATTCATCAGATAATTGTATAAAGTTTTGAGAAGCTTTTAAATCTGGATAATTTTCTACTACTACCATTAATGCATTTAAAGATGATGAAAGTTCATTATTTGCATTTGATTTCTCTTCTACACTATTTGCATTCATTAATTTTGTTCTTGCATCTGTTATACTATCAATAATTTCTGTCTCATGACTTGTATATCCCTTTACAGTACTTACTAAATTAGGAATTAAATCTGCTCTTCTTTGTAACATTACATCTAAGTTCGATAAATTAGTATCTACTGCTTCAGACTTCTTAACTAATCCATTATAACTTCCTACTAAGAATATTACTATAATTGCTACTATCGCAATTACACTTATTAAAATAATACTTGATTTTTTCATATTATTTACCTCCATTTCATTTTGAAATGATTTTATCATATAAAAATAATATATACAATAAAAATTTTAGTATCCATTAATTAGATTTTTTCTAGTAATTTTTTCTTTTCAGACAGTTTTCGACAGCTTTTGAAAAATATTTCAAAATGAAAACTATTAAATATTTTTATATTATAGTCAATTACATATAACTAATAAACGCGTAAAATATTAATGTTTTACGCGTTTATTAGTATAAGCCTCAATAGATTATAGCTTTTTTATTAAATTTTTATAATCTTTTCCCATGGCATATCTTCTTTTCCAAAATGTCCATAATTTGTTGTTTTACTATAAATTGGAGCCCTTAAATTTAATGTTTTTATAATTCCAGCTGGTGTTAAGTCAAAGTTTTCTTCGATCTTTTTTATTATTTCACTTTCTGGAATTGTGTTTGTTCTAAAAGTATCTATATAAATAGAAACTGGCTTTGCAACACCTATACTATATGCAATTTGTATTTCGCATTTTTTTGAATATCCATTTGCAACAATATTTTTAGCTATATATCTTGCCATATATGCAGCCGATCTATCGACTTTAGTAGGGTCTTTTCCTGAAAAAGCTCCTCCTCCATGTCTTGCAACTCCTCCATATGTATCTACTATGATTTTTCTACCCGTTAAACCTGTATCACCTAAAGGTCCTCCAATTACAAAACGACCTGTTGGATTAATAAAGTATTTTGTATCATCATCTAATAGCTCATTTGGTACAATTACATTGATTATTTTTTCTTTGACTTCTTTTTTTAAATCTTCTAGAATAACATTTTCTTCATGCTGAGTTGAAATAACAATTGTGTCTATTCTTTTAGGTATTTGATTTTCATATTCAACTGTTACTTGAACTTTTCCATCTGGTCTTAAACCTTTTATTATTTTTGATTTCCTTACTTCAGTTAATCTTTTAGCAAGTTTATGTGCTAAAGATATTGGCATTGGCATAAATTCTTTTGTTTCATCAGTTGCATATCCAAACATCATTCCTTGGTCTCCTGCCCCTTCTGATTCTATGCCTTCATTTTCTTTATCTTCTAATGATTTATCTACTCCTATTGCTATATCTGGTGATTGTTGAGAGATGTTTAATAATACTTTACATGTTTTATAATCAATATCTGCAAACGCATTATCATATCCAATTTCTTTTATTGTTTGTCTTACTATTTCTTCAATATTAACCTCTGCATTTGATGTAATTTCTCCAGTTACTAATACTTGTCCTTTTCCTGCAACAGTTTCACATGCCACTCTTGCATATTGGTCTTCTTTCAAATATGCATCTAGTATTTTATCTGATATAGTATCACATAATTTATCTGGATGCCCTTCTGTTACACTTTCTGATGTAAATAACCTTTTCAATATATATTCCCTCCTTTTCTTTATCTGTTATCTATTTTATTTGCAAGCTAATTGCCAAATAGAACTCCTTAGTATTTTCTAGCAAACCTTTCATTTTATTTTGATAAAAAACAAAACCTTTGCAATTTTTATAGCAAAGGTTAATAATAAAACTAAGTTTATGTTCTTATCATCAGCCAAAGCTAATTATGCTTTGTCGGTATTAGCACCTTATTTTTTAATAGGTTGCTGTGGAGTCATAAAGCCGATTCTCTCGTCCACTCTAGATAACATATATTGTTTGTATAATAATACTTTTTTGTTATTATGTCAATACATTTCTATATAAATACACCACTTTATTATTCTATTTTAATTTCATTTTCTCTTTTCTCTTTTCTAAATTCTTCACTATTTACTAGTCTTATTTCTTCTTCTGTTAATTTTCTACTTTGGCTAAATATTATCATAGATTCCCTTTAGGTTTAATATATAGATGACTTTTTTAATAATTTTGTTTAAAATTTTATTATATGTACACACTATTATTAATTGGAGGTATAATATGGATTTACTAAAAATAACAGCATTATCTTTTGGCTCTGTAATTTTTCTTTTTATATTAACTAAATTGATGGGAAATAAAGAAATGTCTCAGCTTAGCATGTTTGACTATATTATTGGAATCACAATTGGTTCTATAGCAGCCGAAATGGCTACAGCTCTAGAAAATGATTTTATGCAACCACTTGTGGCTATGGCTGTGTATGCAATTGTTTCCATTATAATATCTATTTTATCATATAAATCTCTTAAAGTTCGTAGAATTATTTCTGGAAATTCTTTAATATTGCTTGATAATGGAGAGTTATATCGTAATAATTTAAAAAAAGCGAAATTAGATTTAAATGAGTTTTTAATGCAATGTAGAACTGCACGGATATTTTAATTTAAGTGATATACAAACTGCAATTTTGGAACCTAATCGGAAAACTTAGCTTTCTTCCTAAATCTCAAAGTAGACCTGTAACTCCTTCTGATTTAAATTTAAATCCAGAACAAGAAAAGTTAGTTATTAACATTGTTTTAGATGGGCAAATTTTGAAAGAAAATCTAAATTATACAGGCAATGATGAATTATGGCTTCAAAAAAAATTGGTTTCACAAGGTTTTAATAGTGTAAATGATATTTTTTTAGCTACTTGTGATAGTAATAATAATTTAAGCATTTATCCTAAAAAGAACTTTACTAATAATGATTCTCATGATATTTTTGAATAACTCAAGATAGAAATAAAGAATTCTATCTTCAGTATTTATTACATCTAAAGCAATATGCTTCACCTATAATTTCTTATTTTTTTATTACTCTATTTTTAGGTACGCCTACAATTGTTACACTATCCTCTGTTGATTTTAATACAACTGCTCCTGCTCCTACTTTTACATTATTACCAATTTTTATTGGTCCGAAGTATTTTAGAACCTGCACCAATCATTACATTATTTCCAACATCCGGATGCCTTTTATACTTATCTTTTCCAGTTCCTCCTAATGTTACTTGATGATAAATTGTACAATCATTTCCAATGCTTGCAGTTTCTCCTATTACAATTCCCATCCCGTGGTCTATAAAAAGTCTTCTTCCTATTTTTGCTCCTGGATGTATTTCTATTCCTGTAAAGAATCTCGCAAATTGTGATATAAGTCTTGCTAGAAAGAAAAGTTTGTATTCATACAAAAAATGTGCAATTCTATAAAATACTAGCACATGAAATCCTTGATATAGAATAATTACTTCTAATATATTTCTTGCTGCTGGATCTTTTTCTTTAATATTTTTTGCATCTTCATATAATTCTTTTAATGGCTTTATCACAAAATCATCTCCTACCTACTATTTATTTTTTAATATATCTTATGTTGCCTAATTATAAATCGATACAAAAAATTGAGGTAGAATATTTTTTGCGTAACAACCAGCCTTTAATAAAAAGACTGGCTGTATACTTTTTTATTCATATTACTCAGTTCTTAAAGCTTCTACTGGGTCTTTCTTACTTGCCATTTTTGATGGTATTAAACCTGCAATAATTGTAAGGACCATACTAATTATTACTAATATAATTGCACCACCTACTGGAAGACTTGCTATTCCTGAAACTCCTGCAACTGCTTTTATAATAGCATTTACTGGAATTGTTAAAACAACCGTTATTCCAATTCCTAAAAGTCCTGAAGCTAGTCCTATTATAAATGTTTCTGCATTAAATACTCTAGATATATCTTTTTTAGATGCTCCTATTGCTCTTAATATACCAATTTCTTTTGTTCTTTCTAAAACAGAAATATATGTAATTATACCAATCATAATTGATGATACAATTAATGATATTGCTACAAATGCAATTAATACATAACTAATCATATTAACAATTACACTAACAGATTTCATCATCATTCCAACCATATCTGTATAGTTAATTACATTTTCTTCTTTTCCTTCATCTCTTTGTTTTTGGTTATACTTTTCTATTTCATCTGATATTAATTCTTTTGCATCAAAATTTGTTGCATAAATATTTATACCTGATGGCTTACTTAAGTTAACTACACCTAATGTTTCCAAATTGTCTTCATATGTTGCTTTTTCATTTTTTGTAAAAGACTCCATTAATTTTGCCATTTCTTCAGTTGATAAATTACTTATATATGCTTTTTGTTCATTACTTAAATTTTCAAAACTAAATTTTACATTTTCGTTTCCTTTAGGAAAGTCTATTCCTGTAAATACATTTACTTCAGGATTCTCTTTTTGCTCTTTTACAATTTCTTGTTCATTAATTTTATTAATTACATACTCTTTTAAATCTTTTGTATATCCAACCGCACCACTTACAGATGTAGCAACACTCTCTTCATTTGGTTTAATAATTCCTACTACTTTTATATTTTCTGCATCTGCAATTTTCTTTTTCATATATTCTTCATCGTCACTTTTATCTACCCACATATTATTTTCTTTCTCATAATAATCTGTGTTTAATATTAATTTAAATGAAAGATTTAGTATATCTTCATATGTGTAAACTATTTGCTCATCTGTTTCTACTTTTTCACCATTTTTTACTGCATTCCATTTTTTCTCAAGTTCTTTTTGATCTTTTAAACCTAAAGCATATAAAGTATAATCACTTATTTGATTGTTTTCATCTACTACTAAAACTACTTCATTATATGATTTTGGCCAATTTCCTGCTATTATATCATATTGTGATTTTAATAAATCTTCATTATCTAGCATTTCTTCCCATACGTCAGTTTGTGATACCATCATTGAACTGCTTGCCATTGGTGATGAACTTTGCGCTTCTATCATACTTCCCATTCCCATACTATCCATCACTGTACTTGGATTTACTTTAACAATTCCATTAGTAGTATCTTCTTTATATAAATTGATATTTAGATTATAAGTATATTGAATTGCATTAGTATTTTTTTTAATTTCATTGCCATCTTCATCTAAGTATTTTTTGAATTCTTCTAAATTATTTGTTTGTATTTTACTAGATAAAGTACTAATCATTTCATTCATTACATCTTTGGAATATATTTTCCCATCTTCATAATTTAAATCATCTGTACCTTCATCCATTATTACTTCTAACATACTAGCCATATCTATTGTAGATTCTTCTATTGTAATTGGATATGATGAAAGTGTGTCTTCTTGTACTTTATTAATATAATTTTGAACTCCATTTGATAATGATAAAATAAGGGCTATACCTATAATTCCTATACTTCCTGCAAATGATGTTAAAATTGTTCTTCCTTTTTTAGTCATTAAATTGTTTAAACTAAGAGATAATGCAGTAAAAAAGTTCATTGATGTTTTACCTGTTTTTGCTTTTTTATTTTTTTCTTTTGCTTCATCTCTTTTATATGGATTTGAATCTGAAGTTACTTTTCCATCTAATACTCTAATTACTCTAGATGAATATTTTTCTGCAAGTTCTGGATTATGTGTTACCATTATTATTAGTTTATCTTTTGAAATATTTTTCAATATTTCCATTATTTGTACACTTGTAGTTGTATCTAGGGCACCGGGTTGGTTCATCTGCTAAAATAATATCTGGATCATTTACCAAAGCTCTTGCTATTGCAACTCTTTGCATTTGTCCTCCAGACATTTGGTTTGGTTTTTTATGTATCTGCTCTTTTAATCCTACATCTTCTAATGCTTTTATCGCTCTTTTTCTTCTTTCTTCTTTTGAAACTCCAGATAGTGTAAGTGCAAGTTCAACATTAGAAAGTACTGTTTGATGTGGTATTAAATTATAATTTTGAAATACAAACCCAACAGAGTAATTACGATATGAATCCCAATCTCTATCTTTAAACTCTTTTGTTGACTTTCCGGTTTATAATTAAATCTCCACTAGTATATCTATCTAGTCCTCCTATAATGTTTAAAAGTGTTGTTTTACCACATCCACTTTGACCTAAAATAGATACAAATTCACTATCCCTAAATTCAATATCTATTCCTTTTAATGCCATAACTTTAGTATCTCCTGATTGATACTCTTTAGTTATATTTTTTAGTTTTAACATGTTTATTCTCCTTTTTATTTTTTCATGTTACTTTAAAATATTTAATTTTATAGAACTAATAAAAATAATACCATCTTAAAAATAAATTTTCAAGATGGTATTATTACAATTCACATGAAATTCACGAAAATATCATTATTGTTTATATATAAATGATAGCTGATTTATATATCTTTATATATTTATACTTAGCATAATAATATGTAATTAGATTAGTTTTAAAAATTAAAAGTTGATACTTAAACTATATAAATACTAAATTGTATCATAAGTGTAATCTATATCATCATAATCATAATATATACTGTTATTCTAATTATATCTATCATAATACTTTGTATTATCACTTTTATTATTTGTTAAAATACATGAAAATATAGAACTTACCATAAAAATTAATATTGGTATACTAACGAAAAAAGTAAGCAAGCAATACCAATTAATCGGTAACGCTTGCTATTTAGGTAAAATTTGCTTTTACATCGCAACTATATATTCTATATATTCTACTATAGTTGCAATGAACTGTGAATTTGTGGGTTTGCTGTTTAAGATCGGATAACCAAAAAGCTTTTTCCAAAACTCTAAGTCACCTCGATCATATCCAACTTCGATTGCATGACAAATTGCATGATCAATTCCTGTTACAGTCTTTCTATGCAATTCTGCCACTTTTGAATACAGCTCCTGACTATTCAAACTATCACTAACCTTACCTTCGACAAATAATTTTACTATTGTCTTCAGGTATTTATAACCAATTAAGTTGGACGGTATACCTAAATCATGAAAAGTGTTAGTTATAGCCGTGTCAGTGTTATCGTTTGTGTCACTTTTAGAATTCACCTGTAACAAAAATGCTACCTGTTTTTCTAACTCCCGAAGGCGTTGTTCCAACTCATTCAACTGATGTTCATTCATTTTTTTACCTCACATTATTTTATTTCAGAATGCTCTGATATATTTATTGTATATTATGTCAACGTTATTGTCAATACAAAAATTTACAATTTCAAGATAAAATCTCTTTTGTACATTTTAATTGTTGTACTTTTTCCTACTCCATTTTCTCCTATGTATCCGACAAGTTCTCCTTCTTCTATATGAATATTTATATTATTTTCTGAATCATTAATATCTTTTCCAAGTTTTTTAGCATAATTATATGCTGCAATATTTATATCTGTTCCTATATTTGTTAGGGTATCATCTATATCTATTCCTATTATCATATTTTATCCCTTCTTATTTTTTATACTGCTAAATAATATTTTTATTTATTTATAAATTCTATAGTAAAAGGTACTACTTCATTTGATTTATGATGTACACCAGGCATAGAAATAAATTTCCAATTAGTTTTTATATTGTTCACTTTTGCATAATTGATAGCTGAATTAAAATAATTAGTAGCTCTTTCATATCGATTTTTTCCTTCCTCTATATCCATTGGAAGTAAGTTTATAAATTTAGTATCTATATCTTGTTCACCTGCTAATATATATACTTCTTTTTCTAAAGATTTTTTTATTCTTTCTTTAAAATCATTTAAGTTTTTTATACCATATGGATAATCTTTTGTTTCATCAAAAAAAGTATACATTCCTGCATTTGCACATAAATACTTTTTACAATATTTACTATTACCTAGCATTAAAAATCTGTGTGTGAATTGAGAACCAGATGAATGACCAAAGATTATATAGCCTTTATTCTCTAGATTATATTCTTCTAGGAATTCAACATATATTTCATCGATGTTTGAATAAATCCAATTTCCCTCATTTTTTATTTTTGTATCATAAGTCATACTTGGTGTATATATATCTTGAGTTGAATAATCATATTTTATATCTATTAAATTTCCATATTCATGATCTGCAATAGAATAATGGTCTTTATCAAATTCTGGAGCAATTATAATATATTTATTTTTATTAGCAGTTTCTATCCAAATTTTTAGATAATTTAAGGCGTCTCTTAAACAACCGCTCATAATAAATAATATTTTCATCTCATTCATATTTCCTTCAGGAATATATGTAAAAATATTCATATTATAATCTTTATTTTTATCTTTGTGCTCAAATATCTTTATTCTATTTAAATCTCTTTTATCTATCATTTTTCATCTCTCCCTATAATATTACATTTTTTCATTTTTATCTATATTTCAACATTTATATTTTTATTTATGTATTATTTTCATCTGATTATAATTTAAACTTTTATAAAATTATATAAATCCTTCGCAAATTAGATTATCATAATATTTTATTAATTCAGCATATTTTTCCTTACTTCTTACAGTCCAACCTAAAAGAAACTTTTTTCTCTTTATTTTTATTACTTCTTCATAATTCAAATCTTCTATACAATATGAAATAAAATCTGGTTTTGTAATAAAATTAAAAAGCATATTTTTTAATAATAACTTTTTTATCTTATTCATTTTTTCGTTTTTAAATTTAGATACTAACTGACCTCTTATTATATCTGGATAATTATCTTTGAACCATTTTAAACTAAATGGATTAAAACTTTGTATTGCAAATTTTCCATTATAGTCTTTTAATTTCTCCATCAATTTTTCTTCTAGTAAACCTATCTTATTATCATATTTTAACTCAATTAGTATTGGAACTTTTCCATTTACTATCTTTAGAACATCAAAAAACTTAGGTATATATGTATTTTGGTTATATAATTTTATATTTTTTATTTCTTCATATGTACAATCTTTTATGTTCTTATTAATGCCTGTCATTCTTTCTATATTATCATCATGAAAAACAACAACTTCGCCATCTTTTAGACAATGTACATCTAGTTCGATTATATAATTTTTCTCTATAGCTTTCTGAAATGATTCTATACTATTTTCTACAATATTCATTTCTTTACTATGAACTCCTCTATGTGCTATTATATTTTCTTTTAAAAAATTAATACTTCTCATTTTTTATCTCCTTAAGTCTATTTAGTTTAAGCTATAAATATATTATTATATATATCCTTTTTTATAACATTAATTAATGTTTATTATTTAAAATTTCATTTATTTTTTAACTACTTCATATTCTTCTTGCATATCGATATTACCTCTTGATTTTACATTATTTTCTTATTTATATCATATGTTTTATTAAAAGTCTACCACTTTAAAATATTAATAAGTGATTTGTTACATAATAAAAAAATAACAGGTCGAATTCAAAATTACTGACTTTCTACCTGTTATTTTTCATTTTTCTTAAAAACTTTAGTACCTACCAGACTCTATAAATTCTACTTCTCCACAGGCTAAAAGATCCTCTTTTCTGGACTCCTTTCTCATCTGCCATTCTGCCTTTTCTCTTTCTTTAACTATACCAGCTACTCTTACTGATAAGTTATCTCTTTCTGAAATTTTAGACACCACTTCATATGATATGCCCTGAGCCAGAGCTTCTAATATATCATCAGGTGTCTGTGGATTTTCTGCAATAGCCATCTCTATCGCTTCTGGAATCGAGCATAGCAGATGTTTTGGGATCTGCTGATGAATTCTCCTGATAACATCCTCTGAGATAAGTTTATTGAGTGCTAGTATAAGCTTTGAAATCCACAGCTGTGACTCCATTAATAGTTCTACCTGCTTATCTGTTGGTTTTACATGGCTGTGTACGATTTCATAGATAAATCGGTTGTTAGCTTCCTGTCCTTTGTACTGTTCAGGAAATGAAGTCCGTACAAGCATTTCGTTCCAAAAATGATACATTAGCGTTCTACCTTTGCATCTGTGACGTTCGTCCACTTCTTTCTGGATTTCCTTTAAAGTTTCAAGTAATTTCATTGTGATTTCCTTTCTGCCCTACAGGGCACGTTGTATAATTGTTTTAAACGATTGTGTTATGAACATATGTCATATACAGTTCTATTATAGCATAGTTTTACATAACTTTCAAGTTTCAGTAGAAATCCTTCATAAACCAAAAAAAGATTAGAATCTTCTCTAATCTTTTTTCGAATTCTTCTTATTTTAAATATTCTATACTATCATAATATAAATTCTCAGGACAAACATCTTCTCCATCAGGCCATTCTACTGTTTCTCCTGCTAATTTTACTAATTTAAAATATTCGTAATTTTGCAATTTTTTATATGCGGAACTTTCTTGAATTAATTTACTCATATTGTATACTCTTTCTTTTCCATCTGCAAATTTTATATATAGACAAAAGTTTTTTAATGGTTTTACTAATATTGGATTCGGTTCTATATAATTTTTCATAATGCACCATTCCTTTCATTTTACCTATATCTTTACATTTCTTATTTCAAAGGTTCTATGGTAAAAAATTCATTATCTTCTTGCATTAATTTCCACAATGCATTTATCTCTTCTTTATGTATTGCAAGCCATGCTTCTACTAGTTTAGATTGTTTATTTGGTATATTTCCTTTAATGCATTTTCCATTAAAATCATATATAGCTTTATAATCATTATATTGAATGTGTAGATGTGGCATGTTATGATGCTTCATATCATCATAATACATTCTTACAATAATACCATAAAACTGTGAAACTATAGGCATTAATTCACCTCCTATTATATCAGGCTATCTTATATTTATCAATTGTTTTTTGGAATTTTATGTGTATGAGTTTACACATAAATAAGAATTAAACCATTTAGAAAAAATAATATAAAAATAATAACATATATTAATTAGTATTTCAATTAAAACTGTATGACATTTTTCATCAATATTTTTATATATTTTATCATTTATTTTTTATTAATATAAATATAAACTATAAATTTTTCTTATTTTGAATCAAATACATTCAATATTATTATATTTTTCTATTTTTCGTACATAATATATTTAGTTAATTTTATTAATTAATAAAAAATGGGAGGTCTTTTCATGGAAAATCAAAATTTAAATATCTTGGATGAAGTAAATAAAGGTGCTACAATGGGAATGGATGCTATTTCTTATGTATCTGAAAAAGTTAAAGATAATGATTTTAAACAAGTTTTAGATACAGAATATAACAAATATAAAAATATATCTGATAGAGTAAATGATCTATATTCTAATTACAGTAGCAAAGAACCACATGAAACAAATGCCATGAATAAAATGATGACATGGTATGGAATCCAGATGAAAACAATGATGGATGATACTACTTCTAAAATATCAGAACTATTAATGCAAGGTACTAATATGGGAATTATAGAAGGTAGACGTTTAATTAATCAAAATAATAATATCGCTCCTGATGCTAAAAATATTTTACATGATTTTGTTACAATGCAAGAAGATAGTGTTGAAACATTAAAAAAATATTTATAATCATTAAACAAATATTAATTTTATTATTATTACAAAAAACTTTATTTTTATAATTAATCCAGAATTCAATAAAATAAGCCTGGATTATTTTATTTATACATCTAAATCTCTTTCATTATATAATGAATATAGAGCTCTCATCAGAGAGCTCTATCGTGGTTATTCGAGCATCAAATGTATTTATCAACAATGTATCGTAAATTAGCATTATACATCGTATGATAATACGGTTGTGGATGTCCACATCTTATTTCTAACTTTTTCCAGTCTGTAATTGATTCTTCAAGTATATCTTCAACAGTTACTGGACCATTTACAGCATTAATGGAAGAAATTCTATTAGATGGACATACCCAGATTTGTTCTTTTAGAAAACTATCTCCGAAGTAATTTACAGCTTCCTGCACTCTAGCTTTAAATTTAGCTTCATTATACAAAATAGCCTCTTTCAAATCTTCAAGTCCTTTTGCATCATCTCTCACACATCCAGAATATGAATCGGATATCTGAAAAATTCGTATAATCTGTGATTTGAGTAACTCCCTCCATTTATCTCTCAATGCGTAAAATTTCCTTAAATTAAGCTCATCCTTTAATATTTTCTTTGCATGATCCGATGTCTGTTCATAAATATTAAGGTATTGCTTAAAATAATTAAGTTTCATTGTCTGGTATGGATCACAATTTCTTCTCAAATCTTCGATATATCCATTTACTTGCGCGAAAAATGTGCAAACATCCTGTTTATACTGCTTCTGCTCATTACTCTTAAAAATGCTAAACATAAATTTTACCTCCTGCCAATTGGCATATTGTATTATAGTTAATTTTTTTAGGTGAGTACTTTACACCACCTGTTCATATTATATTGTAACACATTATGTTTGTTTTTTCAATAATAGTAGCCAAAATTCTCCGTGCCTTTTTTAGTTAAAACTCCATCATAAATCTTTGAAATGTATTATTTATATATGCTTTTTATCTCATAAATTTTCTAAAACATCTTCTATATAGTATAAACTTTTATCCTATTTAAAATTTTATATTACTATAAATCTATCACTATTAATGGTATTGTTAATTCTTCTTTACTAAATCCTGAATGAGAGCCTTTTATTTTCCCAATATATTTTTCTGCATCAGTTACAGTATTAACAAAATATGCACCTTTTTTACAAAAACTGATATATTCTCCTAAATTTGATTTCATATATTGTGATATTTTGTTGCTTCCAAATATATTATTTTTAACAAACTCATCTGTTTCGAAAATATACATTCTATCTTTATAATCTTTTTCTTCTTCCATAATAGTTTTACTCCTCCTTTTTAATATATTTGCCAATCTCCATTAGCATTATTGCTTTTTATAACCTATAAAGATATTAATGTAATTTTATATTTTTTATGAAAACGCAAAAACACCAAGTATTTTTATTAATACTTGGTATCTATATGATTTATGATTTTTTGATTTGTACATATTTTATAGGTCAGTTCTAATTTTGCAATACTTAAAAATGATAAATAAATCATATAAATACTGAAAAAGTAGAGTTTGACTACTGTGTTCGGAATGGTTACAGGTATCCCTCTAAATTCACAATATTTATATTAACATGGATAAATTTAGTTTGTCAATGGATTTTTGTTTATTTTTTTACTTTCATTTTTTATTACTTCTCAGACTTGTTTTGTATTTATTTTCCTTAATCTAGCAATAAAAAAACCTTCATACAATTTACTTGGACAAACACATATTGTTCCTTGTATAGTTACTTTAAGCATTGGAATTTCTTTAAATATATCTTTATTAATTGGAACTATTTCTACTTCCCTATTCTTCAAAATTTTTAATAAATTATTCTCATTTTCATCTTTTAAAATTGAACAAGTAGAATATATCATTTCGTGTCCTGGTTTTAATATTTCTACTGCCTTTTTTAATAGCTCAAATTGAAGTTTTGAAGATCTTTCTACTAATTCTTTATTAAAATGTTTTTCTAATTTTTCATCATTTAAATAAATAGTTCCACTTCCACTGCAAGGTGCATCTAATAAGATTTTATCAAATGATAAAAAACCATTTAACTTCCTTGCATCTTGGACTAATATATTAACTCCCTTTGCTCCTTGCTTTTCTATATTGTATTTTAATCTTTCAGAACGTACTTTATTTTTTTCACAGGCAGTTATTAACGCTTTTCCATTAGATATAGCAGACATTTGAGTTGTTTTTCCTCCTGGTGCTGCTGCCATATCTAATATATTTTCATTTTCTTTCGGAGATAAAATAATTGGTGGTAACATAGATGATAGACTTTGCAGATATATCTCTCCATTATGATAAATCTTAAGGTCTCTAATTTTCTTTTCATCCGCTTCTTCTATAATTAAAGCATCTTTGTTCCATATAACTTCTTTATATTTTATATTAAATTCATCTAAATAATTCTTTATATTATCTACATTTGTTTTTAACGTATTTACTCTTAAAGTTACTGGCCTTTTTTCTAAATAACCTTGAATTATATTCTTAGTTATATCTTCTCCATATTGCTCTAATAATAACTTATATAAAAATTCCGATATTTTATTTAACATTTTTCTCTCCCTTTTAATTTATTTAACAAAAGAATTTATCATATATTCTACATATAATGTGTTACTGAATAATAGTTTTATCTCTATAGTAGTCCTAAATAAAATACTTTCAAAAATTATACTGTAATACTAAATTGCTATCTATTTATTTATTTTTAAGATCCTATCTAACTCTTCTTTTCTTTTTGTTTTATGAGTTGTTGTTTTTATTAAAGGTTCTTTTGTTAGAATCATACTTTTTATATATTTATATGGTGGAAAAGTTTTATTAATTTCTTTTATTTTTTCCCATATTATTTTATAAAGTTCATCTTCAGATATATCTTTATATTTTTCTTTTACCACATTCTCATTATAAACAACTTTAACCGCTACTTTTAAATCATTTTTATCTTCTTTTTCAGATATCCCATATACAAAAGATTCTTCTACTTCTTCCAAACGATTTACTAATGTTTCTAACTCTTCTGGAAATACTTTTTTACCATTTTTTAATACAATAACATCTTTATCTCTACCAGTTAGAAATAAATATCCTTCTTCATCAAAATATCCCAAGTCGCCTGTGTAAAACCATCCATCTTTTAGAACTTTATTTGTAGCTTCTTCATCTTCGTAATATCCAAGCATTATATTAGGTCCTTTAACTCTTAATTCTCCAATACCATTTTCATCTTTATTCACTAAATCAACTAAAACACTTTTCATCGGAAATCCAATAGATCCAGGTTTTACATAATAGTCATTTTCTGCAGCTATAACAGGTGATGTTTCTGTAAGTCCATAGCCTTGAACTACATGTATTCCCATTTCATTAAATTTCATAGAAACTTTTTTATCGAGTGGAGCTCCTCCAGATATTATAAATCTCATCTTTCCGCCAAGCTCATTAATTAATTGCTTGAATATGACTCTTCTTAAATCAATATGAAGTTTTAATAAAAAATTACTAATTTTTGTAGCAATATTTACTAATTTTGTTTTTCCTTGTTTTTCTATTTCTTTTTCTATTGTAGAATATATTTTATCTACTAAAAGTGGTACTCCTACAAAAACAGATACTTGATATTCTATTAGATTTTGTTTTATATATCTTAATCCATCTGGAAATACTGTTTTTACACCTGCTGCTAACATAACTATAATACATGTTGAACCAAATATATGGTGAAATGGTAAAAAAGCAATATTTGTATCTGTAGGTAATAAGTTTTCAACCATTAACATATCACATACATTAACAGCAATTCCATATTGATTAAGCATTACTGCTTTTGATTTTGAAGTTGTTCCAGATGTAAAAAGTAATATACTCATTTTATGAGAATCTATTTTATAATCTATAAATTCTCTTTCTCCATTATTTATTTTTTCATATCCACTATCTAATAATTCTCCAAAATTTTTATATTCTGGTAATTTACTCATACATATATATTCTTTTATATTAGTCTTTCCATTTTGTTTAATAATTCTTATGTTTTCTTCATATTTTTCATCAAAAACTATTGCATCTGCTTTACTTCTTACTAAAGAATCTTCTAATTCATTTAGCTGTAATTCCTTATCTATTGGAACAGAAACAATTCCTCCAAATAAATTACTTAAATGTGCAACTACCCATTCGTATCTATTTCTACCTACTATAGCAATTCTTTTATCTTTTAGATTCAAATTAAATAAAGCTGTTCCAAAAGCATTTACATCACTTACTAAATCTGTATAAGTATGATTTATATATTCTACCGTTTTATCTTCCTTCTTTATTTTTGTTACAAAAGCAATATTATTTGTATAATTTTTTGCCGAGTTATATATAATCTCCTTTATGTTATCAAATCTTGGAACATCTCTAAAACTATTCTTTTCTTTCATATTATTTATCTCCTCAAACTATAGTCTAGAAATTAGCTAAATTATTAAACTTTTTCTATTTATCTTTATTACAATATACTCTTCTAAACCAGATTAACACAATAATATTTCTTTGTCAATTTATTGACTAGACAGTCTAAAATTATAATATATTATTTTAGGAGAAGGTATGAATTTAATATTACTTCTTTACTTTTAATACTCTAAGCGAATTTAATATTGCCAAAATAGAAACTCCAACATCTGCAAATACAGCTTCCCACATTGTAGATAGTCCGAGTAGCAGTTAATATTAGAACTAAAACTTTAACTACAATTGCAAATACTATATTTTCTTTAACAATTCTCATTGTCTTTTTTGAAAGTTTAATAGCATTACATATTTTAGATGGTTCGTCTGTCATTATAACTACATCAGCTGCTTCAATTGCACTATCTGATCCTAAATTTCCCATTGCAATTCCAATATCGGAAAGTGCTAAAACTGGGCTATCGTTTATTCCATCTCCAACAAAAACAAGTTTACCTTTTTCAGTTTTTTCTTTCATTAAACTTTCAAGTTTTTCTACTTTTCCATCTGGTAATAATTCTGCATAAACTTCATCAATTTCTAGTTCATTTGCTATATCCTTGCTACTAGATGTTTTATCTCCTGTTAGCATAACAATTTTTTTGATTTTGTTTTTCTTCAAATTTTTAATTGTTTCTTTTGCATCTTTTTTTATCTTGTCAGATATCACTATATACCCTGCAAATTTATTATTAATCGAAACATATACAATTGTTCCAATATCACCACAAATTGTATAGTCTATATTTTTTTCTTTCATTAATTTACTATTTCCAATTAAAATCTCTTTGTCTTCTACTCTTGCCATTACACCTAAGCCTGATAGTTCTTTAACTTCTGATACTAGCTTTTCATCAATTTCCTTATTATATGCATTTTTTAAAGATATAGAAATTGGATGATTTGAATACATTTCAGCATGTGCTGCAATTTTTATAAGTTCTTCTTCAGAAATTCCGAAAGCTTCTATTTTTTGTACTTCAAAAATGCCTTCTGTTAAAGTTCCTGTTTTATCAAATACAACTATTTCTGATTTAGATAAAGCTTCTAAATAATTGCTACCCTTTACAAGTATTCCCATTTTAGAACATCCACCAATTCCTCCAAAAAATCCTAATGGTATTGATATTACTAATGCACAAGGACATGAGACAACTAAAAAAGTTAAAGCTCTATAAATCCAATCAATTAAACTTGTATCTTTAAAAATAAGTGGTGGAACTATTGCAAGTATTAGTGCAATTATCACTACAATCGGTGTATAATATCTTGCAAATTTAGTTATAAAATTTTCAGATTTAGACTTCTTACTACTTGCATTTTCTACCAAATCTAATATTTTACTAACTGTAGAGTCTCCAAATTCTTTTGTTACTTTTATAGTTAGTACACCATCTTTATTAATACATCCACTTAATACTTCGCAAAATGTACTTACTTTTTTTGGAACAAATTCTCCAGTTAATGCTTTTGTATCTAAGTTTGATGTTCCTTCTAAAACAATTCCATCTAAAGGTACTTTTTCTCCTGGCTTTACTACAATTATTTCTCCCAATTTTACATCATTTGGATCTACTTTTTCTATTTTATTGTCACGTTTTCTATTTGCATAATCAGGTCTTATATCCATTAAACTACTAATAGACTTTCTTGATTTATCAACAGCATAACTTTGAAATAATTCTCCAACCTGATAAAATAGCATAACTGCTACAGCTTCTGGAAACTCTCCTATAACAAAAGCACCTATAGTAGCAATAGTCATAAGAAAATTTTCATCAAATATTTTCCCTCTAAAGATATTTCTTATTGCTTTTAAAACAATATCTAGTCCGAACTATAATATAGCTTAATATATAAATACCTTTGTTAATAAATTCATTTTGGAAAGGTATCAGTAAAGAAATAATAAATAGTACAAAAGCTATTAATATCTTTGCCAATCTTTTTTTCATTAAAATCACTTCCTGTTCTTATATTGCTTCTATAGTTACATCTGGCTCTTCTCTTTTTACTGTTTTCTTTATCTGTTTCATAATTTCATCTAACTTTTCTTCATTACATTCAATAGTCATTCTTCCTGTTATAAAGCTTATGGATGCACTTTCTATGCCTTTTATCTTTCGAATCTGACTCTCCATTTTTGCTGCACAATTTGCACAATCTAATCCTTTTAATTTATATATTTTTTTCATAATAAAATTCATTCCTTTCTCGTCTCGCTTTGCTCTCAAAACACACATAGCCATAAAAAATTAAATTGACTTATCATTTTCTAAGTTCTTCATCTGGTAATTTTTACTTATGCTCTATATGTTCTATTCCAAGTTCAAATAAACCTTTTATATGATCATCATCTAACATATAATATACTTCTTTTCCTTCTTTTCTACATTTAACTATACTCATTCTCCTTAGAGTTCCTAATTGATGAGATATAGAAGATTTACTCATTCCTAAAACATTTGCTATATCACATACACACATCTCATTTTGATCAAGTGCAAATAGTATTTTTGCCCTTGTTGTATCTCCTAATATCTTAAAAAATTCTGCCAATTTGTTAAATAAATCGCTATCTGGCATTTTATTTAAAGTATCATTTACTACATCTTGATGTATGATATTACAATCACATATAAATTCATTTTTTGACATATATTTTCTCTCCTTTCTTTTGTATAATGTATTATATGCATCTTTTAATTGAATGTGTATTCAACCTTAATTTTATTATAGTTGAATATACATTCAATTGTCAATAGTTTCTATAGAACAATAGCGGGCTTTTTGAACATTTTTTCTGTTTAGAACATTTTAAAGCCCGCGTTTAATTGTTCGTGTGCCAATTTTTGATAAAAGATTGTGTACAATTATTTTTATATAATAGGAAAGGCATATTAGTTAAATTTTACTCTATAATAGAACTTTCCTATTATATAAAAAAAGAATAGCTATTGCTACTCTTTCATTTATCATATATTTATGCAATTCCATATTTCTTTTTAAATCTATCTGCTCTACCACCTGTTGTTTCTCTTTTTAAGTTACCTGTCCAGAATGGATGACATTTTGAACAAACATCAACTTTCATATCACCTTTTGTAGAATTTGTTGTAATAACATTACCACATGCACATGTAATTGTTGATTCTGTATAGTTTGGATGTATTCCTTCTTTCATTTGTTTCACCTCTCCCTTATTAAAATAAAAACTACCGTTTATTATATTAACACAAATTTTTATACATTTCAATAGTTATATTAAAATTATTTTTATTTATTGTTTTGTTCATATATATATTTTGCTGAAGATTCAAGTTCTTGTTTTAATGATGCTTTTGAAACTAGTTTATTTATTATATTAAATAAACAAGCTACAATTAATACAAACAATAATACTTTTTTCCATACTTTTGCTATCATAATACTTCTATCTCCTTATTACAATATAATTTTATTATACTATGAATCTGAAATTTGTCAACTTTTATGCAAATTAAATTTAAAATTTATTTCTTATGAATAACTCTTAAATTATACAATTTATAGTGCAAAATTTATCTATATATACTTGAAAAAAATATATATTTATGTTAATATAACTACACTATAAATTTTTGAAAGGAGTGTTTAACAATATGTTAAAGACTAAAAAATTTTACCGGAAGAAGGCTTTGCAGTTAGAACTACTCTCAAGAGGTCTTCCAGGCTGGGATGAAAATCTTGCAATTGGCTGTGGAAAAAAATGCAGTCTATCTGAGCTCGAATCTTGGCTTGCAAAAAAAATTTCTACTTCTGGAAACTTGGCAATTGTGAATGAGAAAGATGCAAAAATGACTTGTGTTTTATTTGCTGAATATCCTGATTCTGCAGGATATAACATCTTCGGTTGTTCATGTTTTATTGGTCGCAATGCCCCATCTAAAATAACATATTGTGGGCTTAGCGGAGATGTGAATAATTTCCGTTTCACCGACACGAACTCTGTTAAAGTGTTCGTTCGCTAAAAATAAAAGAAATGTTGATTTGTTTCAGCATTTCTTTTATTTTTACTTTTATTATTTAACTATATAAATTTTCTTACTTACTACTAATATGTATATTCTCTATTTCAGCTTTCATTTCTCTTGCAACAATATTTTGAATTTGAGCTGCTCCTTCACCTGTTATTTCCTCTGCATCTGCCTTTATAATTACACTAATACTTGTATCGTTTACAAAAATAACAACATCTTTAAATCCTTTTGTTTTTATCAAATTTTCACAAATCATAATAGAGTTTTTTAAATCATTTATCTTTTTAATTTCTGTTTGTGATATTGCTTTTTGATCTGCTGAAATAGAAGTATTATCTAATATTTTTTGATAACTCTCTATCATTTGTGAATACATTGTATCTCTTGTTAGTCTAGAATTTGTAAAATATTCATCAGTTTCTTTTGTAACAGTTCCAGATGTAGCAACTGTATTATTCTCACTTGAATTCACACTACTTTTTTCATCTGTTACAGTATTTGTAGTAGTATTGTCACTCACCATATTAGAAGAACTTTCCCTATCATCTACAACATTACTACTAACCAATTTTGCATCACCTATTCCAGCAACTTCTTCTGAATCTACTAAACTACTTGTTGCAACTAAGTCTTCACCGTCACCAGTAGTATAATTTAAATATCCTGCTGTTATTAGCATAAGTGCTATAACAAAAATAATAATCTGATTTTTTTTAATAATCTTCAAATCAATCACTCCTCTTTTCTTGAAAACTTATTTTTTCATTTCAAATACTTGTATTTTATGGCTTCCAATTCCTGTTACTGCTTCTACTGCCGAGATTATATTAGATTTAATTTCTGCATTTGATGCTCCCTCTGCTGTGATTATTGCTCCTTCAATCTTTGGACTTATTATACTTTGTGTGATAGGTGTTTTTTCTCCATTGTCTTCTTGATAAATAATATCTTTTTTAGTACTATTTTCATTTATTTTCCTAGTTCCTCCTTCCTTATCAGTCTCTTCTGTTATACTTTCAGTTAAGTCTTCATTATATAATGGTACTATTTGACTTGTTCTTGAATATGTAATTAAAACATCTACATTACCCACTCCTTCTATTTTAGATAATATATTTTTTAATCTTTCTTCTGTATCATCATCTGCTACTTTACTATTTACATCTACTATTTGATTAGTATCTGCTAATTGTTTTCCCAAAGTATTTGTATTTTTATTAGATTCTGTTTTGTTATCTTTTTTCCAAATTGTATTAATAGCTATAATTGTTATAATAAGAATAATTACAAATGCTACTAAGTTTTCAATTGTTTTTTTATTATCTTTATCTCCTTTTCTTATGGCTAAAGCCTTAACTTTTTCTATTTTCTCTTTTATCATAAGTAAATCCCTCCATTTCTAATGAATGAATATATTTTTTGTTTTTATATCATATGTATTGCTTAGATATTCTTTTAAGTTATTGGCGTCTTTATTTGAAATTTGATATTCTTTTTCTTGTTTTGTAGTTTTATTTGATAACTCTATACTAACTTTTTCTATACTATCCACTATACCAATTACATTACTCTTACTTGATTTTTCCTGATCATCTTCATTTACTATTTCTTTAAGAATAGTAATATCTATACTCTCGATTATATATTCTCCATCATCTGAAATCTTTAAATTTACATCTTGTACTTCAAATCCTTTTGATTTAATTTTACTTTTTATATCAACTTTCAAATTTGTTTCGTACATCTGTTTTATATTTAAATTATTACTTTCTTCTAAATTAATCGCTGACACTTCATTAGTATCACTATATTTATCAAAATCTATAATAGATGCCATATTTATTGAACTTCCTTTAAATTTATTAATTACTGGTGCTACTATAGTAAATAGTATAAACACACCAATAACTATTTTTATGTACTTTTTACTACTTCCTTCTGGAAGTATCATTTCTATTATACTTGCAATAATAACCGAAATGATGACACCTTGTGCCCAAGTGCTAATCCAAGAAATCATTAATTCCTCCTTACCTATACATAAGACCACTATTAGATATTTTTACTACAAGTGTTACTCCAATAATAAGCATAACAGAAACACTACATAATATACCAAGTAATAACTTAAATGTATCTCCCATCTGATCTAATAGTTTAATAATTTTTCCATCTGCAATAGGCTGACATAATGCTGCCCCTAAATAGTACATTGTCATTAATATTACAAGTTTTATTATTGGTTTTACACAAATAGCAATAATTACAATAGCACCTACAACTCCTAGTGCATTTTTTAAAATTAAGCTACATCCTATTACTGTATCTACAGCATCTCCTAATATTTTTCCTACTACTGGTATAAAACTAGAAACTGCTGCTTTTGTAGTTTTTGCAGTTATTCCATCTACACTACTACTTAGTGTACCTTCTAGAGAAACTATTCCTACAAATAAAGTTAAAACAACTCCAAGCACCCATACTACACTTGACTTAAAAAATTTAGACAACTTGTCTATTTGCAATCTATCAGAAATTTTAGATACAATTCCTAAGGCAGTTGATACTAAAACAATTGGTATTATTACATCTTTTATAAAATTACCTATTAGTGTAATTATAAATAATAAAATAGGTTGCATAATACTAGCAGAAGCTATACTACCTGTTGTTACCATAAGTGTAATTAAAAGAGGTATTAATATATTCATAAACCCTACTAAATTTTGAATAGACTCTTTTACCATTTGTAATACTTCAGAAAAGCTTGTCATTATTAAAGTAACTATTAATATGTATTGTACATAATATGTAATTTGTGAAATACTTTTATTTTCTAGTCCATCACTTATGCTTTTTATAACACTATGAACTATTATAATAACTATAATAGAACCTATACCCGCAATGGAATTTACAATTTCTTTTCCAAATAGTTTCCAAATGTTTCTTATTATCTTTTCATTTTCTACTTGTCCTGTTATTGCAGAATTTAATATTTCACCAACCTCCATATCACTAAATACATCTTTAGTATAATCATTTGCTTCTTTTATAAAAGATGAAATATTTAAAGTATCTTTTTGTGATTCTATAATTTCCATGTTATTAGTAGCATTGCTTGTATAAAAACAATTAATAAAAAATATGATGAGACTACAAATAACTATTTTTTTCATTTGTACCTCCACTAACTTTATAGTTATACTTCAAAGTAGGCCTTTAGAGGCTAATATATTATAATAAAAAATGAGTTTGAGCATGAGTCGTAATTCTTTCTTCTATTTATAGTGTGTCTCTACCATATGAATCTGGCAAAAAACCAAAGCGCCTTGGAGAACTTATTTTTTATTATAATATATTAGCCTCTAAAGGCCGGACTATAGGCACTATCCATATTAACTAATCCCCATAAAAATCAAGGTAAAATTCTTATAATAGTTTCTAGAAGACTAGCTATAATAGGAATAGAAATTGCAATTATCATAACTTTACCTCCCATATCTATTTTAGTAGCAATAGCACTTTCTCCAGCATCTTTACAAATACTAACAGCAAATTCCGTTAAAAATGCAATTCCCGTAATCTTTATTAACAAAAAAATAAAATCTTTATTAATACTAGTTTTATTTGCTAAGTTAGATAATAAATTTATAACTCCAGACATTTTATCTAGCACCAAAACAAGTATTAAAGCTCCTGCAATTAAAGATACATATACTGCAAATTCTGGTCTATATTGCTTTATAATAACTATCACAACAAGTGAAATTAAACCAATACCTATAATTTTAATAATATCCATATATATCACCTTTTATTTTAAAGATTGAATATTGTTCTTACTGTACTAAATAATGTACTTATTTCTTTAATGACCATTGTCAGTACAATAACAAGCCCTGCAAGAGTTGTCATCATAGCCTGATCTTCTCTACCTGCTCTTACTAGAACTTGATGTAAAACTGCAACTAAAATACCTATTGCTGCTATTTTAAATAATAAATTAATATCCATACTTAAACTTAGCTTATGCTTGTAATATTACAAGCATATCCTCCTTTCTCTTAAAAGAATTATCTTTTGCACTTTTAACATTCAAAAATGTGCACTTATAAATATGTACTTATTTTTGTTTAATAATTATTGTTCATTTTGCTATATATTATGTCTTATCTTTTAGTCTAGTAATTCCTAGACTAAAACAATAACAATAGCAAGTCCCACTACCATTCCAAGTGTTTTATACATTTTTTCGTTTTTTTCTTTTTCTTTTTGTGCTATTTCTATTTGTGTATTTAAAAAATTACTAACTAACTTAATCTCACTTATTTGTCCATTTATATCTGTCTTTCCTAATAATTTACTTAAGGCTTTTAAAACTTCTTTATCTTCTTTATTCATATTATTATTTGATTCGTCTATCGCTTCACACCAAGCAATATCTGCAGGTTTATTTATCATTTTATTGGATGAATTTTTAAAGATTTGTCCTATATTTTCACTAAATTTATCAGAAATTTCTTTAAAAATTTCTGGTATAGGCTCATATGTAAATTTTATTTTTGCTTCAAACATTGCTAAAGCATTTTTTAGTTCTTGCAACTCTTTTACTCTATTGCTATATTTTTTTGCAATTAAGATACCTATAAAAGAAGTTGTCCCGAATATAAAAACAAGTATTAAATATTTTACAAATTGCATATTTATTTTCTCCATTGTAAATTTATATATAATATATATATTCATTTAATTTCTTTTTAGAACTTCTATTATTAAATTTTTATTATATGATTATTTAGGCATTATATAATTTTTATTAAATTAGAATTTTATAATAGAAATGCGATTCGCATAAAATTTGGCTATTAAAAAATTTT